>JAYZQJ010000042.1:0-31072 GCA_036149055.1 Myxococcota bacterium | reverse complement strand
GCGAGGGCGGTCAGGCGTGCTCGGGCGGGACGAGGCGATGCTAGGGCATCGTCGAGGAGCGACCGGGCGCGCCTGGCCGCGGTCCCGCCCCGCAGCGCCGGTGGTTTCAAACTGATTGCCGCTCTAGAGCAGGGCCGTGACGGCGGCGCAGACGGCGATCAGGCCGCCCAGGAGCCAGGCCATGGAGTCTTGTGCGTTTTCCACGCCGCGAGATCCACGCAGCCTGCGTGCCAGCGGCGGATCGGGGCGCAGAGGCGGCTTCGCTCTTTCACCCGGGGTGACCGGACCCCACTTCTGAAATGACGGGAGCGTCGCTCGCGCCCCCGCCTCCGCGCGCCGGGACGCTCGCCAGGGGAGGGCTCCGTGACAGCCAGCCGCCGGGTGACTAAGCCCTCGCGGTGCCGCCGTCCTCCGATCCATCTTTCGCCTCGCTCGGGCTCTCCGAGGCGCTGCGGGCCGCGATCCGGAAACGGGGCTTCACCCGCCCCACCCGCGTGCAGGCGGCGGTGATCCCGGCCGCGCTCGCGAACGAGGACGTGTGGGCGAGCGCCCCCACCGGCTCCGGCAAGACCGCCGCCTACGTGCTGCCGTTGCTCGAGGCCCACGCGGCCCGCGACCCCCGGCGGGATGGGCGAGGGCGCCGCGCGGTGGAGGGGCTCATCCTCTGCCCGACGCGGGAGCTGGCGTCGCAGATCGGAGAGGAGATCACCTCCCTCGGCGCTCGCCTGCCGTCGCCGCCCGTGACCCAGGTCGTCTTCGGAGGGGTCTCGATCAACCCTCAGATGCTCGCCCTGCGCGGAGGCGCGGACCTCGTCGTCGCCACCCCCGGCCGGCTGCTCGATCTCGTCTCGAAGAACGCGCTCTCGCTCTCGCGCGTCTCGACGCTGGTGCTCGACGAGGCCGACCGCCTCCTCCGCGCGGGCTTCGAGGACGAGCTGACGCGCGTGGTGGCCGCGGTCCCCGAGGATCGCCAGACCCTGCTCCTGTCGGCGACCTTCCCGCCCGAGGTCGAGGCGCTCGCGCGCGCCACGCTCCGCGCGTCGGCCCGGGTCGTGACGGTGACGAGCGAGGAGGACGCTCCCGAGCTCGTCGAGCGGGTGATCGAGGTGGACACGCCGAAGCGCACGCCGCTCCTCCGGCACCTGCTCGAGGAGAGCGACGCCCAGCGCGTGCTGGTGTTCGTCGCGACCACGTACTCGACCGGGCACGTCGCCCGCAAGCTGACCGATCGTGGGGTCGCCGCGATGGCGCTCCACGGAAAGCTGAGCCAGGGCGCGCGCACCCGGGCCCTCGAGGCGCTGCGGCGGGGCGAGGTGCGGGTCCTGGTGGCCACCGACGTCGCCGCCCGCGGCTTGCACGTCGAGGGCCTCGACATGGTCGTGAGCTACGACCTGCCCCGCTCGCCCGACGACTACCGACATCGCGTGGGTCGCACCGGGCGCGATCGAGCGGGCGTCGCGGTCAGCTTCGTCACCGCCGACATGCGAGCCCACTTCCGGCTGATCGAGCGCCGCGAACGCCGCCGCCTCCCCCGCGAGCACGTGCCCGGGTTCGAGCCGGAAGAAGAGGAGGTGCAGGTGACACGCTCCCACGGCACCGGCGGCATCAAGGGCAAGCGCAAGAGCAAGAAAGACAAGCTGCGAGAGGCCGCGGCCCGCCGAGCCGCGGCGGAGGCCGGCGCGAGCGAGCCGAACGACGAGTGACGCTTCAGGCCACGGCGAACGCGGGCTCGACCTCCGCCAGCCAGGCGTCGACGTCCCGGCTGGCCTCAGCGCCCTCGGCGCCGGCGAGGAACGCGGCGTCGAGCCGCGCACGCCAGGTCTCGCTCCCTCCGCGGGCGGCGGACGCGTAGCGGGGCATGGCGCGACGAAGCGCGAAGGTCGCGAGGCCGGCGGCGACCGGGGTGAGCAGCGCGGCCGCGGGATCCCGGTCGAGCACCGCGAAGTAGGCGGCCACGAGCGCGACGAGGCCGAAGCCGAGCGTCAGCGCTCGCGCCTGACCGGCGGCGTCGGCGAGCTCCAGGTGCTCGATGGCGCGGCGCTCTCCCGCCAGCAGATCCGCCAGAAGCGCCCGCCGCGACGGCCACCCCGAGATCGCCTCGCGGGCCCGGTAGTAGTTCTCGCGCTCGAGCTCGGGGTGATCCCAGGCCCATGATCTCAGCTCGTCGGCGCGCTGGAGCAGCCGGCGCTGACGCAGCAGCAGCGCCATCTCCAGGCCCGCGGCGGTGGCGATCTGCATGGCGTCGTCGCGGCGCGCGCCCGCGGCCCCGTCGAGGCTCCGGCGCGCGAACGCGCGCGTCTGCGCTTCCAGCTTCAGCCCCTCGATCGCGGTGGCGAGCGCGCGCACCTCTCGATGAGGGTCGTCCAGGCGGGCTCGAGACATCTGCGCTCCCTTCCCCCATGGGAGCGCACGGAAGCAGCGCGCGTTACGCGCGTCGACGCCGTCGGTCAGCCCCCGAGCAGCGCGCGGCGCCGGGGGATCTCGGGGTTGTCGGGATCGACCTGGGCCCAGATGTCGAGCTCGACCGGGGCGCGGGGGCGGGTGGTGACGACGCGGGCGGCGGCGCCGAGGCCGTCGTGACCGGCGAGCTGGGCCATGGTCACGTCGGCGAGCCCGAGGTCGCTCGGCGGGGCGGCGGCGCGCAGCGCGCAGGCCTCGTCGAGCGTGGCGCTCTCACGGAGGGCGGCGGCGACCGCCGCGTCGCGCTCGGCGGCCTGCTCCATCACGCCGTCGAGCCGGTCGGCGGGACCGCGCGCGTCGTAGGCGGCCCGGAGCGCGGGCTGCGCGCTCATGACCTCGAGCGCGGCCAGCGTCCGGAGCGCCCAGGGCAGCTCGCCCGCGCCGAAGCCGTCCCACGTCGCCGCTCCCTCGCGCGCCGCGGCGACGCCCGCCCGTGCGTCCTCCACGCTCGCGCTCTCCCAGGCGCGCGCCACCAGCGCGACCGCGTGCAGGTGCAGCGCGGCGGAGAGGGTCGCCGGATGACGGGCGCGACGGGCGTCGGCGACGAGCGCCTCCGCGTCGGCCACGGCCGCGTCGCGCTCGGCCTCGAGGCGCGCCTCCTGCTCGGCGGTCAGCTCCCGGGTGCGGGCCTCGACCTGCCGCGACGTGTCGAGGTTGTCGACCTCGCGCAGGCGCGCCAGCAGCGCCCGGAGCGCGTCCACGTCGTCCTCCTCCGCCGCCCACTGCCACTCCCGCACCCAGGCGCGCGCGCGCTGCGGAGCGAGCACCTGCTCCTGACGGGTGAGCTCCCGCGCCCGGCGCGAGTGGGCCCCGGTCCGCAGCGCCTCCCGCGCCGCGTCGCGCTGCGGCCCGAGCGAGAGCCACCCGAGGAGCTGCCCCGTCTGCGCCGAGTCCAGTCGGAGGATCGACGTGCGCACGAAGCCGTCCAGCACCGCGAGGTCGCCGCGGTAGCTCTCCATCGCGGCGAGGTTGCCCACCATCAGCGCGTCGTCGGGCATCAGCCGGAGGCCGCGCTCCATGCGCTCGCCCGCCCGCACGAGGTGCGCGGGATCGCCAGTGCACCGGTAGCGCTGCTGGTCGGCGAGCGCGGCGTTGTTCTGGGAGGCGGCGTCGTTGTCGCCCGCGGACGCGTAGCGCTGCGCCACCTGGGCGAAGAGCGCGTCGGCCTCGCGCAGCTCCCGGGCCTGCAGCGCCCGCTCGGCGCGCACCTCGAGGAGCGCGGTCTCGACCTCGGGCAGCTCCTGCGGCGCGCGGCGGAGCCAGGTCTCGCGATCCTCGAGGGTGGTGGCCATGAGCGCCATCAGGTGCGCGGCCGCGCCGGCCACGTCCTGGGTCGCCGCGCTCCCGGCGCCGCGGGCGTGCACGTCCTCGGCGACCTCGCGCGCCCGCTCGACGAGCCCGAGGTTCCGGTACACGTGCCCCACCTGGAGCGCGAGGCCGAGGTCGCCCGACTCGAGCAGGCCCGTGAGCTCGGCGTCGCCCTCCGCGGTGCGACCGAGGCGGTGATAGACCTGCCCGAGCGAGAGGTGATAGCTCGGCACCCCGGCCGCCTCCTGCCGGATGGCGAGGAACAGCCGCTCGGCGTCGGCGAGCAGCGCCTCGCGCGCCTCGCCGCTGACCTCGCGGGCGCGGCGGAGCTGGAGCGTCCCGAGCGAGAGCACCATGGGGACCACGCTCGAGCGCGCGAGGTAGGCCTCGTGCAGCGTGGTCAGCTCGGCGTCGCCCTCGATCCGCTCGCGGAGCCAGGCGTCGAAGATCTCCCGCCCCCGCGCGTCGTCGAACACGTTCTCGAGGCGCCGGTTGAGCTCCATGTCGCGGCCCGCCCGGGCGCGCTCCACGAGCGCGTCGACCCGCGCTTGCGACGCCGAGTCGTAGGCGAGCTGCGCCTCCTGGAAGCCGGGCAGCCGGAGCTCCACCTGCCTCGACAGCAGGCCGGCCGCCCGCTCCAGCTCGCCCTGGTCGGCGTAGCAGCTCGCGAGCGTCCGCTGCGCCTCCCCGCAGAGCCGGCCCGGCGGCCCGTACGCCATCAGGATCGCGAGCGCCTCGTCGGTCTGGCCCGCGCCGCGCCGGGCCTCCGCGAGCGCCGCGCCGACCTCCTGATCGTCCGGGCGCTCCCCGTGGAGCAGCGCCAGCGCCTCGGCGTCGCCCGACGCCAGCGCGTCCGTCCGCCGCGCGTCGCCCGCCCACTCCTCGCGCTGCGCGCGGAGCGCTCGCACGTGGGCCACCGCGTCCTCGTCCGCGTCGCCGCTCGCCTCCCACGCCGCGACCTCGGCCGCGACGTCGGGGAGCCGCGACGCGTCGAGCTCGCGCACGAGCGCGTCGGCCGCCTGCATCGCCTCCGGGGTGTCCGCGGCGACGTAGTGATGCAGGGCCTCGAGGGGCCACGCCTCGCGGAGCGGCGCCGCCATCGCGAGGTGCAGCGCGGAGACCCGCGCCCGGAGCGTCGCGCCGACCTCGGTCTCCCCGGCCACCTGCGCCCCCAGCTCCGCCAGCCGCAGCGCCGCGCGCCTCGCCGCGTCGTCCTCCTCGCCGATCTGCTCCGACCACTCCCCGAGCGCCCGGGCGAGGATCGTCGCCCGCTCTCCCTGCTGCGCGTGATCGGGCAGGAGACGGTAGCGACGCACGAGCTGCACGCCCTCGTCGGCCCGCGCCGCGGTCATCGGCGTCTCCACCCGAGCGGTGAGGACGCGCATCAGGCCGGTCGCCGCGTCACGCACCGTCCGTTGCACCCCGCGGTGCTCGTCCACCACGCCCTGGTAGGCCTCGGCGGCCCGCTCCAGGTCGCCGCGCTCCTCGACCTGCTCCGCCTCCTCCAGCGCAACGCGGGCGAGGCGGCCGGGCGACCCGAGGTAGGAGCTGGTGACGCCCCACCCGATGGCGAGCACCAGCGCGCTCGCGATCGCCCAGTTCCAGCCCTTCGTCGCGCCGCTGAGGCGCTCCTTGGTGAAGAACGTGTACGAGCCGTTGCCGTGATCGACGACCCGGTACGCGCTCAGCGCCAGCACCGGGATGTAGATCAGGCAGAGGAAGAGCGTGGCGACGTGGGAGCCGTCGTCCCGCCGGTCGCGCGCGCCGTAGAGCATCGTGCCGATGCCGTTGAAGGTGAAGAGCGACGGCGCCCCGCCGGTCATCGGGCGCGGGCCGTTCAGGCTCCGATCGAACGACGCGCGCAGCGAGCGATCTTGGGCCGCGCGCTTGCCGGCCTTCAGCACCGCGTCGCCGGCCGAGAAGTCGCCTCGGCGGTGATGCCAGCGCCCGAGCGCGAGGCTCACCCAGGCGTCCGGCTCCTTGCTCGCCGCCTCCAGCTCCGCGAGCGGCGCGCCCGACGGACCCGCGCGCAGCGCCTTCACGAGCAGCGTCCCCGCGGTCGAGCGATCGCCCGACGCCTGGAACGCCGCGGCCAGCTCGGCGGCGAGGAAGGCGGCGCCGTCGCGCACGTTCTGCTGCGCGACCGGCCCCTCGGAGGCCAGCAGATCGGTCGCCTCGCGCAGCTTGGCGAGCACGTCGGCCTCGAGCTTCGCCCTCGTCTCCTCGAGCCGCTCCGCCTGAGAAGCCCAGTCCTCGCGCGCCGGATCCGGTCGCAGCTCCGCGCCGTCGAGCTCTCGCCCGATGGCGTCCATCGCGTTCATGACCTCGTCCACCGCGTCCATGGCTGCCCCTCCCAGGCAGCCTGATTGACAGCTCTGCGCGCTCGCGTCTACCCTTCCGCGGGAATTCGCCTTTCGGCGCGGACGCCGCGGGGGACCCTCGGCGATCCCAGCGCGCACTCGAGCGCGTCGCGGTCCCAGCCTCCGAGCTCGGCGGCCGCCGCGTAGGTCGAGCGGAGGAAGCGCATCAGGGTGGCGCTCGGGTCCGGGGCGGATCGCACCGCCTCGTAGGGGAGCACGAACTCGCCGAGCTGGTCGTGGTAGTGGGCGGCCTCCGGCTCGACGCGCGCGGCCGCGAAGCCCTCGGGGGTCGGGTACGCGTAGGAGTAGAACATCGCCTCCTCGACGCCGCCGCCTCCGGGCCAGAACCCCGCCGAGGAGACCTCGTGGCTGTACGCCTCCTGCGTCACCGCGTCCGGGAGGTTCGGGATCCCGCCCGGGTGCAGCGGCGCGCGGCGGCCCGAGAAGCGTGTCACCGCGAGGTCGAGCGCGCCCCAGAAGAGGTGCACCGGGCTGACCTTGCCGAGGTACGAGGTCCGGAAGTGCGACAGCACGCGCTCCACGTGGGTGAGCGCCCGGTGATAACGCTCCACCGCGTCCCGGTCGTAGGGGCGCGCGGCGGTGTCCTCGGCGAACGGCGTCGCGTCGGGCACCTCGCTCGGCGCCCCGTGGAGGGTCGGCGTGCCGCCCACCGCCTCGATCGCGGCCTTCGCCCGGTCGAAGAAGCGGGCCACGCTCATCTCCCCGAGCTCGAAGCGCGAGGTCGCGCCCCCGTCCGCCCGGGCCACGAAGGCGTGGTCGACGAAGTCGAAGTCGAGCGTCACCGCGCGCCCGCCGTCCGGCACCGTGCCCGTCGTCAGGCCGCGCGGCGTCACGTACAGCGTCGCGTGCCACGAGTGGTTGACCCAGGGCGTGTGCGCCAGCCGGTACTTGCCCGCCACCTGCGTCCAGAGATGGAGCGCCGTGCAGGTCTCCCGCCACGCCGCGTAGTCGAGCTCCGGCCAGTCCGCGTTCCGTTCGTTCATCGTGCCCCTCCTCCGCCGCAGCGTAGCCCCGCTGCGCCAGCCAGCGAGCGAGGTAGGCAGAGATTAGGGGACACGCGCGCCGCGCTCGGTAGAGTCGTCCCCATGAAGAAGTACCGGTTCTGTCTCCTCGCCCTCCTCTGGCTCGCCGCGTGCGACGGCGATCCCGCGCCCGCCGAGGACGCGGGCCCCGACGCCTCCGCCCCGCCCGTGTCCGACGCGTCCACGCCGGACGGGTCGACGATGGACGACGCCGGCGTCGACGGCGGCGAGCCCGACGCGGGGCCGCCGCCCCCGGGGGCCTGGACGCTGCCGATGGAGTCGCGCGTGGGTCAGAAGCTGCCGATGCACGCGCTCTACCCGCGGCCGGACGACGAGACCTCGCCCGACGCCTACCACCGCCGCGCCCACTCGCGGGTCCCCTACCGGGTGCGCGTCGCGATCCAGGGCGGCGAGTGGCCGTTCCTCTACGAGCTGGTCGAGGGCCCCGACGGCGCGGCCTTCGTGGCCGGGGAGCTCGACCGGCGCGAGGACCCGGAGACCGGCTGGATCGAGCACCTGCGGACCCCGGGCTACGGCGTCATCGAGTGGCCCGCGCCGGCGGCCGGCAGCCACGCCTTCCGCGTCCGGGTCACCGATCAGTCGGGGGAGTCGGTGGAGCTGACCTGGGAGGTGACCACCGACGACGACGCCTTCGTGTTCGTCGACGCGGAGGCGGGCGACGACGCCGCGGCCGGCACCTTCGACGCGCCGCTCCGCACCTTCGCCGCCGGGCTCTGGCGCAACGACGACGCCGACGCCACGTGGGCCGGGCGCGTCGCGGTGTTCCGGGCGGGCCGCTACCAGGTCTACGCCGCCGAGCCCTTCACGAGCCCGGTCCTCGACGGCGCGGTCAAGCCGATCGCGCTCGTCGCTCACCCGGGCGAGGCGGTCACCTTCGACACCTCCGAGGGCCACTTTCGCACCACCCGGGTCGGCGGGCTCGACGACTACCTCGTCGCCGGCATCGACTTCACCGGCTCGCGCGGCGACCTCGGCAACGCGCGCATCTTCAACGTCACCGACCGCTCCGAGCGGGTCACCTTCTGGGCCCTCTCGTTCGACGACACCGGGGTCGGCGGCTCGGGCCGCGACAACCCCGGCTGCATCGCCTTCATGGCCGACGGGCCGTACCACGAGAACCTCGCGGTGCTCGACAGCGAGCTGCGCGCGAACGCGGCCGCCCAGCTCGTCGTCACCTTCGACTCGCGCCGCGTGCTCTTCGAGGGCAACCGCGCGATCGGCGTCGACCTCCAGCCGAGCAACGGGGACATGTTCATCCACCCGAAGGACGACACCAACGACCTGACGGTGCGCGACAACCTCTTCATCGGCCGCGCGGGCACGGCGGCGATCGACGTCAGCAACCAGATCACCCAGCCCTCCGCCGAGAACCAGGAGGTGTGCTGGAACACCGCGATCTACGACGGCGACCAGAACGTCGACGCCGCCATCCGGATGAACGGCCAGACCACCACCCCCGACGCGTCCAACGTCCACGTGTACCGCAACACCGTCGTCAGCCAGCGGCGCGCGTTCGTGTTCCGCGGCGCGCCCATGCCCATCCCGCCGGTGGTCGAGGGCAACGCCTACTTCGGCGGCGAGGGCGGCCTCGTCGGCGGCAACCGCACCGAGGGCGCGGTGGCCAACGTCGAGCTGATGGAGAGCGACTTCGACGCCGACGGCGCGCTGGTCGGCGAAGCCCGCATGATGCACGCCGGGGTCGCCGGCGCCGAGGTCGTGGCGCGCTGATCAGGCCTGTCGCACGAGCCGCTGCGTGCCCGCGAAGCCCGGCCCCGTCTGCCTCACGGTGACGAGGTCGGGCTCGCGCGTGGTCTCCTGCCGGATGTCGACGCCCAGCCAGCGGAGCGCGTACCGCGCGTGCGCTCCGTCGTCCTCGACCTCGCCTTCGCCGCTCATGTCCCCGGACACCACGAAGCGCCGCCCGTCCGGCTGCAGCGTGAAGCGCTCGACGGTGCGCCGGAGCGGCACGCCCAGACACCGGATCACCGTCCGGTGCACCACCTCGCCCGACGGATCGTACGCGACCGACGTGTGCATCCAGATCGGCGGCAGCCAGCCCGGCCACCCGGCGAGCGTCCGCAGGCTCACGCGATCGAGCCACGACATGCCGGACGCCGCGAGCGCGCCCGGGTCCTCGATCGTCAGCGCGACCGGGCTCCGCCACCGCCCCACGCAGGCGCGGTAGTACCGATGACTCGGCGTTTCCTCTCGAGCACTTTCCTGGGGCATCAGAGCAGACCGACCGACACGCGCGCCTCCGCAACGTACCCCGGGCGCTTGGCCTCGGCGATGTTCCAGCCGCAGACGCCCGCCTTGTCTCCCAGGCGCTCGAGCAGCCCGCGCAGGGTGGCGTCGTCCCGGACGAGCCGCGAGAGGAACGCGCCCCAGTTCACCGCCAGCAGCGCCCACCCGTGACCGTCGACGTGCGCCGGGTGCAGGATGGAGCGACGCATCGCCCACTCGAGCTCCTGACGGAAGGCGGGGGCGCGCCCGAAGGCATCGGCGGCGGCGTGACCGCTGCGACGCAGCCGCGCGCTGCGCTCCTCGGCGAGCGCGAACGCCAGGAGCATCGGGAGATCGGAGCCCGGCGCGGCCGCGCGCGCGACCTCCCTCGCGCGCTCCCGCGCGGCGTGCTCCTGGCCCGACCACTTCTCGAGCAGGCTGTTCACCCGGCGCCAGTGCGCGTGGAAGCTCGACGGGTCACGGCGCAGCGCCTCCTGGTAGGCCTCCTCCAGCACGGCGTCGGGCTCGCCCGAGGCCTGGCCCACGAGCACGAGCTCTCCCCACGGATGCGGATCGTCGGGCGCGAGCGCCGCGGCCTCCCGGAGCGCCTGCCGAGCGAGCTGGAGGCGCTCGGAGAAGAGTCGCCGGCCGTCCTCGGTGACCGAAGACCCGAGGCCGGTGCCCCGCGCTTCCCAGGCCCACGCGATGAGGCCGATGCCCTGGAGCAGCCGGGCCAGCGGATCCTGCGGGGCGTCCGCCACCCAGCGGTCGAGCGCGACGCGGGCGCGAGGGAGGTCGAGCAGGATCGCGTCGAGGTAGTAGCTGCGTCGCTGCCAGTCTCCCTGCATCGCGCCCAGCTCCCGCTGGAGCGTCTGGAGATCCTGACGCCCGCAGGCGTCGACCAGCCGTCCGAGCAGCGGGTCCCCGCGATGGAGCGGCAGCGGCGGCGGGTTGCGCAGCGCCCGCTTCCGACGTCGCTCCGACTTTCCCTGCATCCACCAGAAGCCGCCCCCGGTGATCCCGAAGATCGCCACCGTGCAGCCGATGCCGAAGATCGCGTTGATCGTGTCAGCGTTCATCTCGGTGAGTAGACGTCATCCGTCTGGCGGGGCGCAATCCGAATTGAGAATCTTTGGGTCGAGTCCCGGCGAGGGCGTAGGATCGCCAGATGGGTCGTTCCCCCGCCGCCCTCGTCGCCTTGATGGCGGTCTTCGTCGCGCAGCCGTCCAGCGCCGACGCCCCGGAGATCTCCTCCCGCCTGGTTGGCGTGTACCGGGCCCGCGCCGCGGACGGCGCCGAGGCGTGCCTCTCGCTGGCGCCCCGGGTCGTCGCGTTCGAGTCGCGCGAGCCCGACGGGGAGGGCGGGGTGCGAGGCTGCGTCGCGCGGCTGGAGGTGCGGCGCGTCCTCGGGGATCGGATCGAGCTCCGGGACGGCGACCACGCCCCGGTCCTGGAGGTCACTCGCGCTCGGCTCCGGTTCGGAGAATCGCGGCCGGTGTGCGCGCACGCCGGCGCCGAGGGTTTCGTCTTCGATCGGGCCTCGCGCCAGCCGCCCGGCCGCTGCTACGACGACTGAGGCGCGCTCGACTTCAGGGCGGCGATCTCGAGCTCGAGCTTCTCGCACTCCAGCTTGGCGAGGCGGGTCCGGGCCGAGAGGAGGGCGGACAGCTCGGCGAGCACGCTGTTGCAGTTGGAGAGGGTGCCGGCGGCCTTGGTGGTGAGGGTCTGGGTGTCCTTGACCAGGCCGGTCGTGCCCTCGATGAGGGGCGACGCCTCGCGCAGGGTCTCCTGCACCTGATCCATGAGGTCCCGGGAGCGGTCGAAGATGTCCATGCAGGGAGCTTATCGATCCTGCTATTCAGGAGACATGCGCAACCTGTCGGTCTTGCTCTTGCTCACCGCATGCGGCTCCGGCGCGCCGCCTCCCTCCACGGCTGCGGACTCCCCACCGACCGAGGAGGGGCACGAGGTGGTCCTCGAGCGGAGAGCGCGGGCGGGGGATCGTTTCGTGCTGACGACCGAGGCGCGGGACCGGACCCGCTCCGTCGCGCGCATGCCCGGGGAGCCGGTCGAGGAGTCGGTCGAGGACGCCACCCACCGGCTCCGCGCGGACGTGGTCGTGCTCGACGTCGACGCGCAGGGGCGGGTCGCGCGGATCGAGCTGACCGTGAAGCACGCGACGCGACTCGAGGGCGGCGAGGAGGAGGCGGTGGTGCCCGCCGGCGCGGTGCTCCAGGTCAGCCGGGCCCTGCGGCCGGACGAGGAGCCGGGCGTCACCTGGGTCGGCGGGACGCTCACCGAGGAGCAGGCGGCGTGGATCACCGACGTGGTCGACAGCCGGGAGGCGGACGTCGGGGCGGACGAGATGTACGGCACGGTGCAGCCGCGGGCGGTCGGGGAGTCGTGGCCGATCGACGCGGCTCGCGCCGCCCGCAACCTCCAGGCGATGCCCACCGTCAGAGTGTCCGAGGACCGGCTGCGGGGGCAGAGCACCTTCGCGGCGCTGACCGAGATCGAGGGCGTGCCCTGCATGGAGATCGTCACCGAGCTCGAGCTGGGCGGCCTGTCCGTGCTCGGGCTGCCTCCCCGGGTGCAGCTGCGCGAGGCGGTGGCGACCGGGCGCGAGCGGCGCTGGCTCCCGCTGGCGATCGATCGCCCGACCCTCCGAGAGGAGAGCGCGTTCGAGATGCGCTTCACCGCCGCGGTGCCGACCCCCGAGGGGCAGGGGACGCTCGAGGTCACGGCCCACAACACCTCCCGGAGCGACTACCGGTTCTGACTCCCGGCTTGACGCGTGCGTCGTGGTGGCGCTTGTTTGCGCCCGTGACGCGCTCGCTGCTTCTCCTCACCCTGTTCTCCGTCGGCTGCGGTGCGACCCCGCGCCAGTCGACGGTCCTCCGGCCGACCGAGCTCCCCGCGGCCGACGACCTCGTCGCGCTCGCGCCGCCGGCGTCCCGCGGCTTCGTGTTCCTGGACCTGGCCGGGATCCGGAGCACGCGGCTCTACGCGGCGATGGACGAGGACCTCGCGCTCTTCCGGGAGCTGAGCGAGCAGGCGGCGGCCGAGCTGGAGGAGGCGTCGCCCTTCGCCGCGCTGGCGGCGCTCGAGGCGCTCGAGGAGGGGCAGGAGGGAGAGGTCGAGCCGGCGCCGCCGGAGGAGCCCGAGGCCGAGCCCCTCGACGTGCTGACCCGGGCGGACTGGATCTTCGTGGCGTCGAACCCGCGGCGGAACCCGCCCACCGCGGTGAGCTTCTTCGGGGCGCGCTTCACCGACGAGGAGGCGCGCGCGACGGTGCGGCTCGCGGCCGGCGGCGGGGATCTTCCCGAGCTCCCGTTCGGCATGGGCGCGCCGCAGACCGAGGATCCGCTCGGGCTCGGCGTCGCCGACGAGGAGGCGGCGCGGGTCCGGGTGCGCGAGGTCCGCGGGCTCCGCGCGTTCGTGGCCCGCGAGTACCAGCTGGTCGAGCTGCGCGAGGGCCTCTGGGTGCTCGCCACCGAGGGCGACGTGCGCGGGGTGCTCGACCGGCGGGGCGGCGCGACGTCCGACGACGGCACGCGGCTGCACGACCGGATCGGCCTCTTCGATCACCACCTGGTGATGGTCACCGAGGACGCGCGCACCCTGCGCGAGCTGGTCGAAGAGGAGGGCGAGGACGGCGAGACCGAGGTGCCCGAGTGGGTGCGGCAGCTCTCGGCCGGCGGGCTGCGCGTCGACGTCGACGGCGGGATCCGGGCGGACTGGCTGCTCGAGGTCGCCGAGGGGGCGGACGCCGAGGCGGTGCGCGCCGCGCTGACCGAGGCGATCGAGGAGACCTCGCAGGAGCCCTTCGTGCGGCTCTACCACCTGAGCGCGCCGATCGCGGCGATGGAGCCGGTGGTGCGCGACGGGCGCATCGAGATGTCCTTCGCGCTCGACGCCCGCGAGAGCGAGCTGCTCTGGGCGCGGATCAGCGGGGCCGCGGCGATGGTGATCGGCGCCATCCAGGTGATGGGCGACTTCATGCGCGGCTTCGGCGGGATGGACGACTTCGGGCTGCCGACACCGTCCCTCGACAGCTCGATGCCGGCCGCCCCGCTCGAGGCGTTCCCCGGCATGAGCCCGGTGACGATCCAGGACACCGCGGGCGGCGACGTCGACGCGGAGAGCGTCGACCCGAGCTGCGTGGGCTGGATCGGCATGGTCCACCACCCGCTGTCGGTGGTGGAGCCGATGCGGCTGCGGGTGCTCGTGCGCGGCGCCTCGGACTCGACGCTCGCGGTGCAGCTCGAGGACGGGACCTGGGTCTGCAACGACGACACCGAGGGCACCGACCCGGTCGTCGAGCTCGAGCTCCCGGCGGGCCAGCACCGGATCTACGTCGGCGCGTTCGACCGCTTCGACCTGCACCCCTACACCCTCGGGGTCACCCCCGACCTGTCCGCGATGCCGAGCGGCCTCCCCGAGCCGGTCGGCGGCGACGGCGGGGAGCCGGACGCGCTCGTCGTGCGGCCCGACGGCCCCGACCCTCAGCTCCTCGAGGGGATCGCCCTGGGCGAGATCGACATCTCCGGGCTCGCGGGCGACTGCACCGGGTTCACCACCGATCTCCCCACCCACGCCTTCGAGGTGCACACCGAGCTCCCGCGCCTCCGGGTGCTCGCCCGCGCCGAGGGATCGGTCGGCGTGATCCTGCGTCGCCCCGACGGCGAGCTGGTCTGCGGCGTGGACCGCGACGGCGCCTTCTACGACGGCCCGGGCCTGGCCGGACCCTGGGACGTCTGGGTCACTGTCCCCACCCAGGGAGCCCAGGCTCCCTACGTCCTCGGCCTCTCTCGCAGCGAGCGCGCCCGGGCCGCCGACCTCCCCGCTCCGTGAGCGGGGGCGAAAAACCTTCCGCTTTCGCCGTACATGGCTATCGTTGAGGACGATGGTGCGGAGGCTCCGGTTCGGGACAGCGGCGGCGTGCGTGATCGCGGTGAGCCTGATCGGCGCCGCCGGCGTCGCCCAGCGCACCGAGGCGTTCACCCGCGAGGAGCAGAACCGGATCCGCGCCGGCGAGCTGGTCGCGCGCAACGTCACCCGGCGGGAGGGCCGCTTCGCGATGCGCGGCGGCACCAGCTGGCAGCTCGTGCACGCGCCGGTCGACCAGGTGTGGGCCGCGGTCACCGACGTGCGCGCCTACCCGCACCTCATCCCCGCGCTCGAGCGCGCGCGCCTCGTGTCTCAGGACGGCGACGAGCGGGTGGTGCACATGCAGCACCGCTACTCCTTCGCGCGGGCGAGCTACTTCGCCCGGGTCCGGCTCGAGCCGGAGCGGCACCACATGAGCTTCACGCTCGACCGCACCCGCCCCCACGACCTGCGCGCGGGGCGCGGCTTCATCACGCTCTCGTCCTACGAGGACGACAACACCATCGTCACCTGGGGCGTGCTCGCCGACATCGGCGGCGGCGTGGTGCTCGACGTGTTCGGCCCCCTGGTCGACGACTGGCTGCTCAAGGTCCCGCTCTGCGTGCGCAACCACGTCGAGCCCGGCCGGCACGGCTGCTGATCGCTCACCAGTAGCGCATGACGTGGGCGTAGACGCGCGCGCCCTGCTCGAGGTTCTCGAGGCTGACCCGCTCGTCGATGCCGTGCACCCGGCCGCGCTCGTTCGCGTCGAGGGTGAAGGGGACGAGGCGGTAGGTGGGGATGCCGCGGCGGGCGAAGAAGCGCGCGTCGAGCGTGTCCGGGGTGATCATCGGGGCCACCACGGCGTCGTCGTCGAAGGCGGTCGCGAGCGCGGCGTGCAGCCGGCGCCAGGCCTCGCCCTCCACCGACGAGACCGGCGCCGGGCCGCTGTCGGTGATCACCTCGATCTGCACCCGGGGGTCGTCGATGGTCTCCTCGACGTCGCGCAGCACCGCGGCGAGATCGCTGTCCGGCAGGAGGCGGAGGTTCAGGGTCGCCACCGCGCGCGCCGGCACCACGCTGTCCTTCATCCCCGCGCGCAGCATCGTCAGCGCGATCGTGTCGCGGATCATCGCGTTCGACGCCGGCCGCTGGGCGAGCATCGACTCGACCGCGCCCCCGAAGAGCCAGCGGTTGCGCAGCGCGATGCGCTCTCCGAACGACGCGCGCCCCGCGATCCGGTCGAGGAACGCCTCCGTCGCCGGGAGCAGCCGGGTGTCCAGCTCCAGCTCGTTCAGCCGGGCCAGCGCGGTGGTGAGCACCGACGGCGAGGCGTTCGGCTCCGGCATGCTCGAGTCGCCGGCCTCGCCGTTGACCCGCAGCTCGATCGTGACGAAGCGCTTCTCGCCGACCCCGACCGGCACGATGGTGGTCCCGGTGACGAAGTCGGGGGCGACGAAGGTGCCCTGGTCGAGCACCGCCCACGGCTCCTCGAGGCGGTGCGCGTGCCGGGCGAGCACCGCGCCCGCGCCCTCCTCGCCGCCGATCTCCGCGTCCGGAGAGATCAGCAGGAAGACGTCGCGGCGAGGCGTGAGCCCGGCCGCCTGCAGCGCGGCGATCGCCTCGAGCTGCGCGATGGTCGCGCCCTTGTCGTCGATCGCGCCGCGGCCCCACACGTAGCCGTCCTCCACCACGCCCCCGAAGGGCGGGTGCGTCCAGCGCTCGCGCTCCTCCTCGGCCACCGGGACCACGTCGGCGTGGCTCAGGAGCACGATCGGGCCGCCCTCCTGGGCGCCGGCCCGCCAGCGCAGGAGCAGGATGCGCCCCTCGTAGACCGCCGCCTCGAGCCCCAGCGGCTCGGCGTAGTCGGCGATCAGCATGTCGAGGTGCGCGGGGCGCGGGTCGCGCGAGATGCCGGGCGGCGTGCTGGTGTCCTGGCGGAGATAGGCGGCGAGGCGCTCCGCGGCGCGCTCGGTGTCGATCTCCAGGGTCAGCGGCTCGCGCCGGGTCGGCGGCTCGTCTCCGCCGAGCGCGCGCACCACCAGCACCACGGCGAGCACGCCGAGCGCCGCGCCGAGCCCGGCGAGGACCTTCTTCCAGCTGCCGCGTCTGCGCCGGGCCATGGCCGCGAACGGTAGCGGTGGTTTGGACGATCGTCAGGCCGTTCCTAGGTCTTCGGCATGGCAGAGCTCTCTCGCAAAGAATCCAAGCTACGTCGGCTCATCGGCTGGGCGTCCGCCGCCGCCGTGCTGTTCGCGTCGTTGGCCGCGCTCTGGACCGGCGTGATGATGTACGGCGGCTTCCACGTGTCACCGCCTGGCGGCATGAACCCGGGCTGGATCGGCTCCCTCGTCCTCAGCGTCGCGTGCGTCGCCGCCATCGGCGCCATCCTCTACGGAGTCACCAAGCTCTCGAGGCTGGATCAGCCCACGAGCTGACCCCTTGCCCTGCCCGGCGGCGAAATCTATCGTCGCCAGCCATGGCCTCCTTCGACGTCGTCTCCAAGCTCGACCACCACGAGGTCGACAACGCGGTCGATCAGGCGCGGCGCGAGATCTCGCAGCGCTACGACTTCAAGGGCACCGACACCTCGCTCGAGAAGAGCGAGGAGGGGATCCTGATCAAGACCAAGAGCGCCTCGCTCTGCACCGCGGCCCTCGAGGTGCTGCGCGGCAAGCTGGCCAAGCGCGGGGTCTCGCAGAAGGCGCTGGACCCCGGGCCCGCGCAGCCCGCCGGCGGCGACACCTACCGCCTGCTCGTGAAGCTGCGCGAGGGCGTCGATCAGGATCACGCCAAGAAGATCGTGAAGATCCTCAAGGAGGCGAAGGCCCTGAAGGTCCAGGCCGCGATCCAGGGCGACGTGGTGCGCGTGTCGCACAAGAAGCGCGACGTGCTCCAGGAGGCGATCGCGCTGATCAAGGCCGAGGATCTGCCCCTCCCGCTCCAGTTCCAGAATTTTCGGGACTGACATGACCGACGCGCGCAGCGACGAAGAGCTGATGCGCGCGTACGTGGACGGAGACCACGAGGCGTTCCGGATCCTCTTCGGTCGCTACGCGCCGATGCTGATGCGCCTGACGGTGCGGCACCTGAAGTCGGAGGAGCTCGCCCGCGAGGTGGTGCAGCAGACCTTCTTCCAGATGCACGCGGCCCGGCTCGACTTCAAGGTCGACCGGAAGCTGCGGCCCTGGGTCTTCACCATCGCGATGAACCTGGTCCGCGAGCACTTCCGCAAGAAGAAGCGCCGCAAGGAGACCGAGCTCGAGGACGAGCGCCTCGAGCAGCCGGCGAGCGAGCGCGGGCCGATCGAGCGGCGGCAGCGCGCGGAGCTGCTGCACGCGGCGATGGAGAAGCTCCCGGCGTCGCAGCGCGAGGTGGTCGAGCTCCACTGGTTCGAGGAGCGGCCCTTCGCCGAGGTGGCCCAGATCGTCGGGGCCAGCGAGGGCGCGGTCCGGGTGCGCGCCCACCGGGCGTACAAGAAGCTGAAGGACCTCCTCGGGGAGGAGCTGGGATGATCCAGGAAACTCCGAGCGCGCGACGTCGTACGTGGGAGCGATCCCGATGAGCGATCCGATGCACGACCCGGGGCCGGACCCCGAGCTCGAGGAGTGGCTCGCCGAGGCCCGCGAGGCCGAGGCGGAGCCGCAGCCCGAGCTCGAGGGCCTGCTGGAGTCGGTCGAGCGCGAGATCGGTCAGGCCGAGAAGAAGCCGACCTTCTGGCTGCGCACCCGGCCCACCTGGGTCCGCCGCGCGATCGCCAGCGGGGCCGCGCTCGGCGTCGTCGGGCTCACCGCCGCGCTGATGCTGCGCGCCGACTTCCACGACTACCCGGCGAGCTACATGGCGGTGGCCCTCGGCTCGCTCGGCGCGCTGCTCCTCCTCAGCGTGCACATGGCGCTCCGGCCGCTCCACCGACCGCCGATGCGAGGCGCGGCCCGGGCGGCGGTGGTCGGGCTCACCCTCGCGTCGACCTTCGCGCTCGCGCTCTTCTCCCCGCACGACCCGGGCGAGGCGCACGGCGTCTTCGATCACGTCAGCGGCTGCCTCTTCTTCGGGCTGCTCTTCGGCGTGCCCGTCTATTTCGTGCTCCGGCTCCTCGACCGCGGCGCCCAGGCGACCTCGCTCCTCGCCGCCTGCGCGGCCGGGCTGCTCGGCAACCTGGTGCTCCAGCTGCACTGCCCCCGGAAGGACCCCGAGCACCTGATGCTCGCGCACTTCTCGGTGGTGCTGCTCTTCGTCGCCGGCCTCGGGCTCGCGCACTGGCTGGTGCGGCGGCTGCGCGGTCAGCGGTAGGGGCCGACCTTGCCGCGCAGCAGCTGGACGAGCTGCGCCATGCGCGAGAGCCGATGCCCCGCGTCGCGATCGTCCAGCTCGCCCACCCCGAGGAGCGAGGGCAGCTCGATCATCACGCGGCGCTCGGTGATCTGGAGCGAGAGCGCGCCGCGGGTGATCGCGTCGAGGAGCGCGCCGGCCTCCGGGTGGAGCCCCGCCGCCGCCTCGCCCTCGCCCGGGTGCCAGACCCGCGCGTGCTCCGGGTCGAGCGGGGTCGGGCTCTCGACGCTCAGCCACGTGGTCTGCGGCGCGCCCTCCCGGTCGAAGCTGACCCGCGCCTCGACCGGCAGCGTGGCCACCGTGCCCGTGACCCGCATGCGCGCCGTCTCGAGCTGACCGCCGATCTGGCCGGCCAGCCTCCGCCAGGCGTCGACCGCGTCCTCGAGCCCGCTCGGCGGCGGGATCGCGCCGCGCACCCGCTCCATCTGCCGGGCCAGCTCGGCCGCGGCGAGCACGAAGCGCTCGAGGCGGGCCGGGGAGTCGCCGGCGTCGCGCACGCTCACGACCAGCGCGCGATCGTCCATGCGCTGCAGCTGCGCGTTGGCGCTCGCCGGCAGCAGCTGCCGCAGCACCCGCGCGACCTGCCCCTCGTCGCGCGCGATCACGTAGTGACCTCGATCCCAGCTCGGATCCCCGATGCGCTTGCCGCCGCCCACCATCTTCTGCACCGACGTGGCCGGCTCGACCTCGAGGTCCAGGTGGAGCTCCGGGTAGCTCAGCTCGGCCATCAGGTGCACGCCGTCCCGGCCCCGGTGATCGCGGCGCACGACGAGCGCGGTCTCGCCGACGACCCCGCGGAGCGACTGGGCCTCGTAGCGCAGGCCGTGGCGCTCGCCGATCGCGCTCCAGAAGAGACGGAGCCGGTCGCTGCCCACCGTCGGCGGCGCGAGGCGCTGGGGCGCGTCGCCCGGACGATCGCTCGGCGGCAGCACGCGGTAGGGCATGCGCAGGGTGAGGTCGGAGCCCCAGCGCACGCCGATCACCGCCTCGAGCTCCCAGGCGAGGGTGACGAGCGGCGGCGCTCCGCCCGGGCGCCGGGCCTCCGGCAGCTCCGGCGGCGCGTCGTCCGGGAGGCGGAAGCGGAAGGGCAGCATCTCGCCCTCGCGCGCGCTCTCGGCGCCGAGCCGGATCACGTAGCGGAAGGCCTCCCGCGTGGTGCGCGGCGCGCCGGCGTCCCAGAGGGTCTCGACCCCGCGCAGCCCCACCTTGATCTCCGAGTACTGCACCGCGTCGACGTTCGCGAGCGCGATGGCGCCCTCCACCCCGTGCCCGATCCGGGTCCACTGCGAGGCGAGGCTGACCTCGGCGTGGGGCGATCCCATCGGCGCGCCGGCGGGGTTCGACGAGTAGATCTGCGTCTCGGTCTCGAGCGACGGCCGGGCCGGCGGGATGACGCGGATGTCGAACGCGGTGTCGGTGTCGGGCCACCACGGGACCGACGCCGTCACCCGCAGCTCGTAGTCGATGCGCCCGGCCGCGCCGCGGTAGGTCGGGGGCGCGTCGGCGGGCAGCGGGATCCGGACCTCGAACGGGTAGGTCCCGGCCTCCAGGATCCGGGCTCCCATCACCTCGGCGCCGAGCGACACGAGGGTCTGCGAGCGCGAGACGCGGCTGTCTCCGCTGCCGGTGCTCCAGCGCTCGGTGCCGAGGAGGGTCACCCGCACCCACTCGACGTCGACCAGCTTCCGGCAGATCAGCTCGCCCTGCACGAGGAAGGTGTCGCCCGGCCGGATCTCGTTCGGGACCCGCACGCGGACCTTCGGCCTCGACTTGATGAGCCCCACCATCGCGTGGCCGACGGTATCAGGTCATGCTCCGCGCCGTGAGCACGCTCGAGCTGCCCGGACTCTCCTTCGACGGCGCCGATCCCGCGGCGCGCCGACGCGCGGTGCGCGAGGCCACCGACGCCGATCTGGTCGACGCCTGCGTCGCCCTGGCCCGCGCCCTCCGCGAGCTCGACGCGGCGCCCCTCGCCCGCGCGGCGGGGCTCCCGCTCGCCGAGGTCGTCGCCTCGCCGTTCGCGGTGCGCGCGGTCGCCCACGGGGTCGCGGTCGGCGCGACGTCACGTCACCGCGAGCTGCGCCGCAGCGTCGACTGGACCGAGCACCTCGCCCCCGAGGTCGCCGACCCGGAGCACGACGTGTGGGACCGCGGCGTGCTGAAGACCGGCAAGTACCAGGGCTTCACCGCCGACGCGCCCCACGCCATCTACGACCCCGCTCACGTCAGCAAGTGGGGCCCGCACGAGATGATGCACCGGGCGGCCGGCTTCTTCTGGCGGCCGGGGCTCACGCGCTGGGAGCTCTACCTCTCGGCCCGGCTCAACGAGCTGGTCCCGGTGGTGCTCTGGTACGGGCCCGAGCAGGTCATGCGCCTCGACGAGGGCGCCTTCGATCGCGCGGCGGCCGGCCGTCGCCCCGCGGCGCGCCTCGAGGACGCGCGCTGGCGGATGGAGGACGAGGCGGCGCTGGTGGCGCGGGCGCGGCGCACGGTGACGCAGCTGCGCGAGGGCGTCCTGCACTTCGAGCGCGAGCTGTCCGCCGTCGACGAGGAGCTCGCCCGGGGCGTCCGCGTCCCGGCGCCGCACCCCTTCCTCGACAGCGCCAGCGACGCCACCGCCTACGTGGTCGGGCACTTCGCGCGCCTCTCGGACCCGGGCGTGGCGGCCGCGCTCTCGATCGCGCCGGACGACGCGCGGGCGGGCGACGTGCGCGCCTACCGGGACCGGGTGGAGGCGCTCTTCGACCGGCTGCTCTTCGGCGCGCTCGAGGTCGACCTCGCGATCGCCGCCGAGCGGCGCGACCGCCGCACCCTGTGGGATCTACTGCTCCGCGCCGGCCACCTCGCCGACGGCGCCGAGGAGGATCTCGAGGACGCCTACCCCGACGCGGCCGAGG
Organism: Myxococcota bacterium; assembly: GCA_036149055.1. Taxonomy (GTDB): domain Bacteria; phylum Myxococcota_A; class Polyangia; order Polyangiales; family Sandaracinaceae; genus JAVJQK01. Next base: position 9,559 of record JAYZQJ010000042.1, on the reverse strand, counting down.
TGATGGCGGGCGCGCCCTGCGACCTCGAGGCGTGGCGCGCGCGGATCCTGGACGCGCTGGGCGTCGAGCGCGCCGAGGTGGTGCTCGCCGACGGCTCCGCGGCCGGCCGCGCCCTCGACGTGCTCGCCGACGGAGTGGGGCAGGTGGTGCCCTGCGCGTGGTCGACGCTCGAGGCCGACGACGCCCTCGCGCGCTTCGCCGGGAGCGAGGCGCTCCTCGATCGCGCGCCGCTGCAGGATCGCGCCTGCGCCTGGCTCCAGGGCGCCCCCACGCCGACCCGAGAGATGGCCGCCTTCGAGGCCGCGATCGTGCGCGCGCGCCGCGACGACGGCGTGGAGCGGCTCTGCTGGGATCCGGAGGCGCTGCCCGACCCCCTCGACGGCGTGGTGATGAAGAGCGACGCCTTCTCGGCGATGACCTTCACCCACGACGTGCTCTCCGCCCACGCCGCGTTCGCCGAGGGCGAGGAGGCGACGATGGAGGCGCGGCCGACGACGATCCTGGTCGGCGGCTTCTTCGACGGCGTGAGCGTCGTCCCCGTCCCCGACGCGGTGGCCTCCGCCTGGACGGCCCTCGACGGCGCGATCGAGGCGGCCGAACTCGCGGCCGCGATCGACGCGTCCCTCGAGGATCGAGAGGACGATCTCCCGACGAGCGGAGACGCCTGGGTGCGGGAGCTCTGCCTCGCCGGGGCGCTTGGTTTCCGGCCTCGATGATCACTGTCCAGGCGTTCCCGTCTGGATCCATCGTTGCGTGCTGCGGTAGCTTCCTTTCCCGAGGGGAGGGAAGAGGATGGCAATCACGCTACATCACCACGACTACTGGCCGGCTTCCATGGCCGCGAAGATCGCCTGCGCGGACGCGGGCGTGAGCCCGACGATCAGCACGGTGACGCCGCCCAAGCCCGCCAACGCCGGGCCCGCGCGACTGGTGGACACGAACGGATTCCACAACGACACGTTCGAGGTCTGGGAAGGCATGGGGTGCATCACGTACCTGCACGAGCGGCGCAACGCGCACAACGGCGTGGACTTCATCCCGCCCGTGCCCTGCATGATCCCGCTCACCTTCCAGTGGTCGTCGTGGGCGGCGCGGGAGCTGCTGCCGCCGGTGGAGACGCTGCTCCTGCACGGCCTCATCACCACCGGCAGCGCGACCGAGTTCGATCGCGCCAAGGACCTCGCCGCGGGCGCCCTCGACTACCTCGAGACGCAGGTGCCGCCGGCCGGGAAGTTCATCAACCGCGAGGATCCCGACCCCCACGGCAACAACCAGGCGGGGCGCTACGGCTTGGCCGACCTCCTGGTCGGCGCCGCGGTCAGCTACCTGCGGCTGATGGAGCCGTCGGAGCAGATCTTCGATACCGCGGCCAAGCACCAGAAGGTGCACGCCTACGTGGAGAGCCTCGAGCAGCGGACCCACTGGAACGCCGCCCTGAAGGACCTCACCTTCGGCAACCCGCCGAAGCAGATCAAACGACCGTGACGTCGTGGGCGAGGCGGAAGCCGAAGGTCACGTAGGCCTCGTCGGCGGGCAGCATCGTGCGGCGGCCGAGGCGGCACTGCACGGGCGGAGCGGGCCACGCGCCGGCGCGGATGACGCGCTTGCCGTCGACCTCGGTCGAGGTGTGCTCGCGCACCAGCCCGGCCACGTCCATCACGCCGAAGGGTGAGCGGTCGCGCGGGTAGCTCCCCACCGGGCACGGGCCGGCGCGGGGGGCGCTCGCGAGGTTGCGGCAGAGCGACGGATCGAAGCCGTTGCCCCAGGGGAAGATGCGCCCGTCGCCGCCGCTCGCCGCGACCTCCCACTCGTCGGAGGTGGGGAGGCGGAACGGTCGCCCGCGCGTCTCCCGCAGCCAGGCCACGTAGACGTCGGCGTCGGCGGCCGAGACCATGCACACCGGCCAGTCGGGGCCGATCTCGTCGCCGTCGGGATCGATGAACGGCGCCCGATAGACCCCGTCCACCGGGCGCCAGTAGGGCGTGTGCCCGATGCGAGGGGCCCGCCGCGCCGCCTCGTCCGGCGGGAGCGCGTTCAGGAGCGCGCCGTACTCCGCCATCGTCACGAGGTGGCGCGCGATCGCGAACCCGCCGAGCTCCACCTCGCGCCGCGGCTCGGCGTCCGGCGCCACCCGATCGCCGCCCACGCGATAGACGCCGGGCGGCACGTAGACGAAGCCCTCCTCGATCGCGCCCGCCTCCGGGAGCGTCACCCGGAGCCGCCGCTCGCCGCCCGCCGAGACCGCGAACGTCGCGCGCACCGGCGGCCGATCGGGCAGCGAGAGCTCGGCGACGTAGGCGCCCGGCGCGAGCTCCGGGCCCTCGACCGGGTGCTCCTCCCAGCGCGGGCCGCGCTCGACGAACCGGGCCAGCGTCACGTCGGCGCCCGGCGGGTCGAGCTCGAGCACGAGCCGGCAGGGGGCGTCGAGCCGCGCCTCCACCCGGGCCCGGTCGTGCTGTCGCGCGATGGCCTCGAGGTCCTCGGCGGTCGAGGCGTCGCCCGCGCCGCGCAGCTCGCTCGCCCGGGACAGCAGCAGCTCCACGAGCGCCTCGCGGGCCGGGGCGAACCCGGGATCCTCGCGGACCGCGCTGATCAGCCGGCCGTACGCCTCCCAGAACGCGCCGCGGGATCGGGCCTCGAGCGCGGCGACGTCACCGAGCTCCCGGAAGACGTCCTCCCGCTCGGCCGCCGCGTCCACCGGGAGCTCCGCGAGCCGACGCTCGGCCGCCTCCCGCCGCTCCCGGGCCTGCTCGCCCAGCTCGACGTGCTCGCGCTGGTGCTCGCGCGAGGTCTCCAGCCTCGCCTCCGCCGCGGACCGCCGCCGCGCCGCCTCGCGCGATCCCTCGAGCGCCTCGGCCACCGCGTCGCGCAGCTCCCGGACCGACGCGAAGCGCGCGTCGGGATCCCGCGCCAGCGCCCGCAGGCAGATCGGCTCGAGCGCGGTGACGATCGGGCGCTCGGGCGCGAGCGCGGTCGGCGGCACGACCTCGGCCAGGATCGTCGCGGCGAGGAGCGCCGCCGCGTGGTCGCCCGCGAAGGCGCGCCGGTAGGTGAGGATCTCGTAGAGGATGGCGCCGAGCGAGAAGACGTCGCTCCGGGGATCGACCTCCTCGCGCGCGCCCCGCGCCTGCTCCGGCGACATGTAGCCGGGGGTGCCGAGCACCGAGCCGACGACGGTGATCTGCTCGCCGCTGTCGGATTTGATCCGCGTCTCGCTGATGGCGCCGCCGACCTCGACGTCGCCGACGCGCGCGAGGCCCCAGTCCATCACGAACACCTCGCCGTAGCGCCCGAGCATGATGTTGTCGGGCTTGAGGTCGCGGTGGAGCACGCCGCGGCTGTGCGCGTAGGCGACCGCGTCGCAGACCTTGGTGAAGACGAGGAGCAGCTCCGCCGGGCCGAACGCGCGCGCGATCATGCCCTCGCCGCGGCCGAGCGAGGTGAGCACGTCGGAGAGCGAGCGGCCCTCGACCAGGCGCATGGTGAAGCGAGGCTCGCCGCGCTCGTCCTCGTCGAGGTCGTAGACCGGGACGATGTTCGGGTGCTCGAGCTGCGCGGTCGCGCGCGCCTCCTGGTGGAAGCGCGCCGCCGCGCGCTCGCCGTCTCCGAGCCGGGTCTTCAGGGCGACGCGGCGACCGAGCCGGGTGTCCTTCGCGAGGAAGATCCGGCCCATGCCGCCGCGGCCGATCTCGTGCTCGATCCGATAGCGCGCGTCACCGCTCGGGGCCTCGCTCGGCGAGACCTCGTCGTCGCGCAGCGTGTCGACACGCGGCGTTCGGCGCTCCTCCCCCATGGGGGTCATGTTGCCTCAATCCGATCCCGGAATGGGGATCTTCAGATGAGGTAGGCGATGTGGCTCGGTCGCTTGCCGAACACGATGTGCTCGTTGGCCATGACGCGCGCGTGGTGAATGTCCTCGCCGGGCACCGCGGGCTCGGGCTTCGGCGTCTTCTCGAGCTCCCCGAGCTCGTTGGGGCGCGCCACCATCACCGGCACGTGCGCGGTGCGGACCAGCTCCTCCGCCACCGAGCCGAGCAGCATCTTCTCGAGGCCGCGCCGCGCGTGGGTGCCGACGACGATCGCGTCCGCGCCGACGTCGACCGCGACCTGATGGATCGCCTCCGCCGGCTCCTTCGAGAGCCGGACGTGGAAGAAGACGTGCTGCTCCCAGCGCTCGCCCACCGCCTCGCAGCGGGTGATCACCTTTTCGCGCAGGGCCTTGTAGGCCTCGTCGAGGTGGCGGTTCACCTCCTCGAGGTGATTCTTGACCCGCTCGGTGATGACGAAGACGGGGTGAAGCTCACTCTTCTGGAGGCGCATCGCGTATCGGATGGCCTCGTCGAGCGCGACGTCGCCGACCTCGGTGAAGTCGACGCCGACCACGATGCGGATCAACCCGTTCTGGGATTCGTTCGTGTCTTCGCTCATGGACTCCTCACGTTCGAGCGTCAGGTACGCACGAGGGGGGCCCGTGCCAGCTAGACCGTGAGCGAGTCGAGCAGCGGCTCCAGCTCGTGGCTGGAGAGCAGCAGCGTCCGGTGGTGCGGGCGCAGGAAGCCCTCCGAGACCACGCGGTCGAGCATCGCGAAGAGCGGATCCCAGTAGCCCTCGAGGTTCCAGATCCCGATCGGCTGCCCGTGGATGCCGAGCTGGGCCCAGGTGAGCGCCTCGAAGAGCTCGTCGAGCGTGCCGTGGCCGCCGGGCAGCGCCAGGAAGGCGTCGCTGCGCGCGGTCATCAGCGCCTTCCGCTCGTGCATGCCCTCGACGACGTGGAGCTCGGTCAGCCCCGGATGGGCGAGCTCGCGGTCCACCATCGAGTGAGGGATCACCCCGATCACCTCGCCGCCCGCCTCGAGCGCCGCGTCGGCGACCGCGCCCATGCACCCGACCGAGGCGCCGCCGTAGACCACGCCGACCCCGCGCTCGGCCAGCGTGCGCCCGACGCGGCGCGCGGCCTCCAGGTAGATCGGCTTCGAGCCGGGGGACGAACCGCAGAACACGCAGACTCGCATGCCCCTCTCGTATCACGTCAGGGCGCGCGAGGCGGGTACAGCCGGGCGGGGCAGGCGGCCTGGGGGCGGCGGTGCACCGCGCGCTGGCCTTCGGTGTAGCGGACGCAGAACGGGCGGGCCTGGAGGATGACGACGCGCCGATCGGGGCCGGCGACCAGGAACTCCACGTCGACCGCGTTGGCGCGCCCCGACCAGTACGGAGTGAGCGCGAAGTCGAGGCGGGCGAGGGCGGCGTGGAGCTGCATGAGCTCGGGCTCGCGCAGCAGGAGCGCGCCGTCGCCCCGGGTGGAGCGGCTCACCAGCTCGAGCTCGGGGCCGTCGTCGGCGTAGGTGTAGATGAGGTGCTGCTCGGGGATCTCGTCGCCCGCGGCCCCGGTCACGCTCCCCCCGAGCGCCTGCGCGTTCACGAAGTAGCCGGGCCGCGCCTCGTAGAACGGGTTGGCGGTGATCGCGACGCCGTTGGCGATCGCGCCGTCGACGAAGGGCTGCACCAGGACCGCCATCGCGACCTCGCGGTGATCGATGCGGTACCAGTCTCGCTCCTCGTAGGCGCCCGAGAGCCACACGCTCGCCCACACCTCGCGCAGCGCGTCGGCGAGCTCCGCGTCCGAGGCCCCGCCGCTCACCACCACCGAGCGATAGAGCCCCGCGCCGGTGAACCCGGGCAGGTCCTCGGCGTTGGTGCTCGAGCGGAAGATCACCCGCGGCTCGCCCGGGAACGCGTCGATCCGGCGGCGCACCTCGCGCAGGAGCGCGGGGTCGACCGGCGAGCGCGCGATCACCGCCCGGAGCTGGGCGAGGTTCTCGGCCCGGACCCGCGGGTCGCCGCGGAACGTCGCGTCCTCCAGCATCGCGCGCAGCCCGCCCGCGAGCCCGTGCCGCTCGAGGTGGCGGAGGTAGTGCGCGAAGGGCACCGCGAAGCCGCCCGGCGTCGGCAGCCCCTCCGCGCAGACCTCGCCGAGCTGGGCCGCCTTCGCGCCGATCCGGGGCGCGTCGCCGATGCGGGCGTCGCACACCGCGGTCAGCGCCGCGAAGCCGCGATCGATCTGCGGGGTCAGCGGCTGCGCCGGCCGGCGGGCAGCCCACGCCTCCTCCGCCTCCGCCCGGGTCGCCGCCCGGATCGCGTGCTCCTGCGAGGCCACGTCGAGCCGCACCAGCTGCCCATCGAGCGCGGCGATCGCCGGGTCGGAGAGCGCGTCGCGCAGCCCCATGTTCGGGGTGCCGCGGGTCGCGCAGAGCAGCGCGAGGTGGCCGAGCGGCGCCTGCAGCTCCTGGCTGATCACCGCGCTCGACACCGGGATCCCGTCCGGGAGGTGCTCGAGCACCAGGATGTCGGTCGGCCGCACGCTCGCCGCGTCGAGGGGCCCGCGCACGAGCCGCAGCGTGCCGTAGGCGACGCCCTGGGTCAGCGGCTGATAGCGCACCCCGCGGAAGACCTCCCCCGCGCTCACCCGCGGCAGCCGCGCGCCGAGGCCCTCGGTGCGCCGCTCGTGCAGCGGGCTGATCGCCCGGTAGCGCAGGCGATCCCCGAAGAACACCGCGCCCTGCACCTGCTCGAACGCCTCGAGCACCCGCGCCCCGTCGAGGTTGTCGCCGGCGACCATCTCGAACGCCCAGAGATCCGGGTCGAGGTAGTGGACCAGCGTGCCCATCACGAAGCGCCGCTCCGGCCGGCGGTACTCGCGCACGTTGAAGTCGCCGTGGCTCTCGTCGACTCCGAGCACGTCGCGCGCGAAGTGGAAGTGGATCTCGAAGCGCTCGGTGTCGGTGAACCAGAGGCGCCGCTCGTCCTCGAGGTCGATCAGGAACTTCACCACCTCGGTGCGGGCGAAGGTCTCGGTCGCCGGCCGCGCCGCGAGCCGCGCCCAGGTCCGCGGGTCGTCGATGCGGTGAGTCGAGGCGAGCCGCTCGGCGGGGGGCGACGTCGTGGCCTGGGCCGGCGGGATCTCCGGCTCGCTCGTGAGCGGCCCCGCGGTGCGCCTCGCGGTCTGCGGCCCGGTGCAGCCCAGCAGCGCGAGGAGGAGGAGAGTCGAGACGCGCACGGCATCGAGCATACGCCCCTTGGACGCGCGGCCCCCCGTTCCGATTTGGTCGGGGCTCGATTGCGCTACCCTCGTGCCGTGCCCGCGGCCGACCCGTTCGCCGAGACCGCGCGGAGCGACTCCGAGCCGAGCCGCGCCGAGGCGCCCGACGCGCTGCTCGGGCGGACCCTCGCGCACTTCCGGATCGACGCGCCGCTCGGCCGCGGCGGCATGGGCGCGGTCTACCGCGGCTGGGACACCGCCCTGGAGCGCCCGGTCGCCATCAAGGTGCTCACCGCGGCGCACCCCGACGCGCGCGCCCGCTTCCTGCGCGAGGCCCGCGCCCAGGCGAAGGTCCGCCACCCCAACGTCGTGCCGATCCACTTCGTCGGCGAGGCGGAGGACGTCGTCTTCCTCTCGATGGACCTGGTGGAGGGCGCGTCGGTCGCCGACCGCCTCGCCAGCGGGCCGCTCGACGTCGAGGAGGCGCTCGACTGCGTGGACGCGGTGGCGCGCGCGCTCGAGGAGGGGCAGCGCCGCGGCCTGGTGCATCGGGACGTGAAGCCGAGCAACGTGCTCCGCGCCGAGGGCGGCCGGGTGCTGCTCGCGGACTTCGGGCTCGCCAAGGCGGTGCGCGAGCAGGACGAGCCGGCGAGCGAAGGCGAGGCTCCGTCGGCCGCGCTCACCCACCGCGGCGCCATCGTCGGCACGCCCGCGTACATGGCCCCCGAGCAGACCCGCCCGGGGCCGGTGGATCACCGCGCGGACATGTACGCGCTCGGCGTGACCCTCTACGAGATGGTGACCGGGCACCGCCCCTTCACCGCGCCCGACACCGGGACGCTGCTCGTGCAGCACCGCGAGGAGACGCCGCTCCCGGCCCGCTCGCTCCGCCCGGACCTGCCGCCCGCCCTCGACGCCCTGATCTCCCGGCTGATGGAGAAGGCGCCGGGCGACCGCTTCGAGACCTTCGACGCGCTGCGCGGGGCCATCGCCGAGGCGCGCCCGAGAGCGCCGAAGAGCGCGGGGGTCTTCGCGCGAGGCAGCGCCTTCGCGGTCGACCTGATGATCTCGGGCTTCGTCGCGTTGCTGCTGGCCGCGGTGTTCACGCCGATCGCGTGGCTGATCCCGGCGCTCGGCTGGGCGGCGGCGGAGAGCCGGCTCGGCCTGACCGTCGGCAAGCGCCTCTTCGACCTCCGGGTCGTCGACCCCGATCTCGAGCGGCCTCGCTTCTCGCGCGCGCTCGTCCGGAACCTGGTGAAGCACGCCGGGCCGATCGCGATGAGCGTCGTCGATCCCTTCGAGGCGGAGCGCTGGCACCCGTTCGCCGCGACCGCGCTCTTCGTGACCTGGGTGCTCACCCTCGCGGTGGCCGCGGGGCGCGAGAAGCGCGCGGTCCACGATCGCGTCGCGAAGACCCGGGTGGTCTACGACATGTGACGATCTGCCGGGGATTGTCGCGATCTGCGACGGTCCGGCGGGGTCTCGGCGCCGATCCCACCGGTCGGCACGATGCATGTACCGCTGCTCGGGCGATGCAGAAGAAGACGATCTTTCGCCGCGCGCTCGGCTACGGCAGCTGGGGCGCGCTCCTCGCCGGCCTCCTCGTGATCGGAGGCTGCGGCAGCGGCACCGTCGCCTACCGCGCCAGCGCCACGACCACCGTCGCGAGCCCCCAGCCCCGGATGGTGCGCGTGCGCCCGGGCGTGTGGGCGGTCGCCGAGTACGACCAGCCGGTCTTCTACTCGGACGACGCCTACTGGCGATACGAGAACGGCGTCTGGTACCGCTCGAGCTACCTCGGCGGCTGGAGCCGGGTGAACGTTGGCGTGGTGCCGCGCGCGGTGGTGCGCATCGATCGCCCGCGCCGCTACCGCCACTACCGCGTCCGTGACGGCGTGCGAGTGCGCCGCGTGCCCCAGGCCGACGTCCGCGTGCGCCGCGGGGCGCCGGCGCGCCGAGGCCGGGTCCAGGCCTACCGCCCCGACGATCGCTCGGCCGTGCGTGACCGCCGCGTCCGCCGCGAGCGTCGCATGGACCGCCGCCAGCGTCGCCTCGAGCGCCGCGAGGAGCGCGTCGAGCGACGCCGCGAGCGTCGCCAGGACCGCCGCATGGATCGCCGCCGCGATCGCCGCCGTGACGGACGCGTCCGCGGCCGAGGCGGCGTCGTCGTCCGCCCCCGCTGATCTCCTCGGCGGTTCTGCGTGGGATTCGAATTTGTCTCGCGCAGAGGCGCAGAGGCGCAGGTGCGACCAGGCACTGCTGGTCCGAGGGGAAGGAGTGATGCGGTAGCGACCGAAACTTGGAAGAGGTGTCTTGTGGGTGCGAATCCCACCCGGTCAAAGCCGAGCCCGGCAGGCCGGTAGCCAGCCTTGCAGCGCGACGGGCGACCGGCGCGTTGATGCGTAGGCAGGCGAGCATGTTGGCCGTGAGCGTCAGCCACGAAATGGCGTTCATTCCGAGGGTCACGGGCGTCTGCGTCGTCCAGTGGCCGCATCCGGATCACCGCGATTGGGCGAGGGGGTC
>JAYZQJ010000041.1:0-20146 GCA_036149055.1 Myxococcota bacterium | reverse complement strand
GTCGCCTTCCTCCACCGCCTGCATCATGGCGGCCATCGCTATCGCCAGCATCATCATCCGCGCCCCTTCCTCCGAGGGGGCTCAGATTTTCCGGAATGCGACGGATCAGAGTTTCCGGAACCACCAGATGGGCCAGCGGATACAGGACCACTGGCCGCCTCTGCGCCTCTGCGCCTCTGCGAGAGACAAGTTTGCCGGCGAAGCGCTACCCGGCGAAGCGTTGACCAACGGCGTACAGCCGGCCGAGCGCCGGCGAGCCCCCATCGCGCCGCCATGCCAGCCCCTTTGCGTCTTTGCGTCTTTGCGTGAAATTGAGCAGCCGCCGAAGACCCCAGGAAGAGGCAGTCGGCCGAGCGCCGGCGAGCGCCCATCCCGCCGCCCCCCCACGCCTCTGCGCCTCCGCGCCTCTGCGAGAGCCAAGTTGCCGGCGAAGCGCTACCCAACGGCGTGCAGCCGGCCGAGCGCCGGCGAGCCGCCATCGCGCCGCCAAGCCAGCTCCTTTGCGGCTTCGCGCCTTGGCGAGAGCCAAAATGCCGCCGAAGCACCGCCCAACGAAGAGGCAGCCAGCCGAGCGCCGGCGAGCCGCCATCGCGGCGCCATGCCAGCCCCTTTGCGGCTTCGCGCCTCGGCGAGAGCCAAAATGCCGCCGAAGGACCGCTGCGCGAGATCAGTTGCCGCCGGAGCCCTACCCAACGGAGAAGACCGAAGGGGGTCAGCCTTTGACGCAGCCGAGCGGGCGGATGCGGGCGACCTTGTCGGCGATGCCGCCGGCGTGCACGACCTCGACGACCTCGGCGACGTCCTTGTACGCGAAGGGCATCTCCTCCACGACGGTCGCCTTCGACGCGCCGAGCACGATGACGCCCTGGTCGCGGAGCTTGCGCATGACGTCCGTGCCGCCGAACTTGCGCTTCGCCTCGGAGCGGCTGAGCACGCGGCCGGCGCCGTGGCAGGCGGAGCCGAAGGTGTCCTCGCTCCCCTTCGCGCCGGCGAGCACGAAGGAGTAGCGGCCCATGTCGCCGGGGATGATCACCGGCTGGCCGACGTCGCGGTAGGCGTCGGGGAGGAGCGGGTGGTCCTTCGGGAGCGCGCGGGTCGCGCCCTTGCGGTGCACCAGCAGGCGTCGCTCCTTGCCGTCGACCGCGTGTCGCTCCCACTTCGCGATGTTGTGGCAGACGTCGTAGACCGTCCGGAGGGTCGCGCCGAAGAGGCGGTCGAAGACCTCGCGGGCCCAGTGCGTCATCACCTGGCGGTTCACGAACGCGAAGTTCGCGGCCGCCGCCATCGCGCCGAGGTAGCGCTCGGCCTCGGGGGAGCGGATGGGGGCGCAGCAGAGCTGCCGGTCGACGAGCGCGATGCCGTGCTCGCCGGACGCGCGGATCATCGTGCCGAGCGAGTCCGTGCAGACCTGGTGGCCGAGCCCGCGCGAGCCGGAGTGGATCATCAGGGTCACGACGCCCTCGCGCAGGCCGAACGCCTCCGCCTGGGTCGCGTCGAAGATCTCCTCGACCACGCCGACCTCGGCGAAGTGGTTCCCGCTCCCGAGGGTGCCGAGCTGCGGGCCGCCGCGCTGCTTCGCGCGGGGGCTCACCGCCGAGGGGTCGGCGCCCTCGAGCCGCCCGTTCTCTTCGACCCGATCGACGTCCTCCGCGGTGGCGAGGCCCGAGCGATGCGCCCAGCGCAGCCCGTCCTCCATGAGCGCGTCGAGGTCTCGTCCGGTGAGCGCGAGCTCGGGGCGCTTGCTGCCGACGCCGGCCGGGATCGCCTCGAACAAGCCCTGGGTCAGCGCCTCGATCCGTGGCTGGACGGCGTCGAGGTCCACGTCCGCCACCAGGAGCCGCACCCCGCAGTTGATGTCGTAGCCGACGCCGCCGGGGCTGACGACGCCGCCCTGGTGCGGGTCGAACGCGGCCACACCGCCGATCGGAAAGCCGTAGCCCCAGTGGATGTCGGGCATCGCGAGGGACGCGCCGACGATGCCGGGGAGGGTGGCGACGTTCGCGACCTGCTCGAGCGCGCGGTCCTCTCGGAGTGACGGCAGCAGCGTCTCGTCGGCGTAGACCCGCCCCTCGACCCGCATCGGGCCGGTCTTCGGCACGCGCCAGCAGGTCTCGCTGATCTGCTCGAGCGGCACGCGCCCGCGATAGGGAGCCGGTGCCGTCGGCACGTGCACCTTGCTGGTCTTGCGCGCCTCGGCCCGCTTCCGCTTCTTGCGATCGTCTCGTTTCCCCACGCTCTGGCCCCGGGCGCAACGTAGCGCGCCTCAGAAGAGGGCGCCCATGGGGTCACTCCGCCGGGGCGCCGGCGGGGGCGGCCGCGGAGGAGAGCTTCAGGCGGACGCGCCAGATCAGCGTGAAGAACGACGGCACGACGAAGAGCGTGAGCGCGGTCGACAGCGTCAGGCCGCCGAGGACCACCGCGCCGACGCCGCGGTAGAGCTCGCTGCCCGAGCCGGGGAAGAGCACCATCGGGGCGAGGCCGGCGAGGGAGGTGAGCGTCGTCATCAGGATGGGCCGCACGCGGCTCTCGACCGCGCCCTGCACGGCCTCGTCGAGGGCCTCGCCCTCCTTCAGCCGGGCGAGCGCGCCGTCGACCACGAGGATGGCGTTGTTCACTACGACGCCGATCAATATCAAGAAGCCCAGCGCCGTCATCAGGTCGAGCGGCTGCGGCGCGAGGAAGGCGTCGACCAGGCGCAGCCCGCCCACGCCCCCGGCGGCGGCGAGCGGCAGGGTGACGAGCACGACGATCGGCGCGAGGAAGTCCTCGAAGAGCGCGCTCATCAGGAGGTAGCTGATGATCAGCGCCAGCAGCAGCACCTCGCCGAACTGGCTCTGCGCGATCTCGAGGTCGCCGGCGGTGCCGGTGAAGCTCGTCTGCACGGACGACGGCAGCGCTCCGTCCGCCCGGAGTTCCTCGAGCAGCCCCTCGATCCGCGCGAGCGCCTCCTCGAGCGGGACCTCGTCGGGCGGCGAGACCTCGAGGGTGAGCGCGCGGCGACGCTCGATGCGGCGGATCACGGTCGGGCCGAGCTCCTCGCGCAGATCGGCGAGCACGCCGAAGGGCACGACCTCGCCGCCGGGGGCGACGACCGGGGCGGCGCGGATGTCGTCGGCGTCGTCGATGCGGCCGCCGTCCTCGCGCACGCCGCGGATCATCACGTCCAGCTGGGGCTCGCCCTCGGGGCCGAGCTCGCCGACGATCGCGCCGTCGACGAAGGCGTCGAGGGTGAGCCCGAGCGCGTCGGTGGTGACGCCGAGCGGGGCCGCCTCGCCTCGCCTCGGGTACGCGCGCAGCTCCGGGGCGCCGGGGTCGAGGGAGGGCACCGGCCGCACCTGGGCGCCGGGGATGGCCTCGCCGACCGCGCCGAAGAGCCGGCCGCCGACCTGGGTGAGGGTGCCGAGGTCGCTGCCCGAGAGGTTGATCTCGATCGAGCGGCCGCCGCCGGAGCGGCCGAAGAGGCTGGCCTGGGTGGCGAAGGCGATGAAGCCCGGGATGGAGCCCTGCACGCCGCGCAGCCAGCCCAGCATCTCGCCGACGCGCTCCGGGTCCTGGGCCACGGCGCCGGCGAAGATGCGCTCGGGGCTGCCCACGAAGAAGCTGCGCGCGATGGCCGGGGCGTCGTCGGTGGAGCGGCCGATGTGCGAGGCCACCTGCCCCTGCACGTGCTCGCCGACGCGCTCGAGCTCGGTCACGGACGTGCCCGGGGGCGGCACGAGGATGCCGAAGACGAGGTTCCGGTTGCCCTTGGGCAGGTACTCGATGGGCGGGAGCAGGACCATGGTGAGGGCGACGCAGGCGCCGACCGCGGCCAGCACGACGCCGCCGCTCCGGAGCCCGCTCCGGGTCAGCCAGCCGACCGCGGCGCCGATCTTGGCGGTCACGCGGCGCGCGAGCTTGGGCTCCTCGGCGTCCTTCTTGGTCTTCAGCACCCGGCCGGCGAGCCCGGGGATCACCCAGACGCTGACCACGAGCGAGGCGACGACGGCGAAGCTGATCGCCACCGCGACGTCGCGCAGGAGCTGGCCGACCTCGCCCTCCCAGGTGATGACCGGGATGAAGACGGCGGCGGTGGTCGCGGTCGAGGCGATCAGGGCGCCCCAGACCTCCTTGATGCCGCGGAACGCCGCCTCCTTCGCGTCGGTGACCTTGCGCCGCCAGGTGTCGATGCTCTCCAGCGAGACGATCGAGTTGTCGAGCACCATGCCGATGGCGAAGGTGATCCCGGCGAGCGAGACCACGTTCACCGAGCGGCCGAGCAGGGTCATGCCCAGCGCGGTGCCGAAGACGCAGATCGGGATCGCGAGGCTGACGATCGCGCTCGCGCCGAAGCTGCGCAGGAAGACGAAGAGGGCGATCACCGCGAGCAGCGCGCCCACCAGCAGGTTCTGCTGCACCAGATCCAGCGCGCCCTGGATGTAGTCGACCTGGTCGCTGATGACCTCGATGCGCAGGCCCTCGGGCTGGAAGAGGTCGCGGTCCAGCTCGTCCACCCGCTGGCGGATCTGCCGGGTCACCTCGAGCACGTTCGAGCCGGACTCGCGGCTCAGCAAGAGCACCATCGACGGCCGGTCGTCGCTCATCGCCACGCCGGTCGCGTCGCGGAGCCCGAGCGAGACCCGCGCGACCTCGCCGAGCCGGATCGGCGTGCCGTCGTCCCCGCTCGCGAGCACGATCTCCTCGAGCCGCTCCGGCTGCGGGGCTACCGCCATGGTGCGCACCAGGAGCCGGCGCCGGCCGAGGGTGACGTCACCGGCGGACACGTCGCGGAGCTCGGTCCGGACGCGGGCCGCGATCGCCGGGATCGAGAGGCCGCGGGCCGCGAGCTCGCGAGGGTCGGCCTCGATCAGGAAGACGGTGTCGCGCCCGCCGATGTGGCGGATGTCGCCGATGCCGCGCACGCGCTGGAGCTCGGGGAGCACCGTCTCCTCGACCCAGGTGCGGTAGGCCGCGACCGGCTCGCCGTTCGGGGTGCGGATCGCGATCACCGCCAGCGGCGGCCCGGTGTCGTCGGCGGTCTCGACCGACGGCTCGTTGGCGGCGTCCGGGTAGTCGCCGACCTGGGTGAGCCGGTTGGTCACCCGCACGAGCGCCTCGTCGATGTCGGTGCCGACCGAGAGCTCGAGGGTCAGGGTGGCCTGGTCGGGCCGCGCCTCGCTGGTCATGCGGACGAGCCCGGGCACGTCCTTGAGCGCGTCCTCCTGCGGCTCGAGGATCTCGCTCTCGATCTCGGTCGGCGACGCGCCCGGCCACGAGGTGCGCACGGTCAGGGTCGGGATGGAGATGTCGGGCGTCAGCTGGATCGGGAGATCGAGCACCGACAGCGCGCCGAAGAGCACGACGAGGATGGCGGTGACGACGACGGTCACCGGCCGCTCGACGGCGACGCGCAAGAGCCCGCCGCCGCGGTCCGGCTCGCTCACTCGACGACCTGCAGCGGCTGGCCGGGGCGGAGGCGGTCGTTGCCGCGCACCACGAGGACGTCGTCGGCGCCGAGGCCCTCGGCGCTCACGCGCACCTCCTCGCGGGCCCGCTCGACGACCCGCACCGTGATCGGCTCGGCGCGCCCGTCGGCGACCCGGACCACCCGGCTCTCCGCGACCCCGTCCACCAGGGCGTCGCGGGGCACGATGATGCCCTCGCCGCCGCGCTCGATGACGAAGCCGACGTCGACGGTGCTGCCGGGCAGGAGCCAGGGCGTGGCGTCGGCGGTGACGAGCCGGAGCTGCGCGGTGCGGGTGCGCGGGTCGAGCGCCGGGACGACGCCCATGACGCGCGCGGTGGCCTCGCGCCCGGCCCGCGAGACGGTCGCCTCGGAGCCGACGGAGACGCTCTCGAGCAGCTCGGGCTCGACGCGCACGAGGATCTCGGTCCGGGCGTCGCCGACCAGCTCCAGCACCGGGGTGCCGGGGGAGACCCAGTCGCCGGGGTCGACGCTGCGGGCGGCGATGACGCCGTCGAAGGGGGCGACCACGTGGTGCCGGGCGAGCGTGGCCCGGGCCCGCGCGAGGGTGGCGCGGCTGTTCTCGGCCTCGGCCGACAGGGCGTCTGCCTCGCTCGCGGCGCGCTCGATCTCGACCTCGCCGACGATGCGCGGGCCCGCGGCCGCGAACCTCCGGGCGTCGCGGCCCGCCTGGTCCTCTCGCGCGCGGGTGCGGCGGTCGGCGGCGCGGGCCGCGCGGAGGTCGGCGGCGGCCAGATCGGGGTCGACGCGCAGCAGGACCTGCCCCGCCTCCACCCGATCGCCCTCGCTCACGTTGACCTCGGTGACCTCCCCGTCGGCGCCGGCGGCGAGCTCCGCCCGGGCGAGCGCTCGCACCGTGCCGAGGTAGGTGCGCTCGACCCGCAGGGTGCCCTCCCGGCCGGTCGCGACCTGGACCTGCGCCGGCGGTGGCCCGCCGCGCTCGGGCGCCGCGGACGCTTCGCCGCAGCCGTGCACGAGGCATAACGCCGCACTGAGCCACACGAACTGCGGGAGGCTGGCCTGAACGGTCACCGCCCCGGCGTAGAGCCCCCGACCAGCCCCGGCAAGCGGTCAACCGTCAGAGATCGAAGATCAGGCGGGCCGTCCAGCCGTCGGGGGACTCGCGGACCTCGGCGCCGTGATGGGTGACCGCCTTCATCGGGCGCGCGATCACGTGTCGTTCGGGGTCGAACGGCTCGCCGACGGCCACGGCCTGGAGGTGGTCGCCGCCCGGGGTGACCTCCTCGAGGCCGGCGCAGAGGAAGCCCTCGGTCTCGAAGAGGAAGAGGAGCTCGTTGCCGAGCGCGACCAGGAGATCGGCCTCGTCGATCCCCGACACCTCGATCGGTCTCCGCTCCTTCGGCTCGATCCGCGAGGCGTCGTCGAGCAGCAGCGCCGACAGCGCCGCCCCCGCCGCCGCGTAGATCCCCGGCTCGTCCTCGGCGAAGAGCTCGGCGCCGAAGTCGCCGGTGTGATCGAAGAAGCGGTGCCCCACGGCGAGAGGCTATACCCTCCGCCGCGTGTCCGAGGCCAACCAACGGAGCGAGGCGTGGGTGACGGCCCTCGTGCTGGGGGTCGCGCTGGCCGGCGGCGCCCTCGCGATCTGGGGCGCGTTCGGGGACGACGAGCCGGGCGACGCGCCGGCGGCCGAGTCCCCCGAGGCGCCCGAGCCCGACGAGGCCGCCGAGCCCGCCGGCGAGGTGGGCGGGGTCGAGATCGAGGACGCGCCCGAGCGGCGCTCGAAGGCCGGGCCCGACTTCGTGCCGGACCTCCCCGAGGTGCCCGACCTGGAGACGCAGCCGCCCCCGCCTCCGCCGGACGAGGCCGACCGGGATCCCCGCTTCGCGCAGCTCGGCGCCGAGATGCGTCTCCTCGGCCGGGCCCGGGAGCTGCTCGCCGAGCACCCGGCCGAGGCGGTGGGGCTGCTCGACCAGCACCGTCGCCTCCACCCCGACGGGGTCCTGCGCGAGGAGCGGGAGGCGTTCGCGATCGAGGCGCTGGTGATGCTCGAGCACGTCGCCGAGGCCGAGCGCCGCTACTACGAGTTCCTGCGCGACTTCCCGCGCTCCGACTTCCAGGGTCGCCTGGAGGAGCTGATGGAGCGACCCCCTCACGAGGTGGGCGCGGTCGGGCGATAGCTCTTCGGGGGGCGGCGTCTATACTGCTCCCCCTTTTTCGACGACAGACGAGGTGAACCGATGGGCGCGGTGCGCGACTTCATGGACCATCACTACCTGCACTTCAACAGCCGGGAGGTCGTCGACGCGGCCAAGGCCTGGGAGGCGCACCTGGCCGCCGGAGGGAAGATGATGGTCACCCTCGCCGGCGCGATGAGCACGGCGCGGATCGGCAGGATCCTCGGGCGGCTCATCCGCGCCGACAAGGTGCACGCGATCTGCTGCACCGGGGCGAACCTCGAGGAGGACATCTTCAACCTCCTCGCGGCGAACGAGTACGAGATCATCCAGGACTGGCGCGCGCTGAGCGCGGAGGACGAGAAGGCGCTCTACGACCGCGGCTTCAACCGGGTGACCGACACCTGCATCCCGGAGACGGTGATGCGGCACCTGGAGAAGCGCCTCATCGATCGCTGGAAGAAGGCCTGCGACGAGGGCGAGCGCAAGATGGAGAGCGAGTACCTCTTCGACGTGCTCGACGACCAGACCCTCAAGCAGCACTTCCAGATCCCCGAGTCGGACTCCTGGATGTTCGCGGCCAAGGAGAAGGGCATCCCCGTCTACTCCCCGGGCTGGGAGGACTCGACCACGGGCAACATGTTCGCCGCCGCCGTCTACCGGAAGGCGCTCCCGCACCACCAGTGCGTCAAGAGCGGCACCGAGCAGATGGAGCACCTGATGCGCTGGTACCTCGAGCACTCCGGCTACCGGGGCGAGGACGCGGACGGGGCCGACCACCCGAGCGTCGGCTTCTTCCAGGTCGGCGGCGGGATCGCGGGCGACTTCGCCATCTGCGCGGTGCCGACGATGATTCAGGACTTGCAGATGGAGAGGGTCCCGTTCTGGGGTTACTTCTGCCAGATCTCGGACGCGGTGACCTCCTACGGGGGGTACTCGGGGGCGGTCCCGAACGAAAAAATCACCTGGGGCAAGCTGGACGTAGAAACGCCCAAATTCATGATTCAGTCCGACGCGACGATCGTGGCCCCGCTGATTTTCGGATACATTCTGGGCGATTGAGCCTGGTATCGATCGATTCGATGGTCCTTTTGGTCGTTTTGAGCGTTGTCGCCGCTCGAGCCCGACACTAGCTCGGCTCAGCGTCGGGGGTACTGCTCCGGGGGAGCTACCCGCACTTCGCTTCGACAACTCAGGAGGACATCATGCGAACCAAGACCTGGATCGCGCTGGCCGTGTGCGCTCTCGCGCTCCCGCTGGCGTTTGGCTGCGACGACGGCGACGACCCGATCGACTCGGGCATGGCCGAGGACACCGGCACCGGCGGCGACGACGGCGGCACCATGGGTAACACCATCGCCGACATCGCCACGTCGGACGAGAACTTCTCGATGCTGGTGGCGGCCGCCGATCAGGCCGGCCTCGTCGCCGTGCTCGAGGCGCCTGGCCCCTACACCGTCTTCGCGCCCACCAACGCCGCGTTCGAGGCGTCCGGGATCACCATGGAGATGATCGAGGGCATGTCGAACGAGCAGCTCACGGCCATCCTGACCTACCACGTCATCAGCGGCGCGGCGGTCGATTCGGGCTCGATCACGGCCGGCCCGGCGGCCAGCGCGGCCGGCGGCGTCTCGCTCATCCTCGGCACCGAGGGCGGCGTCACGATCAACGGCGGCAACGCGGTCACCGGCGGCGCGAACGTCGTGATGGCGGACATCGAGGCGTCCAACGGGATCATCCACGTGATCGACCGCGTCCTCCTCCCGCCGGACATTCCCATGCTCGCGACCTACGCGGGGCTGACCACGCTCGTGGGCGCGGTCGCGGACGCCGACCTCGTGGAGACGCTCCAGGGCGAGGGCCCGTTCACCGTCTTCGCGCCGACCAACGAGGCGTTCGAGGCGCTCTCGGCGGTCCCGACCGGTGACGCGCTCGCGCAGGTGCTGCTGTACCACGTGATCGCCGGCGCCGCGGTCCCGTCGGGCGAGGTCCCCGACTTCGCGAACAGCGCCGCGACCAAC
Source organism: Myxococcota bacterium (assembly GCA_036149055.1). Classification (GTDB taxonomy): domain Bacteria; phylum Myxococcota_A; class Polyangia; order Polyangiales; family Sandaracinaceae; genus JAVJQK01. Next base: position 10,526 of record JAYZQJ010000041.1, on the reverse strand, counting down.
GCCTACGGCAACGGGCTGACCCTGATCTTCGACACCAGCGACGGCGTGACCATCAACGGCTTCGTGAACGTGTCGGTCGCCAACGTGGTCGCCACCAACGGCATCGTGCACGTCGTCGACGCGGTCCTCATCCCGCTCAACGTGCCGGACGCGGCCGGCGCCGCGGGTCTGAGCGAGCTCGTCACCGCCGTCGGCGCGGCCGCGCCGCTGGGCGACGGCACGACCGTGGCCGAGGCGCTCAGCGCGAACGAGCCCTACACCGTCTTTGCGCCGACCAACGACGCCTTCGGGCGCGCGCCCGGCGACCTCAGCGCCGAGGCCCTCCGCGACGTCCTGCTCACCCACGTGGTCAACGCGGGCGCGCCGGTCCTCTCGGACGGGATCCCCGCCACCGCGGACTCGCTCAACGGGACGCTGACCTTCGACACCGCGGCCACGCCGCCCACCGTCAGCGGCCCGAGCGGCGCCACCGGCGCGGGCGCGGCGGACATCCTGATCACCGACATCAACGTCACCAACGGCGTGGTGCACGTGATCAGCGAGGTCCTGCTGCCCTGAGCCCGCTCTTCACTCCGACGGAGGCCGCTCGCGCTCGCGCGGGCGGCCTCTCTCAATTGCGGGAGAAGCCCGGGAGGTAGACGCCGGTGAGGCGCTCCGGGTCGCGGACGCGCTGGGCCTGGAAGTAGCGCTCCGCGTCGCCGCGCTCGGTGGGCCGGTCGGCCAGCTGGCCGATGCGACGGCGCGCCATCGCGCCGAGCCCGAAGAGCGAAGCCTCCGCGGCGAGCTCCTCGGTGACGCTCAGCTCGCCCAGGCAGGCCTCGAGGTCGCCACGGAGGTGGGCGACGGCCGCGCGGATGGCGGCGGCGTACGGCGCGGCGAAGGCGATCGGCTCCCGGGCCAGCTTCTCCGCCTCGCGCGTCGCCGCGTCGAGGGCGCCGCGATCGCCGCGCTCGGCGAGGGCCACGTGGAAGCGCGCGCGCAGCCAGCGCCCGTAGACCCGAACCGCCTGCGCCCGCTGGAACACGAGCGAGCGGCTCATCTGCCGGAAGCGGCGCTCGAGGTCGCGACGGTCGCCGCGTAGGTCGTCGTAGAGCGCGAGCTCGCAGGCGGCGACGAGCCGGTACCAGTGCTGCACGTGGTAGCTGCCGTCGGGGGGCTCCCAGGGGCGCTCCTCGAGCCGCGCGCGCGCGCCGTCGACGTCGCCGGCGGCGAGCCAGCCCACGTGGCCCGCGAGGTTCAGCGAGACCTGCGCGAAGCGGTCGTCGCGCCGCACCGCGTCGCGCTCGAACTCGGGCACCCAGGTGGCGAGGTGGCGGAGGTCGCCGCGGAAGACGGCCACCCAGACCGCCAGGAGCCGCGCGATGTTCAGGCCCGCGGTGTCGACCCGCACCTCCTCGCGGAAGCGCATCTCGGCCTCGGCGAGCGGGCCGGGCGCCGACGCCAGCCGACCGAAGAGCATCCGGGTCCCGCCGTCGGCGAGCTCCGCGTAAGCGCGGGCGCGGGGCGACCCGCTCACCCGCGCCGCCTCGCGACTCCGGGCCACGAGCAGGCGGATCTCGGCCTCGGTGGCCGTCCCCACGAAGGCCTGCAGCAGCGCCTCGACGCACAGCCCGACGCCCACCAGCTCCCGGTCCGCGGAGCCCTGCAGCCGGCGGAGCGAGCGGGTCTGGAAGACGGAGGCGCGGAGCGGGTCGACCGAGCCGAGCGAGATGGCGAGCGCCTGGAAGACGCGGACCCTCCGGCGTCCCTCCTCGTCGAGCGGATCGGCGGCCCGGCCCAGCCTCCGCGCCAGGTGCAGCTTCGCCCGCTCGACCGCGAGCGCGCTCACCGCCTCGGCCGAGCTCTCCGGCCAGCGGACGCCCATGCGGCGCAGGCTGGACTGGAGCAGGGTCATGCCCCGGTGGAGGTGTCCCGAGGTCACCCACTGGTCGGCCGCGGCGAGCTCCAGGGGGAGGCGCTCCGCCTCGGGGGCGCTGCGGGCGGCGAGCAGGAAGGCCTCGCCGGCCTCCCGGCCGCGCCCCGCGTCGCGGAGCACCTCGGCGCGCGCGCGGGCGACGCGGCTCCGGCTCGCCCCGTCGAGGCGCGCGAGGCGCAGCGCGACGCCGTACAGCTCGGCCGCGAGGTCGAACGCGAGCGCCGCCGACGCCGCCTCGGCCGCGGCGAGCGCGCGCTCCCCCGCCTCGGCGTGGGCGCCGGCGCCCTCGAGGTGTCGCACCACCACGCTGGCGAGGCGTGGCTCCGCCGACAGCTCGGTCAAGGTCGCCGCGAGCCGCGCGTGCAGCGCCCGCCGCCGCGCCGGGTCGAGGCCGCTCACCACCGCGCGCCCGGCCCGCCCGTGGAAGGGCGTCACCGGCTCGTCGGCGCTCGGGCCGCGGGTCCGCACCCAGCGCTCGCGCCTCAGCACGTCGACCGCCTCGAGCGTCTCGGGCAGCGCGAGCTCGGCGGCGTGCGCGATCCACCGTTGGGGCAGCGGCACGCCGGCCAGGACGACGAGCTCCAGGATCTTCCGCTCGCGCGGGTCCAGCTGCCGCGCCCGCGCCTCGAGCAGCGCGTCGAGGCCGCGCGCCGCGTCTCCCTCGGCCCGGACCAGCTCGAGCACGTAGAGCGGGTGACCCCTCGCCTCCGTCGCGATCGCCTCGGCGTCGAGGGTCTGGTCGAGCTCGGCGGCCACCAGGTGAGCGAGCCGCTGCGCCTCCCGCGCCTCGAGCCCCGCCAGCTTCACCCGGCGCACGTCGCGCCCGGCCTTGGAGCTCAGCGGCCCGAGCTCCACGCCGCTCTGCACGGTGCCCAGCAGCAAGAGGTGCGGCGCGGCGGCGCCGTGCGTCAGCTCCTCGAGCAGGGCGAGCGAGTCGGCGTCCGCCCACTGCAGATCGTCGATCGCGAGCACCAGCTGCGTCCGCTCCGCGATCGTGGTCAGCAGGGCGTCGAGCCCCCGGAAGGCGCGCCGCCGCAGCTCGCGCGGCCCGGGACGCGCCGCGCGATCCTCCTGCACCAGCCACTCGATCTCCTTCACCCGCCGGAGCACCGGGAAGATCGTGGCGAGCGCGACGACGTCGCGGTTGACGTGGCGGCGGCTGATCAGCTCGCGGCCGCCCGCGAGCGTCTCGGCGAGCGCGTCGACCAGCGGATCGATCGCGTTGAACGGGAGGTTCTCGCGCTCGAAGCATCGCCCCTGCAGCACCGTCACGCCGCGCGCCCGGGCGCGGAGGATCCACTCGTTCATCAGCGCGGAGCGCCCGACGCCCGAGTCCCCCGAGACGAGCGCCACCACGCAGCGGGAGGTCGCGGCGCGCTGCGCGTCGTCGAGCGCCTCGAGCTCCTGCTCGCGCCCGACGAAGACGTCCGCGCCCGGCACGAGCGAGCGGGACACGGCGGCCGGCGACGCGCCGAGGCGGCGGAGGAGCGTGGTGTCGTCCGGCCGGTCTTCGGGGCGCACCGAGAGCAGGTCGCGGCAGAGCGCGTCGAGATCCTCGGGCACGCCGGGGAAGCGCGCCGCGAGCGGCGGCACCGTGAGGAGCTGCTTGCCGAAGAGCATCTCCCGGGAGGAGCCCTCGATCGGCGCCCGGCCGGTCAGCGCCTCGTGCAGCATCACCCCCACCGCGTAGAGATCGGCGGCGGGCCCCACCGCGTCGTCCGAGACCTGCTCGGGCGCCATGTAGCGCGGCGTGCCGACGATGCTCCCGTACTCGCGCTCGCGGTTGCCGCTGAGGTCGGCGGTCATGCCGAAGTCGAGGAGCACCGCGCGGCCCTCCTCGGTCACGAGCACGTTCGACGGCTTCACGTCGCGGTGCACCTTGCCGTGGGCGTGCAGCACCGCGAGCGCCTCGGCGAGCTGGAGCAGGGCGTCGCGCAGCCGGCCCTCGTCGAACCGGGTCCGCGGCTCGACGGAGGTCTCCCGGACCCAGCCGCGCCGGACCCAGGTGAGGAAGTCGGCGCCCTCGACCAGGTCCATCGTGAAGAAGACCTCGTCGTCTCGCTCCGCGAAGAGCTCGCCGAGGCGGATCAGGTTCGGGTGGTCGATTTCCGCGATCGCGCGGAACTCGTTCTTGAGCAGGAAGAGCCCTCGCGGGTCGACGCGCCGCAGTCGCTTGAGCGCGACGGTGGCGCGACGGAGCTCGTCGCGGGCCTCCCAGACGGTGCCCGTCGCGCCTCGCCCGATCTCACGCCGCAGGACGAAGCGCCCCCCGCGAAGCCGCGATGGTCCCACCGACTGCACCACCGCGGACCATGTTGCCCGATTCCCCGCGCGATTGCAGCCGATGGCGGCTCGAGTGGCCGGCGTGGGGTCGGACCCCACAGCCTCGGGGCCCCGCCGCCCGTCCGTCGCGCATGGAGCGGCCCTTGCACCAGGCGCCCCCATGCGCCGTCTCTCCTGGATCACCGCGATGCTCTGCGCCGGCTGCGCCGCCCCGTCCCCCGGCGTCGTGGGCGCGCACGTCGAGGGGCTCGTCCGTCGCCCCGACGGCACCGTCCTCCGGACCCGCTACGTCGAGGCCGACGGCTTCGCGCTCGTCTGGGGCGACGTGATCGTCGGTCGGCCGGTCGCGGAGGGATCGGTGCCCGAGGGCTCGGAGCATGAGGTGGGCGCGCGCCACGACGCGCTGGCCGACGGCGCCGCCCGGCCCGGTCGGCTCTGGCCCGGCGCCGTGGTGCCGTTCGAGCTCGACCCCGCGCTGCCCGACCGCCGCCGCGTCGACGAGGCGATCGCGCACTGGGAGGCCCGCACGCCGCTCCGGTTCGTGCCGCGGCGGGGCGAGGCCGACTTCGTGCGCTTCGTGCCGGGGAGTGGGTGCTGGTCGTACGTGGGCCGGGTCGGCGGCGCGCAGGAGATCACCCTCGACGCCGCGTGCGACGTCGGCACCGTCATCCACGAGATCGGCCACGCGATCGGCCTCGTACACGAGCACCAGCGGCCCGACCGCGACGACCACGTCGCCATCCACTGGGACAACCTCGAGGAGGGCGCCGAGCCCTACTTCCAGACCGTCGACGCGACCCCGCGCGGCCCCTACGACACCGGCTCGCGCATGCACTACTTTCCCACCGCCTTCAGCGGTCGCTGCGACGCGCGCGGGCGATGCAGCCCGACGATCACCCTCCGGGACGGCAGCCTGTACGAGGCGAACCACGACGGCCTCTCGCCCCTCGACGTGGAGGGCGTCCGGGCGCTCTACGCGGGCGAAGACGCGCCCTGCGCCGAGGTCGACCGCCTCTCCGGCCCCAACCGCTTCGCCACCGCGATCGCCGTCGCGGACGCGCACGCGGTCGATCGCTCGGTGGCGGTGGTGGTGAGCGGGGTGGGCGGAGGCGTGATCGACGCGCTGAGCGCCGGCCCCTTCGCGCGATCCCTGTCCGCGCCCCTGATCCTCACCGCGCCGGATCGCCTGCCGGAAGAGACGGAGCGCGCGCTCCGCCGCTGGGGCACCCGGACCGTCTTCGTCATCGGCGGCGAGGGCGCGGTCTCGGCGGGGGTGGCGGCGCGGCTCGCGAGCCTGCCGTCGGTCTCGCGGGTCGAGCGGGTGGCCGGCGCGACGCGCTTCGACACTGCGGCCCGGGTCGCCGAGCGGCGTGGGGCGGCGCGGACCGCCTTCGTCGTCTCCGGCGCCGACGCCTCCGTCTCGGACGCGCTCGCGGCGGCTGGCCCGGCGGGGCAGCTCGACGCGCCGGTGCTGCTGGTGACCCGGCACACGATCCCGGCCGAGACCCGCCGCGCGCTCGAGCGCCTCGGGGTCCGCCGCACCTTCGTCGTCGGCGGACCGGCGGCCGTGTCCGACGCGGTGCTCCGGGCGCTCCCCTCGCCGCGTCGCCTCGCCGGCTCCAGCCGCTTCGACACCGCCGCCCAGGTCGCGCGGGTGCTCGCGCGGGACGAGGGTGTCGACGCGAGCGACGCCTTCCTCGTGCGGCACGACCCGATCGTCGACGCGCTCGCCGCCGGCGCCCTCGGCCACGTCGTCTTCTACGCGACGCCCGAGGCCCTCCCGGACGCCACCCGCGCCGCGCTCCGCGACCTCGGGCTCCGCGCGTCCCTCCTCGGCGGCGAGGCCGCGCTCTCCCGCCGGGTCAGCCGCGAGGTCTGCGTCGCCTTGAGCGAGTGAGAAACGAGAAACGGGCCGCGCGTCTCGAGGACGGCGGCCCGCTTCGTCGGTTCGAGCGCGAAGCTCAGAACTGCTCTTCTTCGGTCGAGCCCTTCAGCGCGGTGGTGCTGCTCTCGCCGCCGCTGACCAGGTTGGTGACCAGGTCGAAGTAGCCGGTGCCGACCTCGTGCTGGTGCTTGGTCGCGGTGTAGCCCATCGACTCCGCCGCGAACTCCTTCTCCTGGAGCTCCGAGTACGCCGCCATGCCGCGCTCGTTGTAGTCGCTCGCGAGCATGAAGCTCGAGTAGTTGAGCATGTGGAAGCCGGCGAGAGTGACGAACTGGAACTTGTAGCCCATCGCGCCGAGCTCCTTCTGGAACTTGGCGATGGTCGAGTCGTCGAGGTTCTTCTTCCAGTTGAAGCTCGGGCTGCAGTTGTAGGCGAGCTTCTTGTCGGGGAAGTCCTTGAGCACCGACTCCGCGAACTGCTTGGCCTGCTCGAGGTTCGGGGTGGAGGTCTCCATCCAGATGAGGTCGGCGATCGGCGCGTAGCTCTTCGCGCGGGCGATGCAGCTCTCGATGCCGGTCTTCACGTAGAAGAAGCCCTCGGGGCTGCGCTCGCCGGTGCAGAACGGCTGGTCGCGCTCGTCGATGTCGCTCGTGAGGAGCTTGGCGCTGTCGGCGTCGGTCCGCGCGATGAGCACGGTGGGCACGCCGCAGACGTCGGCCGCGAGGCGGGCCGCGGTGAGGCTGCGCATGAAGACGCTGGTCGGGACGAGGACCTTGCCGCCGAGGTGGCCGCACTTCTTCTCGCTCGAGAGCTGATCCTCGAAGTGCACGCCGGCGGCGCCCGCGTCGATCATGTTCTTCATCATCTCGTACGCGTTGAGGGGGCCACCGAAGCCCGCCTCCGCGTCCGCGACGATCGGCGCGAAGTAGTCCATGCGGTCGACGCCATCGACGGAGTCGATCTGGTCGGCGCGCATGAGCGCGTTGTTGATGCGCTTCACGAGCTTCGGCACCGAGTCGGCCGGGTAGAGGCTCTGGTCGGGGAAGGTCTGCGCCGCGGTGTTCGCGTCGGCCGCGACCTGCCAGCCGGAGCAGTAGATCGCCTCGAGGCCCGCGCGCACCATCTGCACCGCCTGGCCGCCGGTCAGGGCGCCGAGCGAGCGGACGAAGGGCTTCTCGTCCATCGCCTTCCAGAGGCGACGCGCGCCCTTGTCGGCGAGGGTGTAGCTGAGCCGCAGCGAGCCGCGGAGCTTCTTGACGTCCTCCAGCGTGTAGGGGCGCTCGACGCCCTTCCAACGCGGGTGGCTCCAGTCGTCGGTGTCTCTCTCGATCGGGGGAAGGGTTGCCACGTCTTTACTCCTGTTCTCGGGTTCAGCCGCGCGCGTCGGAGATCACGATGCGCTCGTAAGCGGGGAGGGTGAGGAACTCGATGAGCTGCTCGCTCGTCGCGACCTCGAAGAAGAGCTCCTTCGCTTCGTCGAAGGCGCCCTGCTGGAATCGTTCGCCGCCGATCTCCTCGCGGATCACGTCCATCTCGGCCTCGAGGGCCGCGCGGACGCGCTCCTTGGTGACCGGCTCGCCGTCGTCGAGGACGGCGCCGTGCTTCAGCCACTGCCAGATCTGCGTGCGCGAGATCTCGGCCGTCGCCGCGTCCTCCATCAGGTGGTACAGCGGGACACATCCGTTGCCCCGAAGCCAGGCCTCGATGTACTGGACGCCGACGCGGATGTTGTGCCGGAGCGCCTCGACCGACCTGGTGCCGTCGGGCGCGCGGACGAGGTCGGCCTCGGTCACCTTCGCGTCGATGGTCTTGTCGATCTGGTTGGCGCCGGGCATGTGCTCGTCGAAGATCTCCTTCGCGATCGCGACCAGCCCGGGGTGTGCGACCCACGTCCCGTCGTGGCCCTTCTGGACCTCGCGCTGCTTGTCGCGGCGGACCTTCTCGATGGCCTCGGCGTTGGCCTTCTCGTCGTTCTTGATCGGGATCTGCGCCGCCATGCCGCCCATCGCGTGCACGCCGCGGCGGTGGCAGGTCTGGATGACCAGCGTGGTGTACGCGTCCATGAACGGCTGGGTCATGCCGACCTGGCCGCGGTCCGGGCACACGCGCTCGGGGTCGTTCGCGTTCACCTTGATGTAGCTGAAGATGTAGTCCCAGCGGCCGCAGTTGAGGCCGGCCGAGTGCTGCCGCAGCTCGTAGAGGATCTCGTCCATCTCGAAGGCGGCCGGCAGCGTCTCGATGAGCACCGTCGCCTTGATCGTGCCGGGCTCGACGCCGAGCTTCTCCTGCGCCCGGAGGAACACGTCGTTCCAGAGCCGCGCCTCGAGGTGGCTCTCCATCTTCGGCAGGTAGAAGTACGGGCCGGCGCCGTTCGCGAGCAGCGTCTTGGCCGAGTGGAAGAAGTAGAAGCCGAAGTCCCAGATCCCGGCGGGGGCGGGCTCGCCATCCACGAGGAAGTGGCGCTCGAAGAGGTGCCAGCCGCGGGGCCGGACGAGGAGCGTCGCGACCTCGTCGTTCAGCGCGTAGTCCTTGCCCTTGCGGGGATCGTGGAAGGTGATGGTCCGGGCGGCGGCGTCCCGAAGGTTCACCTGGCCGGCGAGGCAGTTCTCCCAGGTGGGGGAGTTCGAGTCCTCGAAGTCGGCCATGAAGCAGTTGGCGCCCGAGTTGAGCGCGTTGATGATCATCTTCCGGTCGACGGGGCCGGTGATCTCGACCCGGCGGTCGAGCAGCGCCTTCGGCAGCGGAGCCACCTTCCAGTCGCCGTCGCGCACCGACTTCGTCTCGTCGAGGAAGCGGAGCTTCTGGCCGCGGCGCGCCTCACGCGCCTCGAGCCGCTCGGTCACCCGAGCTCGGAAGGTGCGCACGAGGTCGGCGACGAACGCGCACGCCTCGCGGCTCAGGATCTGCGCGCCCGCGTCGTCGACGGGCCCGAGCACGTTCACCCCATCGGGCAGGTCGAGTTGGCTCATTGCGTCAGTCCTCCGGTGGTGAGGGGAAGCTCGCTCTGGCCGCCGCCAGGGTCGGCCGAGCGCTGGGAGTGTATGGGAGGGCCTTGGTCTGTCAAGCCGTTAACTCCCGCTTTGTAGCTGATTCCAGGGTAACTTTGGCGGCATGTAGGCACGGATGCCCCACCTACCAGGCCCTCGTTCGTGGGTCGTTTTGTAAAGTCGAAAACCTCAACGATCCCGCGATGACGCACTGCGTTGCCGGGCCCCGCTGTAAACCTGTCAAGCGCGTCAAAAAGGGGGCGCCTCAGGCGAGGGCGCGCAGCGCGTCGGCTTCGACGACCTCGCCGTCCCGATCCGGGTCGAGGGCGATCGCGACGAGCGCGCGGGCGAGCTCGGGCCCGGTCATGGACGCGTAGCGATCCCTCAGCGAGCGCGCGCCGACCGCGCCGAGCGCGCCGAGCAGCGCGTCGGCCACCGACGAGCCGATGGCCTCCCCGGGCCGGGTCTCGTCGCGGTCGCCCACGATGAAGGACGGGCGGGCCGAGACCCAAGGCAACGCGCCCTCTCGCAGCTCGGCTTCGATCCGGGCGCGGGCCGCGAGGTACGCGTTCGCGGTCCCCGGCTTCACCCCCATCGAGCTGAGGTACACGAAGCGGGGCCCGTGCCCGGACCGCTCGGCCGCCCGCCGCAGCATCGCGGTCAGGCCGTAGTCGACGGCCTCGTAGGTCTCCGCGCTCGGATCGTCCGCCCGCCGCGCGCGCCGCTTCGTCGTGCCGAGGAGCGCGAAGACCACGTCCGGCGCCTTCGCGCGCAGCGTCTCGGCGAGCGCGTCCTCGTCCCACGGCGTCACGTCCACCTCGGCGCCCATCTCCTCGAAGCGCGCCCGCCACTCGTCCCGCCGCGACGAGTCCGGCCGCACGTGCGCGATCACCGGGAGCCCCTTCGACCGCAGCGTCTCCACCACCGATCGCCCGGTCAGCCCGGTCGCTCCCGCCACGAAGCTCTTCGTCATGTCCCCGGTATACCCCTTCGCCCTCTCGATCTCTGCCGTATCTAGATGCGGTGCCTCGGCGGCGATGGGCTCTCGCCAAGCCGCGAAGCCGCAAAGGGGCTGGGTGGCCGCGGGATGGAGGGTGGCCGGGGCTCGGCGTGCGCTCCGACCCAGGTGCGGAGCTTCGGTGGCAATTGGTCTCTCGCAGAGACGCAGAGGCGCAGGTGCGACCAGGCACTGCTGGTCCGAGGGGAGGGAGTGATGCGGTAGCGACCGAAACTTGGAAGAGGTGTCTTGTGGGTGCGAATCCCACCCGGTCAAAGCCGAGCCCGGCAGGCCGGTAGCCAGCCTTGCAGCGCGACGGGCAACCGGCGCGCTGATGCGTAGGCAGGCGAGCATGTTGGCCGTGAGCGTCAGCCACGAAATGGCGTTCATTCCGAGGGTCACGGGCGTCTGCGTCGTCCAGTGGCCGCATCCGGATCACCGCGATTGGGCGAGGGGGTC
>JAYZQJ010000040.1:0-9858 GCA_036149055.1 Myxococcota bacterium | reverse complement strand
GCTGCCGCCTCCGCTGCCGTCTCCGCTGCCGCCTCCGCTGCCGCCTCCGCTGCCGCCTCCGCTGCCGCCTCCGCTGCCGCCTCCGCTGCCGCCTCCGCTGCCGCCTCCGCTGCCGCGCCCGCTGCCGCGCCCCGCTGCCGCCTCCGCTGCCGCCTCCGTTCCGCTACCGCCTTGGTGACCGGGAGCGGACCCGGCGTCGGGTTCGGACCCGAATCCGGCGTCGGATTCGGTCTCGGGTTCGGATCCGGCGTCCGTCTCGGATTCGGATCCGGCTTCGGATTCGGGTTCGGAGCCGGCGTCGGTCTCGGATTCGGTTTCGGCTTCGGTGTCGGGTTCGGACCCGGATCCGGCGTCGGATTCGGTCTCGGGTTCGGATCCGGCGTCGGTCTCGGATTCGGCTTCGGATCCGGCTTCGGATTCGGTCTCGGGTTCGGATCCGGCGTCGGTCTCGGATTCGGCTTCGGATCCGGTTTCGGATCCGGCTTCGGATTCGGTCTCGGGTTCGGATCCGGCGTCGGTCTCGGATTCGGCTTCGGATCCGGTCTCGGCTTCGGCTTCGGCTTCGGCTTCGGTCTCGGATTCGGTCTCGGCCTCGGGTTCGGATCCGGCGTCGGTCTCGACTTCGACTTCGAACGGGGTCTCGCCTTCGAACCCCGCTCCAAGGGTCTCCCCGAGCCGGAGGCGTCCAAGCGGGAACGACCGCGTCCGGACCGGTCGCCCCCCGGCACGGGCGTATGTGGGCCCCCGGGGGACAGGCTCATGAACACGACCAAAACGATCCTCGTCGGCGCGGTAGCGCTGGCGTTCAGCTGCGGCGGCTCCCAGGACCCGGCAGCCGAGAACCTCACCGCGGCAGAGCACTACGCGGAGGCGGAGCGAGAGGAGACCCGAGCCGCGGAGGCCGAGGGCCGCTACGACCCGGACGCGCGCGAGCGGACGAGCAGCGAGGGGCTCGGCCCGGTGAGCGTCGGGGGGCGAAGCTACAACCCCACCGAGCACGAGCTCCACACCGCCGACCAGCACCGTCGCCACGCGGCCGCGCATCGGGCCCGGGCCGAGGAGCTGCTCGCGTTCGAGGCGCAGGAGTGCGAGCTGCTCCCCGAGCAGAGCCGCGCCGCCTGCCCGCTGCTGCTCGACCTGGAGGCGGTGGAGGACGTGAACGGCGGCGTGCGCATGGTCTTCGCGGAGGGCCCGAACCTCGACCCGGTCGCGCAGCACATTCGCTGCCACATCGCCTTCGCGGCCGCCCGCGGTGACGAGGGCATGCAGGACTGCGCCCTCTACGTGCACGGCGCGCGGGTGGAGCGACAGGGCAACGTCATCCTGCTCACCACGAGCCAGGGACAGCACGTCGCGGACCTCCGCGCCCGGGTGCGTAGGCAGGCGCCCTAGCGCCCGGCCCGCTACCGTGCGCGCATGATCTCCCGGTCCTTCGCGCTCGCGCTGCTGATGGTCTCGTGCACGAGCGATGGCGAGCCGCGGGGCCCCGCGCGGCTCGCCGCGGAGCCGGAGGCGTCGATGCGAGCCACCGCGGTGATCCGGCGGGAAGGGAACCACCTGCGCGGCGAGCCGAGCCCCTACCTGCTCCAGCACGCCCACAACCCGGTGGACTGGTACCCGTGGGGCGAAGAGGCGCTCTCTCGAGCCCGCCGCGAGGACCGGCCAATCTTCCTCTCCATCGGCTACTCGACCTGTCACTGGTGCCACGTGATGGAGGAGGAGTCGTTCGAGGACGACGAGGTCGCGCGCTTCCTCAACGAGCATTTCGTCTCCATCAAGGTCGACCGCGAGCAGCGCCCCGACCTCGACGCCCTCTTCCTCGAGGCGGTCCGGAGGCTCGGCGGCTCCACCGGGTGGCCGCTCACCGTGTTCCTCACGCCGGACGGCGTGCCCTTCTTCGGCGACACGTACTTTCCGAGGCACGGCGCCGGTCGCCGGCCGGGGTTCCTGGACGTGCTGCGCGAGGTGGCTCGGCGCTACCGCGAGGACGATGACGTCGCGGCGCAGGGCCGCCTCGTCTTCGAGGCGATCGAGCGCGCGGCGCGGCCTCCGTCCACCGGTGACCGGGCGGTCGACGCGCGGACCCTCGACCTCGCGATGACCCGGCTGGCGGGGGCGCGCGATCCGGAGCTCGGCGGCTTCGGGCGCCGGCAGAAGTTCCCGAACGCGCCGCTGCTGCTCGCCGAGGTCCGTCACGTCGCGCGCACCGACGACGCGGAGACCCGCGCCCACCTCGTGCTCACCCTCGAGCAGGCGATGCGGGGCGGCGTGCGCGATCACCTCGCCGGCACCTTCCACCGCTACGCCGTCGACCGGCGCTGGCACGTGCCGCACTTCGAGGAGACCCTCTACGACAACGCGCAGCTGGCCCAGGTCTACGTCGAGGCGGGGCGGCTGCTCGGGCGGGACGACTTCGTGCGCGTCGGCCGCGCGGTGCTCGACGACCTGATCGCAGGTTGGCAGCGGGAGGACGGCGGGTTCGTGGTCGGCTTCGACGCGGACGACCCGGGCGGGAGGGCTTCTACTACTCGTGGACGCCGGCCGAGCTCGAGGCGGCGCTCGGGCCCGAGGACGCGCGCACGTTCGCGACCCTCTTCGGGGTCACCGCCGCTGGCGAGCCGCTGCTCGGGGGGCGCAGCGTGCTGCACCGGATCGACGACGAGGCGGCGCGCGCGCGCCTCGACCGGAGCCCCGCCGAGCTCGACGCGTTCGTCGCCCGCGTCGCCCCGCGCCTGCGATCGGTCCGCGATCGCCGCGCCCCGCCGGTCATGGACGACAAGGAGCTCGCCGCGTGGAACGGCCTCGCCATCATCGCGCTCGCGAACGTAGGCCGCTGGCTGGACGAGCCGCGCTACGTCGAGGCCGCGCGCCGCGCCGCGCGGTTCGTGATGGAGCGCCTCTTCGAGGGCGGGGTGATGCTGCGGGGGCGGCGCGACGGCGCCTCGCTGGGGGAGGGCTTCCTCGACGACCACGCCCTCCCGCTCCTCGGGCTCCTGCGCCTGCACGCGGCGGACGGCGATCCGCGCTGGCTGCTCGAGGCGGACCGGCTCGGCCGCGCGATCACCGAGCGCTTCCACGACCCCGAGCTGGACGCGTTCCATCAGTCGGCGCGGCGCGGTGAGCTGGACGGGCTGCCGCTCCGGCGGCCGGATCTCGACGACGGAGTCCTGCCGTCGGGCGGCAACGCGGCCGCGCTCGCGCTCCTCGAGCTCGGCGCGGTGGCCGGGGATCGGCGCACGTACGGGCTCGGAGAGCGGGCGATCCGGGCGGCCGCGCCGCGCGCGGTGCAGAGCCCGTTCGGCAGCGGCTTCCTGCTCGTCGCGCTCGACCACCTCGTCGGCGAGAGCCGCGAGGCGGTGATCGCGGGCGATCCCGAGGATCCGCGCACCCGGGCGCTCTGGGCGGTGATCCGGCCCACCGTCCCGTCGCGGGTGCTGCCGGTCCGGCTCCCGGCCGCCGGGGCGTCGGCGGCCCTGGTGGCGCGCTTCGGCGCGCTCCGCGGCAAGGTCGCGCTCGACGGCGCGCCCACCGCCTACGTCTGCGAGATCGGGCGCTGCGAGCTCCCCACCGACGATCCGGCCACCCTGCGCGCCCAGCTCGCGTCCGGCGCAGACTGACCCCGGTCGCCACGGTTTCCGCTTTCTGCTAGAGGGCGTGCGTGATTTGGGACATCGACCCGACGCTGATCGGCCCCTACGAGCTGCCGTGGCACGGCCTCTTCTTCGTGCTCGAGATCGCGGCGCTGATCTACGTGCTGTGGAAGTGGCGCAAAGAGGGCGCGGTCACCTTCAACGACTGGTCGTGGCTGCTCCTCGTCGGCGCGGGGCACCTCTTCTACGCGACGCAGATCGAGAAGGAGACCTTCGACCTCGAGATCCGCTACTACGGCCTCTTCTTCGCGATCGGGCTGCTGGGCGCGGCGCGCGCCTTCCCCGTGTACTTCGAGCGCTGGGGCTTCCCGAAGAGCCACGCCGAGGCGCTGACACTGTGGACGCCGATCGGCATGCTGCTCGGCGCGCACTTCATCCACCTCCTCTTCTACGAGACGGAGGTCTTCTACGACTCGGCGACCGGCGAGATCCTCAAGCACCCGGAGCGCATCATCCAGCTCGGCTCGGGGCTCGCCAGCCACGGCGGCGGGCTCGGCGCCATCCTCGCGGTGCTCTGGTTCGCGCGGAAGAACGACATCGATCCGATGAAGTACATGGATCCGTCCATGTGCGCGGCGACCTGGGTCATCCCCTGGGTCCGGGTCGGCAACTTCTTCAACTCCGAGATCGTCGGCCGGGTGTGGGACGGCCCCTGGGCGGTGGCCTTCCCGCGGCACGAGTGCGGTCACGCCTACTACGGCACGCACGGCGCCTGCCCGGAGCACATCGAGGTGCTCACCCGGCACCCGTCGCAGGTCTACGAGGCCATCCTCGCCTTCCTCATGCTCGGCCTCGCGATCTACCTGCAGCGCAAGTGGCGCAACCGGCTCCGGCCCGGCGCGATCCTCTTCATCCTGCTCGGGTACTACTTCACGACGCGCTTCTTCATCGAGTACACGAAGGAGTACCAGACCATCAGCGACTCCTTCCCGTTCACGATGGGACAGATGCTGAGCGCGCCGATCGTGCTGCTGAGCCTCTACATGCTGCTCTTCAGCAAGAAGTCGAACATCCGCACCGCGGTGGGGCCGGAGGAGGCGAGCGGGGACGAGCTGCTCCCGCCCGAGGAGCGCGCGGCCGCGCCCGACCCGGACGAGGACGACGGGGGCGACGCCGAGCCGAAGGCGCGCCCCAAGAAGCGCAAGAAGCGCAAGAAGAGGTGACCATGGGCCACGGGATCGACGAGGGCCGGCCGTTCGCGCCGGTGCGCATCGCGGTGATGACCGTCAGCGACACCCGGACCGAGGACACCGACCTCTCCGGGAAGATCCTCGTCGATCGCCTCGAGGCGGCGGGTCACGCGCTGGCCCACAAGGTCATCGTGCGCGACGAGCAGGCGGCGATCGAGGCCCAGCTCCGGGCGTGGATCGCCGATCCCGAGGTCGACGTCGTGCTCGCGACCGGCGGCACCGGCGTCACCGGACGCGACGTCACCCCGGAGGCCTTCCAGGCCGTCTACGAGAAGGAGATCCCCGGCTTCGGGGAGCTCTTCCGCTGGCTCAGCTACGCCAAGATCGGCACGTCGACCATCCAGTCGCGCGCGACCGCGGGGGTCGCCGGCGGCACCTACCTCTTCGCGCTCCCCGGCTCGAAGGGCGCGGTGAAGGACGCCTGGGACGACATCCTCGTGCATCAGCTCGACATCCGGCACCGCCCCTGCAACTTCGCCGAGCTGCTCCCCCGCCTGCGCGAGGTGTAGGCTCCGGGGCATGCTCCGGACCGCGTGCCTCTCGATCGTCCTGTCGTTCGGCTGCACGGGCACCCTCGACGCCGGCGCCGAGGACGCGAGCCCCGCGAGGGACGGGAGCCTGGCCGTCGACGACGCCGGCCTCGACGGGGGACGCCCGGCGCGCTCGGACGCCGGGCCGGGCTGCGCGCCGACCACGTGCGAGGCGCTCGGCGCCGAGTGCGGTAGCGCGCCCGACGGCTGCGGCGGCGCGCTGTCGTGTGGGGACTGCGCGGGAGAGGAGGTCTGCGGTGGAGCCGGGGTGGCGAACGCCTGCGCCGTCCCGCCCGAGTGCCCGCCGCCGCCACCCGGCGCCACCGACGCGCAGCGGAGCGCGTTCGACCGCTTGAACGAGGTGCGCGAACGGGTGGGCGCGCCCTGCGGCGCCATGATCGCGGAGATCAACGCGGCGGCGCAGGCGCACGCGGACTACGGCGCGATGAACGCGGGCGACGCCGCCTGCCGCTCGAGCGGGCACGACCAGACGGAGGGCTGCCCCGGCTTCACCGGCGCCAACTTCTCGGCCCGGCTCGGGGCCGCCGGCTACTCGGGCGGCAGCTTCGAGATCGTCCACTTCCTCGGCGATCCCGTCCGCGCCATCGACGGCTGGCTGGGGACCCTCTGGCACCGGATCCCGTTGGTGCTGCCCCAGACCGATCACTACGGCGCCGGCTTCGCGAGCCGCTTCGACGTCATGGACTTCGGCCGCCGGCAGGGCGTCGATCCCGAAGGGGTGTGGTTCTACCCGGCGGACGGCATGCGGGTCGCGGGCCGCGGTGGGGACGAGGTGCCCTCTCCGCCGGACGCGCCCGCCAGCTGCGGCGCGACCCAGTGGGGAACGTTCATCACCATCATGTTCGGCCAGGGGGGCGCCACCGTCGACGCGCACTCGCTGACCGGGCCGAGCGGCGCGGAGGAGCACAGCTGGTTGACCCCCGCGGACAGCCGCTTCCTCGGGGACACGGTGTTCGCGATGGTGCCGTGCCCGCTCTCACCCGGGAGCTATACGGTCTCGGTGCGCGGCAGCCACCGCAGCGGGGCGGCGTTCGACCGGAGCGTCACCTTCGAGGTGCGTTGACGCAGTCGACCACCCGGGCGCGTACGTCGCCGCCCTCGTGCCAGGCCACCGCGTAACGCGCGTCGTCGAGGCGGGTGAGGGTGGCGACGCCGCGCGCCTCCGTCACGCGCGTCGGGGCGTGGAGCGGATCGCCGGCGGCGCTCTGGCGGTGGAGCCAGACGCCCTCCTGGTCGACGTCGAGGAAGGCGCGCTCGTGGTCGGTGAGCGGCGCCGGCACGGTGTCGTCCGGCCCGAGCTCGCGGGCGGCGAGCGGCTCGTCGCGGCGCGGGTCGAGGCGCAGGAAGTGCGGGCGCGAGAACTCGAAGGTGGCCACGAGCGCGACCTCGCGGTTGTCGCGGGCCATCGCGTCGAGCGCGAGGGCGTCGTGCAGCGCCTCGACGTGGCGGTGGCCGACGTCGGTGGTGAGGAAGACCTCGCTGTCCGCGCTCTCGAGAGCGCCGCGCCGCCAGAGCGCCGCCCAGCTGTCCCCCGCGGCGGCGAGGCCGAGCAGCTCGGCGGGGTGATCGTCGCTCGCCCGCGCGTCCCCCAGCGGGGTGCGGACCCGCCCGAGCCCGTCGCCGTCGAGGGTGAAGATCTCGAGCCCGGCGTGGCCTCCCTCCGCCGTCCACGCGAAGTAGACGCGCCGCGAGGTCGCCGTCCGCCGCTGGGTTCGGAGCGGGCCGGGCAGCGGCGCGACCCGCCGGCTCTCCGAAGGGTCGAGGGGCCGAACGCGTCGCGCGATCAGGCAATGGGCCTCGCCGGCGCAGCTCCCGAGCGCGAGCAGGAGCGCGCCTTCGCCCGCGGGCTCGAGGCCGAGGAGCGCGCGGCCGCCCTCCACCCGGAACGCCTCCGCCTCGCCCTGCGCCCCGCCGCCGTCGAGGGCCCGCGAGGTCGCGAAGCCGGCGTCGTCCATCGCGACCACCAGGTCCGGGCGGGCGGCGAGCGTGATCCGGTCCCCGACGCCCTCGAGCCAGACGGTCGGCGCCTCCAGCTCGCACGGGCCGGGCGGCGCCTCCGCCTCCTCCTCGGCGGGCTCCTCCTCGAGTGGAGGAGGCGCGGGCTCGGGAGCCGGCTCCGGCGCGACCGGCCGGGGCGGCTCCACCGGAGCGGGGCTCGCCGCCGGCCCGTCGCAGCCGAGCAGGCCGAGGGCGATCAGCGCGACTGCGCGGAGAGCCACGCGTACACCGCCGGCGCGAAGTCGCTCGAGAGCGGCGGGATGTGCCCGCCCCCTTCGATCGTCCACAGGGCGGCGTTCGCGCTGCAGCCCGCCTCGTAGCGGAGCACCGTGGTCTCCGCCCCGTCGACGGACGTGTCGAGATCGAGGTTCTGGCTCGCGCTGGTCATCGAGGTGTCGCAGCCGTTGCGGCCGGCCCAGCGCTCCACGACCGCGGGCGCGCTCGGGTAGCCGGCGGCGCCGAGGGTCGCGCCGTCGTACTCGATGGTCGGGTCCATGTCGCCGTGGATCTGGAGCACCGCCACCGTACCGTCCGGCACGCAGTCCTCGTCGCCGAGGTAGTCCGAGCCCGCGAGGCTGGCGATCGCGGTGATGCGGTCGGGGTGCTCGCAGGCCATCCGGTAGCTCATGAAGCCGCCGTTGCTGTGGCCCACCAGGTAGACGTCGGAGACCGGCACGAGGGCCTCGAGCTCGTCGATGAGCCCGAGGATGTAGGCCACGTCGTCGACGCCGGTGCTCGCGAAGTCGCAGCAGGCGTCGGTCGCGTTCCAGAAGCGGCGCCCGCCCGAGTCCGTCGTGCCGTCCGGGGTGACGAGGTAGAAGCCCTCGGTGCGGGCCAGCCGGGGCAGCCCCAGGTACATCGACTGAGCCGCGCCGTTCGCGCCGTAGCCGTGCAGCACGATGACGGCCGGCAGCGGGGTCTCGCCGTCGTAGGCGCCCGGGAGCTGGTAGTCCGCCGGCCGGTCCTCGGGGCCGAGGGTGGCCGGGAGGGAGGGCCCGGAGTCCTCCGGCGTCACCCCGGCGTCGCTCGGCGGCGTGCCCGAGTCGTCGTCGGCGGGCGTCTCTCCGTCGCAGCCGACGGTGAGCAGGGAGAGGGCGAGCAGAGCCTGGGCGAGTGGAGCGAGGCGCGTCATCGCGGGGATGATGCCCCACCGGGCGTGCGCGTGCACTCGCGAGGGCGTATGCCGGCGGCATGAGCGAGTCCCTCTGGCTCCGAGAGGCGCCCTCGGCGCGCTGGCCCGACGCGAGCTCGGACCGCTGCGAGCTGCTCGTGATCGGCGCGGGGCTGGCCGGCTGCAGCGCCGCGCTCCACGCGCAGGCCCGGGGCGTGGACGTGCTCGTGGTGGAGCGGGACGGACCCGGCCGCGGCGCGTCGGGGCGCAACGCCGGCTTCGTGCTCGCCGCGCACGTCTTCGAGTACCCGGACATCCGCGCGCGGATCGGGGCCGACGGGGCCCGCGACCTGATGACGCTCAGCCGCCGCAACCACGCCCGCCTGAAGGAGCGCTTCGCGGCGGCGGCGGACCACGCCCCCAGCGGCGCGGCGATGCTCTCGATGGACGGCGACGCCGAGGAGGCGCGCGTCCTCTCCGAGGCCGCCGATCTGCTGGCGCAGGACGGCGTGCGATGCCACTTCACCGCGCCGCATCCGGCGCTCCGCGGCTTCGCCTCCCAGCTGGTCCTCCCGGGCGACGCGCAGCTCCACCCGGCTCGCCTCGTCCGCGCGATGTCGGCCGAGATCCGGCGCGGCGTGCGCGGGCGGGTCGACGCGCTGGAAGATGGCGTCGCCCGGGTCGGCGCAGCGGAGGTCGCGTTCGAGCGGGCCCTGATCTGCACCAACGCCCACGCGGCCGAGCTCGTGCCGGCGCTCTCCGGCGTGGTGACGCCCCAGCGCGCGCAGATGCTCGCCACCGCGCCGGTCGCCCCCACGCTCGAGATGCCGATGTACGCCAACTGGGGCTACGACTACTTCCGCCAGCGGGCCGACGGCGCGGTGCTGGTGGGGGGCCGTCGGCACCTCTTCCGCGACGACGAGGCGACCGACTCGCTCGCTCCGTCGGACGCGGTGCAGGCCGCGCTCGAGGCCTACCTCGAGGCGCACCTCCCCTTCGCCGCCGGCGCGCCGATCACCGATCGCTGGGCCGGCACCATGGGCTTCTCTCCCGACGAGCTGCCGCTGCTCGGCCCCGCCCCCGGCCTGCCCGATCGCGTGCACGTGCTCGCCGGCTTCACCGGCCACGGCCTCGGCCTCGCCACCGCGCTCGCCGAGCTCGCCGTCGACCTGCTGACCGGAGCCGCCTCGGCCGACGACGCCCGGATGGCCCGGCTCTTCGACCCCGCGCGCTAGCAGCGCGCGGCGAAAATGACTGCGCGCGCCTCGCCGGCGGGACGCCGCGCCCAGCGCGCCAGTCGCTCCTCCGAAATGCTGAAGCATTTCGTCGTCGGCCCGCCGCGCTGGACGCGACGTCGC
>JAYZQJ010000039.1:0-3958 GCA_036149055.1 Myxococcota bacterium | reverse complement strand
TGGGGGGGGGGGCCCCGCGGAGCCGGCTGACCTGTCTCTGCGGAGGGTGCGGATGCACCCGGAGCGGAGACAGGTCTGACGGCGCAGCGGGGGGGAGGGGCTTGAAAAGCCCCTCCCAACAAGCTCGGTCACTCATCCTCGTCGCGCACGCCGTACTTCTTGGCGAGCTCGCGGAGGTGGTAGCGGGTGAGGCCGGCGGCCTTGGCGCTCCGGGTGATGTTGCCCTTGTGCTTGTCGAGGAGCGCCTTGAGGTAGGCCGCCTCGAACTCGTCGAGCACCGCGCTCTTGGCCTCCTTGAACGGCACGTCCTCCTCGACGAAGCGCTCGGCGCTGCCTCCGCCGAGCATGGGCGGCGGCATCTTCGGCGCGCCCGGCATCAGATCGGCGACGGTCAGCTCGGGCTCGTCGGCGAGCGAGCCGCCTCGCTCCACCGTGTTCTTCAGCTCGCGGATGTTGCCCGGCCACGCGTAGGCGCTGAGGCGGCGCATCGCCTCGGAGGCCACGCTCAGCGTCGCCTCCCCGTCCGGGTAGCGGCGGCGGCTCACGTCGGCGAGGAAGTGCTCGACGAGGAGCGGGATGTCCTCGGGGCGCTCCTTCAGCGGCGGCAGCTCCACCTGGACCACGCTCAGCCGGTAGTAGAGGTCCTCGCGGAACGTGCCCTCGTTGACCATCGCGCGCAGGTCGCGGTTGGTCGCGGCGACCACGCGGACGTTCACCGGGATCTGCCGATCCCCGCCGACGCGCTTGATCTCGCGGTTCTCGAGCACGCGCAGGAGCTTCGGCTGGAGGTTGAGGTCCAGCTCGCCGATCTCGTCGAGGAAGATCGTGCCGCCGTCGGCCTGCTCGAACGAGCCGCGGTGACGGTCGGTCGCGCCGGTGAAGGCGCCGCGCTCGTGACCGAAGAGGGTGCTCTCGATGAGGTCCTTCGGGATCGCGCTGCAGTCCTGCACGACCAGCGGCCCGTCGGCGCGGCGGCTCGCGGAGTGCACGGCCCGCGCGACCAGCTCCTTGCCGGTGCCGGTCTCGCCCCGCACCAGCACGGTGAGCTCGGTGGGCGCGATCTTCTGCAGGGTCGCGAAGATCTCGCGCATGCGGACCGACTTGCCGATGATCCCGTGGAAGCGGTCTTCCTTCGAGAGCTCGATGTCGATCGTGCCCTTCTGGGGCTCGAACTCGAGGTGGGACTGGCCGACGCGGACGACGGTGCCGGGCTGGATCCAGACCTCACGGACGCGGAGGTCGCCGACGAAGGTGCCGTTGGTCGAGTCGAGGTCGCGGAGCACGAAGCCCGCCTCCCGCGCCTCGATCTCGAAGTGCGTGCCGCTGACGGCCTTGTCCGCGAGGGTGAGATCACAGATGACGCTGCGCCCCACCGTCACGCGCTCGCGCTCGATCAGCAGCTCCTGCCCCTTGTCCGGCCCCTCGACGACGACCATCTTGGCCCGCCGGAGCTTGCGCTTGGTCGCGCGCTCGTCGACGAAGATGGTGGTGAGTGCCGGGTTGTCCGTGTCCGTCACGCGATGTCCTCTCGCAGCGCTCGAATCGCCTTCTCGTAGTCTTCCTCGCCGAAGATCGCGCTGCCCGCGACCAGCACGTCGGCCCCCGCGTTGACGACCCGCTCGGCGGTCCCGACGCGGATGCCCCCGTCGACCTCCAGCCGCACGTCCCGTCGCGACGCGTCGATCATCCAGCTCACCGCCTCGATCTTCGGGACCACGCTCTCGATGAACGCCTGCCCGCCGAACCCGGGGTTCACGCTCATCACGAGCACCAGGTCGATCTGGTCGAAGCAATACCGGAGCACGTCCTCCGGGGTGTGCGGGTTGAGGCTCACCCCCGCCTTCTTGCCGCACCCCCGGATGCTCTGGAGGGTCCGGTGGAGGTGCGTGGAGGCCTCGGCGTGCACCGTGATGATGTCGGCCCCGGCCTCGGCGAACGCCTCGACGTACCGCTCGGGCTCCTCGATCATCAGGTGCACGTCCAGCGTCCGCTCGGTCACCTTTCGGAGCGCCTTCACCACGGGGGGCCCGATCGTGAGGTTCGGCACGAAGCGGCCGTCCATCACGTCGACGTGGATCCAGTCCGCGCCGGCCTCCTCGACCGCGCGCACCTCCTCGCCGAGGCGGGCGAAGTCCGCCGAGAGGATGGACGGCGCGATGCGGACGGGGCGGTCGGACTTCGGCACGGCCGCAGTCAAACCTCAGCCCGGACGGGTGTCAACGGGCGCGGGAGCCACCATGGCAGAAAGTCTCGGGGTCATTCGGGTTTCCGGCCGGATCTCTCGTCTTGCTGCGGCCGGTCCGTGTCCATACAATCCGGCCCTACCTTCTCCCCGGGAAGCATGGCCGTCGAACAGCGATACAGGGTGGTGGACCGTCTCGAAGCCGGCGGCATGGCGGAGGTGTTCCGCGGTGAGGCGCTGAGCGTCCAGGGGTTCAAGAAGCAGGTCGCCATCAAGCGCGTCCTGCCTCACCTCGCGCAGAACAAGTCGTTCATCTCGATGTTCCTGGACGAGGCCCGGCTCGGCGCCCGCCTCAACCACGCGAACATCGTGTCGGTCTTCGACATCGGAGCCGCGGACAACACGTTCTTCATCGTCATGGAGTTCATCGATGGCTGCAATCTCAAGGCAGTCATGGAGAACTTCCGGCAGACGGGCCGGCGGCTCGGCGTCAAGGAGAGCGTCTACATCTGCATGGAGGTCTGCCGCGGCCTCAGCTACGCGCACGAGCTGATCGACGACGAGGGCGACGAGCTGTCGATCGTGCACCGCGACATCTCCCCCCCGAACATCCTCCTGAGCAAGCGCGGCGAGATCAAGGTCACGGACTTCGGCCTCGCGAAGGCGACGACGCAGCTCGAGAAGACCGATCCCGGCGTGGTGAAGGGGAAGTTCAGCTACCTCGCGCCCGAGGCCGCGATGGGCGAGCCGGTCGACGCGCGCGCCGATCTCTTCGCGCTCGGCATCGTGCTCTGGGAGATGCTCGCCGGCCGGCGCCTCTTCCTCGGCGAGACCGACTACCAGACGGTCAAGCTCGTGCAGCAGGCGAACGTGCCGAGCCTGCAGCGCCTCAACCCCGAGGTCGACGCGGACCTCGAGGAGGTCCTCGCGAAGTGCCTCGCGAAGGATCCGGCCGATCGCTACCAGAGCGCTCGCGACATGGGCGATGCGCTCGCCGGCTACCTCTTCGGCAAGCAGCTCAAGGTCACGAGCTACGACGTCGCCAACCTCGTCAAGGAGGTGATCGACCGGAAGACCCGGTCGCCGAAGCAGCAGGAGGCGTCGATCATCGACCGCCTCATCCAGGAGGAGCTGCTCCGGTTCACCTCGCTCGACGACATGTCGGGCTCGGATCCTTCGCTGGGCGACCAGCCGCTGAGCCCGGAGGACGTCGCCGGCGCGCAGCCGCTCGACGCCAGCCTGTTCGAGAACCCGGCCGACTGGTTCACCGACGACGCCGAGGTCGGCGACGCGGTCGCCAGCGCCTCCGGCACCGAGAGCGAGCCGGGCTGGCGCGAGAGCGGCCTCGAGACCGGCGGCGAAGAGCTCGCGGCGCTGCTCGAGTCCGACGCGCCGACGATGATCGCCGACGTCAACGCGCTCCGGGCCTCCGCCCCCCCCGCGCCGCGGGTCCCGTCGATGTCGGAGCCCCCGCCCGAGCGCGCGCCCACCCCCGCGCCGCCGAAGGCCGCGTCCGTTCCCCCGCAGGCCGCGCCGCAGCCGGCTCCGGCGGAGAGCGGAGGAGGCGGCGCCGCGAAGTGGGTCGTGCTCGCCGCGCTCCTGCTCCTCGCCGCCGGCGGGGCCGCCGCCTGGTTCGGCGGCTTCCTGCCCTAGCAGCGCGCGGCGAAAATGACTGCGCGCGCCTCGCCGGCGGGACGCCGCGCCCAGCGCGCCAGTCGCTCCTCCGAAATGCTGAAGCATTTCGTCGTCGGCCCGCCGCGCTGGACGCGACGTCGC
>JAYZQJ010000038.1:0-76342 GCA_036149055.1 Myxococcota bacterium | reverse complement strand
CCCGGCGAGCCCCCATCCCGCGGCCACCCACCCCCTTGGCGGCTTCGCGCCTTTGCGAGAGCACAAAAAGCCACCGAAGCCCGCAGAGAGAACGGCAGTCAGGCACGACCCGGCGAGCCTCCATCCCGCTGCCCCTCTGCGCCTCTGCGTCTCTGCGAGAGATTATTTGTCACCGAAGCGCGCGCACGGGCGGCGCGTTGCGCCGGCTACTCGGTGGGGACACAGGTGAATCGGGTCTCGAAGCTCTGCAGCACCGGGGTCGCGCTCCGGTCCGCGTTCGCCCGCAGCACCGCGGTGACCCGCAGGAACGGCAGCCCGTTCGGGACGCCCGCGCCGGCGAGGCGGTTGGCCACGTCGATGGGCGGGGTCGTCGGGGGCGCGGTGAAGGTCACCGGCGTCGTGCCCGGAAGCGCGGCGAGGGTCTCGGCCGCGCGGAGCTCCCAGCGCACGCTCGTGCCCGACGGCATCGACGTCGTCGTCCACGTCAGGTTGCCCCAGTCGGGGCGCTCGTTGTCGGCGCAGTGCACGGTGCTGTCGTAGTCGCGCCAGTAGCTGCCCTCCGGCGGGTAGGCCGGGCGGTTGGGCGGCACCAGAATGCGGACCGGCACGCGCTCGAGCACGAAGCTGCCGTCGCCCACGACCTCGATGAAGAAGTCGAAGACCTGCGCGGTCATCGTCGGCATCACGATGTCGTTCCGGAACGCGATCCGGAAGTCGACGTTGGTGCCGGGCAGGCACTGCACGAACGTCCGGCCGCCGCTGATGCCCGCGCAGCTGCCGGGGCCCCAGCCGACCGCGGTGATCGAGTCGACGAAGCCGCGCTCGTCGATCGGGGTCGCGGGGTCGTCGGTCGCTCGCGCGGTGATGTCCATCCGGTTGTAGTTCGCGAGGTCGACCACCGCGTCGACGACCGAGCGGCCGAGGCCGCTGCCGTTCGAGCTGATCGGGAACACGTAGCGCGCGCCGGAGCTCGAGTAGCTGGCCGTGGCGTCCGCGAGGGCGTTGGCGTCGTCGCGGCCGTAGCTGCCGCCGGAGTGCACGGTGATCACCCGGATGCCGGTGGCGTTGAGGGCGGCGACGGTGTCGCTCCAGGTTGCCGGCCAGCGCGACGCCGCGCGCCCGATCGAGAGCCGGTAGGGGCCGCAGTTGGTCCCGTAGCCCAGCACGACCACGTAGTAGGTGCCCGGGTTGAGGGTGCGCTCGATGAGCGAGGTGCCGCCCGGGCCGCCGTCGTCGTCACAGGCGATCGAGTTGAAGGACGAGTCCATCAACATCATCGCGGTGTCGTAGCCGGAGCCCTCGGTGGAGATCGTGATCGACTCGCGGGTCGAGACGGTGAAGCGGAAGACCACGTCCCGCGACGAGTCCCAGAGGCAAGGCGCGGAGTAGTTGTTGGCCGCCGAGCAGGTGTTGCCGGTCCAGCCGGTCCAGGTCGTCGCCGCGTCGCCGGTGAAGCGCGCGCTCGCCTGCGTGTCGTTGCCGCTCACCGCGGTGGTGGGCGGCAGGGTCGCGCCGCCGATCGCGTAGTCGTAGCCGTAGGGCCCGTTGTGGAACGGCGCGTCGGTGAAGAGCAGCAGGACCGGGATCGTGCCGGGCCGGAAGCAGGGGTAGCCCCAGCCGCCGGCGGGGCAGGGGCCGTTGGGCGACAGGTACGGCCCGAGGCCGCCGCCGGTGGCCACCGCCCACAGCCCCTGGGTCTGCGACTCGGGGCCGTCCATACCGTAGTGGAGACGGAGCCGGTTCACCGCGGTCTGCGCGGCCGAGACGCTCGAGGTGATGTCCTGGAAGTTCTCGTAGACGACGTCGCCGGAGGGGCCGCTCCCGTAGGGGCTGACCGGGTAGTCGTCGTGAGCGCCGACGCCGAACCAGGCGTCGGGGATGGTGCAGCGGATCGCGCCGATGATGCCGCCGCCGCAGCCGCTGATGAAGCTGCCCGCGGTCAGGTCGCGCTGGAGGTTGAAGATCTCGCCGCCCATGGACCCGGTGGTGTCCATGAGGAAGTAGACGTCCGCCGTCCGCACCTGGACCCGCACGTCGAGCGGATCGATCTCCGCCGGGCCGCCGTAGGGCAGCTCGTGGAAGAAGAAGGTGTCGCCGTAGCAGCTCCCGTCGGCCGCGCGGTAGGCCCCCGGGCCCACGCACTCGTCGGCGATGTCGGGCACGCCGTCCCCGTCGGAGTCGGGCAGCGGCGCCGGGCCCGTGCCGTCGGTGCGCAGGCGGATGCCGCCGGCGCCCGGGTCGTACTCGACGTCGGTGCTGCGGCCGGGCAGGTCGCCGGTGGTCGGCACGTCCCGGCTCACCGCGCAGGTCGGATCGCACGGGTTGCAGCTCGTCGGGCCGGTGATGAGCGGCGAGGTGCCCTCGGGCGCGCGCAGGGTGTAGGCGTGGACCGACTGGCAGCCGGTCCAGGCGCGCCCCTGGCAGTAGCGGGTGCCGCGCTGGCAGACGAGCGTGCCGTCGTCCTGGACCAGCGGGTCGAGATAGCAGTCGATCGGCTCGCGGTCGGGCTGGCAAGCGCAGCCCTCCGCGGGCGCGCCGCAGTCGCCGGCGTCGCCGTCCACCGGGACCGGGTCGAGCCCCGGCTCCGGAGGTGCGGGCGGCCCTTCGACCGAGCAGGCGCCGAGGGTGATCAGCGCGGCGAACACGAGCCTGGAAGCGGCCACTCTCGATCCCCATCTCTCCGCCCTCGAGGGGCGGTCACCAGACAGCAATCTCTGGACCCGATCACTTACACGCAAAACTGCGCTGGATCATCCCGAATACGGCGCCAATCGTGTTTCGATGTTGCGAAGGAATTTCGCAGCTGGAACGGATCACTCCGTGGGGACGCAGACGAACCGAGTCTCGAACGAGCGGAGCACCGGCGTCTCGCTCCGATCCGCGTTGGATCGGAGGACCGCCGTGACGCGGAGATAGTCGAGCCCGTTGGGCACCCCGGCGCTCGCGAGCCGGGCGGCGATGTCCACCGGGGAGCTCGTCGGGGGCGCGGTGAAGGTCACCGGCGTCGTGCCGGGGAGCGCCGCGAGCGACTCGGCCGCCCGGAGCTCCCAGCGCACGCTCGTGCCCGACGGCATGCTGACCACGTCCCAGGTGAGGTTGCCCCAGTCCGGGCTCTCGTTCTCGGCGCAGTGCAGGGTGCTGTCGTAGTCGCGCCAGTAGCGCCCCTCCGGCGGGTAGAGCGGCCGGTTCGGCGGCACGAGGATGCGCACCGGGATGCGGTCGAGCACGAAGCTGCCGTCGCCCACGACCTCGATGAAGAAGTCGAAGACCTGCGGCGACGCCGTCGGCATGACGATGTCGTTGCGGAACGCGATCCGGAAGTCGACCTGCGTGCCCGGCAGACACTGCACGAAGGTCCGCCCGCCGCTGACGCCGGCGCAGCTGCCGGGACCCCAGCCGACCGCGGTGATCGAGTCGACGAAGCCGCGCTCGTCGATCCCGGTGCCGGGGTCGTCGGTCGCCCGGGCGGTGATGTCCATCCGGTTGTAGTTCGCGAGGTCGACCACCGCGTCGACGACCGAGCGGCCGAGGCCGCTGCCGTTCGAGCTGATCGGGAAGACGTAGCGCGAGCCGGAGCTCGAGTAGCTCGAGGTGGCGTCGGCGAGCGCGTTGGCGTCGTTCCGGCCGTAGCTGCCGCCCGAGTGCACGGTGATGACGCGGATGCCGTTCCGGTTGAGCTCGGTGACCGCCTGGCCCCAGGTGACGGGGAACCCGGTCGTGCCGCCGCCGGCGCGGCTGGGATCACCGATCGAGAAGCGGTAGTTGCCGCAAGCCGAGCCGTAGCCGAGCACGACGGCGTAGTAGGTGCCCGGGTTGAGGGTGCGCACGATGCGCGAGGTGGTCCCGGGGCCGGCGTCGTCGTCGCAGGCGACGTTGCGGAAGCTCCCGTCCATCAGCATCAGCACGGTGTCGAAGCTCGAGCCCTCGGTCGTGAGGGTGATGCTGCGGCGAGTCGAGACGGTGAAGCGGAAGACGACGTCGCGGGAGTTGTCCCACGCGCAGGGCGCGCCGTAGTCGTTGCGATGCGAGCAGGTGTTGCCGCGCCAGCCGGTCCAGGTCGTCGCCGCGTCGCCGGTCCAGCGCGCGCTCCAGCGGGTGTCGTTCCCGCTCACGTAGGTGGCCGACGGAAGGGCGCCGCCGCCGCCGCCGCCGAACGCGTAGTTGTAGCCGTAGGGCCCGTTGTGGAAGGGCGCGTCGGTGAAGAGGATCAGGATCGGGATCGTGCCCGGCCGGAAGCAGGGGTAGCCCCAGCGCCCGCCGCCGCAGCTGCCGCGCGGGCTGAGGTAGGGCCCGAGGCCGCCGCCGCTGGCCACCGCCCAGAGCGCCTGGCTCTGCGACTCGGGGCCGTCCATGCCGTAGTGGAGGCGGAGGCGGTTCACCGCGTTCTGCGACGCGGAGACGCTCGAGGTGATGTCCTGGAAGTTCCGATAGACGACGTCGCCGCTGCCCGCGCTGCCGTAGGGCGAGACCGGATAGTCGTCGTGGTTGCCGACCCCGAACCAGGCGTCGGGGATGGTGCAGCGGATCGCGCCGATGATGCCGCCGCCGCAGCCGCTGATGAAGCTGCCGCGCGTCAGGTCGCGCTGGAGGTTGTAGATCTCGCCGCCCATGGACCCGGTGGTGTCCATGAGGAAGTAGACGTCCGCCGTCCGCACCTGGACCCGCACGTCGAGCGGGTCGATCTCCGCCGGGCCGCCGTAGGGCAGCTCGTGGAAGAAGAAGGTGTCGCCGTAGCAGCTCCCGTCGGCCGCGCGGATCGCGCCCGGGCCCACACAGTCGTCGGCCTCGTCCGGGATGCCGTCGCCGTCGGAGTCCGGGAGCATCGCGGTGCCCGAGCCGTCCACCTCGAGCGAGATGCCGCCGGCGCCCGGGTCGTACTCGACGTCGGTGCTGCGCCCCGGCAGGTCGCGGCTGCTCGGGACGTCGCGGCTCACCGCGCAGGCGGGGTCGCAGGGGTTGCAGGCGCTCGGCCCGGTCACGAGCGGCGAGGTGCCGGGCGCGCTCCGGAGCTCGTAGCTCCGCACGGACTCGCACGCCGTCCACGCGCCGCCGCGGCAGTAGCGGGTGCCCTGGTTGCAGGTGAACGAGCCGTCGGGGTTCTCGATCGCGTCGAGGTAGCAGTCCACGGGCGGCTGGTCGGCGTCACAGGCGCAGCCCTCACCGGGCCTCACGCAGTCTCCGGCGTCGCCGTCGATCGGCTGGACGTCCGGGCTCTGGTTCGGGTCCGCCTCGGGAGGAGGAGCCTCGATCGCGCATCCTCCTGCGAGGAGCAGACCGAAAACCCAAGGCTGCCAACGCTGCATCATTCGATCCCCGCGGTACTGATCTCCGCCGACGGAATGCCGACGCCCCTCGTGAGCCCGTCGCTGTTGCAACGATCGGACCCGCTGTTGGCGATTGAAATCACTGCGTTTTCAGGCGCGTCGGGGGCGTCGGGCTGTGTCGTGATTGCGGGGGTCTGAAAAGATTTCATACGACGGGCACGGTCAGAGCGGGCGGCTGATGCAGCGAGGGGCACCGCCGGCGAGGGGGACCCCGCAGATCGCGCCGGCCGGACAGTCGGCCTGGGTCAGACAGCTGCCGCCGGTCGCGACGCACTCGGTCACCCCGTCTCCCCAGAGATCGCGGCACTCGAAGCCGCTCGCGCAGTCCGCGGCGCTCGCGCACGGCCCCTGCTGCTGGCAGACGCCGTCGATGAACTCCGGGTGGGTGCCGCACACCTCGCCGAGCACCGGGCAGTCGGCGTTGTTCCGACACGACGGCCCGCCGCTCCAGTGACAGATCGTCTGCCCCGATCCGGTGACATCACGGCAGTCGCCGAAGGAGGGGCAGGCGGCCACCGAGCTGCAGCGGGTGTAGGCCCGCTCGCAGAAGGCGGCGCCCCGGCTCCCGGAGGCCTCACAGAGGAACCCCCAAGGACACGCGGCGGCCGCGCCGCACCCGATCCGGCGGTCGACGCAGCTCCCGGCGTCACAGCTGAAGCCGGCCGGGCAGTCCCGGGAGTCGGCGCAGCTGCCGGGGGGCGACGACGTGCACACGCCCATGCAGGTGCTCCCGGAGGCGCAGTCCATGTCGTCGGCGCAGCCTCGGCCGCCGGGGTAGCAGCGCATCTGCCCGCACCCGTTGTCGAGGCAGACCTCGCCCATCGCGCAGCTCGCGCTGCTCGCGCAGGGCGTCCCGGGGGTGATCATCGAGCAGAAGTCGATCATGCCCGAGTCGAGCGGGCCGGCGTCGGGCTCGGGGCCCGCGTCGTCGGGCGGCGCGCCGTCGAGCGGAGGGGCGCCGTCGCGCGGCACGTCGGCGTCGGTCGGCGTGGAGCCGTCGGGATCCGGCGGCGCGCCGTCGGGCAGGGCGCCGTCGGGGAGGACCATGGCGTCCATGTCGACCACCCCGGTGTCGCGCGCGGCGCCGCTGTCGGCGGGCGGAGGCGGAGGAGGCGCCGGCGGGTTGTCGTCGCAGGCGCCGAGCAGGAGAGCGATGGCGATCCAGCGCCTCACGCCCCACCCCCGCAGCGCAGCAGGCCGAAGCGGATCTCCGTGCCGGCGTCCGCGTCGTCGGCCCAGGCCACGCCGATCTGGCCGTCCCCCGTCACCCGCACGGTGGTGCGGCCGCCGCTCTCCGCGGCGTCGGCGACCGGGATGGTCTCGAGCACGTCGCCGAAGGCGTCGACGAGCAGCACCCGGATCTGCGCCGGCGAGCCGCCGGCGGGCAGCGCCCGGTAGCTCACGACGTAGCCGCCGGCGAAGGGCGCGATCGAGCCGTCGGTGCCGACGGCCGCGCCCTCGGTGAGGATGCGCTCGTCGCCGACGAACGCGCCCTCCATGTCGAGCGCGCGGAAGCGGACCTCGCTCCGCACGCCGCCGACGAGCACGCCGAAGACGACCGCGCCGCCGCTCACCCCGAGCGCCGCGTCGACGGTTCCGTCCGCGTTGCCCTCCACGCTGAGCGTGCTGACCTCGCCGCGGCGCGCGCCGCTGGCGTCGAGGCCTTGCATGAGCACGTCGCCGCTGCCGCCGACGCCCTCGCTCCACACGAGCACCGGGCCCGCGTCGAGCTCACCGATCGCGATCTGGCCGGGCCGGTTCGCGGCGGCGGTCGTGGTCTGCACCGCGCCGCTCGCCGTGCCGTCCGCCGCGATCGTGCGGGCGCGGCCGCTGCGAGTCAGCGCGACCATGTCGTCCTCGACCCACGAGAGCAGGAGGCCGCTGGCTCCGCCGAGGAAGACCGGGTTGTCCTCGAGCTGCGCGGGCGTGTCGGTCACCACGTTCGCGGCGCCCACCAGGGTCATGTCGGCGGACAGGAGCTGGGTGCGGAGCTCGAACCCGGTCGTGCCCTCGTTGCTGACGTAGGCGGCGACCCACTGGGTGCCGACCGGCGTGATCTGGGGCGCGCGATCCTGGCTCGGGTCGTCGGTCAGCTTCACCTCGGCGCCGGGCATGCCGTCGGACCCGATGCGCTGCGCGAAGATGTCGGGGAAGCCGTCCCGGGTCTCGTTCCAGGCGACGCCGAAGCCGTCCGGCCCGGCCGCGAAGCCGACGATGCGCGGCGCGCTGCGCGGGTCGACCGCGAGGTTGAACACGTCGTCCGGCGAGACGCTGCAGGTCAGCGGCCCCGCGTCGCGGGGCGGGGGGGTGCTCGAGTCGCCCGCGTCCATCGGGTCGACGCTCCCGTCCGGCGGCGGCCCGGAGTCACGCACCCCGGTGTCGCGGAGCCCGGAGTCGACCGGGGGTGGAGGCGGCGGGGTCCCGTCGTCGCAAGCCGCGAGGAGGAGAAGGCAAGCCACGGTCGGCGCGAGCGCGGAAAGTTTCATCACGGTCATCGTAGCGCAGGTACGGCGGTGGAATCCCGTTTTGGGTCCCCCGGAGCCCACGCGCAGGATCGAGGTGGCGGGCCGGGAGCGCGCGCCGCAAGCTGCGGGCGTGAACGCGGTGACCGCGGCTGTGAGCGATCGGGCGACGATCGCGCTCGATCGCGCGCTCCCGGACGGCGCGGTGCTGCGCGACCGGGAGACCCGAGAGGCGTACGCGCGCGACGAGAGCGAGACCGAGCCGACCCTGCCCGACGCGGTCGTGCGGGTGTCGAGCGCGGCGCAAGTCGCGGCGGTGATGCAGGTCGCCCACGCCCACCGCGTCCCTGTGACCCCGCGGGCGGCGGGGACCGGGCGCACCGGCGGGGCGGTGCCGCTGCGCGGCGGCTGGGTGATGTCCTTCGAGGGCCTCGCCAGCGTCGACGATATCCACCGAGGCGACGGGGTGGCGGTGGTCCGGCCGGGCCTCGTGCTCGCCGACCTACACGCCGCGGTCGAGGCGGAGGGCCTCTTCTACCCGCCCGACCCGAACAGCCTCGCGAGCTGCACGCTCGGCGGGAACATCGCCGAGAACGCCGGCGGGCCGCGCGCCTTCAAGTACGGGGTGACGGGCGACTACGTGCTCGGGCTCGAGGCGGTGATGGCCGACGGGACGGTGCTCGAGCTCGGGCGCCGGACCAAGAAGGGGGTGACCGGCTACGACCTGACGCGCCTCCTCGTCGGCAGCGAGGGCACGCTCGCGCTGATCACCCGGGCCACCCTGCACCTGGTGCCGAAGCCCGAGGCGATCCGGACGATGGCGGTGTTCCTGCCCGGCGCCGACCACGTGGCGGGCGCGGTCTCGGCCTGCCTGGATCAGCGAGTGGTCCCGCGCTGCGTGGAGCTGCTCGACGCGATCACCCTCGACGTCCTGCGGGCGGAGGGCGCGATCGCCATCCCCTCCGGCGCGGGCGCGATGCTCCTGGTGGAGATCGACGGCGAGGACGCCCACCTCGACGGCGAGCTCGAGCGGCTCGGCGGCGCGCTGACGGACGCCGGCGCCCTCGAGATCCTGGTGGCGAAGCACGGCGGCGACCGCGAGCGCCTCTGGGCGGTGAGGCGCGAGATGTCCCGCGCGCTCCGGCGCCGCGCCACGAACAAGCTCTCCGAGGACGTGGTCGTGCCGCGCTCGAAGATCGGCGCTCTGCTCGCCGAGTGCCGCGCCATCTCGGAGACCCACCAGGTGACGATGCCCACCTATGGCCACGCCGGCGACGGCAACCTGCACGTCAACTTCCTCTGGGACACCCCCGCCGAAGAGCCCCGCGTGCACGCCGCCATCGAGGCCCTCTTCCGCGCCACCGTCGCCCTCGGCGGCACCCTCAGCGGCGAGCACGGCATCGGCGCCCTCAAGGCCCCCTACCTCGGCCTCGAGCAGAGCCCGGACCTCATCCGCGTCCAGCGAGGCATCAAAGCCCAGCTCGATCCGAGAGGCATCCTCAACCCCGGCAAGATCTTCCCCACCTCCGGCCATCGCGCCTGCTGATCCCCTTCCGCTCGGAGGGTCGGCGACGCCTTTCCTACCGCTCGTCGGCGACGGCTTCCTTTTCAGGGGAGAAGGGAGGTGGGAGGCGAGGAGGAATAGCCCAGCGACCCGCCGCCACCCCCGAGCGCAGCGAGCCGCCCCGACGCCCACGCCGCCCCACGCCGCCCCACCCCGGCCGGCCGCGCCTCACACCGCCGGCCAGTCGCCACCCCGCCGCCCCCCAGCCCCTTTGCGGCTTTGCGGCTTTGCGAGAGCAAAATTGCCCCCGAAGCGCCCGCAAAGAAGCGAGCGACCCACCGAGCGCCGGCGAACCGCCACCCCGCCGCCCCCCAGCCCCTCTGCGCCTCTGCGAGAGACAAATTGCCCCCGAAGCGCCGCAAAGAAGCGAGGGGTTACATGAGCATGAGGACGGGAGACTCGATGATGCGCTTGAAGGCGGCGAGCCACTCCGCGCCGACGGCGCCGTCGACGACGCGGTGATCGCAGCTGAGGGTCACGCGCATGCGCTTCCCCGGCGCGATGGCGCCGTTCTTCACCACCGGCTCCTCGCGGAGGGTGCCGACCGCGAGGATGCAGCCCTCGGGCGGGTTGATGACCGCCGAGAACTCCTCGATGCCGTACATGCCGAGGTTGGACACGCTGAAGGTGCCGTTCTGCATCTCCTCGAGGGTGAGCTTCTTGTTGCGCGCCTTCTCGGCGAGCTCCTTCACCTCTCGGGCGATCTCTCGGATGCCCTTCTGATCGGCGTCGCGCAGCACCGGGGTGACGAGCCCGTCGGGCACCGCCACGGCCACCGAGATGTCGACCACCTCGTGGTAGTGGATCGCGTCGCCCATGAAGCTCGCGTTCGCGGCCGGCACCTCGCGCAGCGCCGCGGCGCACGCCTTGAGGATGAAGTCGTTGATCGACGACTTCTCGCCGTCCTTCGCGAGCGCCTCGTTGATCTGCTTTCGCGCCGCGAGGATGGGCTCCGCGTCGAAGTCGATGGTGAGGTAGAAGTGCGGGACCGTCTGCTTCGACTCGGTGAGCCGGCGCGCGATGGTCTTGCGCATCGAGGTGAGCTTCTCGACCCGCGGCGGGCGACGCTCCCCGCGCGCCGGCGCGCTCGGGCGTGGGCGGCTGAGGTAGTCGTCGATGTCGCGCTTGATGATGCGTCCGCCGGGGCCGCTGCCCTCGATCGCCCTGAGGTCGATGTCGTGCTCGCGGCCGAGCTTGCGGACCAGCGGCGAGGCGAGCACCCGGCCGTCGCTCCGGGCGGGCTGCTTCGGAGGCGCGCTGGGCTCGGGCGCCGCCGGGCGCTCCTTCTCGGCGTCGGCCTTCGGCGCCGACTCCGCGGCCGGCTCGGCGGGCGGCGTCTCCGCCTTCGCGCCGCCCGACTCGAGCTCCTCCAGAAGGGCGGAGATGTCCTCGCCCTCTTCGCCGAAGATCGCCACCGGGGCGTCCGGCTCGAGGACCGCGCCCTCCTCGACGAGCCGCTTCAGCAGCACGCCGGGATCGAACGCGCGCCACTCCATGGTGGCCTTGTCCGTCTCGATCTCCGCGATGAGGTCGTCGACCGCGACGCGGTCGCCCTCCGACTTCTCCCACCGCGCGAGGGTGCCCTCTTCCATCGTGGGCGAGAGCTTCGGCAGTCCGACGATCTTGGCCATGGGAGCTCCTTACCGATCGAGGTAACAGACCTTGCGCACCGCATCACGGATGCGGTCTTCGCCCACGATGACCTCTTCCTCGAGGTGCAGCGCGTAGGGCATGGGCACGTCGAGGTTGTGGGCCCGGAGGACCGGCGCGTCGAGGTGGTCGAACGCCTCGCGCTGGATGCGATCGACGATCTCCGCGCCCGGGCCGCCGTAGGGCCAGTGCTCGTGCACGATGACGCAGCGGTTCGTCTTCTTCACCGACTCGACGATGGTCTCGTGGTCGAGGGGACGGAGCGTCCGCGGGTCGATCACCTCGCAGGACACGCCCTCCTTCTCCATCTCGTCGGCGACGTTCAGCGCCGCCTGGTAGGGGCGCCCCCAGACCACGATCGTGCAGTCCGTGCCTTCGCGGGCGATGCGCGCCTTGCCGAAGGGGATCAGCTCGTCCTCGTCCTCGTCGGGGACCTCGCCCTTGGCGTTGTAGAGCGTCTCGCCCTCGAGGAAGACGACCGGGTTGTCGCTCCGGATCGCCGTCTTGAGCAGGCCCTTCGCGTCGCGCGGGGTCGACGGGTAGACGACGTGGAGGCCGGGCACGTTGGCGTAGAACGCCTCGACCGCGTGGCTGTGCTGCGAGGCCACCTGGCGCGCGGAGGCGTTGGGCCCGCGGAAGACGACCGGCACCGGGAACTGCCCGGCGCTCATCTGGTACATCTTGGCCGCGTTGTTCACGATCTGGTCGAACGCGACGAGCGAGAAGTTCCAGGTCATGAACTCGACGATCGGGCGGAGGCCCGACATCGCCGCGCCGACCGCGACGCCGGCGAAGCCCGCCTCGGCGATCGGGGTGTCGACCACGCGCTCGTCGCCGAACTCGTCGAGCAGCCCCTGGGTCACCTTGTAGGCGCCCTGGTAGTGGCCGACCTCCTCACCCATGAGGAAGACCTTCTCGTCCCGGCGCATCTCCTCGGCCATCGCCTCTCGGAGCGCCTCGCGGTACCGGATCTCACGCATCGGCGCCTCCCTCGGGGGCGAGCACGTAGTCGAACATCGACTCCCGCTTGGCGGGCTCGCTCTCCTCGGCGAACTTCACGGCGTCCTGCACCATCTCCTCGACCTCGGCGTCCACCGCGTCGAGGTCGGACTCGCTCATGCCGTCGTCGAGCAGCTTCTGCCGCGAGATGCGGAGCGGGTCGTGCTTCTTCTTCCGCTCCTCGACCTCCTCGGACGTCCGGTAGCGGCCGGGGTCGCTCATCGAGTGGCCGCGGAAGCGGTAGGTGAGGATCTCGATCAGGGTCGGGCCGTCGCCGGCGCGGGCGCGGTCGACCGCCTGGCGGATCCGGTCGCGGACCTCGAGCACGTCGTGGCCCTCGAAGCGGTCGCCGGCCATCGCGTAGCCGGGCGCCTTCTTGGTGAGGTCCTTCTCGGGCATGGTGCGCACGAGCGGGGTGCCCATCGAGTAGAGGTTGTTCTCGCAGATGAACACGGCCGGGAGCTTCCAGAGCCCGGCGAGCGACATGCCCTCGTGGAAGCCGCCGATGTTGGTGGCGCCCTCCCCGAAGAAGCACAGCGTGACGTTGTCCTGCTTCAGGTACTTGGCCCGGAAGGCGACGCCGGCCGCGACCGCGACGTGACCGCCGACGATGGCGTGCCCGCCGAAGAAGCGGTTCTCCTTGTCGAACATGTGCATCGAGCCGCCGAGGCCCCGCGAGCAGCCGGTGTCCTTGCCGAACAGCTCCGCCATCACGGCGCGCGGGGTCGTGCCACGCGCGAGCGCGAAGCCGTGGTCTCGGTAGGTCGTCAGGACGTTGTCGTCCCCGGTGATCGCCGCCTCGGTGCCGACCGCGATCGCCTCCTGCCCGATGTAGAGGTGGAGGAAACCGCCGATCTTCCCCTGGACGTACGCCTTGGCCGACTCCTCCTCGATGCGCCTGATCAGCAGCATCTGGCGGTAGAGCGGCAGCAGCTCTT
Organism: Myxococcota bacterium; assembly: GCA_036149055.1. GTDB lineage: Bacteria > Myxococcota_A > Polyangia > Polyangiales > Sandaracinaceae > JAVJQK01. Next base: position 63,405 of record JAYZQJ010000038.1, on the reverse strand, counting down.
CGCTGACAGAGCTCACGCGTTCTTCTCCCGTCGAGCCCCGGTCCATCTCCGGGGGCCGCGAGCCTAACGTGACCGCATGACCCCGGCAAAATGAAACGGCCCGACACCGTGAGGTGCCGGGCCGTGCTCCGGATCGAGCGGCTCTAGGTCAGAGCCAGCTGGTGATGCCGAAGATGCGGGAGACCTCGATGAGCGACTCGAGGAACGACTCGTTCCCGACGAGGTCGCGGCGCAGGCGGCTCAGCTCGGCGCGCTGCTCGGGCGTCGGGCTGGCGAGCGCCTCGAGCTGACGAACCCGCTGCTGGAGCTGCGAGACCTGGAGCAGGAGCTGGAAGCCCAGCTGCTCCTCCTCGAGGTTGAAGGTCAGCCGCTCGCGCAGCTTCACCGCGACGTAGGGCACGTGGAGGCGGTCGGACGTGTAGATGATGTAGTCCGCCTCGGCCGGGTCGGTGGTCACCGCGTGACCCGAGCCCGGGATCGCCTCGCCGTACGCCTGGGTCGGCAGCCCGTCGGTCTGGACGTCCGGGATGTCGAAGCCGTCCGCGTTGTCCAGCTTGAAGATCGCCAGCCGGCTCTCGAACGACGGGTCGTAGAAGACCGGGATCCGGGAGAGCGCGAAGACCGACGCGTAGAGGCGCAGGATCTCGTTGCTCGTGTCCATGAGCGGCGGGTCGGTGAACTCCACCTCGTTCGAGTCGCGGCAGACCGAGAGGACGCCGGTGGTCTCGTCGCGGCAGTTCCCGCGGAGGTAGTTCAGGTAGTAGACGTGCGGCTCCCCGTCCTCCATCCGGACGCGCGGGGCGTACCAGGCCTCGTCGTCGATGACGTAGCCACCGTAGAGCTCCGTCATCTCGACCGGGAAGAGGTCGTAGAAGTTGATGAAGTACCGCTCGTCGACGGTGAAGCTCAGGCCCCAGTCACGAATGGTGAGCGCGTTGAGGGCGATGAGCTTGTCCCAGAACGTCCCGGCGATCTCCATGCGGAAGAAGCCGTAGAGGCCGTCCTGGTACTCCGACCAGGTGCGGAAGCCCTGGCCAGGCGCGAGGGAGAAGTCCGCCTCCGCCATGTCCATCTCCTCGCCGAGGTGACGGTAGGCGTACTCGCAGCCCGCGGGGTTGCCGGGGGCGTCCGGGTTGCGGGGATCACAGGTCTCGGGACCCGCGGTGTTCTCGAGCCGGTAGGAGCCGATGTCGGGCAGCTGCGCCAGCTCCGCGAGCCAGTTCATCGCGTCGACCGAGGCGAGGTACTGGTCGTTGAAGCCGAGCGGGCCGGTCTGACGGCGGAACTCGGGCTCGTAGAAGTACCGGAAGAAGAGGTGCTGGTACATCTTCGCGGCGTCGACGATGTAGCGCGTCGAGCGGGCTCCGGTGAAGAAGTTCCGGCGGTAGTTCCGGTAGTAGCTGCGCGGGTAGTTCTCCTGCCACATCTGGCGGAAGTGATCGATCGTCTCCTGGAAGCTCTCACCCGCGTCGAAGGTGTTGCACCAGGAGATGTCGCCGAGGCGCGGGTTGCTGCAGAACATGTACTCGACCCGGTCGTAGTCGACGACGCCGTCGCCGTCCGCGTCCGAGTTGTAGCGGGGCTCCGCCTGCTCGACGAAGTCGATGAAGTCCTCGTCGAAGTTGGAGCACACGCAGTTCCGCTCACCGTTGCAGGGGATCGGGATGTTCGCGTAGCGCGGGTTCTGGATGCAGCGCTGGAAGATGCCCTGCGAGTCCGTGAGCGCCTCGGAGCCGGCCGCGTAGGGGCAGTCGACGTCGATGTCGCAGGACTCACCGCCCTGGTACCAGGTCCAGAGGCGACGCTCGGTGGTGTCCGAGCGGAGCAGGCCGTCGAGCGAGGAGCTCGCGCCCTCGCGGTACAGCGGGTCGCCGTCGAAGGCCTCGACCAGGTTGAAGTAGTTGTAGAAGACCGCCGCGTGGTCGTAGCGGCCGAGCCCGGACATGTCCGAGAGGTCGCCGTTGTAGTCCATGAGCGACGAGGTCATCGTGTTGCCGAGACCGTTGAGCGAGCGGTTGGTGCGGATCTCGCGGATCGCCTCCACCCAGCGCACGGCCTCGTCGTCGGTGAGGATGGTGTCGGCCTCGCCGTCGTCGGGCATGGTGTGGCCCGGGTCGCCGGGGCAGAGCCCGTCCTCGCCGCAGTCGAACTCGTCGATCGTCGGCAGCGCGAAGGGACGGCTCTCACCCTCACGGGTGGTCACGAGGTTGAAGTAGCCGTCGTGGTAGTGGTCGCGGTCGTAGCTGGCCGCGAAGTTGTGCTCGAGGCCGAGACCGTGGCCGAGCTCGTGGAGCATGACCGCGCGGTGGAAGGCCTGACGCCAGCGGATGTGCGCCTCTTCGTACGGGCGGCCCGCGAAGGCGTTGGCCCAGTACTGGTTGTAGCGAGACGTGAAGATCGCGTCGCGGGGGTAGTAGATGTGGTTCTCGGCGAACGCCATCTCCCGCATGTGATCCTGGGTGAGGAGCTGCTGGAAGTTGTCGCGGAAGGGCGAGAGCTGCTCGAGCATCGTCGCCGAGTCCGGACGGGTCAGGCCCTGCGTCTCCATGTTGAGCGCCATGAGCGGGTTGGAGTCGGCGAGACCGCCGAAGCCCTCCGCCGCCATGCCCTCGACCAGGCGACGCTCGATCTGCGTGCCGGCGAGGTTCCGGAGGCGGTCGCTCATGATCTGCGCGCGACCCTCGTTGCCAGCGCGGAGCGCCTCGAAGCGGGGCGCCATCTCGCTGAACACGTCGTTGAGGTGGTCGTTCAGCCGGGTCGAGAGGCCCTGGGCCGCGAGACCGGTCGGGCGGCCGAGGTCGCCGGGGGTGTACTCGTTGCCGTTGATGGCCGGCGCGAGGCCGACGGGCACGTGCACGTTGCCGAGGCGCTCGTAGTAGCCGCGGACGTTCTCACCGGTGAACAGCGAGCTCTCGTCGATCTCGCCGCGAAGGACCGGCCAGAGGTCGAGCGCGTTCGTGGCGATGCGGTCCTCGCAGAGCTCGCCCATGTTGATCGGGATGCTGATGGCCTCGCCGTTGGTCGGGTCGGACATCTGCTGCATCACGCCACACCAGCCGGCGCCGGCGCCGGTCGCGTAGTTGTAGAACTGGTAACGGATGTCACCGAGCTCCTCACACGGGGCGGGGTCCTCGCCGTCGGCGACCGGGACGTCACAGCTGTTGACGTTGAGGCGGAGCATGCACTCGTCGCCCACGAACGCGTAGCGGTAGACCTCGTCGCTGTAGTCGGCGTGGCTGGTCGGGTTGGCGGGGTTGATGCCCTCGTCGGTGGTCGGGGTGCCGTCGGCGCCCACGATCGCGACCCAGCAGTCGTACGGGTTCTCCTCGCCGCGCGCCTCCGGCGGGACGAAGTAGTTGGAGCGGTGGGCGCAGGTGTCGTCCGCCCGGACCTCCGGCGACTTGAGGCTGCCGTCGGCGGCGCAGAAGCAGTAGTCCACCGGGTTCTCCGACTGGCAGGCGACGGGCGCGCCGGTCGGGAGGGCCTGGCCGTGGAGCTCACGGTTGCCCTGCATGAACCCGTCGTTCCACTGCGACACGACCTCCATGGAGGTGCGCACGAGGTGCTGCGGGAAGTGCGGGTTGAGGTAGTAGTCCACGGGCCGCGCCGGGCGGGTGCGGAGCGGGATGGTGCAGCGGGACGCCGCCGGGTCACAGGTCGAGCCCGCGAGCAGGTCGCCGGGGGTGACCTCGCGCTCGAGCATCGAGCTGAGCTCACCGACCCACGCGCTGCTCATGAGCGCGCCGGTGTCGACGGTGCCGTGGCGGTTGTCGCACTGCCAGTCCGCGACGCAGCGACCGCCGGTGTGACGGGGGTCGTCCGCGGCCGCGAGCGAGCGGGCGTAGAAGTTGTGACGCAGGCGCCAGTAGGCGAGGAAGTCCGTCTCCCCGTACTCGGGGGTCAGGCCGCCCTGGCAGAGGTGCGTGTCCATGTTGCAGAGGCCGGGACCGCACTCGGCGTCGATGTCGTTCTGGCAGCGGCCGGTGGCGTAGTCCGCCATCACGCCCACGCCGCAGTCGTCGACGTCCTCCATGGTGCCCGCGACGCAGCGACCCACGCCGTCGGCGCCGAAGTCACAGGAGCCGCCGGTGCCGCAGTCGTCGTCGAAGGTGCAGGTCGCGACCGCGCGAGCGTCACAGTAGGTGCTGAGCTCGGAGCGATCCTCGCCGCCACGGATGTAGGTGCGGGCCTCGGTGCGGATGATGCCGAAGCGGTCGTACTCGTCGTTCTCGAGCGACTCGGCCGCGTACTGGTGGTTCGGCGGCACGCGCAGGAACGAGTTGCGGATGCTGATCCGGATCGACGTCTGGCAGACGTCGCTCGGGCAGTTCGTCGGGGTCCAGAGCTCGTTGGTGACGAACGACATGTAGTGGACGTCGTCGTGCTGCTCGGTGGGCCACTCGTCGTAGAAGCGGTACTCCGGGTCGTCGCCGATGCGGACGAAGGTCGGGCGCCAGCTGTCGGGGATGCGGGAGTCGCCGCCCTCCTGGACGAAGTTGGTGACCGGCTCGCGGCGGAACTGGCCGAAGAACTCGTTGAGCTCGAGGCTGGCGCCGAAGAGGCCGAAGGTCACCAGGTTCTGCGACCAGTCGACGCGCAGGTACTGACGGTCGTACCAGCGGCGGTCCTGGCTCTCGCTGATCACGTTGGTGGGCTCACCGGTGATCGCGCTGTACTCGCGCCGGACGTCCACGTGGCCGGTGATCGGGAAGACCGCGAGCGGCTGACCGAGGTAGCCGTCCTCGTCCGCGTCCTCCGCGCCGCCGAAGATGATCTCGTGCGAGCGGTAGGCGTAGAGGAAGTCCTCGTCGATGACCCAGCGGATCCGGCCCATGATGCCGGAGCGCGAGGCGATGTCGAAGTTGGCGGTCGCGCCGGGCCAGGGGGCGCCGGCGCCGGCGCCGTTGATGGCCCAGGACGCGTCGTCGTCGATGTCGGCGACGGTGCGCGTGTACCACCACTCACCCTCGAAGATGCTCTTGTCGACGAGGTTGGTCTGGACGCGGTTGATGTCCGGGCCGGGCTCGGCGCAGCCCGCCACGCCGAGGGAGAGGCTCCCGAGGGCGAGCACGAGCGCTCCGAGCAGTCCGTGGCGGGTGATCCGCATCTTGTTGGCTCCGTGATCCATGGCTGAGTCCTGCCTGTTCCGGTGATTCTGAGAAGTGCGCGTCGATTCCATGTCCACTCCTAGATCTCCGGACGGGTGTAGATCGCCGGGAACTCGATTCCGTAGAACCGCTCCAGCTGCACGACGTAGAAGAAGAAGCCCTCGAGGCTGCGGAGGCGGCTGTCGAGGCGGTCGATCTCGAAGTCGACGTCCCCGTCAGCCGGCAGCTCGTAGCCGATGGCGGCGAGCTCCGCCTGCTCGGCGGCGGTGAGGTTCCCGATGTCGTAGGGGGTGCCACCCTCGTCGCCGCGGTACTTCTGCAGCATCTCGACGATGAAGGCGGAGTCGCGAGCCTCCTTGACCATCGCGAAGGCGATGGAGGTCTGCTCGGCGACGCCCTCCTGCGGGTCGACCTGCCAGGCGATGAAGGTCTTGCCGAAGCGCGTGCTCGTGTGGCGGACGTAGTCGACGCCCTCCACGGAGCCCGGCGACGGCCGGTTGCAGTCCCCTTGGCCTTCCACGCAGAGGAACATCTGATTCTGGAAGGTCGTGTCGTAGTAGATGGGGAAGTTCGCGAGGCTGAAGATGGCCGCGTACGACTGCAGGAAGAAGCGCGTGCCACCGTTCAGCACGTCGAGGTCCTGGTAGGTCACGTCGGTGGGCGGACGACACTGGGTCGGGTCCACCACGCCGTCTTCGTCGGGGAAGCAGTTGCCGCGGTAGAAGTCCATGAAGACCACGCGACCCTCGGGGCAGCGGCGCGAGGCCCCGCTGCAGCCGGAGAGGCGAGGCATGTACTCCTCGGGGCGCGCCGCGATCATCCCGGTGAAGATCTGCTGAATCTCGTTCGGGAAGATGTCGTAGAAGTTCGTCTGGAAGACGACGTCCGACCCGTAGAAGGGCGAGAGGCCGCGGAAGGTCATCAGCTGCATCGCGATGATCGCGTCGTAGATCGACCCGATCCGCTCGATGCGCCAGATGCCCGAGAGGCCCGTCTGGTAGACCGAGTTCAGGTAGCGGCCCTCGCCGAAGGGCACGACGAACTGGGCGTCGGGCTCGGCGTCGAGGCTCGTCAGCTCGTACCGGTCCCACCCCGCGTTGTAGGTGTAGGAGCCGATGGAGGGCTGAGCGAGGAGGCGCGCGAAGAAGTTCATGGTGTCCGCGGTCGCGAGGAACTCGTCGGTGAAGCCGAACGCGCCCTCCTGCTCGCGGAACGCCGGGTCGGCGCCGTAGCGGTAGATCAGGTTCTGGTAGATCCCGAGGAGCGGGTCGAGGAACCGGATGAGCCGACCGAAGTAGTTGCCGACGCTGAAGCGGCGGCGGAACCGGCGGAAGGCGCTGAAGATGTAGTCGCGCTCGTAGGACGCGACCTGGTTGCGCACGATCTCGCGGAACGAGTCACCCTCGTCGAAGACCGCGCAGCCCGGGAGGCTCCGCGTGCTCGAGCGGATGTCCTCGCAGTAGAAGTACTCGACCGGCACCCAGGTGCTGCCGGCGTCGGCCAGCGCGCGGGCGTCGTCGTCGAAGTTCGAGCAGACGTTGAGGCCGTCCGTGCGAGCCGAGGGCACGCAGCGCTGGGTGAGGCCCGAGTCCAGGTTGGTCTGGAGGAGCTCCCCGGAGCGCGAGCCGGTGGCCGCGTAGGGGCACTGCGCGTCGGACTCGCAGGTCTCGCCGCCGTGGTAGTACTTCACTCCGCGACGCATGGTGTTGACCGGCGTCAGGGCGTCGAGGGGGAGCGGCGCGCGGGCCGTGCCGTCGGCCGCCACGGTGTTGTCGTAGATGTCCACGACGTCGCCGTAGCCGAAGCTGATGGCCATGAAGTCGTGGTAGCCGGCGCCGTTGATGCGCTGGTACCAGTTCGGCGTGTAGTCCATCACCGAGCTGTTCGACCACTGGTCGATGCCGGCGAGCTCGCGGAGGCGGACCGCCTCCTCGTACGCGTCCTCGAACGCGATCTGCTCGGTCGGGCTGAGGCCCACCGTGCCGTCGGTGTCGAAGTCGCGGGGCTCCGGGACCGGGAAGCGCTCGTTGATGGTGTAGTAGCCGTCGAAGTAGTTGCCCGGGTCCGCGGTGCCGCCGAAGTGGTGGCGGAGGCCGAGGCAGTGGCCGAGCTCGTGGACCTGCGTGTCGCGGTAGAGGCGGCGGTTCAGCTCGAACTCGACGCGGACGCGCGACCAGTCGCGGTGCTGGTTCACGAAGGACAGGACCGAGTCGTCCGTGTAGTTGTTCGGCAGGATCATGTTCTGCAGGCCCATGCGGAGCTGGTGGTCCTGCATCTCCATGTACCGCTCACCGAAGTCGACCTGGAACGGCGAGATCGCCGAGACGGCCTCGTCGGTCGGGAGGTCGGGCGACATGCCCTCCGGGAGGTGGTCGAAGCCGGCCATCGCGAAGGCGTCCTGGCCCGCCATCAGACGCCGCTCGATGTCGGTGCCGGCGAGCGCGTGGAGGCGGTCGCTGTAGATGGCGGCCCGGCCCTCGGCGCCCTCGAGCACCTGGGCGCGGTCCCACGCGCGGTCCATCACGGAGTTCATGCCCGCCCGGAAGGACGGGTTGACCGCCAGCCCGGCGCCGTGCGCGGCCTGACGGAAGTCGATGCGGGGCGTCGGGTTGAAGGAGCCGGCGCCGATCGACTCGAGGTACGCACGGACGTCCTGGCCCGTGTAGTACTCCTGCTCGGTGATGTTGCCGTTGATGAGGTCGTAGGCCTCGAGCGCGCGGGTGCGCTGGGTCTGCATCGCCGGGCCGCCGATGTTGGCGTCGCCGGTGACCACGCGACCGGTGAGGGGGTCACCGCGGAGCTGCGCCACGCCGAGGAAGGGCGTGCCGGGCTGGTCGACGTAGCTGAGGAGCTTGAAGCGAACGTCGCCGCGGTTCTGGCAGTCGAGGTTCTCCCACTCGTCCTGGTTGGCGAGGTTGCAGGTGTTCATGCGGAGCACGTTCACGCACTCGCTGCCGACCATCGCGGTGTCGAACCACGAGTTGAAGTCGGAGTCGCTGAGGCCGAGGTTGTTGTAGTCGGGCTCGTTGGCCATCGCGTCGCCGACCACGTTGCCCGCCTCGTCGACCGTGGCGACGTAGCAGTCGTAGGGCTCACCCGAGGTGATGCGCGCACGCGCGTCGTCGGGGGACTCGAACGGGTCGTAGCGGCCCGCGCAGGTCGGGTTCAGGACCTCGCCCGTCTCCGGGTGCTCCTGGCAGTAGCAGTAGCCGCCCGGGTCGTCGGTCTGGCAGGAGACCGGCGCGTACTCGGGGAGCGCGTCGCCCTTCAGGTTCCGCACCATCTGCATGAAGGTGTGGTTCCACTCGCTGGCGACCTCGTAGCTCGACTTGATCAGGTGCGCGGGGACCTCGCGGCTCGCGTACCACGCGATCTGCCGGGTGCCGCGCTCCTCGTAGGGGAGGAGCACCGGGCGGCCGGCGTCGTCGCGCACGATGTTGCCCTCGGCGTCGCGCTCGAACCAGCGGAGCCAGATGTTGTGGCGGTTGGTCGACTGGTTGGTGAAGTCGGTCACGCCGTAGCTCGGGTCACCCGCGCCGTTCGAGCGGTCGTAGGTGGTCCGGTCGAGGGCGAAGTACCCGGCGCGGTTGAAGCGGTCGTGGGTCCAGCCCACCGCCTCGTAGTCGTGGCGGTCGCTCACCCGCAGGAAGCTGGTGCGGATGAAGATGCTGACCGTCGCGCACTCGGGGGCGCTCGGGAAGAAGTTCTCGACGTCGTCGCTCCAGCGGCAGAGGAAGCCGAAGAACGGGATCTGAGCCGGCCGCAGCAGCGCCTGGTTGACGAAGCTGAAGCTGTACATGTCGCCCTGGTCGTAATCCATGGCGTAGTCGAGGTCGTCGCTGTCGCAGGCCTCGTCCTCCATGCCGTCACAGCTCATGAAGTGGAACTGCGGGCGGTACTCGGCCGGGAAGAGCGACTCGTCCTGGACGAACATCGGCGCGGAGTCGGCGCCGACGAACCCGCCGCCCGCCTCGAAGGTCGGGTTGACGAGGTTCTGCGACCAGTCGACGCGCATGAACTGGCGCTCGTACCAGTGGCGGTCGGTGGTGTTCTCGACGACCACGTTCTGCTCTTCGCCGGTCACCGTGTTGTAGGTGCGGCGAATGTCGAAGTGGCTCTCGATGCGGAACGCCGCGACCGGCTGGCCGAGGTAGTCCTCGTCCTCGTCGCCGCGGACCGCGAAGGGGTCATCGGGGTCGCCGACGGTCTCGTAGTCGCGGTAGGCGTAGAGGAAGTTCTCGTCGATGACCCAGCGGATCCGCGGGAGGCTGAAGCCGAGGAAGCCGCCCGTGCTGTCGCCGGCGTTCGCGCCGACGAAGCCCGTGGGCGCGCCCTCGTACTCCATGTCGATGATGGTCTGGTGCATGTACCAGGACCCCGTGAACGCGCTCTTCTCGACGACGTTCACGCCGACGCGGTTCACCGGGGGCTGCGGGTCACCGCAGCCCACCGCCAGCGCGGCGATCGCGCCGAGCAGCGCGAGCATGTTTCCGAGTCGCCTCATCGTGGGAGCCTCCAACCGATCCTCTGAAGTCCGCAGACCAAATCCATCGTCCGCCGCGGGAATACGTCCCCGGGCAGAAACCGTCACAAGGTGATGCGATCCCGAACCCCTGCAAGAGAGGCGGGACGCGTCGGGCATTACGCCGCGGGAGCCGCGGCAGTTCGGGGTGAATCGCGCCATCAGAAGCTCCCTCCGACGCTCTGGCCGCGGGCGAGGCCCTGCTGGCGGCGCTGCCGCTCTTCCGGCGTGAGGTTGTCCTCGGCGCCCACGAAGAGCTCGGTGTAGAGCGTGTCGAGGCCGAAGGTGGCGCTCAGGAACACCTGGGTGTCGGGCGTGACGAGCGGGTTCCGGATGCTGCCGTCGGGGTTGTAGGCCGAGGCGAGGAAGCCGCTGTTCTGCACGCCGAGCGAGACGTTGAGCCAGGGCAGGAACTGGTAGGCGACCGACACCGCGAAGTAGGTGAAGTTGCGCCAGTGCGTGCGGCTCTGGTCCGGGATGCGGAGCGGCTCGTCCTCGGGGTTGGTGATGACCAGGCCGTCGTCGTCGACGAAGTCCGCCAGCTCGTAGTTGTAGGTGTTGAAGACGAACGCCGAGGCGTTGATCGAGAAGCCGCCGAAGGGCGTCATCGTGAGCGAGACGCCGGCGAGGATGATGTCGCGGGCCGCGCTCGAGGTGCCGAGCTGGTCGCAGAAGGTGGCGCCGATCTCGGGCGCGCCGCCGCCGGCCGTCGGGGCCTGCACGCCGCCGCAGTCGTCGGGCTGACCCTCACCGGTCTGGATGACGTTGCTGCCCGCCCACCAGCGGCGGTAGGCGAAGAGGCCGGCGATCGTCAGGTTGATCTCCGGCACCACGCGCACGATGGTCGTGCCGAGGCCGGTCTGCAGGTAGCGCTGCGACGCCTGGCTCGTCTTGCTGAGCGGGAAGCCGAGGCGCGCCTGGCCGATGATGATGAACCCTTCCCAGGGGATCATGTGCCGGAGCTCGACCACCGGGTCGGCGATCTGCGGGTCGCGGTTGAGCGCGTTCCCGTTGGTGTCGGTGACCTCGAGGTTGAGCGAGACGTTCGCCCAGAAGAAGGTCATCGGCGCCACGTACCAGCGGGGCGAGAGGCTGAAGGCCTGCTGGTAGGTCGGGTCGTAGCTGAGCTGGCCGCCGCGGTAGAAGCTGTTGAAGGTCGCCTGGTTGGTCCAGGTGAAGAAGGAGCTGCGCCAGGGGAGGGGCGCCGGGGCGCTCGACTCCTCGGCTTCCTCGGCCTCCGCCTCTGCGGCCTCTCCGGCCTCCTCGGCGTCGCTCGGGTCGTCGAGGTCGCCGGGCTCGAGCTCGCTCTCCGGATCCGCGAGGCCGCTCGAGGCCTCCTCCGTGGCGGGCTCGTCGTCGAACTCGAGGTTGGGGTCGGCCTCGGCCGGCTCCTCCGCGGGCTCGGGCTCCTCGGCGTCCGTCGCCTCGGCTTCCGTGGCCTCGCTCGCCTCGTCGGTGGCGTCCGCGTCCTCCGCCTCACCCTCCGACGGGGCCTCCTCGGCGGTCTCGTCCGTGACGGCGTCCTCGCCGTCCTGCGCGAACCCCGTGCCGATGGAGCTGCCCCAGAGGAGCAACACTCCCAGCCACGCGATCCACTTCGTCGTTGCGTTCTTCACCGAACGTTTCTCCCTAGCTTCGCGGCAAGACCGGCTCGCCGGCCTCACCTCTCCGAGGGCCTTCTGCCCGCGGCGCCGCCGTCTCGATGACCGCACGCCGACTCCGTGCGCGACCCCGCACGCCCCTGAGGGCGGCGAAGTAAGCGCCATCGTCACCGCACTGTCAACGTCCCGCCCCTCCGGGCGGGCCGCCTGTGCCTCCATCCAGGCACAGCTCGGACTTTGGTGCGGGCACTCCTCAGGCAACGCATGTGCCAGAGCCTCCGCGATCGCGTCAACACACCGGAATCAGACGGCTTTCGCCATCCGCTTCTACAGGCGAGGGATCGCTGGACGCGCGCGACAGGCTGTCACACGGCGATCCGCCCGAACCGCCCGAGGCTCGCCATAGGCCAGTGATTCCGAGGCTTTGGGCGCTGTTGCGCCGGGGGAAGCCGTAAGAACCTTGACGGCGAGATCGGCGGACGTACGTAGGCCGCCAACGCACGAATGCCGGCAGACATTCGTGCGCCAGCTCACACGGTTTCGTGTGACACCACGTCGACCTGGCGGACCCCGGGCAGCCCCTCGAGGGCCGAGACCAGCCGGGTGTCGGCCGTCGCGAGCAGGGTGATCGACAAGTCGTCGCTCGGGATGCGGCGGCGCGTGGCGTCGTTGGCCGACGCGCGGCTGACCCCGGCGACGTGACGCAGGTAGCCGGCGAGCCAGGTGGGATCGAGACCGAAGAGCTCCGTGTCGATCTGGGGGTCGAGGCGCTTGGCCGCCGTCTCGAGGTCGAAGGCGTGGCTCTTCTTCAGGTACTGCTTGGACCGGCGGACCTCGTCGGCGGTCAGACCCTTCTGGACCCAGCCGTCGAGCAGCTCGAGCTCGAGGGCCAGGCAGTCGACCGCCTGCTCCGCCCCGGGGTGCGTCCACAGGTAGAAGGTGTCCGGCTGCCGATCGACGCCGACCTTGCTGCCGGCGCCATAGCTCCACCCGCGCTCGCTCCGCACCTCGTGCACGAGGCGCGAGGTGAAGGTGCCGCCGAAGGCGGTGTTCGCGACGAGCAGCGGCCAGAAGTCGGGGTCGCCCATCGCCAGCCCGAGGCCGCCCACGAAGAGCTGGGTCTGCGTCCGATCGGGCTTGTCGACGAGCAGGACGCGCCGCCCGCGCTTGGCGCGGGGCTTCGGGGCCCGGGCGCGCGAGGCCTTCGCCTCCGGGAGCCCGGCGAGCGCGCCCTCGATCGCGTCGCGCACCGTCTCCTCGGTCACGTCGCCGGCGAGCCCGACGATCAGGTTGCCGCTCACCGCGAGGCTGGCGAAGTGCGCCTTCACCTCGGCCAGCTTCATCTCCGATACCGTCTCGAGCGTGCCGCTGACCGGGCGGCCATAGGGGTGAGACCCGAAGAGCTGGCCCCGGAAGGCCCGGGCCGCGAGCGGGCGATCGTGATCGCGCAGCTGCACGAGCTCCGCCTCGGTCTTGCGCCGGAGCCGGGCGAAGTCGGCGGCGCGCATGCCGGGCTCCCGGAGGATCCGCCCGAGCAGGCCGAGGTAGGGCTCGAGGTTCCGGCGGATCACCGAGCCGTGCACCCGGATCCACTCGGTCGACACGCTCATGCCGAGGGTCGCGCCGAGGGCGTCGAGCGTCTCGTCGAAGCGCTCGGCGCTCATGCCCTTGGGGCCGCGCCGGGCGAGCCGCGCCGCCAGCCGAGTCAGGCCCTCGCGGCCCTCCGGATCGGTGATGGCCCCCACCCGGAAGACCACCTCGACGTCGACCAGGGGCAGCGCGTGGGAGGGCTCGAGGAAGACGGGGATGCCGGCCGCGGTGTGAAAACGCGGCCCGGGGACGCGGGCGCTCATGCCTCTCCCTTCGGCCGCACGTGCACGATCGAGCGGCGGCCGGGCTTCAGGTACTTCGCGGCGACGCGGCGGACGTCGTCCTGGGTCACGCGGCGCAGCTCCTCGAGGCGCACGAAGGTGTGGGCGGGGTCGCCGGTCACCGTCTCTCCGAAGCCGATCTGCGAGGCCTTGCCGCTGGTGGTCTCGATCTCGCCGAGGAAGAACAGCTCGGTCCGCGCCTTCACCTTGCTCAGCTCGGCCTCCGGCACCTCCTCGGTGATCAGCCGGGCGACCTCCTCGTCGATCACGTCGAGGGCCCGCTGGGCGGCCACGTCCTCGCGCATCGAGAGCCAGAGATCGAAGAGCCCGCCGTGCTGGAGGCCGCTGACGCCGCCGCGCAGCTCGGCGACGATCTCCATCTCGTCGACCAGCCGTCGCCGGAGCCGGGCGCTGCGGCCGCCGGTCCAGAGCTCGTCGATGATCTCGAGGACCGCGTGGTCGAAGCTGGCGTGCGGCGCGGCGTGCCAGGCCAGGGCGAGCTTCTCCGAGGGCGTGGGCCAGCGCATCTCCGCCCGCCGCTCGCGGCGCTGCCGAGTGGCCGCGGGGGCCGGCCGCGGGGTGATCTTCGACGGGCGCAGCGCCCCGTACTCGGCCTGGATCCGGGGCAGCAGATCCTCGGGGTCGACGTCGCCGACCACGATCACGGTGGCGTTGTTGGGCGCGTACCAGGTGTCGTAGAACTGACGGCAGTCCTTCACGCGGTAGCCCTCGATGTCGGCCATCCAGCCGATGGTGGGCCAGCCGTGGGGATGCTCCCGGCCGTAGGCGAGGCCGTGGAGCCGCTCGTCGGCGGCGCCGTGCACGTCGTCCTCGACCGCCATGCGCCGCTCGTTGGCGACGACCTCGCGCTCCGACTCGACCTGCTTCTCGCGCACGACCAGGTTGGCCATGCGGTCCGCCTCGAGCTCGACCGCGAGGCCGACCTCCTCGCGCGGGAGGCTCTCGTAGTAATAGGTCCAGTCGATCCAGGTCGCGGCGTTCGTCTCGCCCCCCGCGGCCTCCATCTTCCGGTCGAACTCGCCCCAGGGCAGGTTCGAGGTCTCGTTGAACATCATGTGCTCGAAGAAGTGGGCGAGGCCGGTCTTGCCCTCCTCCTCGTAGCGGGAGCCCACGCGATACCAGGTGTGGTAGCTGACGACGGGCGCCGCGTGATCCTCGAGGAGCAGGATCGCCAGCCCGTTGCCGAGCCGCCAGCGATCGATGGAGAGCGCCTCCCCGAAGGGCACCCGCCCCTCGTAGGTGAGGCGCGCGTGCTTCTTGCGAACCCCGCGGTTCAGCTTCGCGGCGAGGGCCTGGGGATCGGCGGTGTGAGCCTGGATTCGAGCCATGGAGGGCCGGCCATCCTGGAGTTCGCCGCGATCCGGGTCAACCCTCCCGAGCGCGCGCTTGCTGGGAAAGCCGCGGATTGCTACTTGCGAGCGACCATGAAGCCCCGCCTTCGGTTCGCCCCTTCGCCCACCGGCTACCTCCACATCGGCGGCGCGCGGTCCGCGCTCTACAACTGGCTCTGGGCCAGGAAGACCGGCGGCACGTTCGTGCTCCGGATCGAGGACACCGACCGCAAGCGCAGCACCGACGAGAGCGTCCAGGCCATCTTCGACGCGATGGAGTGGCTCGGGCTCGACTGGGACGAGGGCCCGGGCAAGGGCGGCGATCACGGGCCGTACTTCCAGACCCAGCGCCTCGACCTCTACCGGAAGCACGCCGACGCCCTGGTCGAGAGCGGTCACGCGTACCGCTGCTACGCGACCAAGGAGCAGCTCGCCGAGGCGCGGGCCGCCTTCGAGAAGGAGCACGGCCGCCAGGGCTTCAAGTACCCGGGCTGGTGGCGCGACAAGGGGCCGAGCGACTGGCCCGAGGATCAGCCCTTCGTCTACCGCATCAAGGTGCCCGAAGGCGGCGCCACCGCCTGGGACGACCTGGTGAAGGGCCGCATCGAGATCGCCCACTCCGAGATGCAGGACGAGGTGCTCCTCCGCTCGGACGGGGTGCCGCTCTACAACTTCGGCTGCGTCGTCGACGACCTCGAGATGGGGATCACCCTCGTGGCCCGCGGCGACGACCACATGATCAACACGCCGGTGCAGATCCTGCTCTACCAGGCGATGGGTCAGGAGCCGCCCGCGTTCGCCCACATGCCGATGATCCTGGACGAGCGCGGCAAGAAGATGAGCAAGCGCGCCGACGCGGGCTCGGTCGAGATCTACCGCGAGCGCGGCTTCGTGCCCGACGGGGTGGTGAACTACCTGGCGCGCCTCGGCTGGAGCCACGGCGACCAGGAGCTGTTCACCCGCGAGGAGCTGATCGAGGCGTTCGACTGGAGCTCGGTCGGCAAGGAGGGCGCGCGCTACGACGAGAAGAAGTTCCTCTCGGTCCAGGCGCATCACCTCCGGCAGATGCCCGGCGAGGCGCTGGCCGAGGCGGCGCTGCCCTTCGCGAAGAAGAACGGCCTCGAGATCGACCCGGCCGATCCGCGCCTCGTCCCCGCGGTCGAGACGGTCCGGCAGCGCGCCGAGACCCTCGCCGACGTGGCCGACATGATCGACTACTACTTCCGCGAGACGCCCCAGCCCGACGGGAAGGCGACGAAGAAGTTCCTGAAGCCGAAGTTCGCCGCGCCGGTGAAGAGCCTGCGCGCGCTGCTGGCCGGCCAGGAGAGCTTCGACCGCGCGAGCCTCGAGGCGGCGGTGAAGGCGTGGATGGAGGCCGAGGGGCTCGGCTTCAAGGACTACGCGCAGGCGGTGCGGGTCTCGCTCAGCGGCCGGAGCGCCACCCCCGGCCTCTTCGAGGTGATGGAGGTGCTCGGCAAGGAGCGCTGCCTCGCCCGCCTCGACGCGGGCGTCGCGGCCATGGAAGCCAGCGAAGACTGAGCCGCGACATGGCGCGGCGGCGAAAGAAGCGGCCTGGCCCACCGACGGAGCCGTCCGCGGAGGAGCGCACGGCCAGCCCGGTCCCGGCCTGGGTCGGCGGCGCGATCCGCGCGTCCTGGCTGCTGTTCGCCGCCGGCGCGGCCGCGGTCGTGATCATGCAGGGGGCCCTGCTCGGGCTGATCGGCGCGGCGGTGATGGTCGCGGCGACCGGCCTGCGCATGGTGGCCCGCTTCCGCCGGGACGCGGACGCCCGACGGACCGGCGCCGGGGTCCCGAGCGATCCCTGGAGCCTCCCCCTCGGCGTGGCGCTGATCGCGGCCGGCGCGACCGGCCTCCTCTACCCCGCGCTCGTCGAGGTGGAGACGTTCCGCGAGATCGTGGCCGCCCACCCCTACGGCCCCTTCGCCGCGGTCGCGCTCATCGTCAGCGGGCTCCTCACCCTGCTCGATCACCTCGACCGCGCCGCGCCGAGCGAGCCCGACTTCGCGGTCCCGGATCCGCCGACGCTCGGAGAGAAGCTCGCGCTGATCAACCCGCTCCAGATCCCCCTCGCCGTCGGCGCCGTCTTCGTCCCTCGGCTCTGGCAGCGCGTGCCGCTGGCGATGTTCCTCTACGAGTCGTGGGTGGAGCTCGACCGGGAGGCGGTGAAGGAGAAGGAGGCGCGCCGCGAGCGCGGCGAGTACGACTGGCGGCCCCTCGCGGTCTTCTGCCTCGGCGCGGTCTTCCTGTCGCTGATGGAGTACTTCGGCCATCACCCGGACCTGCGCGACCTGGTGACGGCGATGAACCCGCCGGGCGAGGAGGCCACGCCCTTCTGGGCGCGCGCGCTCGAGATCCACGAGGGCCCCTTCGGCCGGCTGATGTCGTTCATGTGGTGGTCGGGCTGGCGCCTGCTCGGCTTCTTCCTCCTGCCCGCCCTGGTGCTGAAGCTCCTCGGCGAGCGCATCGCCGACCACGGCCTCCAGGTCCGCGGCTTCGCGTCGCACGCCTGGATCTACGGCGTCCTGCTCATCCCGGTGCTCGTCGCCGTCGTCGGCGTCTCGTTCGAGGACAGCTTCAAGCTCTACTACCCCTTCTACAAGGCGTCGGCGCGGAGCTGGTACGACTTCTGGGCCTGGGAGGCGCTGTACGCGGTGCAATTCTTCTCCCTGGAGTTCTTCTTCCGCGGCTTCTGGGTGAAGGCGTCCAAGTCGATGATGGGCAGCCACGCGATCTTCGCGATGGTCGTGCCCTACTGCATGATCCACTTCGGCAAGCCGTTCCCCGAGACGATCGCGGCCATCCTCGCCGGCGTGGTGCTCGGCACCCTCGCCCTCCGCACCCGCAGCATCTGGAGCGGCTTCCTGATCCACGTGACCGTGGCCATCAGCATGGACCTCGCCGCCCTCATGCAGACCACCGGCCTCCCCACTCGGTTCTGGCCCGACCTCTGACCCTCGAAGTGGCTCTCGCCAAGCCGCCGAGGGCCTGGCGGGCGGCGGGTTGGAGGCTCGCCACCGCTCGGCCTACTGCTCGTTCGACGAATCTGCCTTTTCTTCGAGTTTGTCTCACGCAGAGGCGCAGAGGCGCAGAGGGGTGAGCTGGCCGCGGGATGGCGGATCGCCGACGCTCGGCAGGCTGACTCTTCGACGAATCTGCGTGGATTCGAGTGGGTGTCACGCAAAGACGCAAAGACGCAAAGGGCTTGGCGGGCACCGGGATGGAGGCTCGCCGCCGTTCGGCCTACTGCTTCTTCGACGAGTCTGCGTCTGGCTCGTGTTGGCTCTCGCCAAGCCGCGAAGCCGCAAAGGGCCTGGCGGGCACCGGGATGGAGGCTCGCCACCGCTCGGCCTACTGCTTCTTCGACGAGTCTGCGTCTGGCTCGGGTTGGCTCTCGCCAAGCCGCGAAGCCGCAAAGGGCTTGGCGGGCACCGGGATGGAGGCTCGCCACCTCGGCCTACTGCTCGTTCGACGAATCTGCCTTTCTTCGAGTTTGTCTCACGCAGAGGCGCAGAGGCGCAGAGGGGTGAGCTGGCCGCGGGATGGCGGCTCGCCGACGCTCGGCAGGCTGCCTCTTCGACGAGTCTGCATCTGGCTCGGGTTGACTCTCGCCAAGCCGCGAAGCCGCAAAGGGCCTGGCGGGCACCGGGATGGAGGCTCGCCGCCGCCCGGCCTACTGCTCGTTCGACGAATCTGCCTTTCCTCGATTTTGTCTCACGCAGAGGCGCAGAGACGCAGAGGTGGGGCGTGCGGGTGCCCGATGGCGGGTTGACCGGAGGGGTTACCTTCCCAGCTCCTCTCCCGAGAAGCCGACTCGGAGAAGCGGAGAAGGGGCAGCCGCCCAGGAGCGGCCAGGCCGCCAGGCCCCGGCCATCCGCCAGCCCGCGGCCTCCCGCCCCTTTGCGTCTTTGCGTCTTTGCGTGAAATTAGTTGCCCCTCGTTCTTCACACGAGGGAGGCACACCTTCGAGGTGGCCAGCAGCAGGCACGACCTGGCCATCCGCCACCCCGCGGCCACCTACCTCCCTCTGCGCCTCTGCGACTCTGCGAGAAACCAATTGCCTTCCGAGCTCGGCCTCTCGCGCCTTTACGTGAAATTAGTTGCCCCTCGTTCTTCACACGAAGAAGGCACGATCTGGCCATCCACCATCCCGCGGCCACCCAACCCCTTGGCGGCTTGGCGCCTTGCGAGAGCCAAAAAAGCCACCGAAGCGTCCCCCGAGAAGAGGGCAGTCCGCCGAGACCCGGCCATGCGCCATCCCGCGGCCACTCGGCGCTTTGGCGTCTTTGCGTGAGATCGGTTGCCCCCCTCGACCTCACGTGAGGGAGGGAGGCTAGCGAATCGAGACGCCCGCGCGACGGGCGAGGCGGTAGAGGGTGCTTCGCGCGATGCCGAGCTCGCGGGCGGCGGCGCTGACGTTGCCTCGGTACTTGGCGAGGGCCGCGCGGAGCGCCTCGGCTTCGGCGCGCAGCAGGCCTCCGCGGGGCGGCTCCGGGCGCTCGGGCGGGTCGATGGGGAGGTGTGAGGCGTCGAGCTCGGGCGCGCCGCGCGCGGCGACGAGGGCGACGTCGAGGGTGGAGATCAGCTCGCGCACGTTGCCCGGCCAGTCGTGGGCGGCGATCGCGCGCTCGGCGTCGCTGGAGAGGGTCGGCGCGGGGAGCCCGAGCCGCGCGGCGCGCTGGGCGAGGAGCGCGCGGGCGAGGGGGATCACGTCCTCGCGATCGCGCAGCGCCGGGATGCGGAGGGCCGCGCCCTTGAGGCGGTAGTAGAGGTCGCGCCGGAACGTGCCCGCCTCGATGGCGCCCTCGAGGTCGCGACAGGTGGCGCAGACCACCCGCACGTCGCTCTCCTCGGGGCGGGTGTCGCCCACCCGCTGGTAGCGGCCGGACTCGAGCACGCGGAGCAAGGCGGCCTGCATGGCGAGCGGCATCTCCGCCACCTCGTCGAGGAAGAGCGTGCCGCCGCTCGCCGCGTGGAAGAGCCCGGGGCGCCCGCGCTTGTCCGCGCCGGTGAACGCGCCGGGCGCGTAGCCGAAGAGCTCGCTCTCGAGCAGAGAGGGAGCGATGGCGCCACAGTTCACCGCGACGAAGGGGCCGGCGGCGCGCGGGCTCGCGGCGTGAATGGCCTTGGCGAACAGCTCCTTGCCGGCGCCGGTCTCGGCCAGGAGCATCACCGGGAGCTCGCTCGCCGCGACGAGCCGGGCCCACTCGATCGCGTCGGTCAGCGTCGGGTCCTCGCAGACGATCTCGGCGAAGGGCACCGACGCGCGCCGCTGCGGGGGCCGGGGCGGCGCCGGGCGCGGCGTCGAACGGGAGCGCGGCTCGAGGTGCACGATCAGCGCGAGCGGCGCGCCGGAGGCGCCGACCAGCGGCTCCACGTGCGCGCGGAGATCGGGGCCGATCGGCCGGCCGCCCGCGGTCGGCGTGAACGCCTCCGCCTCGAGCGTCGCCCAGTCCAGCCCGATCAGCGCCCGCGCCTGGCCGCCGGCCGGGGCGCCCGAGAGCAGGGTCCGCGCGCTCGCGTTCATGCGCGTGATGCGGCCCGGCGGCTCCACGAGCATCGCCGGCGCGTCGCTCCGGTCGAGGGCCCGGGACAGCACCCGGAGCATGGCGCCGCCCGCGCTCGCGTAGGCCTCGAGGCGGAGCAGCTCGGTGAGCGCGCCGGCCGCGGCGAAGACCGCGTCACCGACCTGCGGCGTGGCGTGCTCGATCGTCGACGTCGCGTCGAGCACCGCCGCGACCCGACCGCTCGGGTCGAGCACCGGCGCCGCGTAACAGGCGAGGCGGTGATAGCTCCGGCCGTAGTGCGCGCGGCCGAGCACGATGGTCGGGCGGCCCTCGGACGCGGCGGTCCCGATCGCGTTCGTGCCCCGGACCGGCTCCCCCCAGCTCGCGCCCTCGATCAGCCGGACGCGCTCGGCCTCGGTGCGGAAGTCGCCGCCGCCCGCGCTGCGGACCACGACCCCGTCCGCGTCGGCCAGGAGCAGGACGAAGTCGTGGGCGGACACCTGCGCGGTGGCCCGGGCGAGCGCGGAGGCGCCGAGGACGTCGAGCATCTCCACGTGCTCGGCCCGGAGCTTCAGGTCTTCGCCGCGCACGAGCGCGTCGTCGACCGGCGCCCCGTCCGACGAGGCGCCGAGGGCGCGAGACCGTCGCCACCGCGCCAGATGTGCGTCGTGGGCCCAGGCCGCGGTGTGTCGACGCAGGTCGTCTTCCTGGAACGCGCGCCAGACGCCCTCCGGGACGTCGTCGAGCACGAGCGCGTCGGCCATCCCCATCGAATTCACGGTGCAGCCGAAACGCGATGATCACAAGCCGGACACGGATCTGGCGCGCCTCGCGCCACCGGGTGTTTCGATTCGCTCCACTTCTCGGGCCGCGAGCCGGCCGCGCCGCGCCGTTTCGGGGCTGGAACGGCGGCTGCACCAGGGCGGGTCGAACCCGAGGAGGTCGAACGTGCGCTACGCATCCCCCAACACCGATGGCTCGAAGGTCCAGTACGCGAGCCGCTACGAGAACTTCATCGGCGGCGAGTTCGTCGCCCCCGCGAAGGGTCGATATTTCGAGAACGTCAGCCCGGTGACCGGCAAGGTCTTCTGCGAGATCGCGCGGTCGACCGAGGAGGACGTCGAGCGCGCCCTCGACGCCGCCCACGGCGCGAGGGTGAAGTGGGGCAAGACCCCCGCCGCCGAGCGCTCGGCCCTGCTGAACCGGATCGCCGACGCGATGGAGGCGAACCTGGAGCGCCTCGCGGTCTCGGAGTCCTGGGACAACGGCAAGCCGGTCCGCGAGACGCTCGCCGCCGACCTGCCGCTCGCCATCGATCACTTCCGCTACTTCGCCGGCGTGCTGCGGGCCGAAGAGGGCAGCATGGCGGAGCTCGACGAGCACACCGTCGCCTACCACCTGAAGGAGCCGCTCGGCGTCGTCGGGCAGATCATCCCGTGGAACTTCCCGCTGCTGATGGCGGCCTGGAAGCTCGCCCCCGCGCTCGCGGCCGGCAACTGCGTGGTGCTCAAGCCCGCCGAGCAGACCCCGGCGACGATCATGCTCTTCGCCGAGCTGGTCGCGGACATCCTGCCCCCCGGCGTGCTCAACGTGGTGCAGGGCTTCGGCGTCGAGGCGGGCAAGCCGCTCGCCCAGAACCGCCGCGTCGCCAAGGTCGCTTTCACCGGCGAGACGACGACCGGGCGGCTCATCATGCAGTACGCGTCGGAGAACCTGATCCCGGTGACGCTCGAGCTCGGCGGCAAGTCGCCGAACATCTTCTTCGCGGACGTGATGGCGAAGGACGACGCGTTCCGGCAGAAGGCGCTCGAGGGCTTCGCGATGTTCGCGCTCAACCAGGGCGAGGTCTGCACCTGCCCGTCGCGCGCCCTGGTCGAGGCGTCGATCTACGACGACTTCATGAAGCTCGCCGAGGCGCGCACGCGCGCCATCGAGCCCGGCCACCCGCTCGACACCGACACCCGGATCGGCGCGCAGGCCTCCAACGATCAGCTCGAGAAGATCCTCAGCTACATCGACATCGGCAAGAAGGAGGGCGCGAAGCTCCGCACCGGCGGCGAGCGCGTGAAGCTCCCGGGTGAGCTCGAGGGCGGCTACTACGTCGCGCCGACGATCTTCGAGGGCGAGAACCGGATGCGGATCTTCCAGGAGGAGATCTTCGGGCCGGTCGTGTCGGTCGCGCGCTTCGAGGGCTTCGATCAGGCGATCGAGATCGCGAACGACACGCTCTACGGTCTCGGCGCCGGCGTCTGGACCCGCAGCATGCACGACGCCTTCCGGGCGGGCCGCGCGATCGAGGCGGGGCGGGTGTGGACGAACTGCTACCACCTCTACCCGGCTCACGCGGCGTTCGGTGGCTACAAGCACTCCGGCGTCGGCCGCGAGAACCACAAGATGATGCTCGACCACTACCAGCAGACGAAGAACCTGCTCGTCAGCTACGACGAGAACCCGATGGGCTTCTTCTGAGCTCACCTGGGCAGGGGCGGTCCCTCTCCGCCCCTGCCCTCGCGTCTCCGCCCACCGCTCTCCAGGAGTCGACATGGCCGTTCACGCTACCGACGAGGCTCGCGCGTTGATCCGCTCGCTCATCGAGGAGCACGGGCCCTTGATGTTCCACCAGTCCGGCGGGTGCTGCGATGGGAGCGCACCGATGTGTTACCCGCGCGGGGAGCTGAAGCTCGGCGCGCGCGACGTGGAGCTCGGCGAGATCGAGGGCTGCCCGTTCTACATGGGCGGCGACCAGTACGAGCTCTGGAAGCACACCGAGCTGACCCTCGACGTGGTGCCCGGCCGCGGGGCCGGCTTCTCCCTCGAGGCGCCGCGCGGCGTCCGCTTCCTCATCCGCTCCGACGTCTGCGCGCCCTCCTCGAGGGGCTGACCGCGGCGGGACGACATTGCGATGCGGCCGTCGGCGCCCCAGGATGCGTGCATGCGCATCCTCTCGTCGGTCCTCCTCTCGCTGACTCTCTCCCTCATCACCAGCGTGACGCTCGCCGATCCCCCGCGCCGCTTCGAGATCACGGTCGACGAGCGCGGATATCACCCCGGGTCCGTGGAGGTCGAGCGCGGCGAGAGGATCACGCTCGTCTTCACGCGCACGAGCGAGCGCGGCTGCGGGGGCACGCTCGTGATCCCGAGCCACGACATCCGCCGCGAGCTGCCCGTCGGGGAGCGGGTCGCGGTGACGCTCGACGTGGGCGACCGGGACCGTGTGGCGTTCACCTGCGGGATGGGCATGTATCGCGGCGCGCTCGTCGTGCGCTGACCTTCGCGTAATGCGTCAGCGTCGTCGTCGTCTCTTCGTTGCGGCGCGTCGCCGCGAAGAGGAGAGACGAGCATGAGCACGAAGAAGGACGAGCGAGAGACGACCCTCCGGGTCGAGGGCATGACCTGCGGGAGCTGCGGCGGCCGGGTCGAGCGGGCGCTGCGCGCGATCGCCGGGGTGACGGGGGTCCAGGTCCACGTCGCCGACGGGCTGGCCCGGGTCACGCACGATGGGGTCTCCGACGAGGCGCTCTGCGCGGCCGTCGCGAGCGCTGGGTACGAAGCGTCCCCTCGCTGAGGCGACGGGATGGGATCACGAGCCGGCGGGCCGCGCGGACGAGCGCGGTCCGCCGCTTCACGTTCCGCAGGTGCAGTCGACGCAGCCGCGGGCCGCGCACGCTCCGCAGGTCTCGACCACCTTGGCCCGCAGCGCCGCGCGGGCCCGGAAGACTCGCACGCCGGCGTTGTTGCTGGTGATCCCCTCCTCGCGCGCGAAGTCCTTCACCGCGGCGCCCTCGACGTCGACGCGCTCGACCGCGGCCGCGTAGGAGGGCTTCAGGTCACGGGCCAGGGCGGTGACACAGCGGCACACCTGCGCGTGGGTCTCCCGGCCCGCGTCGGCCACCTCGAGCTCGGAGGCGAAGGCCTCGAGGGCGCGACGAGAGGCCCCGGCGCGCCGGCCGTGGTCGACGGCCGCGTTGCGCAGGGTGCGGTAGAACCAAGCGACCGCGGCCCCCGGATCGCGAAGATCCGAGAGCCGGTCCAGGCTCCGCACGAATGCGTCCTGCAGCACGTCCTGCGCGAGCGCGCGGTCGCCGAGCCGCCTCTCCAGGAAGCTCAGGAACTCGCCCTGGCGCTCGGCCAGGGAGGCGGCGATCGCGGCGGCGTCGGACCGGGAGCGGGTCACGTCTGGACTCTGGAGCCCGGCGGGCGTCGATGACAAGGGGCGGCGTTCGGTGTGGACGGGCATGGCGACCTCCTTCTCCCCGAGGACGCAGGAGGCCGCCCCGTCTTACACCTCACGGAGCGAACCGACGGAGCCGGAGCGACGAGAGGAGCACCGAGACGCTGGAGAGCGACATCGCCGCGCTCGCGAGGACCGGGGAGAGCTGCCAGCCGGTCCAGGGGTAGAGCATCCCGGCGGCCACCGGGATGCCCGCCAGGTTGTAGACGAACGCCCAGAACAGGTTCTGACGGATGGTGCGCATCGTCGCCCGCGCCAGCCTCAACGCGCGGGGCAGCTTCGACACGCCGGCGCCGGACAGGGCGACGTCCGCGGCGGCCACGGCGACGTCGGCGCCGGTCCCGACGGTGACGCCCACGTCGGCGGTGGCGAGCGCCGGGGCGTCGTTGACCCCATCGCCGACCATGGCGACGCGGCGGCCGCGCGCCCGCTCCTCGGCGACGATCGCCGCCTTGCCCTCCGGTCGCACCTCCGCGAAGACCCGCGCGATCCCCAGCTCCAGCGCGACGGCGCGCGCCGGTCCCTCCCGGTCGCCGGTCACCATGGCGACCTCCACCCCCATCTCCCGCAGCGCCGACACGGCGGCCGCGGCCTCCGGCGCCGCCCGGTCCGCGACGCCCACGAGCCCGGCGAGGGCTCCGTCGACGGCGACGTACGCGATCGAGCGTCCCGCGTCGGCGAGTCGATCCGCCGCGTCACGGAGAGCCGACGCGTCGACTCCCACCTCGGCGAGCCACGCCTCCGTGCCGACGCGGACGCGCCGCTCGCCCAAGAGCGCTTCGACGCCAGAGCCGACCGCCGCGGTGAGGGTGTCGGGTCGCCGGACGTGGATCCCCCTCGCTCGGGCTCCGCGCACCAGGGCACGCGCGATGGGGTGCTCGCTCTCGGCCTCCGCGACCGCGACCCAGGCGAGGAGGGCGTCCGCGTCACCGCCCGCGACCGGCACCACGTCGGTGAGGACCGGCTCGCCGACGGTGAGCGTGCCGGTCTTGTCGAGCAGCACGGTGTCGACGCGGCTCGCCGCCTCGAGCGCCGCGCCGCCTCCGACGAGCACGCCCAGCTCGGCGCCCCGCGCGGTGCCGACCGCGATGGCCGCGGGCGTGGCCAACCCGAGCGCGCACGGACACGCGATCACGAGCACCGCGACGAAGCGCTCGACCGCGGTGGCGACTCCCGCGTCCGAGGGATCGAGCGCCACCCAGACGCCGAAGGTGACGGTCGCGATCACGAGCACGACCGGCACGAACCACGCGCTGATGACGTCGGCGAGCCGCGCGATGGGCGCCTTCGAGCCCTGCGCGCGGCGCACCGCGTCGACGACCCGCGCCAGGGCCGACTCCTCGCCGCGCGCGCGCACCCTCACCCGGAGCGACCCGCTCTCGTTCAGCGTGCCGCCGTGGACGAGGTCACCCGCCCGCTTGTCCACGGGGAGGCTCTCACCGGTCAGGGTGGACTCGTCCACCGCCGACGCGCCGCCGACGACCTCGCCGTCCACCGGGATCCGCGCGCCCGGGCGGACGATCACCAGATCGCCCGGCTCGACGGCGGAGAGCGGCACCTCCTCCTCCGCGCCATCCGGCGAGAGGCGCAGCGCGGTCGCGGGCTGCAGCGCGACGAGCCTCTGCACGGCGTCGGACAGCCGGCGTCGCGCGCGCCCCTCGAGGATCTTGCCGAGCAAGACGAAGGTCAGGATCGCGCCGGCCGCCTCGAAGTACACGTGGGGCTGGGCGCCGTGGGCCGCGTGGGCGAAGAGCTGCGGGGCCAGGACCGCCACCGCCGAGTACCCGTAGGCCGCGCCGGTCCCGAGCGCGACGAGGGTGTTCATGTCGGCGGTGCGGTGACGCGCCGCGACCCAGGCCAATCGGAAGAACCGCCGGCCGGGCCCGAGCAGCACGACCGTCGCCAGGACGAGCTGCGCCGCGCGCCCGAGAGGCCCATCCGCGCCCGGGATCGCGCCGTGCGACATGCCGAGGACGAGCAGCGGCAACGTGAAGAGGAGCGCGACGACGAAGTCTCTCCGGAGCGCGCGGGCGGCCGCGACGTCCGGGTCCTCGCTCGCCTCCGGCGGCGCGGCGCCGGGCACGGAGTACCCGGCCGCCTCCACCGCGCGCGCCAGGGCCGCGCGATCGGTGCGCCCCGGATCGAAGCGGACCGTCGCGCGCTCCCCGGCGAAGTCGACGGTGGCCTCGCCGACCCCGTCGACCTTCGCCAGCGCCGCCTCCACCCGACCCACGCAGCTCGCGCAGGTCATGCCTCGGATCGGCAGCAGGCACAGCTCCTCCGCCGCCCCCGCCTCCAGCTCCATCGTCGCTTCCATCTCGTCCTCCTCTGCGAATCGTCTGCAGGGAGGACGAGCGCTCCGGCGGAGCATTACGCGGCCGAGCTACTCGACGACGATCTCGCTCATCATGCCGAGCTCGGCGTGCTCGAGGATGTGGCAGTGCGCCATCCAGCGCCCGGGGTTGTCGAGGTGAGCGATGATCTCCACCGTGGCCGAGCCCCCGACCAGCACCGTGTCGTAGAGTCCCGGGCGACCGACCACCTCGAAGAACTGGCCGTGCAGGTGGAAGGGGTGCTCCTGACCGTTGAGGTTGCGGAGCGTCATGCGCACGGTCTCGCCGCGGCCGAAGGTGAAGAGCGGCTCGGTGCGATGCGCCTCGCCGTTGATTCGCCAGAGGATGCCCAGCTCGGGGTCGTCGATCGCGTCGAAGGACATCTCGACCTCCCGATCGATCGTCCGCGGCTCGGGCGCGGGCAGCTCGGGCCACACGATCTCCCGCGGCTCCACCGCGTCTCCCCCGACGTCGACGACGTAGACGGGCACGGCCATCTCGACGATGTCGCCCGCGCCGTCGCGCCCGAGCACGTGGCTCTGCAGAGCCACCAGGCCGGGGCCGTCGTAGCGGACCTCGAGGTCGTAACGCTGACCCACCGGGAGCTCGAGCCGCGTGGTCTCGAAGGGCTCGGCGAGGCGCCCGGCGTCGGTGCCGACGACGCGCATCGACGCGCCGGTCAGCGAGAGGCTCATCGTGCGGGCGTTCGCGGTGTTGACGATGCGCCAGCGCTCGACCTGGCCAGGGCGCGCCTCGTGGTCGGGCCCGGGGCTCACGCGCCCGTTCGTGAGCAGGACGTTGCCGCTGCGGCCGTGCACGAGCTCGGGGTGGAAGGCGAGGAAGGGCGCGATCTCGTCGGTGCTGGGATCGATGAGGATGTCGTCGAGCGCGATCACCCGCTCGGCGTCGAAGACGGGATCCTCGCGGTCGTGCACGACGAGCGTGCCGACGAGCCCCATCTCCAGCTGTTCGTTGGTCCGGACGTGAGGGTGGTACCAGAACGTGCCGGCCTCGGGCACGACGAAGCGGTACGTGAAGGTCCCTCCGTCGGCCGCCACCGGCTCCTGGATCCGGGGCGAGCCGTCCATCTGGTCGCTGATCCGCAGGCCGTGCCAGTGCACCGTCGTCTCGTCCCAGGTGTGGTTCTCGAAGTGCACGATCACCTCGTCACCGACCTCGGCTTGCAACACGGGCCCCGGGAAGAGGCCGTTGTAGCCGAGCATCTCCCGCGTGGTGCCGTCGCCGAGATCGACCTCGATCAGCTCGGCCCGGAGGTGGACCTCGACCACGTCGGGGTCGGGGTTCTCGTCCTCCAGCGCCGCCTCCGGACCGCGCAGCGCGGGCGTCGACCAGGCGGGCTCCGAGGCCGCGTCCCCGCCTCCGTCGGGCGTCGTGGCGGCTTCGCCGCAGCCGAGGCAGAGGAACGAGAGGAGCAGAGCGTAGCGCGACATGGGATCCCTTCCGAGCAAGGGACGCGCTTAGCCGGCATCGACGGAATGATCAACCGCCGGCGTCGCAGATCTCACCCTCGCGGACGCGCGCGAGGTACCAGCGCTCGAAGGCGGTGATCGCCACGACGCCGCCGAGGGAGACGCCGACGATGAGGGGATCGTTCATGCTCTTGACCACGAGGAAGGCGACGAGCGCGACGACGTCCAGGGCGATCGCGGTGAGGAGGACCCACCCACGCGCGTCCACGTCGTCGCGGAGGTGACGATGGACGCCCCGGTGAATCGTGATGTCCATCACGAGGTAGAAGACCGCGCCGAGGGAGGCGATGCGCCCGATGTCGAAGAAGGCCGCCAGGAGCGCCGCCACGACCACCGTGTACACGAGGACGTGCTTCTGCACGTCCCCCGGCATGCCGAAGTGCCGGTGAGGGATCAGGTTCATGTCGGTCAGCATCGCCAGCATGCGTGAGACGGCGAAGAGGCTCGCCAGCAGCCCGGAGGCGGTGGCGAGGATCGCGATGCCGACCGTGAACCAGGTCCCGTATCGCCCGATCGCCGGCTCCGAGGCCGCGGCCAGCGAGTAGTCTCGCGCCCGCACGATCTCCTCGACGGTGAGCGTCGAGCCGACGGCCCAGCTGACGACGAGGTAGACCGCCAGACAGATCACCAGGGAGATCACGATGGCGCGGCCGACGTTCTTCTCCGGGTCCTCGACCTCGCCGCCGCTGTTGGTGATGGTGGTGAACCCCTTGTAGGCGAGGATCGCCATGGCGACGCCGGCGAGGAAGCCGCCAGGGCCGCTCTCCGCCCCGAGCGATTCGGCCGGCTCGAAGCCGAAGCCCGCGAACCACAGCGTCACGCCCGCGAAGCCGAGGATACCCAGGACCTTGATGCCCGAGGTGACCTTGGAGACGTTCCCGATCACCTCGTTGCCGGCGATGTTGATCACGAACGCGACCGCGATGAGCCCCACGGCGAGCAGCGGCACCAGCCAGCTGTCCCCGTCCACATCGAAGGGGTGCAGCGCGTAGACCCCGAAGGTCCGCGCCACCAGCGCCTCGTTGATGATCATCGAGAAGGCCATGAGCAGCGCCGCGGCTCCGGTGACGGTGCGCTGCCCGTACGCCTTCTTCAGGATCATCGCGATGCCGCCCGCGGAGGGGTAGGCGCTGGAGACCTTGATGTAGGAGTAGGCGCTGAAGCCGCTGATCACCGCCGCCACGAGGAACGCGAGAGGGAAGAGCGCGCCGGCGAACTGCGCGACCTGCCCGGTGAGCGCGAAGATGCCGGCGCCGATCATCACCCCGGTGCCCATCGCCACCGTGCTCACGAGGCTCAGGCTGCCCTTCTCGTATTCGGCGCTCACGTCAGCGCTTTCTCCCAGCCTCGTCTGGTCGGGTGGGAATCGAGGCGGGCGCGCGCTCGGTCGGAGAACGCGGCCTCTACCTTGGGGGCGGAGGCGAGCGCTGGGCCCCTCGTCGTCGAGAGCGCGCTTGCCCCCGCGTCCGCCGGGCCGGCCGCCACCCGACCGACTCCTGCGCCGATCATCGCCGTCGCTGCCATGGAGCTGTCCGTACACCCAGTACGTCAGGCGCCAACCAACCCCGAGGGGGGAGCGGAGCCGGGGCAGAAGTTGAGCCCGAGCCGGCTCTTCCGGGTGGGGCGGGAGGGGGCGCATGCTGCCTCCGGAGACTCAGCGCGCGTCGAGGATCCAGCGACTCACCGCGGCGCGGCCGACCTCGTCGACGCGCTCGGTTCCCAGCGGAGGCATCGCGGTCTCGTCGCGGACCCCCATGCGGCGGTAGAGCTGCGACGCCTCGGGGTCGCCGGGGGTCAGCAGGGCCCGCACCCCGTCGAGCTCGTGGAAGGCGTCCTGCCCCGCGCTGGTGCGCCACGCCGGCACCGTGAGCGGATCGGTCACTCCGACGCGGAGGTCTAGCCGCAGCGCGCGGTGGATCGAGAGCGGGTGTCGGTCGTTGTGACAGTGGCCGCAGTTGGCGGCGAGGTAGCCGAGGGCGTCGCGCTGCGCCTCGTCCCCGGGCGGCTCGGCGAAGGGCGCGTCGGACGGGATCACCCCTGCCGCCACCCACGCGTCGAACGACTCCCGGTCGAGCTGGAACGCGGAGATGCCGAGCACGAAGTCGGGCGCCCCGCGGTGACACTGAAAGCAGTCGGCGCGGTCGGGCACGTCGTGCGCCGTCCCGAGCGCGTCGGTGGCGCCGTCGGGCACCGCGTCCGCGTCACTCCCGTCCGGGCGGTGCAGGTAGGCCACCCTCACCCAGTCGTCCTCGTCGACCTTGTGGAGCATGCGGGTCTCGATGGGTCGGCCGTCCACGGAGAACTCCTTGAACACACGCGCGCCGACCGGGAAGCGCCAGCCGTCGGGGTCGGCGGTGTCGATCGACGTCCCCTCGGGGAGGAGCAAGTAGCGTCGCTTCGTCGAGCCATCACTCCAGAGGGGGTACCGCACGTCGTAGGTCAGCGCGGTCGGCGCGAGGGTACCGTCCGCGGCGAGCAGCCCGGTCTCCGAAAGGGTCGCCGGGTGTTGGGGCCCGGCGTCTGCCTCTCCCGCGTCCGGCTCGCCCGACGCGTCCACCACCGCCGCGTCGTCGCGGACCGGGCCGCCGTCACACGCTCCCCCCGCCAGGAGCAGGAGGCAGACGGGGAACCAGTGAGCGGCGAAACTCGGGCGCATCACGGAAGCATGCCGCCACGGCGGGGGTTCATCGAGCCCGCCTCAGGTCTCGATCCCGTCGGCGGCCAGCTCGGTCGCGGTGGCCGCGCGCGCCACGGTGCCAGGCGGCGGCTCGTACCAGCCCGGGTCGCGGTCGTAGCTCGCGAGGCTCTCGCGCACCTTGAGGATGGTGAACATGCCGCCCATGTCGATCCGCCCGTAGGCGCCCGGGCCGCCGCGCATGGGGATGCTGTTCTCGGGGACCGGCATCTCCATCTCGCCCATCGAGGCCATCCCGTCGGTGCCCATCGTCATGTAGCCCGGGATCATGCGGCGGATGCGGCGCGTCGCGACGGGCAGCTCGGCGCCCACCATGTTGGGGAAGTCGTGCCCCATCTGATTCATGACGTGGTGGGTCATGTGGCAGTGCATCGCCCAGTCGCCGGGGTTGTCCGCGACGAACTCGATCACGCGACACGACCCGGTCGGCACGAGGACGGTGGTGTTCGGCTGCTGCGCGCTCCGCGGGATCTCGCCGCCATCGGTGGCGGTGGTGCGGAAGGAGTAGCCGTGAAGATGGACCGGGTGATTGTCGATGCCGCTCAGGTTCCCGAAGCGGATGCGCACGAGGTCCCCCCGCCGAGCCACGAGGGGGTCCGTCCCCGGGAACACCTTCGAGTTCATCGTGAGCACGTTGAAGTCGTTCATCTCGATCGGGTTCGGTCGCGCCGATCCGATCGGGATGCTCCACTCGCTCAACATGATCGCGAAGTCGCGATCGGGCTGCCGCCCGCGCGGCCGACGAGGGTGGACCACGAGCATGCCCATCATGCCCAGCGCCATCTGGGTCATCTCGTCCCAGTGCGGGTGGTACATGAAGGTCCCCGCGTGCGGGAACGTGAACTCGTAGCGAAAGGTCTCCCCCGGCGGGATGGGGTGCTGGGAGAGCCCGCCGACGCCGTCCATGCCGGAAGGCAGGATCACGCCGTGCCAGTGAACGGTCGTCGGCTCCGGCAGACGGTTCGTCACGTAGATGCGCACGCGATCGCCCTCGACCGCCTCGAGCGTCGGCCCCGGCGTGCTGCCGTTGTAGCCCCAGCAGTGGGCCTCGAGCCCTTCGGTGAAGACGTTGTGCACGGGCTCGGCGACGAGGTGGAAGACCTTCACGCCGCCCACCATGCGGAAGGGCAACGACGAGCCGTTGGGCGTGACGACCGGGCGATAGCGTCCGTCCACGTCGCTGGCCGGCGGCGCGTCTCCGCTCGCGTCGTCCTGAGCCTCGGCCACGCCGCGCGCGAGCGCCGCGCCGGCGACCGCCACCGCGCCGCCCATCAGTAGATCTCGACGGTTCATCTCAGTGCCCTCCATCGTCGCCGCGAGGCGAAGCGGTCATCATCGGGATCGCGGGCGCGCCCATGTCCTCCGGGCGGCCGCCCGCGAGCACCTGCTCGAGCACCGCGCGGCTCACCCAGTAGTCTCTCAGCGACTCCACGTACTGCCGCGCCGTGTCGATGAGCGTGCGGCGCGCGGTGAGCAGCTCGAAGACCCCGAGGTTCATCGCGTTGTACTGGACGAGGCTCTGCTGCAGCACCTCCTCCCGGAGCGGCAGCAGGGTCTCGCGGTAGAAGTGGGCCCGCTCGCGCGCGTTGAGGTAGGCGTTGCGTGCGCGCCGCACCATCGAGCGCGTCGTGACCGCGCCCGCCACGTACCGGTGCTGCTCCACCCGGAGCTCGGCCGACACGCGGTCGATGTCGCCCTGCCCCTGGTGGAAGAGCGGGAGCTGCATCTCCACCATCGGGCCCACCGACCACTCGCCCTCCTCGCGCTCCGCGGTCACGCCGACGTGCAGCGCGGGGATGACGCCCTCGAGGCGCGCGAGCCCGACCCGTCGCGCCAGCGCCTCGAGCCGATGTCGCCGCTGCTCGAGGTCCAGGCTGCGGTCGATGGCCGTGCGCTCGAGCTGCTCCAGCGACGGGTCTTCGGCGGCCAGCTCGCCGAGCCGGCCCGCGACCTCCCAGGTGGTCGCCTCTCCGCTCAAGCCCATCAGGACCTGAAGGCGCTCCCGGCTCTGCAGCGCCGCCAGCTCGGCCTGCGCCAGGGCCACCCTCGCCTCCTCGTAGAGCGCGCGCTGCTGGACGACGTCGAGGCGGGCGACGTTGCCCGCCTCGCGCAGCGCCTCGGCCGCCTCCCAGCTCGCCCGGAGCGTCTCGACCACCTGCTGGAAGAGCTCCACGAGCTGGAGGTCGGACTGGTGGCGATAGAAGGCCACGCGCACCTCGAAGGCCAGGTCGAGCACCGCCCGCGCCGCCTCCGCGCGCGCCGCCGAGAGCTCCGCGTCCGCGACCGCGCGCCTCAGCGGCATGCGCATGGCGTCGGCGAGATCGAACATGAAGGAGCCCATGAGATCCGGGTCCGCGTTCCCCTCGACCGCGAAGGTCGCCTCGAGCTCGACGTCGGGGTTCGCGATCAGGGTGGCTCGCAGGACGTCGGCGAGCGCGACGTCCAGCCGCTCGAGCGAGGCCTGGAGGTCGGCGCTCTGCATGAGCGCGATCTCCACGGCGGCCTCCGCGTCGAGCGGCCGCGCCAGGCGGGCCTCCACGCGCGGGCGGGTGGACCCCACATCGGCCGGGTGGTGGAAGACGACCTCCCGTCCGATGCGGTCGCGCACGGTGCGGCGCACGCCGGCGTGCCCGGCGCCGCTGGACACGCAGCCGACGGTGAGGAGCGCGAGCGCGGCCGTGAGCTCAGCGCGCATGGTCGTGCCCTCCGCCCTCGGTCGACGCGTCGCCCTGGCCATGGCCGTGGCCGTGGTGATGGTGCGCGTCCTCGTCCGGCGAGGCCTCGGGGGGCGGCGCGGGGTCCTCGCGGAGGGCGCGCGCGACCGGCGGCAGCGGCGCCGCCTCCGCGCCCGCGTGGGTGGGTGAGGTCCCGGTCCATCCGGGATCGGGCGACGCGCACCCGAGGACCATCGCGAGCCACAGCCATCTCATGTGCACTCCCTTTCGCTCCATCTACGCGCCCGAAGGACGCACGCGATGCGGCATCATTACAGCGCGGAGCGGACGACGAGTCCGCCGGCCAGCCAGAGGTACGCGGTCATCGACATCCAGAACAGGGCCCTCTCCGTCGGCGAGCCGACGTTGCGCCGAGGTGCGCCGGAGGCCTTCCACTTCCAACCGAGGAAGACCGCGCTCAGCCCGAGGAACGCGAGGTTCAGGAAGAACCCGTAGTCGATGGAGAAGTGGTCGCGATCGGTGACGCTCCTCACGCTCGTGGGATCGGGCAACGCGCCCGCCAAGTCGAAGCCGTAGTGGAGGAGGACGGCGCTCGTCACCAGCACGGCGAGGAGCACGGCCATCAGGTAGAGGGCCATCTTCCAGCCGTAGTACTTGGCCTGGATCCGCAGCACGGGGAGCACGACCAGGTCGCTGAAGATGAACGCCATGACCCCGGCGAAGCTGACCCCGTGACCGAAGAGCACGGCCGCCAGCGGGATGTTCCCCATCGATCCGATGAACGTGAAGAACGCCGCGACCGGACCGACGACGCTCTGGGCGATGACCTCCCAGACCCGAGGCTCGCGCGAGCCCGCGCCCACGAACAGCGTCTCGAAGAAGGTCGAGGGCACGAAGGCGGCGATGGCGCCCGCTACGGTGAAGCCGACGGTGACGTCCTTCCAGACCATCTTCCACTCGGCGACGTAGGTCTCGGCGACCTCCCGCCAGCCGTCTCGGCTCGTGACCCGCTCCTTCCAGTCGGGCGGGTCCTCGCTCTCATCGGCGGCGCCCTCTTGGTCCTCGGCGTGCGATCTCGCCTCGTCGACGAGGGCGGTCGAAGCGGTCAGCTTCACGATCAACCACGTGAGCAGGATCAGCAGGACCCCGCCCACGTACTCCCCGACCACGAACTGCCACCCCAGGAAGATGGCGATCACGATGCCGAGCTCGACCACCAGGTTCGTGGACGCGAGCATGAAGGCGAGCGCCGGGACGAGGCCCGCGCCCTTGGAGAACAGCGCGCGTGTCGTGGACAGCGCCGCGAACGAGCACGAGCTCGAGATGAAGCCGAAGAACGTGCCGAGCGCGACGCTCTTGGGACCCGAGTCGCCCATCGAGCGCTTCATGCGCGCGCGGGTGACGAACACCTGAATCATGCTGCTGATGAGGTAGCCGAGGCCGAACGCCCAGAAGGCCATCCAGAAGAGACCTACGGCGGTGTAGGCCGCCTCGGCCCAGCTCTCCAGGAACGACTGCACGCTCGCGGGGTAGGCCCGCCGGGGCGGGGCTCAACCGCAGCAGTGGTCGTCGTGATGGTGGTGGTGATGGTGCACGTGGTCGTGCGAGTGGTCGTGAGAGTGGCCACCGAAGCCCTCACCGAGGGTCGAGAGCCAGGAGCGTAGGCCGACCAGCCAGATGCTGCGGGTCATGGCGAGCCCGAGCAGGATCGCGCAGCCGATCGCCACCGGGCCGTGCACGTGCGCGGCCGCGGCCTCCTCCAGGGGGGTGACCGGGAGGTCGGCCGCGTTGACCAGCGCGCCGGCGCCCCAGGCGAAGAGGACCGCCGCGCCGAGGCCGAAGAAGGTGGCGCGACCGCCGTAGCGCTGCCGCAGGAAGCCGACGGTGGCGAGGTTGGTGGCCGGGCCGAGGAGGAGGCCGACCAGCACGGCGCCGGGGCTCATGCCCTTGGCCAGGAGCACCGCCGCGAGCGGGGTGGCCGAGGCGGCGCAGATGTAGCTGGGCACGGCCACGAGGGTGACGATGAGCATGTCGAGGCCGCCGGTGGACAGCCCCTGCATCGCGTCCTCGGGA
This sequence comes from Myxococcota bacterium, assembly GCA_036149055.1. Taxonomy (GTDB): domain Bacteria; phylum Myxococcota_A; class Polyangia; order Polyangiales; family Sandaracinaceae; genus JAVJQK01. The sequence goes on along the minus strand of JAYZQJ010000038.1, from coordinate 27,929 downwards.
AGGACCGCCTGGATGTAGGCGGCGGCGACGAGGCCCACGACCGTCCAGGGGGCGACGTGGAAGAGCAGCTCGTCGAAGGCGTGGAGCCAGCGGCCGAAGTAGCTCCCCTCGGGAGCGGCCTCCTCTTCGCCGTGGGCGTGGGCGTGCGCGTGGCTCGGCTTCGTGGCCCGGTGCATCACCAGCGCCGCGAAGACCGCGAGGCCGACCGCGGCCACCAGCCGGACGATCGCGAACGGCCAGCCGATGAACGAGGTGGTCAGCGCGAAGGTCTCGATGCCGAGCTCGGGGGTGGCCAGGAGGAAGGCGACCACCAGCGCGGGCCCGGCGCCCCGGCGGCGCAGCGTGTCGGCCAGGGGCAGGACGCCACACGCGCAGATCGGGAGGGGCGCGCCGACCACCGCCCCGCGGGTGGCCTGCGAGAGCGCCCCGCCGCGGCGGAGCCAGTCGGTGGGGAGGCGCGCGCCGAACGCGGTGAGCACCGCGCCGAGCGCGAGGCCGATCGCGAGGGCCGGGGCGGTGTCGAGCGAGAGATCGACGAGCGCGTCGCCGATGCGGCCGCGCACCTCGCTGCCCCCGTGGTGGTCGTGCCCGCTGAAGAAGAAGAGGCTGAGCGCGCCCCCGGCGACGAGGAGGTCGGCGATCCGGGTGCCCCAGCCGCCGGGCTGACGGATGGGCGCCCAGTCGTGGGCGACGACATGGATGAGGAGCCCGGCCACGCCGGCGGTGATCCAGGGCTCCGCCGCCTCGAAGAGGGCGTGGGGCACCACCGCGGGGACGCCGATGCCGATCACCGAGGCGAGCGCCAGGCCGGCCACCCGCCAGATCGCGGCCGCCGGCCCGTCCTGGCGGACGAAGGCCAGCGTCATGAAGGCGACCAGCGGTACGGAGTGGGCCGCGATCGCGATCAGGATGTCGGCGTGGTTGTGACCGGCGTGCTCGTGGCCGCCGTAGATGCCGAGGCCGATTCCGTCCCCGACCCGGTGCACGAAGAGCGCCCAGTAGCCCAGCTCGAGCCCGAGCCGGTGGCTGCGCTCCCGGCCCATGATGCGGGCGACGCCCTTCTCGAGCAGCCCGGGCGCCACGGCCGCGCCGGCGAAGACCAGGAGGGCGAGGATGCCCACCCCGGCCAGCGCGTCCGGGAGCAGCTGGCCGAGGGCGATCGCCAGGGCCGCCACCACCGCGAAGGTCGCCAGCACCCGGGTGTGGTCACGCCGCCCACCCAGCCCGAGGGCCGCGCCGACGGCGCAGGAGAGCACCGCGATGGTGACGGGTATCCACATGAGAAAAGGCTCGCCGCTGTCTGCAATCCGATTACGACTGTTCTATACTGACGCCGGATCTGGGAGAGTCGAGCGATGGCAAATCTCGGGGAGCGCAAAGAAGAGCTGAAGCGAGCGCTGCGTGAGGGCGGGTTGCGCGCCACCACCAGCCGCGCGCTGGTGCTCGCCTGCCTGCAGGACGCCGAGGGCCCGCTCGCCCACGGCGACGTGTGCGAGCGGCTCGAGAGCCATGGCTACGACCGAGCGACCATCTACCGCAACCTGGTCGACCTGACCAACGCCGGCCTGGCCCACCGCAGCGACTTCGGCGACCACCTCTGGCGCTTCGAGATCGCCGGGAGCGAGGCCCACGACCCGACCGCGCACCCTCACTTCGTCTGCCAGGAGTGCGGCGACGTCAGCTGCCTCCCCGACGACGCGATCGCGGTGAAGGCCAAGCGTGGCGCGCCGAAGTCGCTCGCCCAGAAGAAGGTCGAGATCCAGGTCCGCGGCCTCTGCAACGCCTGCGATTGACCTCACGGTAGGCCCTCGAAGGCGGGGCGTGTCCCGGCGCTGACCCCGTTCACCAGCGCGCGGCCGGGCTGGGTGCTCGCGTCGAGGGTCACGCGCTCGGCGCAACCGACGCCGGCGAGGCAGACCTCCCCGAGCGCCGCGCAGTCGCGGGTCGCCGCCACCGAGCCGTCGCCCGAGCAGGTCTGCTCGACCGCGCCGGCGCAGGCGAGGGGCAGTCCGGGCGCGCAGGCTTCGTCCTCGACCAGGCTCCCGAAGTCGGCGCTCCGGAGCCAGGCCCGCGGGTCGAAGCGCACGGTGAGGGACGAGGCGCCGTCGGGCAGGATCTCGAGAACGAAGGCGTCGGCGGTGCCGCTCCGGACCACCGGCACGCCGCCCTCGGTCATCGGGCCGGCGGCGATCGGCACCGCGATCTCGAAGGGCACGGTCTGCCCCGCCACCTCGACCTGCCCCTCGACCACGGTCGACACGTCGCCGAGCGATCGGGCGGCCTCGGTCACCAAGGGGGCGTCGCGCCCGAGGAGCGACGCGATGCCGAGGTCGTACATGAACGAGCGGGCGGTCCCGGTGATCGCCGGCATCTCTCCCACCGAGACCGGATCGGGGTCGAGGGCGTCCACCACCACCGCGTCGGTGTGCTCGGCGAGCGCCTCCTCGCAGAGCTCGCCCGCCTGGTTGCCGGGGCAGAGATAGAGCGGGCCGAAGGCGAGGTCGGCGCGGGTCAGCGTCACCGGGTGGCCGGCGCGGTCCTCGAAGGCGGGCGCGTCGGTGCCGGCCACCGAGAGCGACACGGTGGTCGCCTCGATGCTGGTGTCGATGCAGCCGGTCAGCAGCAGAGCGAGAAGGGCGCGCTTCACGGCGAGATCCCCAGGGTGACCATGAAGGTGAAGGGAGAGCCGGCCGCGAGGTGGCGGGCCGGCACCCGGCTCGGGATCGCGTCGGGGTCCCAGCTCGACGCGAAGACGAACTCCGACGCCGCGTAGCGCACGTCGAAGAGGTTGAAGAACGAGACGTCGAGGTCGACCGGGCCCCAGCCGAGGCCGGCGCTCGCGTCGAAGAGGCTGACCGGATCGGCGAAGCCGCCGAACGGCAGCGGGCGCGGCGAGAGGAACGAGTAGCCGGCGCCGACGTGGCCGCGGAGCTTCTGACCGAGCACGTCGTCGACCAGGGTGCCGCGGGCGCCGAGGTCGGCGCGGATCACGACCGGCGGCACGTAGGGGAGGTTCTGTCCCGGCTCGAACGCGGGCTGCGGGTCGCTGGCGGTGCCGGGCGGCGGCTCGAGCAGCTCGGCGTCGACGTAGGTCACGCTGAGCGCGCCGATCAGCCAGTCGAGCGGGCGGGCCTGCGCGTGGAGCACCGCCCCGATCCGGCGGGTGGCCCCGATGCGCTCGAGGCGCCCCTCCCGCGGCTCGAAGGCGATGTCGTCCGACAGCTCGGTCCAGAAGCCCGCGACCTGGACCCGGAGCGCGCGATCGAGCTCGAGCACCGCGCCGAGGTCGGCCGAGCGGACCTCGGTGAAGGGGGCGGTCTCGCCGTCGGCCAGGGTGCGCGCCTGAGGCGAGCGGTAGCCGTGGCCGTAGGCGGCGCGGAAGGCGAGGATCTCGAGCGGCTTCACCTCGACGCTCGCCCGCGGCCCGGCGGTGACGCCGCCCGCGCTCCGCCGGTAGCCGACGAGGAAGCTCTCGCGCCGCTCGGCCTCGATGAAGTTGCCGAGGCGATCGTCGATCTCGTAGACGACCAGCGCGGCCCTGGCGCCGGCGTGCACGGTCACCAGATCGGTGAGCTGCAGCTCGACGTCGCCCCAGAGCGCGGTGTTGGCCGCGAAGACGTCGGCGTCGATCAGCTCGTCCCAGGTGCGGTTCTGCTCGGCGTCGAGGAGGTTCTGCGCTTGCTCGACGAAGTCCACCCGGCCGTCGAGGCCGAGCTCGAGGCGCGCCGAGGCCCAGTCCCAGGGCGTCCAGGCGGCGGTGCGGAAGCGGCCATTCAGCCCGGCGGACATCGTGCGGTTGCGCTGCTCGATCAGGTCGCCGCGGCCGGCGACGCCTCGCCCGGTCGGGGTGAAGACGCTGCGCGAGCGGCGGGTGAAGCCGGTGAAGTTCTCCTGGACCCGGAAGAGATCGCCGCCGATCCAGAGGCCCACGCCGCCGCCCGCGCCGGTGTCCGAGCGGTGGTCGGCGAAGAAGCCCGCGAGGAAGCGGCCGCTGGTGGCGCTCTGCGACTGGGCGGTCGGGAGCCCGTAGGCGTCGTAGTAGCCGATCCGCTCGGCCTCGAGGTCGTCGACCCGGATCACGCCGGCGAGGTTCGCGCGGGCGCCGTAGAGGATGCCGAGCCCCCGCAGGCGCCAGTCGCCGCTGCGGGCGCCGGCCTGCACGATCGCGCTGATCGCGTCGCCCTGGCGGCGCTGGCCGTAGCCGCCGGTCCGCCGGTACTGCACGGCGCCGAAGGTCTCCTCGCGCTCGCCCTCGGGCGCCCAGAGCACCAGCTGCTCGAAGGTGTCGTAGAGGCCGTAGCCCGACTGCACGCGGAAGCCGCGCTCGTCCTCGGGCACGCCGAGGTCGAAGGCGATGCTGCCGGCGACCGCGAAGTCCCCCTGCCGCGGGTCGTAGACGCCCTCGGTCGCGCGCACCCGGCGGACCGCCTCGGGGATCAGGAGGCCGAGGTCGGCGTAGCCCTGCCCGTGCACGTGCGACGGGAGGTTGATGGGCAGCCCCCCGACCGAGAGCTCGATGTCCTGGCCGTGCTCGGCGTCGAAGCCGCGCAGGTTGATCCGGTGGCCGACGGCCATGCCTTCGGCGCGCGCGGCGAAGACCCCGGGCACGCTGAGGAGGAGATCGGCGCCCTCCTGCCGCGGCGCGGACGCGAGCACGTCGCGGTCGATCTCGAAGCTGCTCGCGCCTCGGTCCTCGTCGCGGACCTCGTGCTCGATGGCCGCGGTCACCCCCAGCTCCTCGGCCGGCTCGGGCGCTTCTTCCGCCTCCTCCACCGGCTCGACCTCGGTCTCGGGCTGCGGCTGGGGATGATCGGGCAGCACCTCGACCGGCTCGACCACCGCGCCGCCCTCGACCGGCTCGGCGCCGGTGGCGAGGTCGAACGCCGGCAGCTCGAAGTGCACCGCCACCCGCACCCGCGACGCGATCGGCTGCCCCTCGCGCTGCGCCGCCGCGAACTCCCAGGTCCGTACCGCCGCCTGCGCGGCCGCGTCGAAGTCGGGGTCGGCGGAGTGCTCCACCTCGGCGTCGACCACCTGGCCGCTCGGGTCCAGGGTGACGATGAGGACCACGCTCGGGTGCAGGTGCTCGCCGAGCCGGCTCTCCGGGTACTCGGGGGGCGACGAGCGCACGATGCGGGGCGGCACCATCCTCGGCGGCGGCGGCTCGGGCGGCGCCGGCTCGGCCTCGGGGGCCTCGTCTTCGGGCGCGTCCGGCGGAGGCTCGGGCGGCGCCTCGTCGGCCGGAGCGGCGGGCACACCCGCGTCCTGCGCGGACGCCGGGGCGGCGAGCGCGAGGAGGAGCAGCGCGGTCAGCGCGGAGCGCATCGCGCCCTCATAGTGGACCCGAATCACTCCTGCAACCCAGTTGTGATTACGCCCCGTGGCGGCGTCCCGAGGCGGACCTAGAGGCAGGGGTGACATGAGCTCTTTCCATCGACGCGTGTCGTGAGCGCTCGGGTAGCGCAGAACGCCGCCCCCCGACCGGCCGCCGGCGAGCCGAGCCTGACCGCTCGGGAGCGCCTGGTGTGGCTCGAGCACCGGCTGGCCCCGAGCGCGCCGACCAACGTGATGGTCGCGCGCTTCCGGGTGGACGGGCCGGTGGACCGGGATCGGCTCGAGGCGGCCCTGCGCCGGCTCGTCGCCGAGACGGAAGGGCTGCGCACGGTGGTCCGGATGGACGACGGCACGCCGCGGCCCGAGGTGCCGCGGCCCGAGGTGATGGCGCCCTGGCCGGCGCCGCTGCCGCTCGTGGACCTGAGGAGCGCGCCCGATCCGGAGGCGGCGCTCGAGGCGTGGCTCGCCGATCGGGCCCCGCTGCCCTTCGCGCTCGACCGCCCGCTCTTCGAGGCCGCGCTGGTCCGCCTCGCCGACGACCGCCACGTGGTCGTGCTCCGCCAGCATCACCTGATCACCGACGCCGAGTCGCACGCGCTGATCTGGGAGCGGCTCGCCGCCCTCTACGCCGGCGCGCCGAGCGAGGCGCTCGAGCCGATGACGACCCACCGCGAGGCCGAGGCCGCCTACCGCGAGAGCGAGCTCGGCGCGCGGGACGCGGCCTGGTGGGAGGCGCGGCTCGAGGCGGCGCCGCCGGTGCCGACCTTCTACGGGCGAGCCCCCCGCGCGCGCACCGGCCGGCTCCGCCGGGTGGAGGTCACGCTCGACGCGGAGCGCATGGCGGCGCTCGACGCGGCCTGCGCGGACGGCCCGTTCGCGATGCCGTCGAAGCCGATGGCGCGGCACGTCCTCTACGCGACCGCGCTCGCCGCCTGGATCTGGCGGGTCAGCGGAGAGCGCCGGGTCGCGATCGGCAGCCCGCTCGCCAACCGCCGCAGCCGGCGCGTCCGGCGGGTGGTGGGCATGGTGATGGAGCAGAGCCCGCTCTTCGCCGAGGTGCGCGAGGACGACACCTTCGCCACCCTCGCCGCGCGGGTGCGGGAAGACCTGAAGGACGTGCTCCGCCACGGGCGCGCCTGCATCTCGAACCCGAGCCACGCGAAGGCCTACGACGCGGTGCTCAACGTGCACCGCGTGTCCTACGCCCCGCTCGGCGGCTCCCCGGTGCGCGGCTCGATCGCGCCGGGGCTCGCCTGGGCGGAGCGCTGGCCGGAGGGCGCGCCCGACGGCGGCGAGGCGTTCTCGCTGACCGTGTACGACGACGGAGGCCGCGAGACGCTCGCCTTCGATCTCTCGCGCGACGTCTTCGAGGGCGAGCTCGCCGAGCGCGTCCCCGAGCATCTCCTCCGCCTCGTCGACGCGGCGGTGCGCGACCCCGACGCGCGCCCCGGTGACGTGGATCTGCTGACCGAGGCCGAGCGCGCGGTGGTCGCCGCGCCCGCGCCGCGGGTCGTCGAGCCCAGCTTCCTGCGCGAGGTGCTCGCGGCGGACCCCGACCGCGTCGCGCTCGAAGCCGACGGCGTCACCGTCACCTACGGGCAGCTCCTGGCGCGCGCCGGCGGGATCGCGCGGGCGCTGCGCCGCGCGGGGGTGGATCGCGGCGACGCGGTCCTCGTCGCCCTCCGGCGCGGGCCCGAGCTCCCGGCGGGGTTGCTCGGCGTGCTGCTCTCCGGCGCGGCCTACGTCCCAGTCGACCCGAAGCACCCCGAGGCGCGCACCCGCTGCGTGATCGAGGACGCGGCGCCGACCGCGCTGTTGACCGACGGCAGCCTCTCGCTCGCGCTGCCGACCGTCGACGTTCGAGAGGTCGCGGACGCCGCGCCTCCGGACGCCCTCCCCGCGCCCGACGACCTCGCCTACGTGCTCTTCACCAGCGGCAGCACCGGCCGGCCGAAGGGCGTCGAGATCACGCACGGCAACCTGGCGGCGTTCCTCCGCGCGATGCTGCACGTGCCGGGCCTCGGCCCGTCCGACCGGGTGCTCGCGATCACCACGCCGGGCTTCGACATCTCCACCTTCGAGCTCTTCGGGCCGCTCATGGTCGGCGCCCGGATCGTGCTCGCCGACGAGGAGACGGGGCTCGACGGTGCCCGGCTGCGGGAGCGCGTGGAGGCGGGCCGGGTCACCCTGATCCAGGCCACCCCGCCGACCTGGCGGCTCCTCCTCGGCGCGGGCTGGGAGGGCGACCCGACGCTGACCGCGATGTGCGGCGGCGAGCCGATGCCCACCGATCTGGCCGAGGCGCTGATCGCCCGCACCGGCAGCCTCTGGAACGTCTACGGGCCGACGGAGTCGACGGTGTGGTGCACGGCCCATCGGGTGGACGTGCCGCGCTCGCCGATGCCGATCGGGCGACCGGTGCCCTACGCCGCCGCGCGGGTGCTCGGCCCCGGCGGGCGGCCCGCGCCCTTCGGCGTGGTGGGCGAGATCGCGGTCGCGGGCGCCGGCGTGGGTCGCGGCTACCGCGGTCAGCCCGAGCGGAGCGCGTCGGTGTTCGTGCGCGACGTCGTCGACCCCGAGGCGCCGATGTACCGCTCGGGCGATCAGGGCCGCTGGCTCCCCGACGGAACGCTCGAGTGCCTCGGCCGCGCCGACGGACAGATCAAGATCCGCGGGTTCCGGGTGGAGCTCGGCGAGATCGAGGCGGCGCTCCGAGCGCATCCCTCGGTCGAGGACGCGGCGGTCCTGCTGGAGGGCGAGGGCGCGCGGGCGGCGCTGGTCGCGCACGTGTCCGGGGAGCGCCTGGACCCGGAGGCGCTCGACGCCCACGCGAAGGATCGGCTGCCGGCCTACATGGTCCCGAGCCGCTGGAGCACGCACGCCTCACTGCCCCTCGGGCCGACCGGCAAGATCGATCGGAAGGCGCTCGCCGCCGAGGGCACCGCGACCCTCGCCGCCCGCGCGCGCCGGGTCGATCCGCGCGACGACACCGAGGCGGTCATCGCCGGCGTGTGGGCGGAGGCGCTCGAGCTGCCGCGGGTGGGGGTGACCGACGACTTCTTCGCGGTGGGCGGCCACTCGCTCGCGGCGGCGCGCATCGTCGACGGGCTGCGCAAGGCGTTCTCGGTGGAGCTGCCGCTCGGCGCGCTCTTCGAGGCGCGCACGGTGGAGAAGCTGGCCGAGACGCTCCGGCGCGGAGACGGCCGCGCGCCCTGCGAGCTGGTCACCCTGGCCCACGGCGAGGGCACGCCGCTCTTCTGCATCTGCGGGGTGCAGGTCTATCACCCGCTCGCGTCGCGCCTCGCCGGCGATCGCCCGATCTACGGCGTCTACCTCGCGCAGGAGGAGGACGTGCTGCGGGAGGCGCGCGAGGGCCGGGCGGCCGAGCTCTCGGTGTCGGCGATGGCGGAGGCCTACACCGACGTGATCCGCGGCCGGCAGCCGAGGGGCCCCTACGCGCTCGCCGGGCTGAGCTTCGGCGGCGTGCTCGCTTACGAGATCGCGCAGCGGCTCCGGGCCGCCGGCGAGGAGGTCTCGCTGCTCGCGATGTTCGACACCGTGATCCCGAGCGGGCTGCGACGCGCCCCGCTGAAGTGGGCCCGGGCGCACCTCCGCGCGATCCGGCGCGCGCCGCTCGAGGAGGCGCGCCGGGTGCTGCGCCGGGCGCGCGGCGAGGCCCACGAGGAGGCGGTCGCCGGCGTGCGCGAGGCGGCCTACGTGGCGGCGATGCGGCGCTATCAGCCGCAGACGTACGACGGCGAGGTGCTCCTCTTCCGCGCCACCGAGAGCAGCTTCGGAGAGGGCTGGGTGGCCACCCGCGACGGCGGCCTCGGGCCCTACGCGCCGCGCATGCGCGTGCTCGACGTGCCCGGCCGTCACGTCGGCATGATGCACCCGCCTCACGTCGACACCCTCGCCGCCCGGCTCCGACCGTTCCTGCCCGAGGGCTGATCGCTGGTATCTTGGCCCGATGCGGATCGGGTTGGCTTTCATTTCTCTTCTGTCGCTGCTCTCTCCCGGCGTCTCGCGCGCCGACTGGCCCCTGCAGCGGCACGACGTCTCCAGGACCGGGGCCGCCCGCGGGGCGAGCGACATCGGCGACCCCGCGGCCTACTATCGCTACTACCTGGGCGGCTCGCTCGGGGCGTCGGCGATGGTGCCGTTCGACGTGAACGCCGACGGCAGCGTCGACGTGATCATGGTGACCGGCGGTCGCGTGGTGGCGCGCACGGTGACCGACGGCGATCTCTGGAGCAGCGCCCCGCGCGGCTTCACCGGGGTCGTCGGCCTGGCCGACTTCGACGGCGACGGGGCGGAGGATCTCGCCGTCAGCTCGAGCGACCGGGTGTTCGTGCTCGACCCGCGGACCGGCGCGGAGCTGTGGGCCGAGCCGGCCGGTGAGCTCGGCACGCTCGGGGGCACCCGGGTCGCCGACTTCGACGGCGACGGCGCGATGGACCTGCTCGTGGCCGAGTGCGGCTGCTGCGGGGTGAACAGCGGCTACCCCGGCGCGATCTACACCTTCGGGGGCGGGTTCGGGAGCGCGCGGCGGCTGTGGGAGCTGCCGAACGTGCACTGCGGCTTCAGCCGCGCGATCACCGTCGTCGACATCGACGGCAGCGGCCCGCCCGAGGTCGTGATCCCCACCGAGCGGACGCTCCGGATCTGGAGCCCGGCGACCGGAGCGATGGTGGCCGAGAGCGGCGACGTCGGCATCCGCGCGTACTGGAACTTCTGCTACCCCGCCGCGCTCGACGCCGACCCGGCCGAGGAGCTGCTCTGCGTCCGGCTCGACAACAACAGCTCGGTGACCGATCGCTGGCGGGTGACCGCGCTCGACAGCGACGGCGGCGCCGGCCTGTCGATCCTCTGGTCGAGCGTGCTCGCGCCCGACGACACCGGCAGCCTGCGCGTGGCGGATCCGGTGGTGGACCTCGACGGCGACGGCGCCCTCGAGCTCGTCGTGTCGGTCTTCGACGCGGGCGCCTGGGAGACGCGGATCTTCGACGCGGCGAGCGGCGCGGTCCGGGCGACGGTGCCGGACGCGATCGCGGTGGGTCACGTGGCGGAGGGCACGGGGCGGCAGCTCGTGACCCGGTCCGACGCCGCCCTCTCGGGCTGGACCTTCGACGGCGCGGCGGTGACGCCGACCTGGTCGCTCGGCGGCCACGACGCGTTCGAGGGGCGCGACCTCGCGCGGGCGTCGCTCCAGGCGCGCCCGGACTTCATGGTGACCCTCGACCTCGACATGGACGGCGACCAGGACCTGCTCACGGTGAGCCGCGCCGGAGCGGCCAGCCGGCTGGTGGCGCACGCGGTCGAGGGCGGCGCGCTGACCGAGCTGGCGAGCTACCCGATCGCCGCCGGCACGAGCGCGCAGTCGGCCTTCGTCATCCCGCCGGTCACCTCGTCGAACGCGATCCTCGCGATGTCCTACAGCGACGGCTTCATGGTGATCCACGACCCGGACCTCCAGCCGGCGGTCGCGGGCGGGGAGTTCGACGTCGCCCGGCTCCGGACCGGCGGCTACTACGCGTCCGGGGCCTGGCGGGATCTCCGGCGCGGGCCGCTCAGCGCCGCGCTCGAGGCCGGCGCGCCCGAGGCCATCGTGGTGGCCGACGCGCGCGGCGCCCTCGTCCGGCTCGACGCCTCGGAGGCGAGCTGGGCGTCCCCGCCGCGGCGGGCATGGGAGCGGCTCTTCACCACCGCGCCGAGCATCGTCGACGGTCTGGTCGACGGCTCCCGGGCGATCGCCTGCCTGACCGAGCGGACGCCGGGCGCGCCGGGCGGTGAGACGGACCTCGCGGTGATCACCCCGGACGGCGCCGAGCGCTGGCGGGCCCCCGCGCCCAACGCGCCGATCCTCGATCTCGTGCCCGCGCGCCTCGACGACGACGCGGTGCCGGACCTCGTGTTCCTGTGGGGGGAGCCCTCGAACAGCCTCACCCGCATCCGCGGCGTCTCGGGCGCGGACGGAGCGACGATCTGGGACGCGACGCCGATCGAGACCGGCTCGGGTCGCCAGCCGTCGGGGCTCGCCGTGGGCCGGTTCGACGGCGACGATCGCGACGACGTCTACTGGCAGGGCGGCGCGACCCGCGTGGTCTCCGGGGCGACCGGCGCCGAGCTCGCGTCGGTGGGCGGCGTCTCCTACTTCCTGCCGACCCTCTACGACGTGGACGACGATCCGCGCGACGAGGTGATCTTGCACGCCGGCTTCGCGCCGATCCGGATCGTCGAGGACGACCTGAGCGCGATCCTCTGGCAGAGCGCCGACGACGACCGCCCCTACCCCTACGCGAGCGTGGTCGAGTGCCCGGGCAACCGCGCGGTGCTGGTGAGCGGCTCGTGGCAGCACCCGGCGCGCCTCAAGCTGACGGATCTGCGCGGCGCGGCCCGCGGCACCGAGTCGACGCTGCACCTCGGCGGCGGCGCGCGCCACGCCTCGCGCGCGGAGCTCGACGCGGCCGGCGCCTTCGCCGGACAGCTGACCAGCGTCGTCGCCCACGAGGACCTCGCCGGGGACGGCGCGCCGACGGCGCTCGTGGGCTCGACCGACGGCTTCCTCTACTGGGTGAGCCCCTGCGACGGCGCGCTCGTGCACGCCCTCGACTTCGGGGTGGCGGTGGGCCAGGCGAGCTTCGCCGACACCGATCGCGACGGCCTCGACGAGATCCTCGTGTCGGTCGCCGACGGCTTCCTCTACGGCATCGCGCAGCGGCACGCGCCCACCCCGGCCGACGTGATCGACGTCGATCCGGCCTCGCCCGCGTCGACCACCGACGCCGACTTCGTCACCACCGAGGACACCTGGATCGCGCGCTGGGGCGCGGTCGACGGCGCGCTCCGCTACGAGGTCGGCGTCTTCGACGAGGGCGGCGCCCCGCTGCTCGCCGAGCGCTGGCGCGACGTGGGCACCGACACGGAGGCGACGCTCTCCGAGCTCCCGCTCGAGAACGGCCGGCGCTACCACGTCGGCGTGCGCGCGTGGTCGGCGGACGGCCCCTCGGTCGACGGCGTGAGCGACGGCGCGGTGGTCCGCTTCCCGGCCCCGCCGACCCCCGACGGCGGCCCTCCGCCCAGCGGCGACGCGGGCACCACGCCGACCCCCGACGGCGGCACCACGCCTCCCGCGGAGGGCGGCTGCGGATGCCGCGCGGCCGGCGAGAGCGGTCCCGGGGCCGGCTGGCTCCTCGCGCTCCTCGGCCTCCTCTTCGCGGCGCGGCGGCGGAGTCACTCGGGCAAGAGCCACTCGAGGATCGGCTGAGGCGCGTCGAGCGACAGGGCGCGCGAGGGCGTCGGCGCACCGCCGCTGCCCTGAAGCCAGCCGGCGGGGATCGACCCGTGGGCGAGCGGCGGCCGTGACCACCGCGCGTAGGGCTGACCCGGCTGCGCGCGCGCGTCTCGCTCCACCGGCACGTCGCCCGCCGCCAGCGCGTCGAGGGCGAGACCGGCGGGCCTCAGCGGGTCGGACGCCACGTGGCAGCTCGCGCAGAAGGCGTTGCCGCGGGTGTCGGGCCGGGGCGATCCGCGGCGCAGCGTCGCGTCCCCCGCGAGCCGCTCGAGCAGCTCCTCGCGCAGCGAGCGCTCGCCCTCCGGCAGGCGCACGCTGACCGACAGGTCCCGCGAGTAGTCGGTGACGCAGCGGAGGCGACGCTCGGTCGGCAGGAGCATGCCGGCCGCGGCCGCCCGCGCGCGCACCGCGGGGCTGCGCTCGGCGTCGACGTACCGGTCCGAGGCGGGGCCGAGGCTGGCCATGGTGCCGCGCGCGTAGTTGCACAGGAGCTCGACCGAGCTCGGCCCGTCGAGCTGAGAGGGCGCGCCGGCCACGACCAGCCGCAGCTCGTCCGTCCAGCCGCGCGCGCCCGGGAAGCCGCCGCCCTCCCCGCCGAGGATCACGCGCGCCCCCGCGCCGAGCGTGACGGCGGGAAACGCGGCCTGCCCGATCGGGTCGCCGTCGATCAGGATCGTCACCTCGCCGGCTTCGAAGAGCGCGCCCACGTGATGCCATCCGTCGCGGCGCCACGGATGGTCGACGCCCACCGGGAGGCTCGCGATCCGATCGCCGCGGTGCACCGACACGCCGCCCGGGTGCACGACGACGTGCACCGTGGACTCACCGGTACGCAGGGCCATCAGACGACGCCCTCCGGCGAGCGAGGCGCGCGCGTCGAAGAAGGTCGAGAGGTAGAAGGCGCGGTCCGGGAAGACCTCGTCGTCCGGGAAGTCGAAGCGCGCCGACGCCTCGGGCTCGAGCCAGAGCCCTCGCCCGTGCACGCCCCCCTGCGCGACCGGCTCCACGCGCGCCTCCCCGCGCACCACGCCGCGGCGAGCGACCGGGAGGACCGGGCTCGTGGCCGCGTTCTGCAGCTCGATCTCGCTCGGGTCGTGCACGAAGACGCCGCCCTCCTGGCGGAAGCCGTCGCGGTAGCCGCCGCGCCGCGCGCCGAACGCCTGCTCGCCGCCGCCGAGCGTCCGGCCCATGCGCCACGCGGCGTTCATCGGCGCGAAGAGGACCACGTGCGGATCGACCATGTCGTCGAAGACGACCTCCTCGAGCACGTCACCCCGCGCGAGGGTCCAGACGACGTCGCGCGGCGTCACCGGGGCCATGCCGGCGTGCATGGCGTGGGTGTTCTCGAGCGACTCCATGTGCTGGGTGTTGCCGCGCGTCCCCGGCGTCCCGAAGGCGCGGTTGTTGGAGTTGCCGTCGACGCGCGCGCTCACCGCCGTGCCGGCCGCGCTCCGGTAGAGGCCGAAGCGCCGGGTGTCCCCGGCGTCGATGCCGTAGTCCTCGTTGTTGAGCACGCCGTCGAGCATGACGATCTTCCCGTGCGTCCAGCTCCCCGCGACCGCGAACCCGCGGGGCGAGCGGCTGGTCGGCCGCCCGAGGCGCGGGTGCTCGATGCCCATCGGGAAGCGGCTCTCTCCGGTCTCGTCACGGATCCCCACCGGCAGGATGGTCGAGAAGAAGACGTTGTTGCCGTGCCGGTCCATCCACGGGTAGGAGCCGCGCACGAGGTCGCCCTCCGCGAAGGGCTCGCCGTAGGCGTCCCGCAGGGGATAGGCGGCGAAGCCGTAGCGCGAGAGGCGCCGGTCGTAGTGCGCCGCCGAGAGCGGGCGGAGGTTGCGGAACGCGCCGTCGGCGGTGGTCGAGAACCAGGCGCGCACGTCGCACGGGTCGTCGCTGTAGACGTAGCTGAGGCTGTAGCGACCGCCGCGGTGCACCGAGCCGTCGTCTCGCACGAAGTCGTAGGTCATGCCGACGCCGCGGGGCAGCGGGTGACCCCCGAGCAGACGGAAGACCACCAGCCGTCCGTCGGCGGTCGCGATCGGCTCGGCGGTGTGCGCGGGGTACGGCGCCGACGCCGTCCAGTCACCGGTCGTGCGCGCCTCGACCACCACCGCGTCGGCGGTCTTCGGATCGCGGACGCGGATGCGGACCGGCGCGGCGGCGAAGCGACCGCAGACGCGCCAGCCGTTCGGGCACTCCGCGTCGCCGCTCCCCTGCCAGTCCTCGACGAGCACCACGTCGTAGCAGTCGTCGTCGCCGCAAGCGCGGGGCGCCTGGTCCACGCCGCAGAAGAAGCGGTCCGGCGAGCCGGAGCGCCTCAGCCGCCCGGGGGGCACGCGGGCCCCCGACGCGTCGATGTCCAGCTCGCGGGAGAACGCCTGCTGATGGAGGCTCAGCCCGCGCTCGACGAGGGGGCGCGCGTTGCGCCCGTCGAGCCGGGACGCGCTGACCGCCGCGCGGCCCCCGCCGGTGAGCGCCACCCGGCCATCGGTGGTGGTCCGGAACGCGGGCAGCGACGGCTGGATGACCCGCCCCTCGCAGTCCCGCGAGCAGGCGTGGCCCTCTCCCGCCCCCGCCGGGCAGTCGGAGAGGCACCCGGGGTTGGCCAGCTCGGACTGCCGCAGGATCCGCTCGATCCGGGGCGGCTCCGGCACCACCGTCTCGGGCGCGCTCCGGCGGCGCACCGTGCCCGTCGGCAGCTCCGTCCGGTCGGCGCCGCACAGCGACTCCGCGCACCCCGACGGGCCCGCGCCCTCCTCGAGCGCGGGGTCGAGCACGTCGGGGCTGGACGCGTCGCCCCCCGTCGGCGCTCCGCCGTCCGGCGCCGGCGGGTCGGGTCGCTCCATCACCCCTTCGCCCGCGCAGGCCACGATGAGGAGAGCGAAGACCCACGACCCACTGCGACGCGCCATGCGACGCGAGGATCGCAAGAAGGCGACCAGCGCGCATCCGCGGCGAACCGGGGACCGAGGGCGTCGACGCCGCTCACGAAGCGCGACGAGACGACGCGCCCCCGAACCGATCCTGGACGCCGCCCGCGCGGATCGCCCACTCGAGTGGTCAGGAGACCTGAACGACCAGCTTTCCGAAGTTCTGCCCGGAGAGCATGCCGATGAACGCCTTCGGCGCGCTCTCGAGCCCCTCGGTGACGTCCTCGCGCACGGTGATCTCGCCGCTCAGCACGGCCGGCGCCACGTCCTTCAGGAACGCGCCGAATTCGTCGAAGTGGTCGGCGATGATGAAGCCCTGGAGCCGGATCTTCCGGCGGAGCAGGAGGCCGAGCAGCATCGGCGTGCGGTCCGGCCCCTCGGGGAGCGAGGTCGCGTTGTAGTGCGCCACCAGGCCGCAGAGCGGGACCCGCGCGTGCTCGTTCAGGAGGGGCAGCACGCCCGCGAGCACCTTGCCGCCGACGTTCTCGAAGTAGACGTCGATGCCGTCCGGGCAGGCCTTCGCGAGCGCCTCGGCGAAGCCGGCGTCGCGGTGGTCGAGGCAGACGTCGAAGCCGAGCGTCTCGGTCGCGAAGCGGCACTTGTCCGGGCCGCCGGCCACGCCGACCGTACGCAGCCCGGCGCGCTTGGCGAGCTGACCGACCATGGAGCCGACCGGGCCGGTCGCCGCGGCCACCACCAGGGTCTCGCCCTCCTTCGGCTCGCCGATCCGGTTCAGCCCCCACCAGGCGGTGAAGCCCGGCATGCCGAGCGCGCCCAGCGCGAGCGAGAGGCGCGCCTCCGGCAGCTCCAGCTTGCGCAGCCCGACGCCGTCCGAGAGGGCGTAGCGCTGCCAGCCGCTCATCGAGAGCACGTGGTCGCCGGCCTCGAAGTCCGGGTGACGGCTCTCCTCCACCACCGCGACGGTGCCGCCGACCATCACCCCGCCCACCGGGACGGGCGCGGCGTACGACGGCGCGTCGCTCATGCGCCCCCGCATGTAGGGGTCGAGCGACAGCCAGCGGGTGCGGAGCAGCAGCTCACCGTCGCCGGGCGTGGGCTTCGGCTCGCGGCGGAGCTCGAAGTCGTCCTCGGTGGGGGCGCCCTTCGGTCGGGACGCCAGGCGGACCTGGAGGTTCTCGTCGGACATCGGACCCCTGTTTTGGGCACGGGAGCCCAGACGTCAACGGCCGGCCGGCGTCAGGGGCGCGCGAGCGGCTCGAGGACCTCGGCCATGCCGTCGATCTTCGTGAAGCGCGGGTCGAAGAGCGCCTCCTCGGGGACCTTCAGGCTCCAGGTCTGCTCGAGGTGATCGACCACCTCGACCACGCCGGCGCTGTCGACGTAGCCCTCCTCCCAGAGATCGACGGTGCGGGAGAAGAGGTCGTCGCTCGCGGGCACGTCGAAGCGCTCCCGGATGAAGGCCTCGAGGTCACGGGCGATGCGCTCGCGGAGCGGCGCGGGCTCGGGGTGGGGGATGGTCTGCGTCATGGATCAGGCTTGGGGCCAAGCGGTGGGGAAGCGGTAGTATCCAGCGCGAATCAATTTGCGCTGGTCGCGCTCCGAGAAGCCGAAGAGCTCGCGGAAGCGGGCCGACAGCGCCGCCTGGTCGAGGCCGGCCTCCAGGGTGGCGCGCACGGTGCCGCCGACCTCCTGGCTGGAGCCGACCTGGGCGCGGACCTTCGGGCGGTCGTAGACGAACGCCGGCACGGACGCGCCGAGCACGTGGCGGACGAGCTCTTGCTTGCTGCCCTCGTGGGCGACGAAGCGCTCGGGGAGCGCGGCGTAGGCGTCGGCGCAGAGCAGGTAGGGCTGCACGGTGCGCACCCCGCGACGGGCGAAGATGCCGACCTCGCGGTCGCCGCTGTCGAGGCCCTGCACGAGGTAGCGGCGGAGCTTGCCGGGCGAGAGGCGGGGCAGCTCGTAGAGCACGCGGCCCTCGACCTCGACCGGCGAGTAGTCGGCCATCAGCTCGTTCATGCCGTCGCCGGTGAGCACGGTCGCGCCGCGCGGCAGGGCCTCGGCGAGCGCGAGGTTCACGAGCCCGCAGTGCACGTTGAAGTCGCGCCAGTCCTGACCCCAGCGGATCACGTCGTCGACGCGGGCGGCCAGCGCCTCCCGGGGCATGTGCACCTCCAGCAGGCGCACCCCGAGCGCATCGGCCACGCGGCGAGCCGCGGCGAGGTCGCCGCCCTCGCGATCCTCGCCCTCGACGGTGAAGCTCACCGCGGTGAAGTCGCCGAGGTGCTCCTTGGCGAGCACGGCGATCCCGGTGGAGTCGAGGCCGCCGCTGAGGGTGACGAAGAGCTCCCCCTCGAGCACGTCGGCGAGCGAGGTGAAGGCGTCGTCCAGGCAGGCGCGGATGCGCGCGGCGTGCGCCTCGATCGAGTCGTCGTCGTCGACGACGAACTCGGGGCCCGCCTCCTTGACCACCGAGAGCGTGCGCGCGCCGAGATCGATCTCGACCCGGTGACCGGACGGCACCGACCAGATCTGGGAGGGCGCCCAGCCGCCCTTGCGCAGGTCGTCCAGGTAGGTCGCGCTCTCCACCCGCCCCTCGTCGAGCCCGAAGAAGAGCTTGTTCACGCCCAGAGGGTCGCGGCGCAGGGTGTGGGCGTCTCCGTCCCGCTCGTGGGTGGCGAAGTGGCCGCGCCCGTCGTCGAGCAGGATGTTGTCGATGTGGGTCACGCGGCCTCCCGGGCCCGGATGGATTCGAGGGCGTCGAGGCCCGCGTCGAGCGCCTCGTCGGTGGCGGTGACCGCGATCCGGAAACCTCCCGCGGCGTGGAACAGGCTCGACGGCATCACGAGCACGCCGCGGCTGGCCGCGAGCTCGCAGAAGGCGAAGTCGTCCCAGGGCTCCGGGACGCGGCCGTAGACGAACATGGTGTGGCGTCCGATCGGCGAGAGGCCGAGCGCGTCGAGCCGATCGACCGCGTGGCGCCGCCGGGCCGCGAGCGCGCTCGCGTCGGTGGGGATCTGCATCAGCCGGGGCACGGCGCGCTGCATGAGCGCGGTCGGCGTGGCGTGCCCCATGGCGCGCGCGAGCGCCCGGACCTTGCCGGGCCAGCCCTCGAGCGAGGGATGGAACGCGACGTAGCCGAGGCGCTGCCCCTGGGCGAGGAGCCGCTTGCCGAAGGAGTAGACGACGGCCGAGCGCGGATAGAAGGAGAGCGGCGAGACGAAGGGCGCGTCGAAGACGAAGTCGCGGTGGCACTCGTCGCTGACCAGGAGGGGCCGGCTGGGGTGACGTGAGAGCAGCTCGGCCAGCGCCTGGAGCTCGCGCTCGCCGTAGAGCACGCCGGTGGGGTTGGCGGGCTGCGAGAGCACCACCGCGCGGGTGCGGGGCGAGAGCGCGGCGCCGAGGGCGGCGAGGTCGAGGTGACCGTCGGCGCGGGTCGGCACGAGCACCGGGGTGCCACCCTGGGTGGCGACGTAGAGCGGGGTGTCGAGCCAGCACGGGCTCACGATCACGACCTCGCCGCCGTCCTCGAGCGCGGCCGCGAAGGTCAGGGTCAGCGCGCTCATCGCGCCGGGCGTGAGCACGACGTCGTCGACCGCGACCTTCACGCCGTGCGAGCGCCGCAGCCCGTGCGCGACGTGTCGCCGCGGGATGGTGGCGCCGCCGTAGGGCGTGTACTGGAGGCCGCCGCCGTCGACGTCGCGGAGCGTCTCGACGAGGGCCTCGACGAGCTGCGGGTGCACCTCGCCGGGGTTCGGGTAGGCGAGGTCGACGAGGCGCCCGCCGGTGCGGCGGTGGTGGTGCGCGCGGATGGCGTCGAAGCGCTCCTGCGGTCCGGCGAGGGCGCTCACGCGGCCAGCCCCTTCTTGTCGAGCTTGCCGCTGGCGGTGCGCGGGAGGGCGTCGCGAATGACGAGGCGCGGCTGCATGTAGCTGGGCATCTCGCGGCGACACCACGAGTCGAGCTCGGCGAGCGCCTTCTCCGGATCGCCGGCCAGCACCACGTGGGCCACCGGCCGGGTGCCGACGACGTCGTCCGGCTCGCCGGTGACCGCGACCTCCTCGACCAGGTTCGACGCGAAGACGAGCTCCTCGACCTCGTCGGGGCTCACGCGCACGCCGCTGCACTTCATCTGCTGGTCGGCGCGGCCGACGAAGTAGAAGTAGCCGTCGGCGTCCCGGCGCACGCGGTCGCCGGAGAACACGGCGTTCTTGCCCGGCTCGGTCGGGTGCGGCCGGTAGCGGGCGCGGGTGGCCTCGATGTCGTTCCAGTAGCCGAGGGACACCGTCGGGCCCGCGTGGACCAGCTCGCCCTCCTCGTCCGGGCCGACCTCGGCGCCGTCGGGCCCGAGCACCATGAGCTGGGTCTCGGGGATGGCGCGGCCCATCGACGTCGGGCGGAAGCGCAGCTCGTGCGGCGGCAGGTAGGTGCTCCGGAACGCCTCGGTCAGGCCGTACATCAGGCAGATGTCGGTGTCCGGCAGCAGCGCCTGGTAGCGCTCGAGCAGGGCGACCGGGAAGGCGCCGCCGCTGTTGGTCATGAGCCGGAGCGTCTTCGGCGGGCGCTCGGCGAGCGGAGAGCCGCGCCCCATCAGGCGCGCCCAGAGGGGCGGCACGCCGGCGAGCACCGTGATCGCGTCCTCCTCGAGGTGACGGCAGATCCGCGCCGGGAGGCTCGAGCGCGCGAGCATGAGGGTCGCCCCGAGGTGCACCGCGCCGAGCAGCTGGTTGAGCCCGTAGTCGAAGGAGAACGGCAGCACCGAGAGGATGCGGTCGTCCTCGCGGAGCCCGAGGTAGCCGGTGACGATCCGGGCGCCGGCGCGCAGGTTCCCGTGCGAGACGAGGATGCCCTTCGGCCGCCCGGTGCTGCCCGAGGTGTAGAGCAGCGCCGCCGGCTCGTCGCCGCCCGGCAGCTCGCGTCGACGCGGCGCCCGCTCGGGCAGCACGCTCGGATCGAGCACGGCGCGGCCCTCGCGGAGCGCGTCGTCGAGCTGATGGGCCACGCGCCCGGTCGTCAACACCGCGCGCGCCGCGCAGTGGTCGAGCACGTGCGCGACCTGGGCCCGCTTGAGCACGTCGTGAATGGGCACCGCGATCGCGCCGGCCATCCACGCGCCGTAGAGCGAGGCGACCTCGGCGCTCGACTTGCCGGTCCACACCGCCACCCGGTCGCCCGGCTCGACGCCGGCCTCCTCGAGCGCCGCGGCGATCCCGGCCGCCCAGCGGCCCAGCTGATGGAAGGTCAGCGTGCGCTCCCCCTCCACGACCACGCGATCCGCGCGAGCGTCGATCTGCTCGAACAGCTCGTCTTCGATTCGCTCAGCCATCGACGAGGACCTCTATGCGCGCCATGCGTCCGAACAAGCGGACTGCATCGGCCGCGCGCGGCCTCGCGGGAGGCTAGACCTTGCCGCGCTCGATGATCTTGCTGAGGTGCTGGCGGCTGATCCCGAGCATGCCGGCCGCGTGCGACTTGGTCTCGCCGCTCCGCGCCAGCGCCTCGCGCACCATCGAGCGCCGCACGGTGTCGAGCACCTCGGGCATCGGCCGGACCCCGACCAGCCGCCGGATGACCGCTTCGAGCTCTACCGGCTGCGGCGGCTCGAGCTGTGCGAGCGCGCTGCGCAGGTGCTCGAGGGTGAACGGTTTCTCGAGCAGGGTGGCGACGCCGGCCCGGCCGAGGTGCAGGCCGTCCTCCGGGCTGGCCGCCCCGGTCACCGCGATCACCGGCGGCGCGGGGTGGAGCTGGGCGGCGGCGCGGGCGAGCTCGACCCCGTGGCGCTCCCCGAGGTGCACGTCGACCACGAGCAGATCGATGCCCCCGCCGTTCAGCTTCTCGAGCCCCTCCTCGCAAGAGGCCGCGGTGAGGGTCTCACGCGCGAACCGTCGGAGCATCCGGTCGAGGACACGGAGAACGTGTGGGTCGTCGTCTACCGCCAGGACCCTTCCAAACTGCAGGTCGTTCACCCCTTCCACGGGCCTGAGCCTCCCGAAAAGGCGAGCGATTTTCCACGAAACAGTTGTTGCCCATGGAAAGACGCGTCGCCGTTCGGTGTCACAAGCCTAGATACGCCCGGAGGCGCCTCGACTTGGTGGGGTGCGACGTTTTGGGCCGCGCAGTGGCTGCTGGAGCCGCGTCCTCGCGCGGGGGCGCAGCGCGATGCGTCATTCTCGTACAGCGGCGGACCCATATGGGCAAAAGCTCAACGATCACAACCAGATGACGACGAAGTAATACGACGAATTACATTTCGATGACATTCCGCGTCGTATAGACGACCCGCAAATGACGCAGCGCGTATCGTGCGCTGCCCCTGGTCGTCATCTCCACGACGAGAAAGCCCTGGGGGGGGTTCCTGGAGTGCTCATGGAAATCTTCGTCATCGGGGTCTACCTCCTGACCCTCACGATCCTCGCCGTCTACGGCTTCCACCGTGGCCAGCTGGTGTACCTCTACTGGAAGCACCGCAAGCGCGCGCCCAAGCCGCCCCGCAGGTTCGAGGAGCTGCCCGTCGTCACGGTGCAGCTGCCCATGTTCAACGAGCTCTACGTGGCCGAGCGGCTCATGGAGTCGGTGGCCAGCCTCGAGTACCCGAAGGACAAGCTGGAGATCCAGGTCCTCGACGACTCGACCGACGAGACGGTCAGCATCGCCAAGGCCAAGGTCGAGGAGCTGGTGGAGCGCGGCTACCGCGCCGTCTACCTGCACCGGACCGACCGCACCGGCTACAAGGCCGGCGCCCTCGAGGAGGGCGTGAAGGTCGCCTCGGGTGACTACCTGCTCGTCTTCGACGCGGACTTCGTGCCGACGCCGACCATCATCACCGACCTGGTGCACCACTTCACCGACGAAGAGGTGGGCATGGTCCAGGCGCGCTGGGGCCACCTCAACCGCGACTACTCGATGCTCACCCGCGTGCAGTCGATGATGCTCGACGGTCACTTCGTGATCGAGCACATCGCCCGCAACCGCTCGGGCCGCTTCTTCAACTTCAACGGCACCGCCGGGATGTGGCGCAAGCAGACCATCGAGGACGCGGGCGGCTGGCAGCACGACACGCTCACCGAGGACATGGACCTCAGCTTCCGCGCTCAGCTCGCGGGGTGGCGCTTCGTCTACGTGCCCGACGCGCTCGCGCCGGCCGAGATCCCCTGCGAGATGAACAGCTTCAAGACCCAGCAGTTCCGCTGGGCCAAGGGCTCGGCGCAGACGGCCAAGAAGCTCCTGCCGATCGTGCTCAAGGCGAAGCTGCCGCTCCACGTGAAGGTCGAGGCGCTCTTCCACCTCACCAACAACTTCGCGTACGTCTTCCTCATCCTGCTCGCGCTCCTGCAGCTGCCGAACATGCTGCTCCGCGAGGAGATGAACCGCCCGGAGCTCCTGCTCCTCGACGTGCCGCTCTTCGCGGCCACGAGCGGCTCGATCGTGCTCTTCTACCTGACCACCCACCGGGCGCTCTACAGCAACCTCTGGGAGGCCATCCGCCGCCTGCCGCTCATGATGGCGCTCGGCATCGGGCTCTCGCTCAACAACGCGCGCGCCGTCGCCGAGGGCCTCTTCGGCAAGGAGAGCGAGTTCGTCCGCACGCCCAAGCACGGCGTCGTGCAGAAGAGCGAGACCTGGGTGAAGAAGAAGTACAAGGCGGGCAAGAACTTCTACGCCCTCCTCGAGTTCGTCTTCGGCCTCTACTTCGTCGCGACCATCGGCCTCGCGATGTACATCGGCGCCTGGGCGTCGATCCCCTTCCTGGTCCTGTTCATGGTCGGCTTCCTCTACGTCGGCGGCCTGTCCCTGTACCAGGCGCGCTGAACGAACCGTTCGAGCGACGGAGCCCGCGGCCTCGAGGTCGCGGGCTCTTCGCGTTTCAGGGGCGAACGTCGCAGGGGCGCCTGGCGGCGCGCTCGGACGGCAGGACCCTGGTGAGATCGCAGATGCCGACGTGGGAGCCCGCGTGCTCCTGCGCCACGAGCACGTACTCGCCCACGGCGAAGGGCGCGCGCCCGTCGCAGGACGAGATCTCGTCGCGCCCCATGCCCATGCGCAGCTCGAGCACCCGCGCCGGCGGGCCGGCCACGGTCTGGATGATCCTGAACCGCACCCGCGCGTAGCTCCCGGAGGTGTCGACCGACTCGACCCGCGCGGTGAAGAAGCGCGCCGCCCGGCCTTCGCACGCGCGGGCCAGGGTCATGTCGGTGCACCAGCACGCCGACGCGACCGAGGCGCCGGCGAGCGTGAGCGCCAGCGCCAGGACCAGCCTTTTCCCCATGCGTCCAGGGTAGCAGCCTTCAGGACCGGGAGCGGCTCATGCCGCGCTTGTCGAGGAGGCGGTAGAGGGTGACCGGGTTCACGCCGGCCTCCTTCGCGGCGCGGCGCACGTTGCCCTCGTGGCGGGCGAGCAGGTCGCGGAGGTACTGCGACTCGAGCGGCGCGAGCCAGCGCTCCCGCAGCTCGGCGAGGGTGGCGCGGTCCGGCGCCGGCTCCGGGTACGGCTTGACCGGGTGTCGACCGCGAGGGCCGCGCATCAGCGCGGGGAGGTCGTCGGCTCGCACGATCCCGTCGCGGGCCATGATCACCGCGTGCTCGAGCGCGTTCTTCAGCTCGCGCACGTTGCCCGGGTAGTCGTAGGCGAGCAGCACCGCGAGCGCGTCGGGGTGGATGCGGCGGACGTCGCGGCCGTGCTTCTCCGCCGCCTGCTCGAGGAAGACCCGCGCCATGACCTCGAGGTTGTCGTGCTTGTAGCGGCGGAGCGGAGGCAGCTCGAGCGTCATCACGCTGAGGCGGTAGTAGAGGTCCCCGCGGAAGTCGCCCCGCTGCATCATCGACGCGAGGTCGCGGTTGGTCGCGGCGACGAAGCGCACGTCGACCGAGAGCGGCGCGTCGTTGCTCCCGAGCGGCTGCACCTCACCGTCCTCCACCGCCCGCAGCACCTTCGCCTGGAGCGGCACCGGGAGCTCACCCAGCTCGTCGAGGAAGAGGGTGCCGCCGTCCGCCTTGACGAACTCGCCGCGCTTGTCGCTGGTGGCGCCGGTGAACGCGCCCTTCACGTGCCCGAAGAGCACGCTCTCCAGCAGCGTCTCGGGGATGGCCGCGCAGTTGACGGTGACGAAGGGGCCGTCGCTGCGGCGGCTGTTGAAGTGGAGCGCGTGCGCGGTGAGCTCCTTGCCGGTGCCGCTCTCGCCCGTGACCAGGACCGGCGCGTTCGTGGCGGCCACGCGCTCCATCTTCCGCTCGACCTCGAGCCACTCCGGCGAGAGGCCCTTGATGAGGAACGGGCGCCCCTTGCCCCGGGTGGCCCGGTGCAGCTGCATGCGCCGGAGGAAGAGCGCGCTCGACGCGGCGATCTCCTGCAGCGCCGCGACGGTCTCCTCGTCGAACGCGGCGCGCCGACGGCTCGACACGGTGAGCACCCCGATCGGCCGGTCCTGGTAGGGGATGGGCACCGCCGCGATCGACAGGAGATCGAAGTACCAGTGCTGGTAGTGCGGGTCGTCGGGCCCGTCGGCGCAGACGTAGGGCGCGTTGGTGTCGAAGGCGTAGGCGGCGACGCCGTTGTACCGGCGACCCTCGCGGAGCGGGATGATCCGGTCGGGCACCGTCACGACCAGGTCCTCCACGATGTGGAAGCCGATGGCCAGGCCCTGCGCCTCCTCGTCCCAGAGCAGGATCGCGCCGTGACGCGCGCCGGTCCGCGCGAGGGCGAGCTCTATGATGCGGCGCTCGAGCTGCTCGCCTTCGGCGGCGTGGAGGGCTTCGTCGAGTTGCATGAGATCGACGAAAGCGTTGCATGAAATCAACTCTATGTTGAGTCGACTCAACCAAGTGCCCTGGAAATGCCAATGATTTCGTTAGGAGCACATGTGGGACGAGGTGGCACCGAGGTTGCTCAGGGGGGAGACGACACCGACCGACCCGGAGACACCGATGACCCAGCCCAAGCACCTCGCCCTCGTCCTCGTCACCCTGACCGCCCTCCTCGGCGGCTGCGCGATGGAGGCCCCCACCACCAGCGGCGGCGCCGACGGCGCGCTCTCGGGGCGCCCCTACTTCGAGCTGTGGCAGGCGACCAACGGCGACCACTACTTCCACCTCAGCGCCGCCAACCACGAGATCATCCTCTCGTCGCAGGGCTACGACAGCCGGAGCGCCGCGCTCTCGGGCGTGCTGAGCGTGCTCGACAACGGCGAGAACCCGGACCGCTACGAGGTGCGCACGGCGTCCAACGGGCAGACCTACTTCGTGCTGAAGGCCCGCAACGGCCGCGTCATCGGCACCAGCGAGCTCTACTCGAGCGCCTCGAGCGCGCGCCGCGGCGTCGCGGGCGTCCGCCGCAACGTGGGCGAGTACCTCGACTTCCAGGCGAACCGCACCGGCGCGCGCTTCGACGTCTTCACGGGCGCCGACGGCCGCTTCTACTTCAACCTGCACGCGGGCAACGGCGAGATCGTGCTCAGCTCGCAGGGCTACGCGCAGGAGAGCAGCGCGTACAACGGCGCGTTCAGCGTCGCCGAGAACGGCCTCGACCCCGACCAGTACGAGGTCCTCGAGGCGTCCAACGGCGGCTACTACTTCAACCTCCTCGCCTCGAACGGCCGCGTCGTCGGCACCAGCGAGGTCTACGCCAGCCGCGGCAACGCCGAGCGCGCCATCGACTCCGTCATGGACCTCTGCGCGACCGTCGACATCCTCTGATCCCGAACGCACGGGTCGAACGAGCGGCGTGCCTTCGGGCGCGCCGTTCGCGTTCGTGGCGTCGCCGTCACCCGCGCCGCATGCTCCCGCGATGCGAGAGTGGGTCGAGCGCGTGACCGGAGCGCGGGGCGCGGAGGTGGTCGAGCGCATCCAGTCGCTGTGGAGCGGGTACGGCGAGATCGTCCGCGTCGCGGCGCCCGGGCAGCCGAGCGTGGTCGTGAAGCGCGTGAGCCCCCCGCGAGCCGGCCGCCACCCTCGCGGCTGGAACACCGACCGCTCGCACCAGCGCAAGCTCCGGTCGTACGCGGTGGAGATGGAGTGGTACCGAAGCTTCGCCTCGGCGTGCGGCGACGGCTGCCGGGTGCCGCGCTGCCTCGCCGCGGAGGAGACCGACGAGGGCTGGCGCTTCCTGCTCGAGGATCTCGACGCGTCCGGCTTCTCTGCGCGGCGCGCCGACGCGAGCGAGGCGGAGATCGAGCGCTGCCTCTCGTGGCTCGCGTCGTTCCACGCCACCTTCCTCGGCGAGCGCCCCGAGGGGCTCTGGCCCGTCGGCACCTACTGGCACCTCGCCACGCGCCCCGACGAGCTGGCGGTGATCGACGACCCCACCCTCCGCGACGCCGCCGACCGCATCGACGCCCGCCTGAGCGCCGCCCGCTTCCAGACCTTCGTGCACGGCGACGCCAAGCTCGCGAACTTCTGCTTCCGCCCCGACGGCGGCGCGGTCGCCGCGGTCGACTTCCAGTACGTGGGCGGCGGCTGCGGCATGAAGGACGTCGCCTACTTCCGGAGCAGCTGCCTCGACGCCCCCGCGCTCGAGGAGAGCCAGGCGCGCCACCTCGACTGCTACTTCGCCGCGCTCCGTGACGCGCTGCGCGGCCGGGACGTCGACGTCGACGCGCTCGAGGCGGAGTGGCGAGCCCTCTACCCGGTCGCATGGGCCGACTTCGTCCGCTTCCTCGTCGGCTGGTCCCCCGGCCACTGGAAGCTCCACGACTACAGCCGAGCCCTCACCGCCGAGGTCCTGGAGCAGCTCGCCCCCCGCTAGATCGCGCCCAGCCGACCGCCGAGTGAGCAAGAGGACTACGTAGCTTCACAAGTTCACTCCGTCCCCTTCCCCGTTCGCGGAGTCCGCGCCGAGTCCGACGCCGACGCCGACGCCGAGTCCGAGTCCGACTCCGAGTCCGACGCCGAGTCCGACTCCGAGTCCGCCAGCGACCCGCGGGCAGTCCGCGCGAGACAGAACGGACGGCTGCTCGCGCACGGCGACGAGCGAAGCGAGGTCGCCGAGCACGAGGGGAGCGTCAGCGCGGCGACGAGCGAAGCGAAGTCGCCGAGCACGAAGTAAGCGTCAGCGCGGCGACGAGCGAAGCGAAGTCGCCGAGCACGAGGGAAGCGTCAGCGCGGCGACGAGCGAAGCGAGGTCGCCGAGCACGAAGGGGGCGCCAGCGCGGCGACGAGCGAAGCGAGGTCGCCGAGCACGAACGCCTCCGCCCCGTCCGATCCCGCGGCCGCGGGCGGCCAGCTCGCGCGGAGCGCGAGCGCGAGCCGCGTGGCTCACGCGCGGAGCGCGGGACACCGGCGACGAGCGAAGCGAGGTCGCCGGCAATCGGGTGGGGGGGCCCCGCGGAGCCGGCTGACCCGTCATTGCGGAGGGTGCGGAGCACCCGGAGCGATGACGGGTCTGACGGCGCAGCGGGGGGGAGGGGCTGAAAGCCCCTCCC
>JAYZQJ010000037.1:0-36859 GCA_036149055.1 Myxococcota bacterium | reverse complement strand
GGCGGACCCGCCCCTGCCCAGCAAGTCACCGCCCCAGCGCCGCCCGCAGATCCGCGAGGCTCACCGGCTTCACCAGGTGGGCGTCGAACCCCGCGGCGGGGGCGGACCCGTCTCGGTTGCTCCCACTCGCAGGAAGGGAGGAAGGTCGGAAGGGAGGAAGAAGGGGCAGGTCAGGGCACGGCCGGGCGGCTCGCCCGGGCTCGACGACCGCTCCCCGCTCGGCCGCCGCCGCTCGGTCCGGGAAAAAAGGGGAGATGGGAGGTGGGAGGCGTGGAGGGATCAGAAGGCCTGGCGGCTGCGGCCGAGGCGACGGCGGGCCCGGGACCCGGCGGCGAGCGTCCATCCCGCGGCCCGATCACCCCCGTGTCACGCAGCGACACGTCCTCCT
The DNA here is from genome assembly GCA_036149055.1 of Myxococcota bacterium. Taxonomy (GTDB): domain Bacteria; phylum Myxococcota_A; class Polyangia; order Polyangiales; family Sandaracinaceae; genus JAVJQK01. The sequence continues at coordinate 36,471 of JAYZQJ010000037.1, read as the reverse complement.
CGCCTCCCGTCTCCCCTCGCCCCTCAAGTCGTCGGTGCCGGCCGTCCTCGCTTCCCGCGAGTCGCGAGGCCTGCGCGGCGGACCCGCCCCTGCCCAGCAAGTCACCGCCCCAGCGCCGCCCGCAGATCCGCGAGGCTCACCGGCTTCACCAGGTGGGCGTCGAACCCCGCGGCGCGCGCGCGCTCCCGATCGGCCGAGGTCCCGTATCCGGTCAACGCGATGAGGCGGATGTCGTCGCCGAGCTCCTCGCGCACCCGCCGCGCGACCTCGTAGCCGTCCATCCGCGGCAGCCCGATGTCGACCACCGCGGCCGGCGGCGCCAGCTCCACGATCGCGTCGATCCCCTCTCGCCCGTCGCGCGCCTCGACCACCTCGAAGCCCCGCTGCTCGAGCAGCAGCCGCAGCATCTCACGGTTGTCGGCCTGGTCCTCGACGAGCACGACCGGACCGTCGGCGATGGGAGGCTGCACGGGTCGTGGCCTCGGCTCGGGAGCGCGACCGTCGGCGAGCGGGAGCCGCACCACGAGCTGCGAGCCCTGGCCCGGCCCGTCGCTCTCGGCGTGCACCGCCCCGCCGTGATGCATGACGAGGCTCTTCACCAGCGCGAGGCCGAGCCCCATGCCGCCCTCCGCGCGATCGAGGCTCCCGTCACCCTGGACGAACATGTCGAAGACGCGGTCGAGCATGCCCGGCTCCATGCCGAGACCGTCGTCGCGGACGCGGAGGACCGCGGAGGGCCCGTCCGGCTCGACCGAGACCCACACGTGCCCGTCGCTCTCGTTGTACTTGAGCGCGTTCGTCACCAGGTTCTGCACCACCTGACGCAGCCGCACCGCGTCGCCGTCCACCTCGACCGGCGCGTCGGGCAGGTCCACCAGCACGTGCACGTTCGCCTCGGCGGAGCGCTGCCGCAGCATGAAGACCGACTCGCGGATCACGTCGCGCAGGTCCAGACGCTCCTCGTCCAGCTCGATCTTGTCCTGCGTGACGCGCGACACCTCCAGCAGGTCGTCGAGGAGCCGCGCCATGTGGTTGACCTGCCGGCGGATCACGTCGACCGCCTCGGCGTCGCCGTCGAGCAGGAGGCTGGCGTTCATGATCCCGCCGAGCGGGTTGCGCAGCTCGTGGGACAGGATGGCGAGGAACGCGTCCCTGCGCCGCACCGCGTCGCGCGCCTCGTCCTCGGCCCGCTTCTGCGCCGTCACGTCGCGCGACACCCCGAAGGTGCCGACCACCCGGCCCTCCTCGTCGCGGAGGGCGAGCTTGCTCGTGAGCGCCCACGTCTCGCGCCCGTCCGCGTCGAAGCGCTCGAGGGCGTTGATGACCGGCGCGCCCGTCTCCCGGATCCGCGCGTCGGCCTCCTCCCAGCGTCGCGCGATGTCCCCGTCGAGCAGCTCGGTGGGGCGTCGACCGCGCGCGGTGGCCGGCTCCACGCCGAGTCGCCTCGCGAAGGCGCGGTTCACCCTCACGAAGCGCCCCTCGCGATCGGCGAAGTAGACGTCGTCCGGCAGCGTGTCCATGAGGCTGTCGAGCAGGTAGCGCGCCCGGTAGAGCTCGCGCTCGGCGCGCTTCAGCGCCGTCAGGTCGACGAGGGTCAGGACCACCCCTTCGACGCCGCTCGCGGTCTCGTAGGGCAGGATGCGGAGGAAGTACCACCGCCCGCTCGCGCCGCGCACCTCGCGCTCGTGAGGCGCTCCGCCGGCGAGCACCGAGCGCGCCTCGTCCATCAGGCTGTCGTGCTCGATCGAGTGCTGGAACGCGTCCAGGGGCCGCCCGATGTCCTCGGGGACGAGCTTGAAGAGCTCGTCGATGCGCGACGTGAACCGCCGGATGCGGAGCTCCGCGTCGACGAAGATGGTGCCGATGTCCGTGGCGGAGAGCAGGTTGTCGAGGTCGTTGGTGACCTGGGTCAGCTCTTCGATCTTCTTCTGCAGCTCCGCGTTGACCGTGTACAGCTCCTCGTTGACCGACTGCAGCTCCTCGTTGGTGCTCTGGAGCTCTTCGTTGGAGGCGACGAGCTCCTCGTTGGTCGCCTGCATCTCCTCGTTGCTGCTCTCGAGCTCCTCGATCGACGCCTGGAGGTTCTCCTTGGTGTGCTCGAGCTCCCGCTCCAGATCCTCGAGCTGCTCCTGCGAGATCTCCTCGACGCTCAGATCGGCCCGCGGCGCCTCCGTCTCGGCGGCGGTTCGCGGCTCCTCCGGCTCGATGGCGATCAGGATGTCCGGGGCCCCCTTGCCGCTCTCGACCGGCTCCACGCGGAGCCGCAGCCGCTCCTCCTCCACCTCGACCCCGGTGAAGGTGATCGGCTCGCCCGCCTTTCGCACCCGCTGGAGCGCGCCGGCGAGGGGGAGCTTGAGGGCGGGGCTGAGCACCTCCAGCAGGTCGCTCGACGGCCTTCCGTCCTTGACGTGCAGGTAGCGCGAGGCCCCGCCGAAGACGTGCAGCACCTCGCGGTCCGGGCTGACCAGCAGCGACGGCGGCATGTAGCGGGCGAGGAGCGAATCGTAGCTGGCCAGCAGCCGCTTCATCGATCGCGGGGAGGCCGCCTTGCTCGGGCTCTGCACCGCGCCGACGGGTCGCCTGAAGGCCGAGGCGTCGGCCAAGCGGGAGTCGCGGAGCTTGCGGAAGACGCGCCAGCGCGCCTCGATCGGGTCGAACTCGTCCGCGGCCACCCCGAGCGACTCGCTCGTGCCGAGGAAGAGCACGCCACCCGGGCGGAGGCCGAAGTGGAACAGCGAGATCACCTTCCGCTGCGCGTCGGGCTCCAGGTAGATGAGGAGGTTGCGGCAGCTGAGGAAGTCGAGGCGGGTGAACGGCGCGTCGTTGATGACGTCGTGGCTGGCGAAGACGACCATCTGGCGGAGCTCGGCCGCCACCCGCCACCGGTCCCCCGCGCGGCTGAACCACCGCTCTCGCCGCTCGGCGGCGAGCCCTTCGAGCGCTCGCTCGTCGTAGTAGCCGGCCCCCGCGTGCTCGATCGAGCGGTGGTGCACGTCGGTGGCGAAGACCTTCGCCGGCACCTCGACGCCGTCGGCCTCCATGCGCTCGCGGATCAGCATCGCGAGCGAGTAGGCCTCCTCGCCGGTGGCGCAGCCCGCCACCCATGCCCTCAGCTCGCGCCCCTCCTCGCGCGCGCGACGCACCAGCTCGGGCACGACCTCGGCCTCGAGCACGCCGAACGCCTCGGTGTCGCGAAAGAACCGGGTCACGCCGATCAGGAGGTCGCGGTAGAGGGCGTCCACCTCGTCGAGGTCCGTCCGCAGGCGCCGCGCGTACTGGGCGAGGTCGGCGTCCTGGTGGAGGAGGACGCGCCGCTCGATCCGCCGGGTCACCGTGGTCGGCTTGTACTGCTCGAAGTCCAGCTCGGTCGCCTCGCGCAGCGTGGCGAGGATCTCGGTCATCGGATTCGTCGCCTGGTCGTCCGCCGGCGCCCCGTCCTCGAGCCGCCGCTGATAGCGGCCGAGCGCCGCGGGGATCTCCGCCACCGGGAGCAGAAGGTCGACGCAGCCGGTGTCGCGCGCCGCCTTGGGCATTCCGTCGAACCCCGCCTCGTCGAGGCTCTGCGCCAGCACGAGGCCTCCCGCCTCGCTGATGTCACGGACGCCGCGGGAGCCGTCGGTGCCGGTCCCCGAGAGGATCACGCCCACCGCGCGCTCCCCCTCCTCGCGCGCGAGCGAGCGGAAGAAGAGGTCGATCGGCAGCGACAGCTCGCGATCGTCGCCCTTGTCCGAGAGCAGCAGCCGGCCGTCCGAGATGATCATGTCGTTGCGAGGCGGGATGAGGTGCACGGTGTCGGCCTTCACCTGCATCCCGTCGCGCACCCGGGTGACGGGCAACGAGGTGCGGCGCGCGAGCAGCTCGTCCATCATCGACTCGAAGTCGGGCGAGAGGTGCTGCACCACCACGAAGGCGAGGCCCGTCTCCACCGGCATGGAGGAGAAGAGCCCCTCGAGCGCCTCCAGCCCGCCAGCCGAGGCGCCGACGCCGACGATCATCGGTCGCGCGCGTGTGTCGTCCCCCACCCCTCGACCCTAACAGCCGAGGGCCGGGCCTTCGACTGGCGCACAATGCCGCGCCTCAGAACTGGAAGTAGATGTATGGCACGGCTTCTTGCGTGACGAAGAGGGCGATCACCGCGCCCACCACCGCGAGCGCCACGCCCTGGGCCCAGGCCGGCAGGGCCACGAACCGCGCCCGCAGGTCCTCGAGCTGCGAGCGCGGCACGTAGTGGAGGAAGAAGCCGAGGGCGAGCACGCGCCAGACGTCGGCGTCGATCTGCGCGACGCTGGTGGTGCCGCTGAAGAGCTGGGCGGTCACCGCGCCGGCGTTGTCGAGGTCGGTGGCGCGGAAGAGGATGCGGCTGAAGACCACGAACTGGAGCGTGAGCACGATCTTGACGACGTTCGCCCACCTCGGGTCGGGCTTGGTCCAGCCGCGGCGCCTGCGCACGTCGCCCCAGGCGCGGGTCGCGATCACCGCGAACGCCTGCAGGTTGCCGTAGATCACGAAGGTCCAGCTCGCCCCGTGCCAGAGGCCGATGAGGAAGAGCGTGATCCAGAGGTTCACGTAGGTGCGGACCGGCCCCTTCCGCGACCCGCCGAGCGGGAAGTAGAGGTAGTCGCGCAGCCAGGTGCTGAGCGTCATGTGCCACCGACGCCAGAAGTCGCTGACGCTCGTGGCCTGGTAGGGGCGGTCGAAGTTCTCGGGCAGCTCGAGGCCGAAGAGCTTGGCCGAGCCGCGGGCCACGTCGGTGTAGCCGCTGAAGTCGCAGTAGATCTGGAGCGTGAAGCCGTAGAGCGCGATGACGACCTCGGTGGCGCTGAACGCCGCCGGGTCGTCGAAGACGCGGTCGACCAGGTTCACGCTGACGAAGTCGGCGAAGACGACCTTCTTGGTCACGCCCATCGCGATCAGGAAGAGCGCGTTGCCGACCCGCTCCCGCGTCAGCCACGGCGGCCGGTCGATCTGCGGCAGGAACTCCGCCGCCCGCACGATCGGGCCCGCGACGAGCTGCGGGAAGAAGGTCACGTAGAACGCGAAGCGGACCAGGCTCCGGCACGCCTCGAGGCGCCCGCGGTAGACGTCGATCGTGTAGCTGAGGGTCTGGAACGTGTAGAAGCTGATCCCGACCGGCAGCAGGACGTCGAGCACCGGCGTGTCGAGCTCGATCCCGAAGAGCGAGACGACGTCGCCGGTCGCGGCGCTGAAGAAGTTGAAGTACTTGAAGACGCCGAGCAGGCCGAGGTTGCCGACCAGGCTCACCGCCAGCCACGCCTTCTTGCGCGCCTTCGTCGCGGCGCCCGCGATCTGCAAGCCCGCCGTGTAGTCGAGCAGCGTGGAGAAGAGGATCAGCCCGATGTAGGCCGGGTTCCACGCCATGTAGAAGGCGCAGCTGGCCAGGAAGAGGAAGAACAGCCGCGGCGCGGCGCCCCGCACCCGGAGCGGCCGGCCCCCGAGCGGGCCATCCTCCCCGTCCTCGCGCTCGTCGCGCTCGCGACCGAGCCGACGCAGGGCCCAGAAGCCGGCCAGCGTCAGCGCCAGGAACGCGAAGTAGTCGAGGCTGTTGAAGAGCATCGAGCGCCCGACTTCTAGCAGTCGCGCGGGTCGGCGCCCACGCTCCTCGTGGGCGCGTCGACACGGCCGCTCACGAGATCATTGAGAAATCGTCCAGGTACGACGGCTGCAGAGGCACTCGCGCATGATCGTCGTGCCCCTCGTCATCGCCGCCGTGAGCGTGGCCATCTTCGTCTCGACCCTCCGCCTCGGCGGAGGCCCGACCCCGACTCACCGGTAGGCGTAGCCCACCAGGAAGCGGCCCTCGAAGGTCTCGTCGAGGCCCGACTGCCCGTTGCCGAACGCGCCCCCGGCGCCGTCGAAGCTCAGCTCCTGCCAGCTGTAGCCGAAGCGCGCCGACCAGGTGAGCCCCTCGGCGAGGATGCCGGCGAGGCCGAGGTAGAGGTCGACGCCGCCGAAGAACATGCCCGGCCCGAACGCCGGGGCCACGTCGCCGCCGTCGATCCCGACGCGCCCGCCGAGGCCGCCCTCGACCATCACCAGCTCCTCGTAGGCGCGGACCCGGGCGAAGACGCCCGGGCGGAAGTAGGTCCAGAGCTGAGACGGGAAGCCGTCCGGATCGTCGAGGAAGACGCCGTCGAGGCCGATCCCGAGGGTGCCGCCGATCTCGAGGATGTCCTCGATCGTGTAGCCGTAGCCCGCGTCGACCCGGAAGTGCATCGAGGTCATGCCGCGCACCTGGCCGTCGCCGCCGACGTAGTTGATGCCGACCGAGAAGCTCCCCTCGGCCGCGAAGAGCAGCCCGCGGAGCTCGTCGCTGCGCTCGGCGAGCGGCCGCGCCTCGAGCCGGAGGTCGATCTCCGGGTACGGATCGGCCGCGAAGAAGTGCTGCCGGAAGCTGGCGTCGCGCACGGTGGTGGAGACGCTGCGCACCCGCAGGCCGCCCATCGCCAGGATCATCGGCTGGCGCCAGGCCACCTCGGGCTCCGGCTCCTCCTGCGGCGGCGGCTCGTACGCCATCGGGTCCGGCTCGGGCTCCGGCTCCGGCTGCATCGCCGCCTGCCGCTGCTGGTCGAGCACCTGCTGCGCCTCGTTCACCGCGTCGAGCGCCGCCTGGGCGATGTCGGGCAGGTCGCGGCGCCGGCGAGGCGAGGGGCCGTCCCGACGCGACAGCTCGTTGCCGCGCGGGTCGACCACCACGATCGTCGTCGTCGCGCGGCGCCCCCGGCCGTCGACGCTCCCGGTCACCACCAGGGTGATGCCGAGGTTCTCGACCACCTGGGCCATGCCGTCGGGCGTGCTCACGTCGACGCCGAGCGCCTGCGCCGCGTCCACCGCCTGCTCCTCGTCGACCAGCTCCACGAAGGACGCGAGCTCGGTCACGACCGCCTGACGCGCCCGCTCGGCGCGCCAGCCCTCGAAGCGGAGCACGATGGCCCGGGGCACCTGGCTCGGCTGCGCCTCGGCGGGGCCGACGGAGAGCCACGTGAGCAGCGCGAGGAGGGACGCTGCGAGCAAGCGGAGCGAGTGATTCATGCTGGCGCGGAGGATACTACTCGATGAACGTGTCGTGATACCCGGCGTCTTCGATCGCGCGGGCCGCGTCGGTCGCGTGGAGCGGGAGCAGGCAGTCGAGCATGACCGCGAGCTCGTCGGTCCGCCGGGTCCCGAGGCTCTTCTCGTAGGCGCCCGGGTGCGGGCCGTGCGGGATGCCCGCCGGGTGGAAGCTGACGCTCCCCGGCCCGACGCCCTTGCGGCTCGTGAAGTTGCCGCGCACGTAATAGAGGAACTCGTCGACGTCGACCGAGCTGTGCGGGTACGGGCAGGGCACGGCTTCCTCGTGGAAGTCGACCACCCGCGGCACGAAGCTGCAGACGAGCGCCCCGCGCGCCCCGAAGGTGCCGTGCCAGGTCGGCGGGAGATGCACGAGCCCGGCGCGGGGCTGGAAGTTCAGGATCGGGAAGACCCACGGGTAGACGGTGCCGTCCCAGCCCACCACGTCGAGGGGGCTGCGCGGGAGCGAGAAGCCGTGGAAGGCGCCGTCGCGCTTCACGACGAGCTCGCGGATGCCCTCGTCCCGCGGGCCCTCGAAGGTGGGCCGACGGAAGTCGCGGTGGCAGAAGGGCGCGTCCATCCGGAGCTGCCCGACCTCGTTGCGCCACTGCTTGGGCAGGTGCAGCCCGCCGTGCAGCTCCATCGAGAGCCACTCCTGCGGCCCCTCGTCGACCTCGAAGCGGTGCAGCACGCCCTTGGGCACGAAGACGTAGTCCTCGGCCTCGAAGCGCACGTCGCCGAGCATCGAGCGCAGCACGCCGCCGCCCTGCTTGACGAAGAAGAGGTCGTCCCCGTCGGCGTTGACGAAGTAGACCGGGTCGGCCGCGTCCGGACGCAGGGTGGAGAGGGTGACGTCCGCGTTGAACAGCAGCGGGACGCGCGCGTCGAGGGGCGCGCCGCCGCCGTCCAGATCCTGCGAGCGGAAGTGCCGCTTCTTCAGCGGTCGCGGCCCCGACTCGCGGGGCACCACCCAGCCGTGCTTCGCCTCGGAGACCCGCTGCTCGTGGGGCCGGCCCTCGTGATAGAGGATCGTGTAGGGCCCCTCGAAGCCGTCGCGGGTCAGGCACTCCTCCCAGCGGAGGTTGCCGTCGGCGTCGCGCAGCGCGATGTGATGCTTCCGCGGGACCTCGCCCACCTGCATCCGGTCGAGCATCAGATGCGGCCTTCGTCGCGCTGCTGCCGCTCGATGCTGTCGAAGAGCGCGCGGAAGTTGCCGCCCCCGAAGCCCGCGTCGCCCTTGCGCTGGATGATCTCGTAGAAGAAGGGCCCGGCCTCGCGGTCCTCGTAGAGCCCGGCCGACTCGCGGAGGAAGATCTGGAGCAAGTACTTGTGCTCCGCGCTGCCGTCCACGAGGATCTCGAGCTCGCGCAGGACGTCGAGGTCCTCGTCGATCTCGCCGACGCCGATCCGCTTCAGCCGATCCGGGAGCATGTCGTAGTAGGTCCCGGGCGTCGGCATGAACTTCACGTCCTGCTCGCGCAGGCCCCGGGTGCACTCGATGATGTCGCGCACCCCGAGGGCCGCGTGCTGGATGCCGTCGCCGCGCTGGTCCTCGTGGAAGAGGTTGATCTGCGACTTGCGGAAGTACGGGCGCATCGGCTCGTTGTTGGCGAACTTCACGCCCGAGGGCTTGTCCCACATGACCACGGACTTCAGGCCCGAGCCCTCGACCTTCTGCTTCGACAGGTCGCTCGAGTGGAAGGCGATCTCCCAGTAGCGCTCGAAGCCCATCACGTGCTCCATCCAGAGCAACGCCGGGCTCATCGTCTCGAAGTTGCTGGTGATGTGGTCGACGCCGGTGAAGCCGTAGCGGTTGCTGCCGCCCTTGGGCTCGTCGTGCTCGATGAAGCCGGGGAAGAGGCCGGGCTTGCCCTGCCGCTGCACGAACCGGAAGGTCGTGCCGCCGAAGGGCGTGGTGATCGAGAAGGTGCTGAACTTCCCGCCGTCCACCTCGGTGTGCTCGACGTCGTTGATCGGGGTCGCGCCGCGCCCCTCGAGGAGGACGAACGCGCGCTCGATGTCCTCGACCTCGAAGACCAGGGTGCCGACGCCGTCCGGGTGCTTCTGGAGCCAGCGCCAGGCGCGGCCGCCCTCCCCCACCGGCTCGCTGACGAGCACGCGGATGGAGCCGGCCTTGAACAGCGCCGAGCGCTGCTTGGTGCGCGCGTCGAGCTCGGGGTCGCTGATCCCGATCTCGGCGAAGTCCATGAGCTCGCTGTAGAAGCGCCGGCTGCGCTCGAGGTCGTGGACGTAGTAGTGAAGCGCTTCGATCCGCTTGATGCCGATGGGCTCGACCTTGGACATGTTCGTTCTCCGTCTCGGTCAGGAGGGTTGCGCGTCGTGCTGCCGATCGGGGTGGGCGACCTGGAACGCCTCGAGCGCCCCGCACGCCTCGTCGATCCGGTGGAGGAGCGGCAGCTCCTTCTCCACGTCGATGCCGAAGCGGCGCGCGTTGTAGAGCTGGGGGATCAGCGCGCAGTCGGCGAAGCTGACGGCGTCACCGACGCAGTAGCGGCCCGCGACGCCCTCGCACACCGCCTGGAACGCGAGCAGGCCCGCGTGGATGTGCCCCCGCGACCAGGCCTTCGCGTCGACCCCGTGCTGACGGTCGAGGGCCTGCATCACCCGCAGGTTCTGGAGCGGCTGGATGCCCGCGTTGACGATCTCGGTCAGCTGGCGGGCCCGGGCTCGGAGCCACGGATCCGACGGCAGCAGCGGCGGCTCCGGGTGCGCCTCCTCGAGGTACTCGAGGATCGCCACCGACTGCCCGAGCTGGACCACGGCGCCGTCCCGCTCGAGCTCGAGCACGGGGACCTGCCCCATCGGGTTCTTCCGGGTGAAGCCCTCGGCGTGCTGCTCGCCGCCGTCCCTGACCAGGTGCACCGCCGCGTGCTCGACCTCGAGGCCCTTGTGGGCGAGGGCGATGCGCACCCGGTAGGAGCAGCTCGAGCGCCAGTAGCCGTAGAGCTTCATCGGGTCAGCCCTTCTTCGCGAAGGGGACGACCTTCTGCTCGATGGCGCCGAAGAGATCCCGTCCCTCGGCGTCCGCCATCTCGATGCGCACCCGGTCCCCCACCTTCAGGAACTCGGTGGTGGGCTTCCCGTCGGCGATGATCTCGCGCATGCGGCGCTCGGCGAGGCACGAGACGCCGCGCGCCTGATCCTCGTTCGAGATGGTGCCGCTGCCGAGGATCGTGCCGGCCGTGAACGCGCGCGTCTTGGTGATGTGCGCGATGAGGTCGAAGAAGGAGAAGTGCATCTCCGGGCCCGCGTGCGGGTCCCCGGCGAGCTCTCCGTTGAGCTGCGAGCGGAGCTGCAGATGCAGGCGCCCGTCCTTCCAGGCGTCGCCGAGCTCGTCGGGCGTGATGGCGAACGGCGAGAAGGCGGTCGCCGGCTTGCTGGTGAAGAACCCGAAGCCCTTCTTCAGCTCCGGCGGGATGAGGTTCCGCAGGGTGATGTCGTTGGCGAGCATCAGCAGGCGCACGTAGCTCGACGCGCTCTCCTGGGTGGTGCCCTGCGGCGTGTCGCCGAGGATCACGCAGATCTCCGCCTCGAAGTCGAGGCCCCACTCGGGGTTCGCCAGCGGGATGTCGTCGCGCGGGCCGAGCAGCACGCCCGAGCCCCCCTGGTAGACGAGCGGATCGGTCTCGAGGGTCTCGGGCGGCTCGGCGTTGCGCGCCTTCCGCACCAACACGATGTGGTTGATGTAGGCGGAGCCGTCGACCCACTCGTAGGCGCGCGGCAGCGGCGGCCCGAGCTTCTCGAAGTCGATCGCGTGGCTCTCGACCTTGCCGTCCGCGAGGTCGCGGGAGAGCTCGCGGAGGCGCGCCTCGGTGCCCTCCCAGTGGTCGAGCGCCGCCTGCATCGTCGGCGCGATGTCCTTGGCGGACGCGTACCGCTCGCCCTTGTCGTCGACGACGATCAGGGCGCCGTCGCGGCGGTCTCCCTGGCGGAGCGTGGCCAGCTTCATGTCGGGTTCGTCCTCTCGCTCGGGTGGGGGCCGGGAGCATAGCGCCCGGGGCCGCCGCGTCGCGTGCGCCTTCCCACACGGCGGGCCAGAACCTCAATGATCCCCGCGGATCACGACCTCGGCGTCCTCGCTGAGGGGGCGCTCGGCGTGCAGGACCACGAGCTGCGAGGCCTCGAGACGCCCGGCCACCTCCACCTGCACGTCGTCGCCGCCCACCACCCGCACCTTGCAGACCCGGACCTTCGAGTGCTCGACGAGCTGGAGCTGGGTCGTCTTCTTCTCGTGGTGGAGGGCGGCCCGCGGCGCGAACCACGCGTCGCGCTCGCCCACGTCGAGGATCGCCGTCGCGCGCTCCCCCGCCGCGAGCCGGCCGTCCGGGTTGTCGACCTCGACGAGGATGCGGCGGGTGTCGTCGGCCGAGGTCGGCGACCAGCGGCTCACCACCCCGCGCCGCGCGCCCTCGATCGACGGCGACTCCACCTGGATCGTGTCGCCGGTCTTCAGCACCCGCGCCACCCAGGTCGGCACGTCGAGCACCAGCACGAGCGGGTCGACCTCGACCAGCTCGAGCAGCGGGTTGCCGGTCACCACCGTCGCGCCGCCGGCGACGCTGACCGACGACGCTCGCCCCGAGAAGGGCGCGACCACCGTCGCCTGCTCGAGCAGCAGCGCGTGGCGCTTCGACTGCACCTTCTCCTGCGCGAGCTTGTGCTCGGCGGCGCGGCGCTTGGCCTCGAAGCTCGCGAGCCGCTCCGGAGGCTCGCCGCGCTGCTCGGCCTGAGCGAGCACCTCCTCGCGCTCGGCGAGCGCGGCCTCGAGCCCGTGCACCGCCGCCTCGCTCGCGAGGGCGCGCTGCCGCAGCATCGCCTCGCCGATCGCCGCCACCACGTCGCCCTTCCGCACCGGGTCGCCGAGCTGCAGGTCGAGCCCCGTGATCACCCCCGACGCGGGCGCCTTGAGCACCACCGCGCGCGAGGCCGCGAACCGCCCCTCGATGGAGAGCGGGGCGGAGGTGCGGCGCTTGGTCAGCGACACCACCCGCACGGGCACGGGCGAGGGCCGCAGCTCGAGCTCGTCGAGATCCACCCGCGCAGTCTACATCCGCCGACCATTTTTTTGACCGCGCGGCCTCCGGCCGGTTACCGCCGACATCGGTTCAGCGACGGGGGCGACCGTCGTTGGGGCCCAGCAGGGAGGCATCGATGATCCAGCGAACGTTGATGGTGTTCTTGGCGATCGGCGCGGTCGGTTGCGCGAGCGCCCACCCCTCGGACGAGGTGGCGCCCGGCATCTACGAGCTCAGCGCGAGCGCGGACAGCGACGCCTGCTCCCCGCTCCGCGCGATCGGCGCGATGGGCGAGGTCGCGGTCCTCGTCGAGGGCGGCGCGGTCGACGCGCCCGTGCCCGACACCGACGCGCCGCTCCTGGTGGCGCCGCGGGTGCGTCTCTCTCCGAGCCAGTCGTATCACGCCGAGACGAACCGCCGCGTGCCCGGCTGCGAGGCCGCGTGGGTGCACGAGGAGTGGACGATGCTCGAGGGCGGCGCCGACGGCTTCCGCGTCCTCCACACCCAGGAGTGGCAGGGCCTCGCGGACTGCGCCGCGGCCCGCGACGCGATGCCCGGCGCCCCCGACGGCGACTGCCGCGCCGAGCGCGTCCTCGACTACGCGCTGCAGAGCGCCTGTCACGCGCCCTGCCGCCTGGTGCTCGGCGAGGCCGACTCGGTCGCCTGCTCCTGCTCCTGATCGACGGGCCGACGCACGAAGAGCGAAGCCGGGTCGCCGACCCCGCTTCGCTCTTCTGCGTTTCGGATCGCCGCGATCTCAGACTACTTGGGCGCCGATCACTTGGGGGCCATGCGGAGGGCGCCGTCGAGCCGGATCACCTCGCCGTTGAGGTAGCCGTTGTCGACGATGGCCCCGACGAGGGCGCCGAACTCCGCCGGATCGCCGAGGCGCGCCGGGTTCGGGATGGCGGCCGCGAGGGCCACGCGCGCCTTCTCGGGCAGGCCCGCGAGCATCGGCGTGTCGAAGGTGCCGGGCGCGATGGTCATCACGCGGATCCCGGCGCGGCTGAGGTCGCGCGCCGCCGGCAGCGTCATGCCGACCACGCCGCCCTTGGACGCGCTGTAGGCGACCTGGCCGATCTGGCCGTCGTACGCCGCGACGCTGGCGGTGTTCACGATCACGCCGCGCTGACCGTCCTCGCCGGGCTCGTTCTTCATCATCGCGGCCGCCGCCAGGCGGAGCACGTTGAAGGTGCCGACCAGGTTGACCGCGATGATCTTCTGGAAGAGGTCGAGGTCGTGGGGCTCGCCCTCCTTGTTCACCGTGCGGGCCGCCCAGCCGACGCCGGCGCAGCTCACGGCGACGCGCAGGGTGCCGAGCTCGGCCGCGGCGTCGATCGCCTTCTGCACGTCGTCGGCGCTGGTGACGTCGGTCTTCACGAAGCGGGCCGCGTCGCCCAGCTCCTTCGCGAGCGCCTCTCCGCGCTCCGCGTCGCGATCCACGATCACGGCCTTGCCGCCCTTACCGACCAGGTGCTCGACGGTCGCCCGGCCGAGACCGGAGGCGCCGCCCGTCACGAGCGCTACGAAATCCTTCATCGACGTCTTCTCCTTCTCGAGAGTTCGGTGCCGTGTAGCACGAGCCCCCCGCGGTAAGCTCCCCGCATGCGAATCCATCATCTCGGCTGCGGCACCATGTGCCCGCGCGGCGGCGGCTGGCTCGACGGCCGGAGCGGCGGCTTCTTCTCGACCAGCCGGCTCGTCTGCCACGTGCTGCTCCTCGAGACCGACGCTCACGGCCTCGTGCTCGTGGACACCGGGTTCGGCACCGACGACTGCGCGACGCCTCGCCAGCGCCTCGGCGGCCTCTTCCCCAAGATCGCGGCGCCGGTGCTCGACCCGGCCGAGACGGCGCTGCGCCAGCTCGAGGCGCTCGGCCACCGCCCCTCCGACGTCCAGCACGTCGTCCTGACACACATGGACCTCGATCACGCGGGCGGGCTGAGCGACTTCCCCGACGCCGCCATCCACCTCTACGTGGAGGAGCATCGCGCGGCGACCGATCCGCCGACCCGCGCCGAGAGGCAGCGCTACCGGAGCGTGCAGTGGTCACACGGCGCGCGGTTCGAGACCTACGACGCGTCCGGGGAGGCGTGGAAGGGCTTCGCCTGCGCGCGCGACCTGCGCGGCCTGCCGCCCGAGATCTTGATCGTGCCGGTCACCGGGCACTCGCGCGGGCACTCTGCGGTGGCGGTGGACACCGGCGACGGCTGGCTCCTCCACTGCGGCGACGCCTACTTCCACGAGGACGAGATGAACGTCGAGGCGCCCTCGTGCCCGGGCGGGCTTCGCCTCTTCCAGAAGCTCGCCGCCTTCGACACGGCCGACCTGCTGCGCAACCAGGAGCGCCTCCGGGAGCTCGCCCGCGATCACGCCGACGTGCGCCTCTTCAGCGCCCACGACGCGGCCGAGCTCGAGCGGCTGCAGCGCGGTCAGTAGGGAGAGTCGCGGTAGCCGGCCGGGGTGACCGTCTCCTGCGGCGACTCGTCCGAGGATCCCCCGCCGCCGCGGCGGGGCGCGGTCCAGGTGCGGCGGAGCCGGGCGCTCACCTCGAGGTTGCCCTCGCGCGGGACGTTCCGGGTCACGGTCATCTCGCGGTGGCCGTCGCGGGTGAAGACGAAGGTCAGCTCCGCGCCGGGGGCCGCCTGCTCGCCGGTCAGCTCGACCTGGGCCGGCGTCGGGCCGTACTCGTGGTCGCCGATCTGGACCATCGCCCCCGACGGTCGCGAGTCGAGCTCGACGATGACGGACCGGATGGGCGCCGGCGCCTCGGGCGTGGTCTCCTCTTCGACCTCGGGGGCCACCTCGGGCGGCGTCTCCGTCTCCGGCTCGGGCGGCGTCTCCGGCGGGCTCTGCGCCGCGGTCGCCCCCGTCGAGCCGGTGGGCGTCGAGGCCTGGCCGCTCCCGAACGGATCGAGCACCAGCACGAGGACGGCGGCCGCCGCGAGGAGCGCGAGCACGCCGAGCGCCACCGCGAGCTTGTTGCCGCCGCGCTCGAGCGGCTGCGAGCCGGACGCGACCATCGCGGGGACCTGCCCCGAGGTCGACGAGGTCATCGGCCCGCTCCCCGTCCCGGTGATGGTGGGCGCCGAGATCGAGCCGCTCGACGTCGTGCGCATCGCGTCGGCGCTCAGGGTGTGGATGCCGCTGACCGGCGTGCCGCCGAGCATGTACTCGCCCGTCAGGCCCATCTCGCCGGACGGCGGCAGGGGCAGCGACAGCTCCCCGGCGACCATCTTCAGCGCGACCAGGAGCGACTCCATGTCGTCGAAGCGGTCCTCGCGCTTCTTGGCGAGGCACTTCAGGACGACCTGCTGGAGCTCCGGCGGGATCGGCGGGCGGCCCTCGGGCACGTCCATCGGCGGCACCGGCGCGTTGATGTGGTCCATCAGGATCTGGACCTGCTTGTCACGCTGGAACGGCGGGTGGCCGCAGAGCATCTCGTACATGACGACGCCGAGCGAGTAGATGTCGCTCCGGCGGTCGACGCGCTCGCCCTGGATCTGCTCGGGCGACATGTACTTCGGCGAGCCCATGAACACGCCCGCCTGCGTCAGGTCCTCGTCCTCCTCGGCGGCGTCGACGTCCTTCACCAGGCCGAAGTCGAGGACCTTCACGTAGTCCTTCTCGTCGCCCTGCTCGAGCAGCATCACGTTGCCCGGCTTCATGTCGCGGTGGATCACGCCGAGCCGGTGCGCTTCGCGCAGGGACCGGCAGATCTGCTTCATGACGTGCACGACGCGGGTGGGGGCCATCGCGCCGGCCTGCTTCATCGCCTTCTTGAGGGTGACGCCCTCGAGCAGCTCCATGACGATGAAGTAGAGGTTCTCGCTCTGCCCGTAGTCGAAGACGGTCACCGTGTTCGGGTGACTCAGCTTCGCGACGGTCGCGGCCTCGAGGAAGAAGCGCTTCCGGAACTCCGGATCTTTGTCTTCTTCGTGCTTCGGGCTGAGGACCTTGATCGCGACCAGGCGACCGAGCGGCGCCTGCTCGGCCTTGTAGACGGCGCCCATCCCGCCCCGCGCGATCGGCGCGATGATCCGGAAGCGGTCGTGGATGACCTTCCCGACGAGCGGATCGGAGTCTCCTGCGCTTTTCTTCACGTCCACGAGCACCGCGCCAGTCCGAGCGTTCGACTCCCCCATCGGCGTTCGCTTGGGTCCCCCTCGCGCGCGCCCCCCTCTCGATCCCCGCGGCTACGCCTGGGGTCGAGGTGCTTGGATTGTAACCAATCCCCAGGAGCCATCAATACTGGGCCATCAATATGGCATCAAACGTGCCTCATCTTTTGACCGGTGACCATGTCACCAAACGGCAGCGGATTCGGCCATTGAAGAGTGGGTGAGCGCGCACCGCGCGGCGCTCCCCGAGGTCGCGCGGCGCGCCCTCCTCGGGCAGCAGCAAGCTGAAGACGCAGTCGGGGTGCCGGTTCATCGCTCCCCGGAGCGCGTCCCAGAACGCGGCGTCCGCCTCGAGGCGTTGCCCGTAGGGTGGGTTCGAGAGCACGTGGTGGGGCCCCTCGAGGCGGAGCGCGTCGAGCGCGGCCTCGGCGAAGCGAGCCACCGAGCCGGCCCGCTCGGCGTTGCGGCGCGCGATCGCGACCGCCTCCGCGTCGACGTCGAGGCCGCGGCACGGCGGGCCTGCCTCGCGCACGTCGGCGAAGGCCTCGCCTCTGAGGGCGTCGACCGCGGCGGCCGCGGCGTCGTCGTAGTCGGCCCAGCGCTCGAACCCGAAGCGGTGGTCGCGCGGGTGGCTGGGGACCCCGCGGGCCATCAGGTCGGCCTCGATGGCCAGCGTGCCCGAGCCGCACATCGGGTCGACGAGCGGGGTCTCGCGGTCCCAGCCGCTGAGCCGCACCATCGCCGCCGCGAGCGTCTCCTTGAGCGGCGCGTCCTTCGCCTCGGTGCGCCAGCCGCGCAAGTGGAGCGAGCGGCCCGAGGCGTCGAGGAACACGCCCGCCTCGTCCTTCTCGAGGTGCACGAAGACGGCGACGTCCGGATCGTGGCGGTCGACCGACGAGCGCCGCCCGCCGCGGACCCGCTGCCCGTCGACGATCGCGTCCTTGGTCTTCTGGGCGATGTACTGGGTGTGCCGGAGCCGGCTGTTCCGCGCGACCGAGGTCACCGCGAGCGTCCGGTCGGGCGTCAGGAAGCGGGCCCACTCCTGCCGCTGCACGCCGCGGTAGAGCGCGTCCTCGTCCGGGCAGTCGAAGCGGCCGAGCTGCGCGAGCACCCGCACCGCGACCCGGCTGTGGAGGCAGATGCGCGCGGCGACCTCCCGGTCGCCCGAGAGCCAGACGCCGCCGCGCTGGCCCTGGAGCCGCCGGTAGCCCAGCTCGCGCAGCTCCTCCTTGAGCGGCTTCTCGGTGCCGGCGGCGGCGGTGACGAAGATCTTCATCAGGTGCTCCGGAGGACCTCGCGCGCGTGCACGCGATCCGCGTCGACCCGCAGCTCCACGTGGTGGCGCAGCGTGCGGCCCGCCCGCTCGAAGATGCGCGGCACGCGGGCGGCGTTGAGGTAGAGGGTGCCGTCGCGCTCGAGCTGCCAGCGACGGTGGCCGCCGCCCCGCAAGGCGTGATGCATGTGTCCGGCGACGACCGCGCGCACGCGCTTGCCCCGGCGTCGGGCGTGCTCGATGGCCCGCTCGAGGTCGAGGTCGCCGAAGTCGCCCTCCTCCTTGCGGAAGTCGCAGCCCCAGATGTCGTCCCGCTTGCCCCCGAGCCCGTGGGGCCCGTTGTGCGCGAAGAAGATGAGCTCGTCGGCCTCGGACTCGTCGACGAGCGCGGTCAGCGTGCGCACCGAGTCTTCGAGATCCTCCACCCCGAAGCGCGCGTCGAGGTGGGGGCGGAAGGCGAGGCGGGGCCCCCCGGCGGAGTGCGGCCGCCCGGCGACGATCTCCACGACCCGGCCGTCGACCTCGAGCGTGTGCCGGCTGTAGCCGGTGAGGATCGCGGGCCGCAGGGCGTCGGCGAGCTCGGCCTCGCGATCCTCCTGCCCGAGGTTCAGGAGCGGGATCAGGGCGTCGACCTCGAGCACCTCGGCCGCCATCTGCCCGACGTGCGCGGCGTCGTGGTTGCCGGGCATGACGTAGGTCGGCGTCGAGAGCGACGCGATGCGGCGCGCGATCTCGAGCCCGCCCTTGACCGAGTAGGCGGCCAGGTCGCCGACGAAGAGGAGCGCGTCGTAGCTCTCCTCGTCGAGCTGACGCACGTCGACCTCGTCGAAGCAGAGGTGGATGTCGCCGATGACGCCGAGCCGCACGGGGCGGGCACCCTAGCAGTGTCAGGGCAGCGCGTCTGCCCGCATGAGGTAGACGACCCGCGCCGTCGCGTCGAGGAACCAGACCTCGCGGGTGGTCGCGTCCCAGACCGTGGCGACGTGATCCAGCCGGGCCTCGGGCGGAAACCCGTGCGCGGGGCCGAGGGTCAGCCGCGGGGTGGCGTCGTCCTCGAGCAGCGTGGGCGCCGGCCCTCCGTCCACGACCCAGATGCGCCCGGGCTCGTCGATGCCCATGTCCGCGCACGCGCCGTCCCAGCGGTGGTCGGGCGTCGGGAGGCTGTCCCGCTCGGGCCAGTCGACGAACCCGGAGAAGGAGAAGCGCGCCACCGCGGTCGAGCCGCAGAGCCACAGGTTGGGGCGGAGCTCGCCCCGGTCGTCGACCCACCCGTCGCGCAGCGCGCCGAGGAAGCCGGGGGGGTTGACCGCGGCTCCGTCGTTCAGCGTCCCGCCGCCTCCGCCCCCCGGGAGGCGGCGGTTGACGATCTCGTCGGTGCGGCCGCCCCAGACGGCGCCGATGCGCCCGTTCTCGAGCGCGCCGAGCGTCACCCAGCCCTGCGCCTCGTAGCTCGGGTTGCGCTCGCTCACGCTCGCCGCGCCGGTCGGATCGGTGAGCACGAGGATGTGCTCGGTGGCGACCGCGGCCGCGCCGGACGCCTCCACGCGGCGCCCCATCTGGGGCACGTCCCGGCTGCCCCCCGGCAGCCCGACGCGCGCGTGGCCGGCCGTGCGGAGATCGGCGCTCGGGTCCACCCGGAAGACCGCGTCCATGTCGGCGTTCGGGCCGACGACCGCCTCGCCGTCGACGACGGCCACCGCCCGCAGGTCCTCCGGCGCGACGTCACCGGTCGCCACGCCCGGCGCCCGGAGATCGACCCAGCTGGTCTCGTCGACCCCCCACACGCCGCGCCGACCCACCACGAACGCCGTCCCCAGGCGCGCGTCGAAGTCGCGGAGGTCGTCCCGGGTCAACCCCATGTCCGCCACCGCCACCGCGGACGCGACCTCGACGGTGCGGGTGGGGCCGCAGCCCTCCGCGTCGAGCACGACCTGCACGTCGTAGCCCCCCGACGCGTCGAGCCGGTAGCCCCCGCCCGACGGCGCCACGGCGCCCGCGGGGCCGGTGACGGTGATCGTGATCGGGCCCGGGGGCGGATCGCACGGCTGGGGCGTGATCACGTCGCTGGGCAGCAGCCGGTCGGCGACCCCGCAGATCGCCGGGTCGTACCCGCAGCCCGGCCCCGCGTCGACGCCGCTGTCGTCGGCGCCCCCATCCTCCGCCCCGCCGTCCCCGTCACCCGCGTCGACGCCACCATCGGCCGGAGAACAGGAGCGCCCCTCGTACTCGCAGGGCGCGACCGTCGCGCCGCGGCACGCGCCGTCGTTGCCGCAGGTCTCACCGGCCGCGCAGCTGCACGCGGTGAGGAAGACCCGGAGCGTCAGGCTCTCGCCCGGCTCGAAGGTCACGTCGCGCTGGACGCTCGCGCGCTCCTCCGCTCCGGCGAGCCCGCGCACGGTGAGGCGCACCGGGCCGAGGGCCCCGCCCTTGTGGTGCAGCACGAGGCGCCGCGGCGCCGCCTGGGCGCTCAGGTCCGCGTCGGCCATGCGCGACTCGCCGTCGGGGCCGACCGCGTCGATGCGGAAGACGTCGACGTCGGCGATGTCGGTGTCGACGACGAGCACGATCTCGGTGAGCTCACCGCCGCAGGCCGAGAGCACGAGCGCGAGCACGAGGAGGATGGCGCGGCGCATCATTCGAACTCCAGCACGCCGGGCATGAAGTCCCCCATGCTCGGCGAGGGACCGCCCTGGCTCGTCCCCACCAGCACGCCGATCAGCACCGCCGCGCCGACCGCCAGCACCCCGGCGCCGACGACCAGGCCGATGATCAGGCCGTCGTCGCCGCCCTGCTCGGCCCCGGGCTCCTCGGTCACCGCGAGATCGGGGGCCGCGATCCGCGTGGGCATCGGCACCTCGAGCTGGACCTGGGCGGCGCCGCCCTCGGGCACGTCGACCTCCTCGACGTCGAGCTCGTCCGTGTCGCGCACCAGGCGCGCGACCCGGATGCCCGGGTCGGCCGCGATCGGCTCACCGAGGGACTCCCAGGGCCGGCCGTCCACCGTGACGAGGGTGCCGCTGGCGTCACCGCGGATCGTGACGCTCAGCCGACCGAGGCGCGGGGTGAGCTCGCCCTGCAGCGTCCGGCTCGCCGCCTGGACCTCCTCGTCCGCCTCGGGGTCCTCGAGGATCGCCTCCACCTCCTCCAGCGCCTCCACGAGCCGTCCCATGCGGGCGAGCGAGGTCGCGAGGTTGTAGCGGATCGGGGCCGCCGCCCGGAGCTCGAGCGCCCGACGGAAGCGGTGCACCGCGCGGTCCCAGTCGCCGGCGTCGGCGAGCTCGAGGCCCTCGCCGAAGAGCGTGCGCGCGCGCTCCGTGCGCTCCTCCTCGGTGAGCGTGGCCGGCGACCGTCCGTCGTCCTGCGCGTACGCCGCCGAGAGGGGCGCGATCGCGAGCGCCACCGCAAGCCACATCCCAAGTCGCATCGACGGAATCTTACCACGACGCCGGCCGTCGAGCGGGCGCGACGGGGCACGGAGGCGAGGGATCAGAAGCCAGGGTCGCGCATCAGGTTGCCGCCCTGACGCTGGGTCGATCGCGGCGGCGTCGATCGCTGCGAGGGCGTCGCGCGGCCGCGGCCCGGGCGTCGCACCCGGCGGCTGGTCCCCGGGCGGCCGGCGGCCGGGCGGGGCGGCGGCGGGATCTCGACCGCGTAGCTGCCGTCGGCGCTGGCCACATGGGTCTCCTCCCAGCTGCGGCCGTCCTCCATGCGCACCTCGATCCGGTGCTCGGCGTCGTCGCGCGGCAGCTCCCACGGGCCGGCGCCCTCCTGGGGCACGCCGTCGATCCGGACCTCGGCGCCCTCCGGCACCTCGGACAGGGCGAGCGACACCGGGGGCGGCGGCTCGGGCGCCGCGGGCTCGGCCGGCGTGGGCGCCGTCGGCTCGGCCACGGTGGCCGTGGGCTCGACCGGGTCGGGCTCGCCGCTGGTGGCCCACCAGGCCACCCCGCCGATCGCGGCGACAGTGACCAGCCCGAGGACCGCGAACAGGGCGATCGGCGGCTTGCGCGCGAAGGCCTCGACGTCGACCTGGGGCATCTCGCCGGTCTCGTCGGCGGCCCCGGTCGGGGCGGTGAAGGGATCGGGGCGCGAGATCCGCGGGGGCGGAGGCGGCGGCCTCGGCGAGGCGGCGGGCTCGGGCCCGCCCACCTGGTCGAGGTGCGCGCTGAAGTCGATCAGCCCCGAGTCGCCCTCTTCGTAGGCGTCGCCGACCGCGTCGAGCAGCTCCTTGGCCGCCACCGGGGCGAGATCCGAGTCGCTCAGCACCTGCGGGCGGCTCAGCCGCGCGGTCGCGCCCTTGAGCTGCGAGGCGGTCCGGGCCACCGCGCCGAGCAGGGCCGCCCGCATCGCCCGCGCGCTGTCGTATCGGTCCTGCTTCTTGCGGGCCATCGACTTGCGCACGACCGCCTCGACCGGCCCCGCGAGGTCGGGCCGGAGCATCGAGAAGGCGGGCGGGTCGGCGGTGGCGATCTGGATGATGATGTCGCCCACCGCGTCGGAGTCGAACGGCAGCTGCCCGGTGAGCAGCTCGTAGAGCATCACGCCCACCGCCCAGATGTCGGAGCGATGGTCGAGGTCGCGCAGCCCGCGCGCCTGCTCGGGCGACATGTACTGCGGCGTGCCGACGATCGCGTTCTCCACCGTGGGGAGCACGCTCTTGAGCTCGCCCCGCGGATCGACGGCGCGCGACACGCCGAAGTCGAGGAGCTTCGGATAGATGCCGTCGGCGTCCTCCACGAGGAAGACGTTCTCGGGCTTGAGGTCGCGGTGCACGATGCCGGCGTCGTGCACCGCGCCGAGCCCGGAGAGCACCTTGGCGATGATGCGCACCGACTCGCCGACGCTCAGTACCGGGCCGACCTCGAGGCGCTCGGCGAGGGTCTGGCCGACGAGCAGCTCCATGGCCATGAACGGCCGGCCGTCCTCGCTGGTCCCGAAGTCGACGATGTCGACGACGTTGCGGTGACGGATCGCGGCCGCGACGCGGGCCTCGCGCAGGAAGCGCCCGCGCACCTTCGAGGAGTTGGGGCCCACGATGTCGATGAACTTCACCGCGAGCGCGCGGTTCAGCGTGAGGTGGGTCGCCTCCCAGATGGTGGCCATGCCGCCGGTGCCGATCGGACGCTCGAGCCGGTAGCGCCCCGCGATGACGTCGCCCGACGCAGGATCCCCCGGGCCCCGCGTCCGCACGGGCGCCGGGATCGCGGGGATCTTCCCCGAGCTCTGGGCGTGTCTGGCCATTCGACCTCGCGGAAAGAATACCGCGTCGGGGCACATACGGCAGCACGCCCCGCGACGTGGAGGTCACCGAATGATGGCGTCCGCTCGTAAGCGTTCGAGATCATTGGGCTCGAGACCGAGCAGCTCGCCGAGCACCGCGTCGGTGTCCGCGCCCACGTCCCGCCCGGCCCAGCGCGTCCGGCCCGGGGTCCGGGTCAGCCGGGGCTGGAGCGCGGGCAGCTCGAGCCGCGCGCCCTCGACCTCCACCGGCTCGTAGAGCCCGCGCGCCTGGAAGTGGGGGTCGGCGCGCATGTCGGCCGCGTCGTAGATCGGGCCGCACGGCACCGAGGCCTCGACGAGCGCGTCGACGACCTGCCCGACGGTGCGCTCCGCCGTCCAGGCGCCGATGATCGCGTCGAGCGTCTCGCTGTGAGACACCCGCGACGGGTTGTCGCGGAAGCGCGGGTCGGCGGCGAGCTCGGGGCGGCCGATGGCGGTCATCAGCCGGGCGAACACCGTCTCGCCGTTCGCGCCGATCACGACCTGCTTGCCGCCCCGGCACGGGTAGAGGCTCGAGGGCACCACCCCGGTGAGCGCCTTGCCGGACGGCTGCCGCACCACGCCGGCGCCCGAGTGCTCGACCGTCACCGACTCCAGGAGCGCGAAGACCGACTCGTAGAGCGCCGTGTCGATGACCTGGCCCCGCCCGCTCTCGCGACGCTCGAGGAGCGCGAGCGCGATCCCGAGCGCGGTGTGCACGCCGGCGATGGTGTCGCCGAGGCTGAGGTTCGGCCGCACCGAAGGCTCGCCCGGGTAGCCGGTGAGGTGCCGCAGCCCGCCGATCGCCTCCGCGACCGACGCGTAGCCCGGCCGATCGCGGTAGGGCCCGGTCTGGCCGTAGCCCGAGACCCGCGCGTAGATCAGCGAGGGCTTGTCGACCTCGAAGCGCTCCGGGCCGAGCCCCCAGCGCTCCATCGTGCCCGGCCGGAAGTTCTCGACGAGCACGTCGCACTCGAGCGCGAGCCGCCGGGCCAGCGCCCTCCCCTCCTCCGCCCGGAGGTTCAGACCGACGCAACGTTTGTTGCGAGCGATCGACCGCCACCAGTAGGACGTCCCGCCCTCGTCGAGGGTGCGCCAGGAGCGGATCGGGTCGCCCTCGGGCGGCTCGACGTCGATCACCTCGGCGCCGAAGTAGGCGAGGAGGGTGCCCGCCCAGGGCCCCGCCAGGAGCTGCCCGAGCTGGAGCACGCGGATCCCGGCGAGCGGGCCTGTCGTCGAATCTTCGGTCACGGCGCGCGAAACGTAGAGCGAAGGCGGCGCGGGGGGCTACCCTTCCGAGGCGTTGGACCGCGACCTCCCGCCCGCGCTCTCGCCCTGGCGAGCGCTCCTCTCCGCCCTGGTCGGCGCGGCCGTCGGCGGGTTCGTGCACCTGCGCTTCGACGCCGCCGTCTGGGTGGGTCCGGCGACCGGGCTCGCGGTGGCGGCCGCCGCGTACTGGATCGCGACGCGCAAGGATCGCCGGCGCCGACGCGTGGCCACCCGGCCCTTCCCCGCGGCCTGGCGCGACATCCTCGAGGAGTGGGTGGGCTTCTACCGCGACCTCGACGCGCCCGGCCGCCGCCGCTTCGAGCGCGAGGTCGCCATCTTCCTCGACGAGCAGGTGATCACCGGGCCGCGCGGCGCGGCGCTCGACGACGAGCTGCGCCTCCTGGTGGCCGCGAGCGCGGTGGTCGTCGTCTTCGGCCGGCCCGGCTTCCGCTACCCGCAGCTGCGCGACGTCGTGGTCTACGACCAGGCCTTCGACGACGAGTACAACGTCAAGGCGGACGGCAACATCCTCGGCATGGTGCACGGGCAGGGGCCCATCCTGTTCAGCGCGCGCAGCCTGCGGCAGGGCTTCCGCGGGGAGCACGACGGGCGCAACGTCGGCTATCACGAGTTCGCGCACGTGCTCGA
The DNA here is from genome assembly GCA_036149055.1 of Myxococcota bacterium. GTDB lineage: Bacteria > Myxococcota_A > Polyangia > Polyangiales > Sandaracinaceae > JAVJQK01. Next base: position 11,797 of record JAYZQJ010000037.1, on the reverse strand, counting down.
CTTCGAGTACGGCCGCGCCGACGGCGTGCCCGGCTTCATGCCGTGGGGCGCCATCCAGCCGTGGCTCGAGCAGATGCACGCCGAGACCGCCAAGATCGAGAAGCACCGCTCGGTGCTCCGCCAGTACGCGGCGGAGAACGAGGCCGAGTTCTTCGCGGTCGCGACCGAGGTCTTCTTCGAGCGCCCGGAGCAGCTCAAGAAGAAGGCCCCGGAGCTCTACGCGCTGCTCACCCAGGCCTACGGCCAGGACCCAGCCTCCACCTGAGGGACGGTGTTTCCTTGTTTCCCAGCGGCCATCCCTTAGGTTCCGTCCCCGTGCGCAGGTCCCTTCATGGCCACTTCTGGACCCTCACGCCCCACGTCCTCCACGTGCTGCGTCCCGAGCCCGTCCCTCGCGACGAGCCCTGGCACACCCACGTCGACGACCCGCGGCACGGCCCGGTCCGTCTCACCGGCTGGCTCCGAGAGGCGCCGCACGCCGACACCTGCGTGGTGCTCGTGCACGGCCTCGGCGGCAGCGCCGACAGCCGGTACGTGCTCTGCGCCGCGCGCGAGGCCCTCGGCGCGGGCATGAGCTACCTGCGCCTCCACTGTCGAGGCGCCGACCGCAGCGGCGAGGACATCTATCACGCCGCGCTGAGCGACGATCTGAGGGCCGCGCTCGCCAGCTCGGCCCTCGCCCGCTACCGACGCCTCTACGTCATCGGCTTCTCGATGGGTGGGCACATGGCGCTCCGCTGGGCCCACGAGCCGGACCGTGATCCGCGGGTGCGCGCCCTGGTCGCGGTCTGCGCCCCGCTCGATCTCGCCTACGGCGCCAAGGCCATCCAGCGCCCCGGCGGCCGGCCCTACCAGTGGCACGTGCTGCGCGGGCTCAAGGACATCTACCGCGCCGCCGCCGCGCGCCGCGCGATGCCGATCTCGGTCGCCCGGGCGATGTCGATCCGGACCATCCTCGAGTGGGACGACGAGGTCGTGGTCCCCCGCTTCGGCTGGCGGGACCGCGCGCACTACTACGAGGCGGCGAGCGCCGGGCCGATGCTCGAGGGCTGCGATCTGCCCACCCTCTTCGTCGCGGCGCACGAGGACCCGGTCGTCACCGCCGGCGGCCTCCGGCCCTGGCTCGAGCGCGCGTCGGACGCGGTCGAGATCGCCTGGACCGAGGGCGGCCACATCGGCTTCCCCGACGACCTCCGGCTCGCGGGCGACGATCACGCCGGCCCGCTCGAGCCCCAGCTCTTCCGCTGGCTCCACCGCTTCCGCTGAAAAAAAGGCGGCGCCCCGGGTGGGACGCCGCCTCTCGTTCGGACGCCGCGCGCTGCTAGAGCGCGCTCTGACCGGCGTTGAGGGCGCCCCAGCTGCTGGCCGCCTGCACCCAGTCGTCGCGGTCGTTCATGTCGGCGTCGTCGTTCCGCTGGATCGACTCGCCGGACGCGTCGGTGCCGGTGCCGCCGCTGTCCTGGACGGCGTGCATGTTGAAGTCGTCGTCGACGAAGCCGCCCGCGGGCACGCCGCCGCCGACCATCGTCCACTCGCCGGCCGCCGCCACGTCGGCCGCCGCGCTCTCCGAGCCGCCCGCCGCGGTGCCGGTCGCGCCGTCCGAGATGAGGACCGCCTCGACGACGGTGCCGGCCGGATCACGCAGCCAGATGACGTTGTCGGTGGAGGTGATGCCGCTGTCGCTCGACCAGAAGTCGAAGGCCGTGTCGTAGTTGGGCGACACGACCGCGGACGGCTGGTCCATCGGCGTGAGCACCTCGTCGGCGGGCGCGCTCACCGCGCCGCCGTTGCAGCTCGAGTCGCCGCTGTCGAAGTGCACGACGATGAGGTCGTTGGTGGCGACGCTGAAGCCGATCGGGAAGGTGAGCACCGTGGAGGTGCGCTCGCGGAGCTCGAAGCCCGCGAGGCTGCCGCCGCTGACGACGCGCAGCTCCACGAGGTCGCAGCCGCCGGAGATGTTGGCGTTGACCTCGTTGACGCGGACCACGGCGGGCGGCGAGCAGGGCGGGTTCGCGATCCCCGGCGTGCCGCGGCGGCTCATCGTGCCGTAGGTCTCGCCCTCGGGCGTGAGACACCAGAGCGCGAGCACGTCGTTGTTGGTGGCGCCGTCGGGGCCGACCGCGGCCGCGTCGAGCTGCACGCTCACGTCGTCCATCGACGCCGGGAAGCTCATCGAGCTCCAGTCGACCGCGTCGACGGTCACCGCGCAGTCCGCGCCGGCGGTGCAGGAGCAGCCGATCTGGGCCGCGTCGGAGTCGTCGAACGAGAGCGCCGCCGGGAGCGTGGCCTCGCCCATGATCTCGCTCATCGAGCCGGCGATGGTGATGAACTGACCGGGCCCGACGATCAGCGAGCTCGAGACCTCGAACGCGTTGGCGCCGGTGAAGCCGTCCGAGTCGGCGAGCCGGCAGCCGGCGAGGTCGAACGAGTCGCTCGAGCTCGGGTTGTGGATCTCGATGAACTCGAGGTCGGAGTCGTCGCCGGCGAAGTTGTAGCCGATCTCGGTGATGACGAGATCACCCGCCGCCGGCTCGGGGCAGGCGGTGACGGTGAAGTCCGCCTCGCGCCACGCCGAGGGCTGCGCCGCGGTGTCGAACTGCCAGAGCGGGGTCGGGCCGAGGTCGACGGTGCAGCCGGTGCCGAGGGTGCTGCCCTCGAGCACCATCGCCGGCACGCGGAAGCGGAAGTCGGCGCTGGCGGTGGTCACGCCGGCGGTGGTGATCTGCGCGGCGCGGAAGCCGGTGCCGGCGAAGCCGAAGCCGCCGTCGATCACCGCGGTGAGCGAGATCAGCTCCGCGAGGTAGTCCGCGCGGTTGGCGACGAGGTCGACCGCGCTGACCTCCTGCACGAGGAAGGAGGTGTCGTTGCCCGAGCTGACCACGTTCCACATGTCGATGGCCGCGGCGTACGGGATGTTGCTGCCGTCGCCCGACGTGCTGTCGTCGGTGGCGCGCGTCGTCACGCGGAAGTCGACGACCTGGCCCGCGTCGGGCGGCGCCGAGAGGCCGGTGGGGTCGACGTTGACGAAGAGGGCCGGGCCCATCTGCTCGGCCTGGACGAAGAAGCCGGCGCCGTCGACGCCGTCGTCGATCGCGGGCTTCACGTAGGTGACGATCGCGCCCTCGATCATGAGGTCGACCGCGCCGTCGGCCGCGTCGAGCACCGCCTGGATCTGCGCGCTGGTCGCCGCGCCGCCGCCGGGCGGGCCCGCGTCGGTCATGCCCGCGTCGTCGGGGCCGCCGTCCGGGTCGACGCCGCCGTCCATGTCGACGCCCGAGTCGGTGTCGACCCCCGAGTCGTCGTCGGTGCCGGAGTCGGTGTCCATCACGCCGGAGTCGACGCCCGAGTCCATCTCGTCGCCATCGCCGTCACACCCGACCGCGAGCGCGGATCCGAGCGCGAGGGCGACGCCCAAGCACAAGCTCTTTCTCATGATTCCTCCCAGGGCCCACCGCGAGCGGGCCAGATTGCCGCGGAGACCCTAGCAGACCGGGGCGGGCTCGCTTGTCGCCATCCGGGGAGGCGCGGCACCGACACCGACTCGTCACGCCGTTCAGGCGGCGTGCTCGGCGTCTCCGCGCAGGCCCTCGAGGCGGTCGTCGAGGCCGCGGAGCACGTCGTCACGGCCGTAGAGCACGAGCTCGTCCCCCGGGAGGATCTCGGTCGCGCCGTCGGGGGCGCCCACGTAGCTGCCGTCGGCGCGCTCCACGCCGAGCACCATGGCGCCTTCGTGGCGGAGGCGGGACTCGGCGAGCGTCTTGTGCGCCACCCAGTCCCCCTCGGAGACCCGCAGCGAGCCGATGCCGAACGGCCCGTTCACGTGGAGCAGGCTGGCGTAGTCGGCGACGTCGAGGTCGGTGAAGCGGCGGAGGGCGGCCACGATCAGCCGCTCGATGCGGCGGTCGAGGAAGCGGCTGGCCGCGAGGCGCCAGATGGCGGCGAGCGCCGCGAGCAGGATGCCGACGCGCAGCAGCGTGGTGCCGAACGACTCGTTCACGAACGTCAACACCAGCGACGCCAGCGCGGTGATGAAGCCGGCGTTGCCGAGCAGCATCAGGAGCAGCACCACGCGCCGGCGCACCGGGTGCCCGACCACCTTCTCCGACTCCCTCGTCGTGAACCCCACCCCGGTGAACGCCGACCGCGCCTGGAACTTGGCCACCTCGCGCGAGAGGCCGGTGTGCACGAGCGCGGTGGTCGCCACCCGCGTGACCAGCAGCGAGAGCACGACGACCACCACGAGGGAGAGCAGCGCGGCCATACGCGCGGGAGGTAATCCCACCCCGGACGCGCTCAAACCGGCGACAGCGCCCCTTTCGCGGCGCGCGCACTTGTGCGACCCTCGCGCCGTGCATCCGGGGGACGTCGTCGACGGGCGCTTCACGCTCGAGGCCGAGATCGCGCGCGGCGGCATGGGTCGGCTGCTCCGAGCGACCGACGGCCACACCGGCCGCCCGGTCGCGCTCAAGCTCATCGCCACCGACGATCCCTCGGCCGAGGACCGCTTCGCGCGCGAGGCGCAGGTGCTCGCGCGGGTCCGTCACCCGGCGCTGGTCGAGCACGTCGCGCACGGCATGACCGCCGACGGGACCGCCTACCTCGCAATGGAGTGGCTCGAGGGCGAGGACCTGCGCAACCACCTCGGCGCGCGGAGCGACGCGACCCTGGCGTCGGGCAAGCCCACCGTGGGCTTCCTGTCGCCGGCGGACACGCTGACCCTCGGGCGCCGCGTCGCCTCCGCCCTGGCCGAGCTGCACCGCCACGGCATCGTGCACCGCGACGTCAAGCCGGCGAACCTCTTCCTGGTCGGCGGCGACGTGGGGCAGGTCAAGCTGCTCGACCTCGGCGCCGCCGCCCTGCGGGACGCGCGACCGCTCACCATGACGGGGGTGCTCGTCGGGACGCCGGCCTACATGGCCCCCGAGCAGGTCCGCGCCGAGGGCAAGGTGGGGCCCGCCGCCGACGTGTGGGCCCTGGGCTGCGTGCTCTACGAGTGCCTCGCCGGCACCCCGGCGTTCCGCGCCCACCACATCATGGCGCTCCTCGCGAAGATCCTGCTCGACGCGCCGCCCTCCATCCACGCCGCGCGGCCGGACCTCCCGGCGCCGCTCCTCGACCTGGTGCAGCGGACGCTCGAGAAGGACCCCGACGCGCGGCACCCGAACGGGGAGATGCTCGCGGTGGCCCTCGAGGTCATCGACACGAGCGCGCCGACGCCGGCCTACGGCATCCGCCCGTCGACCCCCTCGCTCGGCGGGAGCGAGCGGCGCGTGCGCTGCGTGGTGGTGGGCGCGCTCCCGGCCGGCGCCGGCGCGGCGAGGGCGGAGGTCGAGCTGGCGGTGGAGCGGGCGGGGGCGAGCCTCGTCTGGCTCTCGCCGGGGTCGTTCGTGGTCACCTTCGAGCCGCCGGGCGCGCCCTCGGACCAGGCGGTCCGCGCGGGCCGGATCGCGCTCGCCCTCCGCCACGCGGTGCCCGAGCTCTCCCTCGCCATCGGCCTCGGCCAGGCGGAGAGCGACGGCCGCGTCCCCGTCGGCGAGGCGGTCGACCGCGCCGCGTCGCTCCTCGGCGAGGCCACCCGCGGCGAGGTCCGGGTGCAGTCCTCGACCGTGCCGCTGCTCGAGGCGAGGTTCGACCTCTCGCAGCACGGCAGCGCCGGGCGGCTGGTGGGGGAGCGCACCAAGGAGGCGACGCGCACCCTGCTCGGCAAGCCCACCGTCTCGGTCGGCCGCCGACGCGAGCTGGGCACGCTGAGCTCGCTCTGGGACCACACGGTCGAGGAGCACATGGCCACCGCCGCGCTCGTCACCGCCGAGGCGGGCATGGGCAAGACGCGGCTCCGCTACGAGCTGCTGCGGGCGCTCCGGCGGAGAGGCGAGTCGGTCACCGTGCTCGAGGGGCAAGGCGACTCGCTCAGCGCGGGCTCGCCCTTCGGCATGATCGCGCCGGCGCTCCGGCGCTGGGCCGGGGCCACCGACGCCAGCCGGCCCGACGAGACCCGGCGTCGGCTCCGCGAGCGGCTGGCCCGGGCGCTCGACGGCGACGACCTCGAGCGGGTCTGGGTCTTCCTGGCCGAGCTGATCGGCGCGCCGCTCGAGGGCGAGGTGCCGGACGCGCTGCGGGCCGCGCGCCAGGATCCGATGCTGCTTGGCGAGGCGATGCGTCGCGCCTTCACCGACTGGCTGGCGGCCGAGTGCGCGCGTCGCCCGGTGCTCGTCATCCTCGAGGATCTGCACTGGGGCGACGTGCCGTCGGTGCGCTTCGTCGACGCGGCGCTCGCGCGGTGCGAGGAGCTGCCCCTGATGGTGCTCGCGCTCGCGCGGCCCGAGGTGAAGGAGCGCTTTGGCGATCTCTTCGAGCGCCGCGGGCTGCAGGAGATCCACCTCGCGAGCCTCAGCCAGCGCGCCAGCGTGCAGCTGATCAAGCAGGTCCTCGGCGAGGACGTCGACGAGGACCTGGCCCGCAAGCTCGCGGTCCGCGCCGGCGGGAACGCGTTCTACCTCGAGGAGCTGATCCGGGCGGCGGCCGAGGACGAGCGGGGCGCCCTGCCGGACACCGTGATCGGCATGGTGCAGACGCGGCTCGACGCGCTGGGACACGAGGCCAAGACGGTGCTGCGCGCGGCCGCGGTCTTCGGCGAGGTCTTCTGGACGCGCGCCGTCGAGGGGCTGCTCGGCGACGCCCCGGTCTCGGCCGCGGAGTGGCTCCGCGAGCTGAGCGAGCGCGAGGTCGTCAGCCGCCGTCACGAGTCCCGCTTCCCCGCCGAGACCGAGTGGCGCTTCCGGCACGCGCTCATGCGGGACGGCGCCTACGCGCTGCTGACCGAGGAGGACCGCGAGGTCGGCCACCGGCTCGCGGGCGAGTGGCTCCGGCGCGCCGGTGAACAGGACGCGGTGGTGCTCGCCGAGCACTTCGACCGCGGCGGCGCCCGCAACGAGGCGATCCGATGGTTCCACCGCGCCGCCGATCAGGCGCTCGAGGGCAACGACCTCGAGGCGGCGGTCGAGCGGGTCTCGCGCGCCGCCCAGGCCGGCGCCGCCGGGGTCACGCTCGGCTCGCTCCGCGCGCTCGAGTCCCTCGCCCGCTACTGGCAGAGCGACTACGCGGGCGCCCGCGAGCGCGGCGAGGAGGCCGAGGCGCTCCTGCCCGCCGGGAGCCGGGACTGGTACCGCGCGCTCGGCAGCGCGACGGTGGCGAGCGCGCGCCTCGGCGACTTCGACGGCGTCGACGCGCTCTTCGAGCGGGTGCTCGCCTCGCGCCCCGCGGCCGACGCCGCCGCCGAGCAGCTCATCGCGCTCTGCCGCGGCACCTTCCAGCTGATCTTCCACGGCCGCTTCGACGAGGCCGATCGGGTGCTCGCCCGGGTCGCCGAGCTGGCCGCCGCGGAGGACCTGGACGCGCTCACCCTGGGCCAGGTGCATCACGTGCGCGGCGTGCGGGCCGCGATGGTGGGCGACGTCAGCACCTTCCTCCACCACCTCTCGCGCGCGGTCGACGCCTTCGAGCGCGCCGGCGACGTGCGCAACGCGTCGCTGGAGCGGACCACGGTCGCGTGGTGCCACGCGGAGCTCGGTGACTTCGTGGAGGCGGAGCGCATCTGCCGCGCCAACCTCAAGCGCTGCGAGGACATGGGCGCCCAGCAAGCGATCACCTATGCGAAGGTGAACCTCGGTTACATCCTGACCCACGTCGCGGGCGCGCGGGGGGAGGCGCGCGCGGTGCTGGAGCAGGCCATCGCCGAGTGTCGCGCGGTGGGCAACCCGCGCCTCATGGGGTGGGCGATCGCGCACCGCGCCGCGCTCGAGCACCTCGAGGGCGAGCACCGGGCGGAGGAGGCCTCGGCGCGCGAGGCGGCCGCGCTCCTGTCGGTCTCCCCCGGGCTGGAGGCCTGGGCGCTCGGTCTGCACGCGCGCGCGCTGGCGCTGACGGGCCGGGCCGAGGAGGGCCTCGCCGCGGCCGAGCGCGCGATGGCGACCCTCGAACGGCTCGGGGGCATGCTGCAGGGGGAGGCGGTGCCGCCCCTCGCGCTGGCGATGGCGCGGGACGCCGCGGGCGACGCCGACGGAGCCGCGGCCGCGATCGCCGACGCGCGCGCCCGGCTCGAGACCCGGGCCGATCGCATCGAGGACGAGGCGGCCCGCCGCGGCTTCCTCTCTCACCCCGAGAGCCTCGCGATCCTCGCGTGGAAACCGTCGGCCGGCTGAAAACGTCATTGCCCCACGCGCGCGCCTCCGGGTAGCGTGCGCGCGGGAGGGTTCCATGACCACGGAGAAGCACGTCGCGATCCTCGGCGGAGGCGTCGCAGGCCTGTCCGCCGCCTACTTCCTTCACGGGCGCACGTCGGCGGACGGCGAGACCATCTACCGCTGCACCGTCTTCGACGTCGCCGAACGGATCGGCGGCAACTGCTACAGCGCCTACCTCGGCGACGACGGCTACACGAAGCCGTTCGTCGACCTGGCCGTCAACGACTTCAACACCGAGCGCTACCACCTGTTCATGGCGGTGCTCGCGCAGCTCGAGCAGGACGGCTACCCGGTCCCTCACGAGCCGCTCATCGACACCACCACCTGGACCACGCCGCGCGGCGTGACCCGGGGCGCGCGCACCTACACCGCCGAGCAGATGGCGCACTGGGAGGAGCACCCCGAGGAGCCGTGGCTGAAGGACATCGCGCGCGACTGGGACGCCTTCCAGGCGGTCGCCTACGACGTGCTGCACGAGGCGAAGTACGCGACGATGAGCGTCGACGAGTTCATCGCCGAGCAGGGCTACTCCGAGGACTTCGCCGAGTACAACCTGCGCGCCCGCATCAACGGCATGTACTACATGAACGACCGCGATCCGGGGTCGATGCCGATCCGCGCGGTGATGAGCTACTACCACCTCCAGGAGGGCATCGGCGACCGGCTGCGCACCGACGCGATCCGCGCGGCCAAGCAGAACGACGAGGCCTCGCCCCGCCACTACTTCGTCAACGGCGCGAGCGACTGGATCCGTCAGCTCGTCCGGTGCCTCGAGGCGCGCGGCGTGGAGCTCCGGCTCGGGCACTCGCCCACCGCCTACCTCGATCCCGGCCGCGGCTGGAGGGTCCTCAGCGCGGCGACGCCGAGCGGAGGACGGCAGTCCTTCGACCACGTGATCAGCGCCGTCTACGCCGACGTGGTCAGCCGGGTCATCGCGCTCGGGCTCCCGCCGCTGGTGCCCACCCTGCTCTCGCAGTTCGAGTACTTCGACTCGATGGCGGTGGTGCACGACGACCAGGCGATGCTCCCCGAGGACGAATCGCTCTGGAGCACCTACAACATCCTCGTCTACCCGCCGGGCACCCGCTCGCTGCGCCCGTACACCATCACCTACGTGACGCGGAAGCATCAGGGCGAGGACTCGAACGCGCCGCCGTATCTCACGCTCACCCCCTTCGGAGCGGTGAAGGACGAGGGCGTGCCGAGCATGCTGGACCTGCCGGCCTCGAACCGGGTGAAGGCGGTCGCCTATCTCCGCCACAACACGCTCACGGTCGACGCCATGGCGGCGCAGCGCCTGCTGCCCGCGGTGCAGGGGCAGAGCAACCTCTGGTTCACCGGCGGCTGGACCAACGGGGCCGGCCTGCACGAGGAGATCCTCGCGCAGTCGAAGGAGATCGCGCTCCGCATCCGCGGCATCTACGAGGTCGGTCACGGCGAGAGCTACCGGGACGACGACCCGAGCTACGTGCCCAAGCACAAGCGCGACTCCTTCGCGTCCGCGCCCGAGGCCCTGCCCGACGGCTTCTGGGCGTAGCGCTCCGTCGCGCCCGAGGCGCCCTGCCCCGCCGCGCGATGGGCGGGGCGCCGGTCGCGTGGCGGCGGAACGGGCGGTGCAAACGTCTCCGTCGCGATGATGGACACCCTGCGCGCCCTGAAAGACGAGCTGAAGCGAGACCGGGTCCCGGCGGTGGCCGCCGGCCTCGCCTTCTACGCCATGCTGGCGATCTTCCCGGCGCTGATCGCGCTGGTCTCCCTCTACGGGCTCTTCTCGGACCCGGCCCAGGTGGAGAGCCAGCTCGAGCAGCTCTACGCGGTGATGCCCCCGAGCGCGGCCGACCTGATCGGCACGCAGATGCACGCGTTGGTCGCCCAGAGCTCGGGCGCGCTCGGCGTCGGCTTCCTGGTCTCGCTGCTCGGCCTCCTCTGGAGCGCGTCGAGCGGCGTCAGCCAGCTCTTCGCCGCCATCAACCAGGCCTACGAGCGCGAAGAGACGCGGAGCTTCCTGAAGGTCCGCGGGCTCGCGATCGGCGTGACCCTCGCGCTCCTGGTGTTCGCGGCGGCCGCGCTGGCCCTGGTGGCGCTCGTGCCGCCGGCGCTCGAGGCCCTGCAGCTCGGCGGGTCGGTGGAGAGCGCCATCACGTGGCTCCGCTGGCCGCTGCTCGCGCTCGCGGTGATGCTCGGCCTCGGCTGGATCTACCGGCTCGCGCCGGACCGCGACGGCAAGCCGCGCTGGCGGTGGGTGAGCCCGGGCGCGGTGGCGGCGACGGCGCTGTGGCTCGCCGGCTCGGCCGCGTTCAATTTCTACGCGTCGCGCTTCGGCAGCTACCAGGAGACCTACGGCGCGATCGGCGCGGTCATCGTCTTCATGATGTGGCTCTGGATCAGCAGCCTGAGCGTGCTCGTCGGCGCGGAGCTGAACTACATCGTCGAGCGCGGGGCGGGACGCCTCGCGCCGGAGCGCCCGAAGAAGAAGCGGGAGCTCGAGCAGACCTACGCGTGAGAGACCACGTCGAGGCGGCGCACGCCCGGTTCGTGACGGCGGACCCGCATCCGCCAGTCCACGCCGATCAGCTCGCCCGGCTGCATCTCCTGCCAGACGTTCTCGCCCTGCAGCGGCTCGCTGGTGAAGATCAGGTGGTTCACGTAGCCGCTCTCGCTCGGGGCCTCGCACTCCGGCGCGAGGCTCGGGCAGGTGTCCCGGTCGGCGCAGCGCGTCTTGTAGGTCGACCAGTAGAGCTCTTTGCCGCCCTGGTGCGCGACCATGGTGACGCCGTCGGTCACGATGCAGGTGAGGAAGAGGTTCTCGTCCTCGGCGACCGGCCCGCAGATCTTCTGCACGTCCGCGATGGTGTCCCGGAGCGCCTCCATCACGTCGCCGACCGCGTGCGGCTTGTCGAGGCGCCCGAACTTCTCGAGCTTGGACAGGAAGACGAAGAACATCACCTCGCTGTCCGTCTCGCCGAGGATGAAGCGACGCAGGCGCGGCGCGACCTCCTGCATGAGCTCCCGGCGGTAGTCCTTGTGGAAGCGCGGGATGTCGCCGTTGTGCGCGAAGACCCAGCGGCCGTACTGGAAGGGGTGACAGTTCAGCACCGTCATCGGCCCCTGCGTCGCCTTGCGCACGTGGGCCAGCACCGTCTCCGAGGCGACCACGCCGCTCACCCGATGGAAGAGCGCGTCGCTCAGCGCGTGGCTCGGGCTGCGGGTCACGTGGGGCGCGCCGTCCACGTAGAACGCCACGCCCCATCCGTCCGGGTGCCCCGCGCTCTGCCGCCCCAGCGCGTTCTCCGCCGCGACCAGCGAGCGGTGGACCTGACTGGGGATCACGCTACGAAAACCGAAGAGCCTGCACATCGTCGCCCGAGAGGATGACACAACCACTCCGGGGAGGCGCGCCCGGAGGAGCGCGGTGGCTCGACGGGCCGAAAAAGGGAGGCGGGGCCGAGCCAGTGGCCCGACCCCGCCTTGGGAGTGGACGAAGTGTTCTAGGGCGCGGGGCGGTAGGGAGCGACGGTGTTGCCGCTGAGGATCCAGCCGGGGCTCATGCCGCC
>JAYZQJ010000036.1:0-8825 GCA_036149055.1 Myxococcota bacterium | reverse complement strand
CGGAGGGGGCATGCGCCCCCTCCCGCCCGACCGGCAAAGCCGGCTCGGGCTCCCACCCCATCCCACGCGCTCACGCGCGTGGAAGCTGCGGCAATATTTGCCGCATCTTCAGCTCGAAGCCCTGGCCGCGCGCCTCGACGAGGGCGGCTGCTTCGACTTCGACTACGCGCCCGAGGACGGCGACGTGCTCCGGGTCCGGCTCTCGGGCGTCTGGTACCGCTTCCGCTACGCAGGGACCAGAGAGCGCGGCGCGTGGTCGCTCGACGACAGCACCGGCCTCACCGGGTGGCGGGCCCAGATGGTGAGATCGTCGCACGGCAAGCTGACGACGGGCGACTGATGGCCCGACGCGATCACTCTCCACACCCCGCCACGCGCGGGCCGGGGAGCTGGCGGCAGCTGCGGCGGGCGGGCGGATCGTCGGCGTCGTCGACCTCGAAGTCGACGCGCCGGTTGCGCTCGGCCGCCTCTTCGGTCCCGGGCGCCGCCTGCGGTCGCTCCACGCCGTGGCCGACCGCGGCGAGCCGCGCGGCGGCGACGCCTCGCTCCACCAGCGCGGCCATCACCGCTCGCGCCCGCGCCTCGGACAGCGCCCGGGCGCTCCGCTCGTCACGCGAGGCGTGCCCATGCACCGTCACGTGCCGGATCTCCGGGTGCTCGCCGAGGACGCGCGCGATGTCGTCGAGGATGGGCGAGGCGTCGGGCGGCAGCTCCGCCTGGCTCGGGGCGAAGAAGATCTTCTCGAGAAACTGGATGCGGGTGTCGACGAGGAGCACCCGGCACTCGTCCGGGCAGCCGTCCTCGTCGTCGCCGCCGTTGTACGTCTCGGGCTGACACGGGCACCGATCGTCGACGTCGAGGACGCGGTCGCCGTCGTTGTCCGGGTCCGGGCAGCCGTCGTCGTCCTCGAAGCCGTCCAGGTCCTCCGCCCGGAGCCGGCACGCGTCGCGCGCGTCGACGACGCCGTCACCGTCGCGGTCGGGAGGCTCGCCCGGCGGAGGCTGCGCGGCGCCGCAGCCGAGGGAGAACAGGAGCAACAACGGGGCGGTGCGCATGCGACGCCCTACCACGACTACGCGAGCAGCCGCCCGAGCGACAGGGTGAGCACGGCGGCGGCGTTGAGCAGGCTGACCGCGGTCTCGGGGAGCGTGAGCCGCTTGCCGAGCCAGAGCAGGGTCACGAACGCGGCCGCGCAGCTCGCCACGAAGCACCCGCCCACGAGCGCCGTCGATCCGGATCGGTCGAACAGGAAGACCGCCCAGGACAGGATCGCCGCGCAAACAGAGACCGCGAACAACATCTTGCGCCACGTCATCGCCGGTGCCCGGAGCATGCCGGACCGAGGCGCGGGGCACCACAGCTTCGCCAGGCTCGCTCGACTCAGCCGAGCGTGCTCATGCCTCGCCCGCTCACTCCGGGCAGGGGAACGCGTCGTCCCAGGCCTCGACCGACTCGAAGAGGCCGTCGGGCGTCTCGAGCAGCTCGGGGCAGTCCTCGCCCTCGTCGCGGTAGACGATGTAACCGGTGCGCACGCCGCAGCGGATCAGCGACACGCTCGTGGACGCCGCGCGGAGGCACGAGCGCTCGCAGGAGTGGGTCGACAGCGCCGCCTCGAGCGTGTCGTAGCGCGCGGAGCCGACGGTGAAGTACTCGGGGCAGACGCCGCCGGTGTCCGTCCAGTGGCGGATGTAGGTGTGACTCCCGCCGCAGTCCCCGATCCACAGCCCGAGGTCCAGGTAGGAGCACGCCCCGCCGTCGGGCGCGCCCGCGTCGCCGCCCCCGCCATCCGCGGGCCCGCCGTCGACGCCCGCGTCGTCCGTTCCCGCGTCGATCCCGCCGGCGTCACGGGCCCCCGCGTCGGCCGGGCCCGCGTCGTCGTCGATCGCGGCGTCGTCCATGGCGGCGTCGCGCGCGCCCGCGTCGGCCGGCTGGCCTGCGTCCGCGGCGCCTCCCGCGTCTTCTCCGCCCGAGACGTCGCCGCAGCCCACGAGGGCGAGCGAGAGGACCCACGAGCACATCCACCGAGCGTTGACCGACATCGCGCGCTCCCATCGGCCGCGTCGCCGTCCATCGGCGCCGCGGCGGGCGCAGGCATACCCGCGACGCGCCGCCCCGGCAACGCGCCGAGCGTCGCACGCCGCGTTTGACGCGCTCGTCGCCCCGGCTCATCGCTACGCCATGGATCCCCTCGAGCCGGACGAGCGAGACGCCCTGACCACCGCCCTGGCAGCGCTGGAGCGGAGTCAGCCCGAGACGGGCGCGCGCTGGAGGCTCTCGGCCGCGCCGGAGGACGCGGCCGCCGACGAGGCGGGGGACGTCCACCTGACGTGCGCGCTCGTCTCCCACGCGGAGGACGGCTCCGTCGCCGGGTGGGTCGAGTCGCGCCTCCCCTTGCTCCACGTCTCGGACCTCCGCACGCCGGCGCGGCTGCGCGCGTACCTGGAGGCCCTCGCGGTCTCGACTCCGTCGGTGGCGGCGACGCGCGGCTGGCCGGTCGGTAAGCCCCTCTGGGAGGGCGCGTTCGCCGAGCTGCTGCCGGTGAGCTCTCCCCTCGACGATCTCTCGCTGCAGACCTTCGACGACTTCCTCGAGGCCCTGACGCGGCGCCCGTGGCTCGACGAGCCCGGCCTCCCCGACGCGGCGACCTCGCCGCGCGATCTGACGGGCACCGAGCCGATCGCCCGCGACCCGGCGCAGGAGGCGGAGCTGGCGGGCTGGCCCGCCATCCGATGGCCGTGGGTGAAGTACGCGCGGTGGCTGAGGGAGGCGGGAGATCCCCGCGGCGACCTGATGGGCGCCCACCTCGGGAGCGAGCTGGAGGCGCCCCGCCACCGCCGGACGCACGAGCGCCTGGCCCGTGAGCTGATGGCGCGCCACGCCGACTACCTGCTCGGGCCGTTCGCCCCGCGCGACGGCTTCGATCCCTTCGGTGACCAGGTCTTCTTCGACTGGAGGACCGGGTTCGTCGAGCGCATCGAGCTCGACCTGGACCTCGCGGCGGCGGGCCCCACCCCGGCCGACCTGCTCGCCGGCGCGCTCGCCCTCCCCTCGTGTCGCATCGCCCGTGAGCTCGTGCTCGGCGTCTCGCCGGCGGCCGCGGACGACGACGACCGCCACCCGCTCCCCCGGTGGACGGACGCCCTCGTCGCGAGCGGTGGGCATGAGCACCTCCGCGCGATCGTGCTCCGCGGCCCGTCGCTCCCGGCCGGCGACGAGGACCTCCCGGCCATCGAGGCGGCGTTCCCGAGCGCGCGCGTGCGTCGAGTGCCCTAGCGAACGCTCTCCCGTCTCATGCGCCGAACGCGTCGCGGACCTCGTCGCTCTTCAGGTGGCGCGCGCCCCAGACCGCCACGAGGAGGACCGGGACCACCCAGAAGAGCGCCTCGATCACGTAGTCGCCGAGCGACGGGATGTCGGGCGCGGTGACGCGCTCGTAGCTCTCGGCCATCGCCGCCAGGCCGACGTCCCGCAGCGGGCGGGTGGTCTGGCTCACCATCTCCTCGATCTGGCTGATGGTGCGGTGACCGATCCAGACGTCGGCGGCGTGCGAGGCAGCGAAGACGCCGCTCGCGACCAGCAGCCCGAGCGCGCCCGGACCGGCGATGAGCCGATGCCGCAGGAGCACGAGCGCGCCCACGGCGACGAGCGCGATCCCGGCCACCACCCCCAGCACCCCGGCGGTGAGCGTCGGCGCGATGAGCGCGTCGGAGGGCGCGAACGCCTCGAGCGACGGGTGCGCGGGCATCCCGTAGAGCTCGGACCACTGAGAGACGACCTCACGAGACCCGGTGATCCGCTCGTGCATGTCCAGCGCGGCCTCGATCCACTTGCGGCGGCGCGCGATCGTGTAGATGCCGAAGACGAGCACGACGAAGCCGAAGCCCATCGTGATCGGCGAGCGCTGCGACGCCGCCGGCGCCGGGCGCCTCGCGGGCCCCGAGTCGTACGGCTCGTCGCCGCCGCCCCACACCCGCGCCCGCTTCGGCGCCGGCTCGTGCTGCGCGTCGTCGTCCTGCGCGCCCGAAGTCTCGGGCGGCATGCCCCATCCCCTGCTCATGCCACCCGTCTTTCCCGTATTCACCTCGCGTCGTCAAGCGCCCACCCGCGCCGGGCGCGAGACCCGGAGCCCTCGCGGCGCTGGGGACGCTCGTCGTCATATCGTCTTTTGACCGCCATCGCGGCCCCGGGGACGCTCGTCGTCATATCGTCTTTCGGCACCGGACTGGAGACGCGGCTCCGCTCAGCGAGCGTCACCGCTCGCGCCTCGACCCAGACCGACGAAGACGGTGTCGCGATCCTGCTCGAGGCGCTCGACCGAATCGAAGCGCCGCCGCAGAGCCGCCTCGAGCCGTTCGAGCTTGTCGTCCGGGAGGCGCAGCGTTCGCGCCAGGCGTGTCGCTCCGCGGCCCCCGTGCCACGCGAGCACGATGCGCCCCCCGACCGCGAGCACCCGCGCGAGCTCGTCCAGCCCTCGCTCCAGGTCGGGCCACAAGGCCACGTTGTGAATCGAGACGATGCGATCGAAGGGCCCCTCGACGCCGAGCTCGGCCGCGCTGCCCCGCGAGAGCTCCACACGCCCCGCGGCCACCGCCGAGCGCGCGCGGCGCGAGGCGGCGCCGATCATCTCCGGCGAGGGATCGACGCCGACGACTCGTCCGCCTGCGTCGGCCAGGGCGCGGATCATCGTGCCGGGGCCGAAGCCCACTTCGAGCACGCGGTCGTCGGAGCGAACCTGGCACACCTGGAGGAGCGGCCCGGGATCGAAGGTGACGTGCATGTACCAGCCCGCCAGCCGGCCGAGGAGGCCTTCGGGCAGAGCGAAGGGAGAGCGGACCGGGTCATCGGTCGCCCACGGATGAATGGTTCTGGTCATGGGCCCTTCGTGGCACTTCGAGTCGACTTGAAGTCAAATGGCTCCATGCTCGTCCCCATCGGTGAGGCGGCGCGGACGCTCGGTCTGAAGACCTCGGCCCTGCGCTACTACGACGACATCGGCCTCGTCCCCGCGGTCCGGCGACGCGGGCGTCGGTACTACGACTCCGAGGCCCTTCGGCGCCTCGCGCTGGTCCAGATGCTCGGCCGCGTCGGCGTGGGCCTGGACGTCGCGAGTGGGATCCTCGACGCCCCGCGTGAGGAGTGGGGGCAGACGGTGCGGGCGCACATCGCGCGGTTGGAGGCGGAGATCGAGACCGCGCGCGCTGCCCAGCAGCTGCTGAGCCACCTCCTCGAGTGCCCGGCGGAACGTCCGGCGGAGCAGTGCCCCACCATGATCGGCCTGCTGGACCGTCGGCTGGGCGGAGAGAACCTCGAGACGCTCGCCCGCGAGGACGGCCTCGCGCTGCCGGCGCAACGCCCGAAGCCCAGCGTCTCCCGGAGCTGAGCGTAGAGCCCATCGCGCGGGGGACGCTCGTCGTCATATCGTCTTTCGCGAATGCCCGGGTACGCGCTCACGACTGTGGAGCGGCCGCCGACTGTCCCCGAGCCCGCCTTCGCTTGCGCGCGGCCTCGTCGTTCGTGAACCATGCGCGGGCGATGCGACGCTCTGCCGACTTCGCAGCACGGACCGCCGTCAGCGCGCTCCTCGCCGCCGTCGTCTGGTCGCCTCCCGCGTTCGCGGCCGCGCTGGCGCACCTGGAGGTGGAGGGCGCGGCCACCGTCTCCGACGCGCGCGTCGAGGTCGCGTGTGAGGACCGCGCCGAGGCATGGGTGCGCTGCACGGTCACGCTGCGAGGGACGCTCACCGCGGGGGACGACGGGGCGCGGCTGCGGTGGCCGAGCTTCGAGCCGAGGGTCGGCGTGACCATCGCGCCGGGCCCGTCATCCGCGATCGACTCCGACTCGACGCGCGACCTGGGCCCATCCGAGCGGATCGCGCTGGACCATCAGCTCACCGTCGACCTCGACACGCGCCGCGGGTGGGAGGGGCTGATGGTTCACCCCGCGCTCGGGGTCCGGCACCCGCTGCTCGGCGAGAGCTGGCTTCAGCATCACCGCACCCTCGAGCTCGAGCTCGGGCTGGTTCGGGGCGCGACGCTCGCCGCACCGCCCGAGGCCGAGGTCCGCAACCCCTCTCGCGCCGCCGTGTCCATCGGAGCCGATGGCGCGGTCTCGATCACGCTGCGGCCGCCGCACGGAGGCCCTCCCGAGGGCGCGCTCGCGAACGGCGGCCCCGTCGTCACGGTGGGGGGCGAGCCGACGAGCGGCCGCGCGTTCGCGTCCGTCGGCTACGAGGTGGGTCTCTTCGACCTCCTCATTCTGTCGGCCTGGTTCGAGTCCGACTTCGCGTCCATCTCACAGGCGGTGATCGCCGAGGTGGCTGCTCCGGGAGCCGCGCTCTTCATCGTCCCCAGCCTGAGCGCGGGGCTCGGCTTCGTGGCCCGCGAGCTCGGTGACGACGACCCGCGCTTCGGCCTCCGGATCCGCCTGTCGGCGAGCTCCTACGTGCTGGGCTTCGTCGTCGACTTCGACTACTTGCCGTCGGCGAGCGAGTGGCGCGTCGCCCTCGCCGCGAGGTTGGGGCTCTGACCGCAGCGCCGAGTGCACCCTCTGCGACCCGACGAGCTCGTCGCCGTCGAGCGTCGTGGAGTGACGCGGGGCCGCTTCGGCCGGGGGACGCCGATGGCCGCGCTCTCGCTCGGCGCTCGGGGGAGACCAGGGCGCTGGTCTCCGCCCCCTTCGGCCATGCGCCGGGGGGCGGAGACGCGCGACGTCTCAGGGGTTCGCGATGAACGCGCCGCCCGAGTACCAGTTGTACGATCCGCCACCTCCGCAGACCGTCTCGTTCGCCTCCAGGCGGAGCGTGTAGTCGTCGCCTCCCGCTCCCGTCCCGGCGATCGGGAGGAAGTGCGCCTCACCCGTGAAGGTCGTCCGGCCCATGCTGCTACCGCCGACGAAGCTGTAGGTGTCGACGGTCGTGCCGTTGATGATCACGTCGAACGTCAGCGTCCCCACGCTGCAGGAGCTGTTCGTCTGATCGTCCATGTCGAACTGATAGAACAGCGAGCTGATGGTCGCGGCGCCGGTCCCGGTGAACGCCTGTTCGACGCTGGAGCCGGTACGGAAGGCGACGCCTCCCCCGCCCGCGCCGAGCGGCATGGAGCTGAACGTGTTGTCGAGGCTGGACGTCGAGGACGGGAAGTCGAGGGTGACGGCGCCGCCGCCTCCTCCGACGCCGTCCGCGCCGTCGCAGACGTAGCGAGTGGCGGTGACCTCACCTGCATCGAGGCTCCCCGAGCCGTCCGTGTCTGGGCCGGAGGTGACGACGATGCCGCCGTCCGCGCAGTTGGGTCCTGCCGGCTCGTCCGCCGTCGCGACGAGGTGAGACACGCCGTCCGCGCCGGCGAGCCCGTCCGCGCCGTTCGCGCCGTTGCAGACGTACTCGGTCGAGGAGACCTCCTCGTCGTCGAGCGCGCCGTTGCCGTTGGTGTCGGGGCCGACCTCGACCGCGATGCCGCCCTCGGCGCAGTTGGCGCCCGCGGCCTCGATCGCGGTCCGGATCACGTAGGACGTGCCGTCGGCGCCGTCCATCCCGTTCGTGCCGTCTGTCCCGTCCATCCCGTTCGAGCCGTCGACGCCGTCCATTCCGTTGCGGATCACCACGTCGTCGCTGCCGGGACAGGAGAGCGTGATCGTCCCGTCCCCGTTGTCGCTCGCCGAGCAGGGATCCGAGCCCCCGCAGCCAGCCCACCCCATGGCCAACCCCATCGCCACCAGCATCATCGTCGATCGCTTCATCAGGTCCCCTTCTTCGAGTGTCTCGATCCGGGCGTGAGGGTACACGAACGTCGCGGTGCCTCCCGAGCTCGCTTGCCCACGAGCGGGGGAGAGCGACACGGAACGCTCATCGTCATGTCGTCTTTCGCCAATGACGATATGACGACGAGCGTCCCCGTGCTGCCGATGGCCGCGCCCCAATGACGATCTGACGACGAGCGTCCCCGTGCCGCCCGCCAATGACGATATGACGACGAGCGTCCCCGTGCTGCCGACGCCGAAGCCGCCCCGCGCGCCTCCGGGCGGCTGCCCGAGGGACTCGATGGCGACGGCGAGGTCCAGTGGATCTGCCGCGCGGTCGGTGGGCGGCCACCGAGGCGCGGGTGGAGCGTGACCGAGCGGGACTTCGACGAGCTGGACGGCTACTGACCGGTCGGCGTCCGGAGTAGAGTCACTCGATGAGGTGGCTCCTGATCGCGCTCTCCGGCTCGCTGATGGCCTGCGGTGTGTCGTCGGCTCCCCTGGACGCAGCTGCCGAGCGGGACGCAGGACCGCGCCTCGACGCGGGGGCACCCTCGGGCGACTCCGGCCTCGCCGACGCGGGGCGTGATCTCGTCCCCCGGCCCCTGGACGGGATGGCCGACGAGGCGCTCGTCGGCTGGAGGTCGTATGGATCCCGGCAGCGGTACGACATCGTCCGGCTCTGCGAGCGTCGCTGCGGAAGCAACGACGCCGTCTACGTCGAGGACGCGCTCGCCCCCGAGGGAGCGGCCGAGCGCAGGGTCGTCGCCGAGGTCAGCTGCGAATCGACGGCGATCGGCCCCATCGTCTCCCGCATCGTGGTCGACGGTTCGTGGTTCCTCGACTGGCATCGCCACGACGACGGCCACTGGGCTCATCCGCACGGCATGATGTCGAGCTGCGGCGGACGGTGCGGCGGCGGGTGGGCGAGCGACGCGCCGGCCGAGATTCGCCCCAGCGCCCATGCCACGACCTGCGAGTGAAGGGGCCGGACGAGGTCTCACGCCGCTTCGGCCGGGGGACGCCGGGGGGCCGATCGGCGTTAGTCACAGGACGTATGGAGATCATCGTGCACGGAGCTGAGCTTTCGC
>JAYZQJ010000035.1:0-23521 GCA_036149055.1 Myxococcota bacterium | reverse complement strand
TCCGCTGCCGCCTCCGCTGCCGCCTCCGCTGCCGCCTCCGCTGCCGCCTCCGCTGCCGCCTCCGCTGCCGCCTCCGCTGCCGCCTCCGCTGCCGCCTCCGCTGCCGCCTCCTCCGCTGCCGCCTCCGCTGCCGCGCCCGCGGCCGGTCTCGATGACCGATGGGATCGTCCCCGACTCACATCCGAAGGCCGCCCGCTCCCGAGCTCGATGAACGAATGGGATCGTCCCCGACCATCCGGAGCGGTCTCGCGCCCCGAAGCAGTGAGGTGGGTTGGGACCCCGAGGCGCAGCCCACGAGAGGGCCGCGCCCCGGGGTCAGGTCAGGCTCACTTGTCGGTGAGCTTCACGAGCGTCGCGATGATCTTGTCGAGCCGGTCGAGGATGGCGGGGTCGACCGAGACGAGGATGCCGTCCGCGACGGCCACCTCGAGGCAAGCGACCACCTCGTTCGCGGACCCGAGAGCGACGTGGTAGCTGACCTGCCGCTTGCGCCCCCGCGAGTAGGTGCCCTCCGCGATGTTGAGCGGCACGGACTTGGCGGCCTTGCGGAGCTGGCGCGCGTGGTCGGTGTCGTCGCGGCGGATCGCCTGAACGAGCGGTCCGACCTCGGTGACCATGGCGACGGCGTCGCGATAGATCCTGAGCTGCATGAGCGGTTCTCCGAGTCACCGCAGCCTGGCGCGCGATCGTCGCGCGACTCGTCGGTGACGCCCACCCCCCCCCGCCGGCGCGCAGGGCGGGGCGAGGGCGAGGCGCCGCAGGCGCCGAAGCCGGCGAGCGCGCAGCGCGCAGCCGGGGCCGCAGGCCCCCTTTACACGCCCGAGCACCGGCGTACACGGTGGGGCTCACCGACGAGGCGCCCCCTTCAATCGAGTCCGCGGCCGGCCTATAGATCGCAACGCGGGATGCGTAGTAGGACACCGACACCGAGCCCGACGCGCTCGTTGTGTTGGCGGTATCCAGGGAGAGGAGAGGTGGGAGGCGAGGAGAAATAGCTAGGCCGGACGGGTCGGTCCCGCAGACGTATTCGCAGCCCGCAGCCGTCGCACCTCCGCCGAGTTTGGCGAACGAATAGGATCGTCCCCGAACAACTGCCGCCCCCGCTACCGCTGCCGCCCCCGCTACCGCTGCCGCTGCCGCCCCCGCTGCCGCCGGTTCCACGCCGAGCGAAAACAGGCGCTCCGGATCCGCACCCCATCCCAATCCAAGCGGCCGAGCCCACTCGTCGAGCTCCACGAACGAACGAAGAAATCGCCACCGAGAACCCCTCCGTCGAACCCACCCCCCACCACCGAGCAACCCGGCGGGGCTTGCATGGAGTCCCGATGCGCGTTAGTCACGCGCAGTCCGTGGAGGGCATCGGTCGGTGAGCCACATCGAATCCAACTCGGTCGCGTCACCGTCCCCGTCATCCACGAACGTAGCGGGGGCCGACAGGAGGACCGAGGGCGTGCACGACAAGCTGAGGGCACTGGTTCGACTCGCCGAGATCGACGCGACCGCGCGCGACGTGGAAGAGCAGCTCCAGGGCATCCCCGAGGAGCTCGAGGAGCGACGCGCCGCCGTGAAGGCGCTCGACGCGCTCGTCCACGGACAGCGTGGGCAGCTCGAAGAGGCCGAGCGTCTACTCGCGCAGCAGGAAGAGGAGCTGCGCTCGCGCAACGACCTGCTCGCCAAGAGCAAGGCGAAGAGCGCGAAGGCGCGGAACATGCGCGAGGCGCAGGCCGCGGAGCGAGAGCTCGAGGCCATCCGCCGCGCCATCCGCGACGCGGAGGAAGAGAAGGGCCGGCTGCAAGGCGTGATCGAGCAGACCCGCAGCGTGCTCGACGAGCCGCTCAAGGAGCTCGAGGAGCAGCAGAAGGGTCTGGCCGAGGCGGAGGCTGGTAGCGAGGAGAAGCTCGCGGGGCTGAAGGCCGAGCTGGAGGAGAAGACCAAGGGGCGCGCCGAGTACGTGCCGAAGGTCCCCAAGCCGGTCTACCGCCGCTACGAGCGCATCCGCCCGAAGATCCACCCCGCGGTGGTCGAGGCGGCGGACGGCGTCTGCCAGGGCTGCCGAATGAGCATCTCCCCGCAGCTCTACAACCAGATCATCCGGGGCGACGACTTCTACCAGTGCCAGGCCTGCCAGCGCTTCCTGTTCCACAAGGAAGTGGTGATGGACTGAGTTCTTTGGGCGGGGTCGGGTTCGACCCCTCCCCCCCGCTGCGCCGTCAGACCCGTCCCCGCTGCGGGTGCTCCGCACCCTCCGCAGCGACGGGTCAGCCGGCTCCGCGGGGCCCCCCCAACCCACTCCGCGCGCGTCGCTCCGCTCGCGCGCGACCCCAGCGACGGGGCGCTGGGGGCCCTGCGGCTCGCGCTCGCGCTTCGCGCTCGCTGGCCGCCTGTCCTTGCTGGGTAGGGGCGGGTCCGCCGCCGTCCGCAGCCGCCCCCACGGCGGCGGCACGACGATGCTCGCTCCGGGATGTTCGCTCCGGGATGTTCGCTCCGGGATGTCCCTCCGGGCTTCGCCGTCCGCAAACCTCGCTGCGCCTCTTCCGCGGGGCCCCACCCACTTCGCGCGCGTCGCTCCGCTCGCGCGCGACCCCAGCGACGGGGCGCTGGGGGGCCTGCGGCTCGCGCTGCGCGCTCGCTGGCCGCCCGCTGCCGCGGGATGGACCCGAGGAGGGCGCGTGCGGCTACCTCGTTCTTCGCTCGGAGAACGACCGGGCGCCACAATCAGGCTGCCAGAACGAAGAAGGGCGAGCTCCGAAGAGCTCGCCCTCTCTCGTTCGGGGCTGGCCGCCCGGAAGCGCTCACAGGTAGGTGAGCCACTCCTCGGGCGCCTCGACGCCGCGCACGACCTGGAAGTAGCGATCCTGCACGCGCTTGGTGAGCTCGCCGCGCTCGCCCTTGCCGATGGTGCGGCCGTCGATCTCGCGGACCGGGGTCACCTCGGCGGCGGTGCCGCACATGAAGATCTCGTCGGCGATGTAGAGCTCGTCGCGAGCCATCAGCCGCTCGGTGACCTCGATGCCCATGTCGCGCACGATGCGGAGCATCGTGTCCCGGGTGATCCCGCCGAGGATCGAGCTGCCCATGGGCGGCGTGACGATCTTGCCGTCGCGCACCATGAAGATGTTCTCGCCGCTCGCCTCGCTGACGTAGCCCTGCGCGTCGAGCAGGATGGCCTCGTCGAAGCCGGTCTTGAGCGCCTCGCGCTTGGCGAGGATGGAGTTCACGTAGTGGCCGACGACCTTGCCCTTGGCCATCTGCATGTTGATGCCGGGGCGGGTGAAGGAGCTGACGCGGGCGCGGATGCCCTTCTGGATGCCCTCGTCGCCGAGGTACGCGCCCCACTTCCAGACCACGATCGCGACGCGGGTGGCGTTGGTCATCGCGCCGAGGCCCATCGCGCCGGAGCCGAGGAACACGAGCGGGCGCAGATAGCAGCTCTTGAGGCCGCTCGCGCGGACCGTCTCGAGGCACGCGTCGACGATCTGATCCTGCGTGTACGGGATGTCGAGCGTCACGATGTGCGCGGACTCGAAGAGCCGGCGGACGTGCTCCCTGAGCCGGAAGATGGCGCTGCGGCCGTCTTCCGTCTCGTAGCAGCGGATGCCTTCGAACGCGCCGAGCCCGTAATGCAGCGTGTGCGTGAGCACGTGCACGTTGGCGTCGTCCCAGGGGATGAGCTCGCCGTCCATCCAGATCGATTCGACCTTGTCGACCATCGTCTCCTCCTACGCCGCGAGCGGCGAACGCGGTCATAGCACAACTCCGCCGGCTGCCCTCGACGCGCCGCGTCACTCGCGCTGGGCCGCCTCGGCGTCGAGCGAGCGCGCCCGCGTCATCGCGTCCCGGGCCTCCTCGTGGCGCCCGGCCGCCTCGAGCAGGCGGCCCCGGAGGCGGTGCACGTCCGCCATGTCGGGCGCGAGCTCGCAGGCCTCTCCGGCGCTCACGAGCGCCGCGTCGAGCACCGCGGGGTCGTCGGGTGAGGCGAGGTGCCGCGCCCAGCCGAGGTAGCCGACGAACTGCCCCTCGTCGCCGCAGAGCGCCACCGCGCGCTCGAACGCGCCCCTCGCCCGCTCGGCGTCGCCCTTGTCGAGCGCTCGCTGGCCCCGGCGGAAGTGCCGCTCGGCCTCGAAGAGCCGCGCCACCCGGTCGTCCAGCGCCTCGGGAGACGCGCTCGGCGACCGCCGCGTCCCCGATCCCTCCGGGTCCGGCGCGGGCTCGGGCTCCGGTCCCTCGTCCGGCATCGGCGCGGGCTCCATCGTCGGGTCGGTGATGTCCGCCTCGAACGGCGCCTCCTCGCTCTCGGCGAGCACCGCCTCGTCGGGCACGCTCGGCAGGGCCGCCGGAGGGCGCGAGCGCGGCCGCAGCGGCGCGTCGTCGAAGCGCACCGCGTCGAGGCACTCCATCGCGTGCACGAGCTGCGCGGCCTCGCCCGGGTCGGACGCCTCGTCGAGCAGCTCGCCGAGGGTGTGACGACCGTCGATCCGCCGGATCAGCGCGCGAAGCCCCTCGTCGAGTCGCAGCTGGACGAAGCGCACCATCTCGCGGGCTCGCGGGATCACGTAGCGCGCCCGCTCACCCTCCAGCTGCGCGAGGACGTCGCCTTTGGGGAGGCCCTGACGGATCCCGACGGTCGCGATCTCCGCGAGCCCGAGCTCGAGATCCACCAGCTCGCGCGGGGGTCGCCGCTCGGCCGAATAGCGGAAGGTGCCCCGCCGCCAGGCGAACAGATCGAAGAGCTTGATCCGCAGCTGCTCGGCGAGGCCCTCGCTCAGCTCGAGGGGGCCGATGGCGCCCATGGAGACGAGCACCTCGCCTTGCTTGCCCTCGCCGCGGCGCACCGCCGACAGCGACGCGCGGAGCGCCTCGGGGCCGATGCGGCGGCTGCGGGTGAGGACCTGCCCGAGGCACTCGGTCACCAGGTTGCTGCGCACGTGCACCGGGACGCCCGCGCGGAAGTAGACGACCTTGGTCGGCTCGGTGCCCTCGGTGGTCGCGCGCTCGTCGGGCGGGTGCACGCAGATCAGCGCGCCGGTCGCGCGCTTGCTCGCCAGCCGATGCAGCACCCGGGCGAAGGGCATCTGGTCGAAGCTCCCGAAGAGATCCGAGTGCGTCTCGCGGGCCTCCTCGGCGAGCGCGCGCACCTCCCGCCCCTCGAGCCTCCCGTCCAGCTCCCAGCCGGCGGGGGAGGGCTCGTCGAAGGTCTCGTCGCGGAACTCGAGGGCGCGCGGCGTGTCGAGGTCGCCTTCGATCGTCTCCTCGTCGGGGGCGAGCTCGCGCGAGCGCTCGGCCTCGAGCAGCGCCTCCTCGACCTCCAGGATGCGGGTCTCCGCGGTGTGCGGCTCCACCGCCGCGGCGGCGGCGACCTCGCGGGCGAGCCGGTCGTCGTCGGTCGGCCCGACCAGCGCCGCGAACGCGTCGACGTCCGCGCCGAGCCGGGCGAGCGAGGCGTCCTCGGGCTCGCGCGCGGCGGTCAGCATCAGCCGCCCGCGGCGGCCGCCGGGCATCCAGCGGATCGCCTCGGCGGTGGAGAGCCCGTCGCGCCCCCCGAGCGCGGAGTCGTTGACCAACACGTAGGCGGGCTCCTGGTTGAACAGGTCCATCGCGCGCTCGCCGCTCGTCACCGCGTGCGCGGTCAGCCCGTCCTCCCGCAGGCGGGCCGCGACGCGCTCCGCGGTCGCCGCGTCGGCGTGCACGACGAGGACCCGGCTCACGCGCTCGCCTCACCCGCGCTCGCCTGACCACCCCAGGGCGCCGGGGCGCCGACCTCGCCCACCTCGCGCTCGAAGAGCCGCCGCGCCGCCGCCGCGTGCCGTCGATACGTGGCCTCGAGCGCCTCGGTGGGCGAGAGCCCGTCGCGCGCCCGGAAGCCGAGGCTCCGCGCCACGTGCGATCCGGTGCGGCCGCGCGGCTCGAGCAGCGGCTCGCGGTGCTCGTCGAAGAGGCGCAGCGCCAGCTCCACGCGCCGGAAGAAGCGGTGGGCCTCGGTGAGCGCGTCCGCGTCGACCTCGCTCAGCGCGCCCGCCTCCCGCAGCCCCTCGATCGCCTCGGGCGTGTTGGGCGTGCGCACCCGCGGGTCGTCGCCGCGCCGCATCTGCAGCCATTGCACCGATAGCTCCACGTCGACGAGGCCCCCGTAGCCGAGCTTCGGATGGTATCGCTCGGCGCTCTCGCTTCCCAGCTCGGTCTGCAGCCGCCCCCGCACCCGGGCCAGCTCGTCCCCCGGCGTCGGCCCGCGCTCGTAGGCGAGGGTCTCGAAGCGCGCCTTCGCGGCGGCGGCCACCTCGGGATCGCCGGCGAGCGGGCGCGCCCGGACGAGCGCCTGCCGCTCCCAGTCGGCGGCGCCGCGCTCGTGATAGGCGTCGAAGCCGGCGAGCGAGACCACCAGCGTCCCCTTGCTCCCGCTCGGGCGGAGCCGGGTGTCGGTCTCGTAGCCCGGGCCCTCCGCGTCGCGCTGACGGAGCAGCTGCATCGTGCGCTGCGCCATGCGCGCGAACAGCTCGCCGTGCGTCACCGAGCGGCCGCTCGCGGTGGGCTCCGTCTCGCCCTCCTCGCCGAAGAGGAAGACGAGGTCCAGGTCTCCGCCGAAGCCGAGCTCCCGCCCGCCGAGCTTGCCCATCGCGCAGACGATCAGGCCGCCCGACGTCGCGCGCCCCCAGCGTCGCTCCGCCCATCGCCGCGCCGCCTCCAGCGACACGCGCACCTGCCCCTCGGCCAGCGCCGACAGCCGCGCCGTCGCCCCCTCGAGGTCCAGCTCGCCGGCGACGTAGGCCAGGCCCGTGCGGAGCGTCCCGGTGCGCTTGAGGCGGCGCAGCTCGCGCACGACCTCCTCGGGATCCGGGTCGGGCTCGAGATCGGCGAGCAGCGCGTCGTGGGGCGCGGTCAGCTCCTCCACGCGGGGCGCGCCGCTCACGAGCAGCAGGTCGACGTCCTCGGGGTGGCCGACCAGGGCGCTCGAGAGGGTGCCGCTCGCGCCGAGCAGCCCCACGAGCCGGCGGGTGAGCCGCGGCTCCTCCACGAAGAGCCGCCCGTACGAGCCGGTGCCTCCGATGCGCCCCCAGAAGTCGGCGAGCAGGAGGAGGGCGGTGTCCGGATCCCC
Organism: Myxococcota bacterium; assembly: GCA_036149055.1. Classification (GTDB taxonomy): domain Bacteria; phylum Myxococcota_A; class Polyangia; order Polyangiales; family Sandaracinaceae; genus JAVJQK01. The sequence goes on along the minus strand of JAYZQJ010000035.1, from coordinate 16,431 downwards.
GACGTGCGCCACCTCGTCGAGCAGCGCCCGGCCGAGCTGGGGCAGCCGCTGCCAGGTGACCGGCCCGAGCGGACCGTCGGCGCGCCGGCCGAGGCGGGCGAGGTTCGCGGCGGCGTCGTGGGGGTCCCGCACCGGGAGGCGCTGCGCGAGCGCCTCGGCGATGACGTCGATCTCGGCGCCGTCCGCCACCAGATCGCCGATCGCGTCCCAGTCGCGATCGGGCGGCGCCTCGCCGGGCAGCAGGGTGGAGAAGAGGCCGGCGATGCCCTCGCGCACCCGGCCGAGCGCCGCCTCCAGGCTCGCCTGATCCGGGTAGCCGAGGCTCTCGGCGAAGCGCGGCTCGTCGGGGACGCGGTGGGTCTGATAGCCGGTCCACACGTGCACCCGGTGCTCCACGCGCCGCAGCAGCGCCCATCCGTCGGCGAGGGTCTCGGCCTCGCGATCGCTGACCAGCCCCGCCCCGCGCAGCCGCCAGAGCGCCTCGAGCGTGCCGGCGACCTGCAGCTCCGGGTGTCGACCGCCCCACACCAGCTGGAGCGTCTGCACGAAGAACTCCGCCTCCCGGATGCCGCCGCGGCCGAGCTTCACGTCCCGCTCCTCGTCGACCCGCAGCTCGCGCCGGGACCGGAGGAGCATCTCGTGCATGGCCTCGGCGAGGCTCGGATCCACCGCGCGCCGGAACACGAAGGGCCGCAGGGTCTCGAGCAGCACCGCGCCGAACGCCTCGTCCCCGGCGATCGCCCGGGCGCGGAGCAGCGCCGCCCGCTCCCAGGTGCGGCCCCAGGACTCGTAGTAGCGCTCGGCGCTCGCCAGCGAGTTCACCAGCGGCCCCCGCGAGCCCTCGGGGCGCAGCCGCAGGTCGACCCGGAAGCAGAAGCCGTCCTCGGTGACCTCCGAGATCATCTCGCTGCACCGGCGGGCGATCCGCGCGTAGAGCTCGTTGACCGTCAGCTCGCCGCCCTCGACCTCGGCGTCGTCGGTCTCGTAGAAGAAGCAGAGATCGACGTCGCTCCCGAGGTTGAGCTCGAGCCCGCCCAGCTTGCCCATGCCGAGCACCGTCAGCGGGACCACCCGGCCTTCGGTCAGGGCCCGGCCGTGGCGCTCGGTCTCGGTGCGGGTCGCGTGGTCGAGGGCCGCGTCGATGACCACCGCCGCGAGCCAGGCCATCTCCGCGCTGGTGTGCTCGACGTCGGCGACCCGGAGGATCTCCCGGAGGGCGATGCGCACGATCGCCCGGTGCCGGAAGCGACGCAGCGCGCTGCGGGCCGAGGGCGAGTCGCCGTCCTCTCCCTCGAGGCGCCGGGCCAGGGCCGCGCGCAGGGTGTCTCGATCGCTCGGGTGCTCGATGGGGCGGGCGAGCACGTCCGGGATGATGGAGGGATCGCTCCGGACGAGCCCGAGGAGCGAGGGGGCGTGGTCGGCGAGCTTCGCCACCGCGTCCGCCTCGGCGGGGTCGCCCGCGTCTCCGCCTCGCTCGGCGTAGAGGGCCAGGGCGGCCTGGGCTTCATCGGTGAGGGCCATGGTCGTGCCAGGATAGGCGCCGCGCGCCCGGCCAGGAGGCTAGAATTGTTTCGGAAATCTCCCGAGGCGCGGAGGCGGGCGGGGTGGGGCGACCCCGTGTTCGGGGCTCGGTTGACGGGTCCAGACCCGTAGAGTACAACCCCGCGGCCCTGGGGCCCGGCCGTCTCGGTCGGGGCCTCGCGCGTGGGAATGACGCGCCTCTCTCGGGGGTAGAGCGAGCCGCCCGACGGCCGCAGGCTCGGCGCGAACGTCGCCGAAGGAAGCGTTCCAAGTGCTCCTGACGATTCTCGAGTTTCTCTGGTGGCTGCAGCCCGCCGCCTCCTCCGGTGGAGGAGGGGGTGGTGGCGGTGGCGGCGGCGCGGGCGCCGCGGGCGGCCTCGGTGGCAACGCCTGCGCGATGAACGCGGGCCTCTTCGCCCTGGTGATGGTCTTCTTCTACTTCTTCCTGATCCGCCCCGAGCAGAAGCGGCGGAAGGAGCACGAGGAGATGCTGGCCGCGATCACGAAGGGCACCGAGGTGCGCACCACGGGCGGCATCCTCGGGACCGTCGTCACGGTGGCCGACGATCACGTGATCCTGCAGATCGCCGACAAGACGCGGGTCAACGTTCTGCGCTCCAACATCCAGACGGTGGAGTCGTCGAGGAAGGCCGATGCGGCCGGCGGCGGCAAGGCCAAAGACGACAAGGACGGGTCCAAAGAAGAGGCCCGGGACTGAATCATGGACAGGGGTTGGTACTTCCGATTCGGCCTCGTGCTGGTCGCGCTGGTCGGATCCTGGTTCGTGATGTGGCCGACGCTGCATCACAACGACTGGGTCTCGGCGCCCGATTGGGTGCTCGAGAACGTCGATCACCGCATCACGCCGGGCCTCGACATCCAAGGCGGTCTCCGCCTGATGTACACGGTCGACATGGAGGCGGCGGTCGAGGACCGGCAGCGGGCGCGCGCCCAGCAGCTGCTCCGTCGGCTCGGTGAGAAGCTCGACATCGTCGAGGAGGGCGAGGCCCCCGACGAGGAGCAGCTCTCGCAGATCCGCGCCCGGGTCAACGCCCAGATCGGCAGCGCGGACTCGCGCCTGATCCGGCTGACCTTCGAGGACGCCGACGACATGGCGCAGCTCGACCGCGACCTGGTCACGAGCTTCGGCGACCTCCGAGAGGACAGCCGCGGCGCCGACAACGTCAGCCTCGTCCTGCAGGAGGAGAGCATCGACGACCTCCGCGAGGTCGCGGTCAACCAGGCGCAGGAGACGATCAAGAACCGCATCGCCGAGCTGGGCATCAGCGAGGCGAACGTCCGCGCCCGCGACATCGACATCATCGTCGAGGTCCCCGGCGCCGACGAGACGCAGTTCGACCGCATCCGCGAGATCATCGGCCAGACGGCGCGCCTCGAGTTCAAGATCGTCGACGACGGCAACACCTGGCTCACCGAGATGCAGGCGCAGCTCCCCGAGGGCGTCACGCTCCTCAGCGAGGGCGTCAGCGCGGGCGAGAGCCGCCCGGCGGTCACGAGCTACTACCTCTTCGCCGAGGGCTCGGGCGATTGCCCGGAGGGCGTCGAGGCCGACGCGGCCGACGGCCAGTGCACGGCCAAGACCCGGCTCCGCGGCTTCGTGCAGTCGGTCGAGGGGCAGGTCCCGGAGGGCCGCTCCCTCGCGCTCGGTCGCGCGAGCACCGACGAGGAGCTGCAGCCCGACGAGGAGCCGGACGCCTGGCGCACCTACCTCCTCTACGAGCAGCCCCCGAACGGCTCCGACCCGGTCGGCGGTGAGCACCTCGAGGACGCGCGCGTCGGCAACGACCCGCAGTCGGGGCAGCCGCTCGTGCTCTTCTCGATGAAGCCCGACGGCGCCCGGCTCATGCAGGAGATGACCGGCAACAACGTCAAGCGGCGCATGGCGGTGGTGCTCGACGACGAGGTCGCGAGCGCGCCCACCATCCAGAGCCGCATCGGCGCGAGCGGTCAGATCACGCTCGGTGGCTTCCGCGACTACAACAGCCTGCTGAACGAGGCGAACGACCTCGTCATCGTGCTGCGCGCCGGCGCGCTCCCCGCGCCGATCATCCCGCAGAACGAGCAGCTCATCGGCCCGACGCTCGGCCGCGACTCGGTCATCCGCGGCGCCGAGGGCGCGCTCATCGGCATCTGCCTGGTGCTGCTCTTCATGGGCATCTACTACCAGGTGGCCGGCGTCGTCGCGGACGTGATGGTGGTGCTGAACCTCGTCTTCATGCTCTCCATCATGGCCTTCTTCAACAACGACTTGACCCTACCGGGCATCGCGGGGATCGCGCTGACGGTAGGTATGGCGGTGGACGCCAACGTGCTGATCACGGAACGCATGCGCGAGGAGCTCCGCATGGGCAAGAGCGCTCGCGCCGCCGTCGATCAGGGCTTCCGCCGCGCCTTCTGGAGCATCTTCGACAGTCAGCTGACCACGTTCATCGCGGGCGTCGTGCTCTTCCAGTACGGCAGCCCCGAGATCCAGGGATTCGCGAAGACCCTCATGATCGGCATCATCACCTCGCTCTTCACGGGCGTGTTCTGCTCGAAGGTGATGTTCGATTGGTTGGTTCGCGGCCTTCGTATTCAGCGACTGCGGGTCGGGTGAGGGCATGGAGTTCTTCAAGCCAGGGCTTCTGATCGACTTCATGCGCCACCGGCGCGTGTACATGGCGATCAGCTTCACGTTGGTGGCGGCGAGCATCGCGGCCATCTTCTATCCGGGGCCGAACTACGGCACCGACTTCCTCGGCGGCACCGAGATCCAGGTCGCCTTCGGCGGCGCGGTCTCGAGCAACGAGCTGCGCACCACGCTGACCGAGCTCGGCTACGAGGGCGCCGACGTCGTCGCCGTCGTCGAGCAGGAGAACGCGTACATCATCCGTACGCGCGAGTTCAGCGCGATCAGCGAGGAGCAGAAGGACCAGATCCGCGCCAACATCGAGACCGCCCTCGGCGGGGTCGACGGCGCCTCGGTCCGGCGGGTCCGCATCCCCGAGGGCGGGGACAAGGTCCGCATCGAGCTGACCGGTGACGTGGACGAGGCCGTGCTCTCGCAGGCGATCGCCGACGCGGGCGTGCAGGTCATCCGGGTCGCGCGCTTCGGCACCGCCTCGGCGCACACCTACGAGGCCCAGCTCGCGGGCGTGGCCACCGAGCTGCTCGAGGGCCTGCGCGATCGCCTCGGCGACCGCGGCCCCGACACCCCCGACCGCATCGAGCGCGTCGGTCCCCGCGCCGGCGCCCAGCTCCGCGACGCGGCGATCAAGAGCCTGCTCTACGCGATCGCCTTCATCATGGTGTACGTGGCGTTCCGCTTCGACCTGCGCTTCGCGCCGGGCGGCGTCATCGCCATGGCGCACGACGCGCTCATCACGGTGGGCATCTACGTGCTCCTGCAGAAGGAGTTCAACCTCACGATCATCGCCGCGCTGCTGACGATCGTCGGTTACTCCATCAACGACACCATCGTCGTCTACGACCGGATCCGGGAGAACCTCGGGCGCTACCGCGACAAGAGCCTCTACGACGTGATCAACATCAGCACGTCGCAGATGCTCTCGCGCACCATCATGACCTCGGGCACCACCCTGCTCTCGGTCAGCGCCTTCTTCATCTGGGGCACCTCGGTCATCCGCGACATCAGCTTCGCGCTCTTCATCGGCATCCTGATCGGCACCTACTCGTCGATCTACGTCGCCGCGCCGCTCACCGAGTGGATGGACCGCCGCTTCTTCAGCAAGGCCAAGGCCCGCGCCCGCCGCGCGCGCTCGAAGCAGCGCAAGAAGGCCTGAGCGACCCGCTCCCCCCGGTCGATCGCGACCCAGAAGGCACGTCTCGGCAGATCGCCGGGGCGTGCCTTTTTTTCGGCCTCCCTTTCTCTCCTCGTCGCATGCGGTGACGGCGATCTGCGTCAGTCGCCTCGAGGCGCGCGCGTCTGGGGGATCGATGCCGATTTTCGACGCCGACGCGCCCGTATCGCCGGAGACTCCTACCGATCGGCGGGGGGATCGTTCATGGTCGGCGGCCATGGAGACCGCCACCTCGAGCCCGCCTTCCGAGCCCGCCGCCGTCGGCGCCGAGACCGCGGTGGGGACCAAGGCGGGCTACCGCATCCGCGAGGGCGATCTCGCGGCCGCGAAGGAGCTGGGGCGCGCGTGCGAGGTGGGGCCGGCGACGGCGCAGGTGATGTTGCACCGGGGCATCTCCACCGAGGAGGAGGGGCGGGACTACCTCCTGCCGCGCCTCGCCGGGCTGACGCCGCCGGACGGCATGGCGGATCGCGACGCGGCGGCCGAGCGGCTCGCCCACGCGGTGCGCACCCGAGAGGTGGTGGCGATCTTCGGCGACTACGACGTCGACGGGACGACCAGCGCCGCGATCCTCGGCGGCGTCCTGAGCGCGCTCGGCGCGGACTGCCGCTGCCTCGTCGCCAACCGCTTCGAGGGCGGCTACGGCTTCAGCGAGCCCGCGCTGGCCCGGGCGCTCGAGACCGGCGCGACGCTCATCGTCACCTGCGACTGCGGCTCGAGCGATCACCCGCGCATCGAGGCGGCCCGCAAGCGCGGGGTCGACGTCATCGTCGTCGACCACCACCTCGTGCCCGACGAGCCGCTCCCGGCCAACGCGTTCCTCAACCCGCACCGCCCGGACTGCGGCTTCCCCTACAAGGGCCTCTGCAGCGCGGGCCTGGCGCTCAGCGTCGGCGCGGCGGTGCGGGCCGCGGTGAACAGCAAGCTCGACATCCGGCCGTGGCTCGACCTGGTCGCGCTCGGCACGGTGGCCGACGTGGCCCCGCTCGACGGAGACAACCGCCGGCTGACCAAGGCGGGCCTCGTCGCGCTCGCCTCGGCCCGCGCGCGCCCCGGGGTCATGGCGCTCCGCGAGGCGGCGCGGATCCGTCACGGCTCGCCGATCGGCGGCGTCGACGTCGCCTTCCGCATGGCCCCGCGGCTGAACGCGGCCGGCCGGCTCGGCGACCCGGCGATCACGCTGAAGCTCCTCCAGGCCTCCACCCTGCAGGAGGCGCGCATGCTCGCGGCGCGCATCGAGCAGATCAACCAGGAGCGCAAGGCGCTGCAGGAGACCATCACCGCCGAGGCGATCGCCCAGGTGCGCGAGGTCTACGGCGAGCGGGTCGACGGCGGCATCGTCGTCGCGGCCGAGGGCTGGCATCGCGGCGTGGTCGGCATCGTGGCCGCGCGCGTGGTGGAGCGCTTCGAGGCGCCCACGGTCGTCATCGGCCTCGAGGACGGCGTGGGCCACGGCAGCTGCCGGACCCCCGATGGCTTCTCGATCTACGACGCGGTCGCTTCGTGCCGCTCGCACCTCACGAAGTTCGGCGGGCACGCCGCCGCCGCCGGCCTCAGCCTCTCGCAGGCCCGGCTGGAGGCGTTCCGCGCCCAGTTCGACGACGTCTGCCGCGGGACCCGGGCCGCGCTGCCGCCGCTCGACGCCCGCCCCTGGATCGACGTGGTGCTCGGCGACGGCTACCCGCTGCCCACCGCGCCGGAGCTCGCCGCGCTCGAGCCGGTGGGGGAGGGCAACGCCGAGCCCCAGTTCCTGCTCGACGGCGCCGCCGTCGACGACATCCGCGTGGTCGGCCAGGGCCACCTGAAGCTCGCCCTCCGGGTGGGCGACACCGGCCTCACCGCGTTCGGCTGGGAGATGGGGGATCTCGCCGGCGAGATCGGCGCCCAGGTCAGCCTCTTCGGCAGCCTCCGGCCGGACACCTACCGGGGCGGCGGCGCCATCGAGCTCCGCATCGGCGGCCTGGCGTGATCGGCTGGAGCTGAACGATCTCGGCCGCCGGGGCACCCGAGAACCATGGGCTTGCTGTGCTGGCGCCCAGCGTCTAAGGTCGCCGGCAGCTTCTGAGCGTCCCGAGGGAGGGGTGGGCTTGCGACTTCATCACCTGAGCTTCGTTGCCATTCTCACCGCCGCGCTCGTCGCGGGTCAGGCCTTCGTGTCCACCCCTCGGGCGGAGGCGCAGTGCGACCCCGCGAGCGAGCTGTGCAACCGCGTGGGCCCGGACGGAAAAGGCATCCTCGGCGGCGGCATCCTCGGCGCCGAGATCGGCTTCATCATCCCCGCGCTGATCGTCAGCGCGGGCGCCCGTGAGCTCGACGAGGCCTGGGCCTGGATCCTCTTCCCGGCCATCGGCGCGGCCGGCGGCGCGGTCGCCGGTTACTTCGCGCTCGAGGACCCGGCGTACGACGCGATGGGCGTCGCCCAGTCCGGCTTCGCCGAGGCCTCGGTCATCGTGCTCGCGGTCGGCATGGCGCTGATCGTCCCGACCTTCGTCGGCGTGCTGGCGTTGACCAGCTACAACCCCGGCGCGGACACCGGCCAGGGCGCCTCGGGTGACGAGGACGCCGAGGCCCCCGGAGGGGACGAAGGCGACGCCGAAGAAGACGCCGCCCAGAGCGCCCTGCGCCGCACCCTCGCGGGCGGCGGCGGCGTGCTCCGCTTCGCCGACGGCCAGCTCCTGCTCGGCGTGCCCATGGTGCACTCCGCCGACATGTTCACGCAGGAGGAGCGCGCCCACATGATGCTCGGCCAGGCCTCCGACCTGCGCATCCCGCTCGTCACCGGTACCTGGTAGCGGGAAGCCAGGAAGCGCCGCCTCCCTCCGTTCTTGCTTCTCGCTTCTCGCTTCTCGCTACTCGCAGGAAGCGAGGAAGGGTGGAAGCGAGGAGGAAGAGGGGCAGCCGGGCCTCGGCGGCTCGGCGCGCCTGGGCGGTCGAGCCGCTCTCTCTCCTCCCTCCCGTCTCCCCCCTCCCCGTAAAGCAGGGGCCGAGCCGGCTCGCGGTCGTGGACCGGCGGGCAGACGACGCTCGGCCAGCCCTTTCTTCCTCGTTTCCTCCCTTCCTCGCTTCCTGCGAGTCGGGGGACCCGAGCCGGGTGGCGGTCGGAGGGTCAGGATGGGGGGACGAAGACGGCGGAGCGGTAGTAGCGGAGCTCCTCGATCGATTCGCGGATGTCGTCGAGGGCCCGGTGCTGGCCCTTCTTGGTGGGGCGGCCCTCGAAGGCCTCCGGGTGCCAGCGCTTCACCAGCTCCTTCACCGTCGAGACGTCGACGTTGCGGTAGTGCAGGTGCGCGGTGAGCTTCGGCATGTATTTGGCCAGGAAGAGCCGGTCCTGGTGCACGGAGTTGCCGGCGAGCGGCGCCGCGCCCTCCTCGACGTGCTCGGCGAGGAACGCGAGCGTCTGCGCCTCGGCGTCCTCGGTCGAGATGGTCGACGCCTTCACCCGATCGACGAGCCCGGACGCGCCGTGGTGTTTCGTGTTCCACGCGTCCATCGCCTCGAGGAGGCTGTCCGGCTGGTGGATCACCAGCTCGGGCCCCTCGTCGAGGATGTTCAGCTGCCCGTCGGTGACGAGGGTCGCGATCTCGAGGATGCGCTCCTTCTCGTGATCGAGGCCGCTCATCTCGAGGTCGATCCAGACGAGCCGGTCGGTCTCTGGTCGTTTGCCCATGACCCCCGACCTTATTCGCCGCAGCGGAGAATGCCCAGCCCGGCTTCACCTTCGTAGGCGGTCCCGACCGCCGTCACGCCGGCGCCGCTGGTGGCCGTCATCATGCGCCGCGGCGTGCCGGCGACCAGGGTGACGCGGTCGAAGGCGCCCACGAACTCGCGGAGGTCGAGGGTCATCAGGGTGGCGCGGGCGCCCCGGGCGTCGGCGCGCATCACGACGAGGTTGGCGTCGGTGCGTCCGAGGGAGACGGCGTCGTCGCGCGCGCCCGCCGGCGCGACCACCCCGGAGCCGACCCGGTCGATCGACACCTCGGCGATCAGGTGGTCGATCGCGTCGCGGTAGGCGACGTAGACGACTCCGTCGCCGGAGGCGAGGGCGGAGGCCGCGAGGGGCCCGGCCATCGTCTGCGTCGCGACCTCCACGCCGCCCGCGTCGTAGAACCGGATCCGCGCGTCGCCGTCGGTCACCGCCAGGCGCTCCCCGTCGGTGGCGAAGCTCGGCCGGGCGAATCCGTCGCCGCGGTCGAGGGCGCGCACCGAGCCGTCCGCCACCCGGAGCAGCGCGCGGGCCGCGGTGGTGTCCCAGGCGAGCCACTCGCTGCCGCCGAAGACGGTGAGCGCGACCCGCTCCGCGCCCACGTCGCCGAGCTCGGCGGGGGGCCCGGTGGGCACGAGGGCGTCGCCCACGCGGTCGATCACCAGCCGGAGCGGCGGCCCGGTGATGCCGCGGGCGAGCGCCACCACCACCTGGCTCCCCCGCCCGTGCGCGGCGACGTCCACCACGTCCCCGACGTCGGCGCGGCTCGCGATCACGCTCGGGTCCCGCACGGTCCCGTCGAGGGCCACCGTCTGCGCGAGCAGGTCTCCCTCCAGGGAGAGGCCGACGTACGCCCAGCCGTCCGAGAGCGCCGCGAGGCGGGCGAGGTGGAGGGGAGGGCCCGGGAACGCCTGGGCGCCGGGCGCGTCCTCGTCGATCGCTCCGTCGCAGTCGTCGTCGACCCGGTTGCAGATCTCGGCCGCGCCGGGGAACGTGCTCGCGCTGCGGTCGTTGCAGTCGTCTCCGCACGGCGGCGGCGCGACCCGATCGCCGTCGCTGTCGAACGGCGGGCCCTCGTCCACGCATCGGCCCGCGCGGCAGACCATCAGCGCGCACATGTCGTCGCTCGCGCAGTCCGCGTCGACCAGGCACGGGCCGGTGCGCACCGGGAGCGGGCGGCCGGCGTCGAGGGGCGCGCCCTCCGGCGTGCCGCCCCCGCAGCCGCGGAAGTCGAAGCCCAGCGAGAGGAGCATCGTGGCGGCGAGCAGCCAGCGCGTGTCCAGGCGCACGCCGGGAGGATAGCATCCGGGCAATCGCGCCGGATGGCGTTACCTTGGCCGGGTGATCCTCGCTCGCGTCAGACGCACCTTCGACGAGCGGGAGCTGGCCCCGCGCGGCGCTCGCGTGCTGGTGGGGTGCTCCGGGGGACCGGACTCCGCGGCGCTGCTCCATGCGCTGGCTCGGATCGCCCCCGAGCGGGAGCTCTCGCTCTTCGCGGCGAGCGTGAACCACGGCCTCCGCCCCGACGCCGATCGCGACGTCGAGGCGGCGCGCGCGCTCGCCTCGTCGCTGGACGTGCCCTTCACCGCGCTGCGGGTGGAGGTGAAGCGCGAGGGCTCGCTGCAGGCGGCCGCCCGGGAGGCGCGATACGCCGCGCTCCACGCCGAGGCGGCGCGCGTCGGCGCCTCGCACGTGGCGGTCGGGCACACCCAGGACGACCAGGCCGAGACGGTCCTGTCGCGGCTGCTCCGCGGCGTCGGGGTGATCGGCCTCGCCAGCATCGATCCGGCCCGCGAGGACGGGGTGATCCGCCCCCTGATCGACTGCCGGCGCGAGGACGTTCGCGCCCACGTCGCCCGCCACGGGCTGCCGCACGTCGAGGATCCGAGCAACGCCGATCCCCGCTTCGAGCGGGTGCGGCTCCGCGCGCTCCTGCCGACCCTGCGCGAGGAGGATCCCCGCGTGGTCGAGCACCTCGCCCGGCTCGCCGACGAGGCGCGGGGGCTCGCGGCGCTGGTCTCCGACGAAGAGCCGGAGGCGCGCCTCCCGGTGGCCCCGCTGGCCGCCGCGGCGCCGCTCGGGCGTCGGGCGCGGCTGAGCCGCTGGGTCGAGGCGCGGAGCGGCCGGCCGGCCAAGCGAGCGCACCTCGACGCGCTCGAGCGCCTGGTGGGCGGCGGGCCCGGCGACGTGCTCCTCCCCGGCGGCACGGTGGCCCGGATCGAGGACGGAGTCCTGGTCGCGGCCCCCGAGCCCGATCGCCCCACCCGCAGCCGCCCGGCGGAAAGTTCTCCATGAGCGGGCCGTACGTCACCCTGTGTGAGGGCGGCTCCCGGACCCGGAGAAATCCGGGGTTTGCATCCCGGCCGTACGGCCTCAGATCGTTGATGTAGTGCAATGCGTGTGCTAGCTAGACATTCGGCCCAGACCCGGGTCGAGCGGCATCTGGGGCACGCCCTCACTCCGAGGTTTTCGTGAAGCAAAGCCACAAGACCCTCCTCCTCTGGGTCCTTCTCATCTTGATGTTCGTCGTCATCTATCAGCTGGTGACGACCGAGGACTCGCCCCGGCAGGTCCCCTTCAGCGACTTCGTCATGGACGTGCGCGGGGGCCACGTGGAGCAGCTCACGGCGAAGCCCCGTGACGGCGCGACCGACATCACGTTCACCTACGTGGACGAGAACGAGCGGCGCGACGACCGCGAGACGATCGGTCCGCCCCTGAGCCCGGAGTTCATGGACGAGCTCCGCGAGCACAACGTGCGCACGGACATCGAGCCCGCGGACGACAACGGCTGGACCGGGATCCTCGTGACCTGGGTCCCGATGATCTTCCTGCTGGTGATCTTCTTCTTCTTCATGCGGCAGCTGCAGGCGTCCGGCGGCAAGGCGATGAGCTTCGGCAAGTCGCGCGCGCGCCTCCTCAACGAGTCGCAGAACAAGGTCACCTTCGCGGACGTCGCCGGCGTCGACGAGGCGAAGGACGACTGCGAAGAGATCATCGCGTTCCTCAAGGACCCGAAGAAGTTCCAGCGCCTCGGCGGCCGCATCCCGAAGGGCGTGCTGCTGATGGGCCCGCCCGGCACCGGCAAGACGCTCCTCGCGCGCGCCATCGCCGGCGAGGCGGGCGTGCCGTTCTTCAGCATCTCGGGCTCGGACTTCGTCGAGATGTTCGTCGGCGTCGGCGCGAGCCGCGTCCGCGACCTCTTCGAGCAGGGCAAGAAGCACGCGCCCTGCATCATCTTCATCGACGAGATCGACGCGGTCGGTCGTCACCGCGGCAGCGGCATGGGCGGCGGCCACGACGAGCGCGAGCAGACCCTCAACCAGCTCCTCGTCGAGATGGACGGCTTCGAGGCGAGCGAGGGTGTGATCATCATCGCGGCGACCAACCGCCCCGACGTGCTCGACCCCGCCATCCTCCGCCCGGGCCGCTTCGACCGGCGCATCGTGGTGCCGCGCCCCGACCTCAAGGGTCGTGAGGGCATCCTCGCGGTGCACACCAAGAAGGTCCCGCTCGCCGAGGACGTGGACCTCGAGGTGCTGGCCCGCGGCACCCCCGGCTTCAGCGGCGCCGACCTGGAGAACCTGGTGAACGAGGCCGCCCTGCTCGCCGCGCGGCAGGACAAGGACTTCGTCTCGATGCTCGACTTCGAGATGGCCAAGGACAAGGTCATCATGGGCGCCGAGCGTCGCTCCGCCGTGATCACCGACGAGCAGAAGGCGGTCACCGCGTGGCACGAGGCCGGGCACGCCCTGGTCGGCTTCCACTCGCCGCAGCACGACCCGCTGCACAAGGTGACCATCATCCCCCGCGGCCGGGCGCTCGGCGTGACCGTCAGCCTGCCCGAGGAGGACCGCCTCAACTACAGCCAGACCCTCGCCGAGAGCCAGATCGCCTCGATGATGGGCGGCCGGGTGGCCGAGGAGCTGAAGTTCGGCGAGCTCACCAGCGGCGCCTCGAGCGACATCCAGAAGGCGACCCAGCTCGCCCGCGCGATGGTCACCGAGTGGGGCATGAGCGAGAAGCTCGGCCCGCTGCACTACGGAGAGAGCGGCAACGACGCCTTCATGATGGGGCCGCAGATGTCGCGCCCGACCTACAGCGCTCACACCGCCCGCGAGATCGACGCCGAGGTGAAGCGCCTGGTGGAGGCGGGCTACGACAAGGCCCGCGAGATCCTCAGCGAGCACCGCGACAAGCTCGACGCGATCGCCGAGGCGCTGCTCGAGCGCGAGACGCTGACCGGCGCGGAGCTCGAGGCCATCCTCGAGGGGCGCGAGCTGCCCCCCGCCGAGCGGGTCCACATCCCGCGTTACTCGGAGAAGCAGCGGCAGTCCAAGGAGCGCCGCAAGAGCTCCATCTTCCAGCCGCGTCCGCGGGAGGTCCCGTCGGGGGGGTGACGTGATGGGGGAGGAGCCCCGCAGGGACTCCGGAGAGACGACGAACGCGCCCGCGCACGAGGATCTCGTGCGCGGGCTCGCGCATGTGCGCGCGCCGTCTCGCTGCGCCGTCTGGGGCGTGTTGAACGTGACCCCCGACTCCTTCTCGGACGGCGGGCGCTACCTCGACGCCGACGCCGCGCTGGCCCGGGCCACCCGCATGATCGAGGAGGGCGCCGACGTCATCGACGTGGGCGGCGAGAGCAGCCGACCCCCCGGTCAGACCTATGGCGCCGGCGCCGAGAGGGTCTCGCTCGAGGAGGAGCTCCGGCGGGTGGTGCCCGTCGTCGAGCGCCTGCGCGCGGCGCACCCGGCGGTGCCGGTCAGCGTCGACACCGTGAAGGCGGAGGTGGCCGCGGCCGCGCTCGACGCCGGCGCCGCCTACGTGAACGACGTCAGCGGCGGGGCGTCGGAGGCCCTGATCCGCGCGACCGCCGAGCGCGGCGCGGCGCTGGTCCTCATGCACACCCGGAACGGCGGCCGTGTGGATCCGGAGACCTGCGCCTACGGGGACGTGGTGGCGGACGTGCTGAGCGAGCTGCGGGAGGCCGCCGCGCGGGCCGAGAGGCTCGGCGTCCGCGAGGTGTGGATCGATCCGGGCCTCGGCTTCGCCAAGACGGCGGCCCAGAGCGTGACCTTGCTCGCCAATCTGGACGTCTTCGCCCGGAGCGGGTACCCGGTTCTCGTGGGAGCCTCGCGCAAGTCGTGGATCGCGCGCACCGTGGCCGCGGCCGGGGGCGAGGCGCCGGCGCCCGACGCGCGCCTCGGAGGCAGCCTCGCCGCGGTCACCGCGGCCGCGCTCGCCGGCTGCGCGGCGGTCCGGGTCCACGACGTCTTCGCGAGCGCCCAGGCGGCCCGCGTCTCCGAGGCGATGCGGGAGGCGCGATGAACGAGATCATCGACGCCACCGCCGCCTTCTTCCTCGAGCGCGACGCGCTGCGGGTGGTCGTCGACATCCTCGACATCCTGCTCGTCGCCTACCTGTTCTATCGCGTGCTGCTCCTCATCCGCGGCACCCGCGCGATGCAGATGGGCGTCGGCCTGGTGCTGGTGTTCCTGGTCTACACGCTGGCGCGCCGCGCCGGGCTGATCACGCTCTTCACCATCCTCGACGCGCTGCTGACCTACGTGGTCATCATCATCGTCATCCTGTTCCAGAACGACATCCGCCGCGCCCTGATGCGGGTCGGCAGCCGCCCGTTCTTCCGCGGCCGTCAGAGCGCGCGCGAGTCGCAGGTGATCGAGGAGGTCGTGAAGGCGGCCCAGGCCCTCGCTCAGAAGCGCATCGGGGCGCTCATCGTGTTCGAGCGGGAGGCCGGCCTCGACGAGTTCATCGAGCACGGCACCAAGCTCGACGCCGAGGTCTCGAAGGAGCTGCTCTACAGCATCTTCGTGCCCAGCTACGAGAACCCGATGCACGACGGCGCGGTGGTGATCCGCGACGGCCGGGTCTGGGAGGCGGGCGCCTTCCTGCCCCTCACCGAGTCGCGAAAGGTCGACCGCACCCTCGGCACCCGCCACCGGGCGGCGATCGGGCTCTCGGAGGAGAGCGACGCGGTGATCGTGGTCGTCAGCGAGGAGCGCGGGAGCGCGAGCCTCTGCTTCGGCGGCAACATCGTGCGCGACCTCGACACCAACATGCTGCGTCAGGCGCTGGTCGGTCTCTTCGAGAAGCGCAGCGGCAAGGCGAAGACGCCGCCGAAGGCGCGCGACCGCGCCCGCAAGGCCAAGGAGGACGCCTCGCGCGCCTCGCACGTGCCGGACGAGGTCAGCAAGAGCAGCCCCGGCGTCGAGCCGGCGGCCGCCTCCGAGGACGAGGCGCCGAAGCGCTCGACCCTCGACGGCCCGGTGTCCGAGGCCGAGGAGAGCGCCCCGTGAGCGCGCCGGCCAAGAAGAGCTTCCTCATGCGGGCGCTCACCGACCACCTCGGGCTGAAGCTCGTGGCGCTGGTCGCCTCCGTCGGGCTCTTCGTGATCGTGCGCGGCACCGAGGACGCCCAGATCAGCATCTCGGTGGACGTCGTCGCGCTGCTCCCGCCGCCGTCGACCGAGCGCATGCTGGTGAGCGAGATCCCGGACGAGATCCGGGTCACCCTGCGCGGCTCGCGCTCGGTGCTCAACGCGGTCCGCCGCGACGGAATGCAGCCCATCCAGATGGACCTGCGCGACGCGAGCGCGCACTTCTACTACTTCGAGCAGGAGGAGCTCGAGCTGCCGGCCGGGGCGAGCATCGTGCAGATCGCGCCGGCCGCGGTGCCGCTCACCTGGGTCGACCGGGCCGAGCGCCGCGTGCGCGTCGATCCGGTGTTCGAGGGCGAGGTCGCCGACGGCAACCTCCTGGTCGGCTCGGTGGTGGATCCGAGCAACGTGCAGATCCGCGGCGCGGCCAGCGAGGCCCGCCGCATCGAGGTCGTGCGCACTCAGCCGGTCGACCTCACCGGCATCGGCCCCGGTCGGCACGAGCGGCGTGTGCCCCTCACCGCGCTCCCCGATCACGTGACCTACGTCGACACCGTCTCGGTCGTCGTCACGGTGACGGTCGAGGAGGAGGAGGGGAGCCGCAACTTCGAGGACCTCGAGGTCAGCGTCGTCGGCGGCGAAGACGTCGCCCTCCGTCCGGCGCGCGTCGACGTCCGCCTCCGCGGCCCGCGCGCCCGGGTGGACGACCTCCACCCCCGGCGCGTCGTGCCCTTCGTCGACGTCTCGGCCCTCGGCGAAGGCCGCGGCGCTCAGCCCCTCCCGGTCCAGATCCGAGGCCTCCCCGACGGCATCGTCGGCACCCCCGATCCCGCCGAAGTCCTCGTCGTCCCCGCGCGGTGATTTTCTTGGAGGGTTTGGTGCAAACCCTCCCCCCATTGGGCAAAGCGCCAATGGGGCCCCCCTCCCGCTGCTTCTTGCTGGAGGGTTTGGTGCAAACCCTCCCCCCATTGGGCAAAGCGCCAATGGGG
>JAYZQJ010000034.1:0-16991 GCA_036149055.1 Myxococcota bacterium | reverse complement strand
CCGGCGCTCTCTTCGCCGCCGCCCGTCTGGCAGCTGTCGTAGTCACGGCAGCGCTCGAACGTGGTCGCGTCGGGCGGGGGCGCCGGGACCCAGCACGCGCCGCCGTCGTCCCGCAGCCAGTAGCAGGCCTCCCCTTCGAAGACCTCGCACTCGCCCATGCTCCCGTCGGCGTTCGCTTCGCCTCCGTCGGAGGCGCACGCGGCGAGCCCGGTGAGACCACAGCAGAGGAGCAAGGCGAGAAGACTACGTTGGTTCATGCAGGCGCTACGTACCACGCTCCGCTCCCGGCGTAGCCCTCCTTCCTGCATCGGAGCTCCCGATGGTCGGGAGGATGGGGCGCACGAACGCCCTCTGCGCGTGGGGTCGGATCCCACGGTCGTAGGGTGTCGCACCGCGGTCGCTGGGGCCGATCTCGGCGGGCTTCTCCGATGGGCGTCCCCGGGACCTGCTCGAGCGGCGGCGGAGACGGGATCTGCGGCGGCTGATCCCGCCGCGTCGACGGCCCCTCGAGCCGGGCCCAACCGAGTCGGGAGAGGAGGCTACCGCGGAGCATCGCGCTCCTCAGAACGAAAAACCAGCTGCGCAGCGTGAATGAACGGAGTACACCTCCAGCGTGCCATCAGAGCGGTGCGCGACCTGGGTCGTCATCCTACTCCTCACCTGGCTCGTGTCGGCGCGCGCTTCGGCCGACGACGAGGGCGTCGGCGCGCCCCGGATGGCCGCCAGCTCGTGGACGCTCCTCGTGGGCGGTCAGGTGTCGCCGTCGACGGCGCCCTTCCAGCTCGGCGCAGACCTGAGCCTCCGGATCGTGCCGGCCGAGGGCGTGTACGTCACGCCCCGCCTCGGCGCCTCCGGCAGCGGGACGCCGGCGGGGGCCGCGTGGGGGTGGCTGCTCCACGTCGGCGTCGGCGTCGGCTGGATCACGGCGGTGGGCCGCGAGGTCGCCTTCACCCTGGGCGTCGGCTACGACCTCCTCCTGCTGGGATCGTTCGACGTTTGGCTCCCGATCCAGCGGGTGGTCGCGGAGCTGTCGCTGCCGGTCGTCCTCGGCTCGGCGGTGATCGAGCCCTACCTGCACATGGGCGTACAGCTCCTGGACGACGGGCCCGACGGAGTCCTCGCGCTGGGGTTGCGGGCGGGGGTGATGTGGTGACCCGGCTCGCACCCTGCGCCGCGCTGCTGCTCGTCGGGTGCCTGGGCCCCGCGGAGGGATCCCGACTCGTGGAGGGAGCGCACCTCCGGGTCTTCGAGGACCCGGCCGCGTTGCCCCTCTGCCCCGGCAGCGTCGAGGACGCGGACGCGTTCATGCGCCGGGCCGCCGACTACCTCGGCGTCGAGCTCGGCACCCACGACTACTACTACATGGCGCACGTCGACTTCGGGCAATGCGGCGGGCGCGGCGGCTGCGTGGTGGGTGGCCGCACGATGTCGAGGCAGTGGGTGCATCACCACGAGCTGGTGCACCTGGTCGCGCCCACCTCCGGGCCGAGCCTCCTCGCGGAGGGGCTCGCCGAGGCCATGAGCGCCCGGAGCCTCGACAGGAGCGACGTCCTCGAGGCGATGGCCGCGCCGCTGTCCCTCGGGCTCGACGACGCGACGTTCCGCACCAACCGCGCGCGCGAGTCGGAGCTCTACACGCATGCCGCGATCTTCGTGCGCTATCTCCTCGGCCGCTTCGGTCCGGAGCGGGTGCTCCACGCGATGCGCACGACGCCCGAGATGGCCGACTTCCCGACCACCGCGGCGCGACTCGGGCAGGCCTTCGGCGTGCCGTGGCCGGAGCTGCTCGCCGACTTCCGCGCGAGCGACCCGGACGCGCTCATGGCCCTGCCCCAGGGAGACAGCTGGCGCTGGTGCGAGGCGCCGGGGGAGGTGATGGACGGAGGGGAAGTGCGCCGGCGCGAGACGGTGGCCGCGTGCGCCTGGAGCCACACCGCCCACCTGGACGGGCTGGTTCGGGCGACCTTCGAGCTGACGCGCGCGGGCGTCTACCGCTTCGAGGTGGATCGGGATGACGTCTTCGGCGCGGTCTCGCCGTGCCGGTCGACCGAGCTGCATCGGGTGGCGACGCGGGCGACGAACCCGCTCGCCCCGGTCCGAGTGCGACTCCTCGACCTCCCGGCGGAGCGGACGATCGTCGCGCTGAGCCGCCCCACCGAGAGCCGCGAGCCGGTGGAGCTGGCCTGGTCGCTCGCGTACCTCGGCCCGTCGGCGGAGCTGCACTGCGACAGCCCGCTGGTCGAGGTGGCGGAGGCCGTGGAGGAGGTCGACTACGCCGGGCGGACGGCGCTCTGGCGCGAGGTGGAGCTCGCCTCGGGCGCCCGGGTCCGCGAAGCGACCCTCCTGTTCCGAACCGCGCTCGACCGCGACGTCGTGGTCGACTCCATCTCGCAGGTCGACGACCTGATCGTCTGCGACGGGTGCGAGGCCAGCGCGGACTGCCTGGTCACCGCGCCCCGCTCCGGTCAGGCGCTGGGAACGGTCGACGCGGAACGCCCGTTCTCGATCACGCTCCGCTCCACGTCGCCCGACGCCGAGGTCAGGCTCCGCATGCGCTTCGCCCCTCCCTGAACCGGAGGCGCGGCCCTGGATGCTACGGCGACCGGCCCGGACCTGGGGCAACGATCAATCCCACGTGGGCCAGGCCATCGACCGGCGCCGGCGAACGCGCGATGCGATCACAACGCACAGGACGGCGGGCTGTCGTCCAGACACATCGGCTCCTCGAGTCGAGGCCCCGAGGGCGAGCCTTCGTTGCAGACGACCGTCGCCGTCCGCTCACAGCGGGGAGGCGCGACGTCGACGCCCGACTCCATCGGAGACGCCGGGCAGATCACGATTCCGCCGTCCACCTCGCAGAACGCCGCGATGACGTCGTCGTCCCGGCAAACCGCCCGGAACGTGGTCTCCCCCGGCGGCCCGACCTCGACGCAGTCGGGCTCCCACTCGGGGGCTGCACCCGCATCCGGCGTCGACTCCGCTCCGTCGCAGGCCGCGAGCAGCGCGATCAGGGCCGCAGGTATTGCCAGCCGCCAGCCATGCATTCGCGCGGCCGTCGACAGACCTCTGCCAGGTCGCACATTCCGTTCGCTCGATAGTGCTCGGCGCAATCGAGCCAGTCCCGTACTCGGAGGGTGCACTCGGGAATCCGAGCAGGGTCATGGCGACGGCGCAAGCAGACGGTCGGTGTATCGATGCGCCCGACCGCACCTCCGTCGAGGCACTCGTACAAGCTCGCGTCGGGCCACCCCATCCGACCCGCGAACTCCTCGCAGAGCTCCCGGTACTCTGTCTCCGAGAGATCGACCTCGAGCCGCGAAGGGTCAGGGCCGTCGACGTCCGATCCGTGGCTGCGGTAGCACCCCGACATGCAGAGAGCGCTGAGTGCCACGAGGATGACCGCGGCGGACTCGAGCCCACGGCGGTCGCGCCCCCGCCCCCATGCGCGCGAGCCGGTCTGCAAGTCCGGGAGCACGTGCACCATGCCCATCGCAAGCCTGACTACACCCTTTCGACGCTCGGGTCGAATCGCGCCGGAGGATCCGGACCCGCCTCGTACCTACTCTGGAAGGACGTTCACCCGGAACGGCGCCCGGCGCAGGACCCGAGACCACGCCGAGCGAGCCAGAGATCGAGCCTCGTCGCAGGAAGATGCCGGAAGGTCACGGATGACTCGCGCGCTGGTGTGCTGCTTGGCGGCGACGATCGCAGCGTCGTGCGCGGGCGCGGCGCGGTCCGGCACGGAGGCGCGAGCCGCGGCGCCCTCCCCGAGGCCTGGGGTGATGCACTGGGGGCGAGTCGATCGGTCGATGTTGGCGCCGGACGGACGGTCGGTCTTCGTCGCCGGGTCCAACGAGGGCGGTCAGCTCGGGCTGCCGCCGTCCGACGGGTGGGTGGAGGGCGCGGAGCTGCGGCTGCCCGAACCGCGGCGACCTTGGCCCACGCCGTCGTGGGCGGCGTGGTGCGCACGCGGTCCGGCGCGGTGTACGGCTGGGGCGCGGCGCGTCCGGGGCCGGAGCACGCTCCCGGCCTCGTCGACCTCCCCGGCCCGGCCACGCTCATCACGGGCGGCCTGAGCGGCCCCTGCGCCTTCATCCCCGCGCACGGGCTGTGGTGCTGGGGGGCCGCGGCGCCCGGGACCCCGCCGCCGCTCGGCTCCTCCCCCGTCTCCGTGCCGAGCCCGCGGCGAGCCGTCGTCGAGCTGGCGACCAGCGGGCGGCGCCTGTGCATGTTGATGGTTAGCAGCGAGCTCCTTTGCCTGGAGGCGCGACCCCGCCCGGATGGCCCCGACGAGTGGACCTCTCCGCGGACCGTCGCCAGCGACGTCCACTCGGTGGCCGGGGGCTTCAACAACCTGTGCTTCGTCGCCGGCCCGAGCCGAGCGCTGCGCTGCTGGGCGGAGGGAGACGAGCTCTCGGACTTCGGGCTCGAGGGCGTCGCCTCGCTGGACCATCGAGCGTCGGTACGGCCGAGACGCCTCGGGGGTGGCGCCGACCCTCACCTGGCTCGGACTGGTCGCCGGCGCGGTGATCGCAGGCATCCTCATCGCCGCGTTCGGCGCCGTTGGGTGGTGCTGAACCTCAGCGGCCTTCGCGCGCTCCGTGGTCCAGGACGAGGTGCGAGACCCACGGCGTCTCGGGCGCCGCACGGCTACTCTCGCCCGATGAGAGTGCGCACGGTCGACGATGTCCTCGAGGAGTGGGAGGCCGCCTGGAGAGAGCGGACGACGGACGTCCCGTTCGCGCGCTGGCGGGTCGAGTGCGACGACCCATGGGCGGACGACGCGGTGATCCAGATCGAGGCCCTCGACACCCCCGACTGGCGAGCGGGGAGAGACGTCCGGGACGCGCTCGCGGCTCGGCGCGAGGTGTTCTTCCCCGCGCTCGCGCTCGCGCTCCGCGACCCTCGGTACAACGTCTGGACGCGGGCGCTCGAGGCGCTGAGCCCCGTCGAACCGAAGCGCCACGCCGAGCTGGAGGCCGCCTTGCTGAGCCTACTGGTCGCTCCCCCACCTCCCGCCTACGAAGCTGCGCCACCTCTCGTCCTGGCGTCGTTCCGAGCGGTGGCCGAGCACCCCTGGTCTCCTGACGGCGCGGAGGCGCTGACTGCGTTGGCGAGCGACGGTGACCCGATCTCGGCGAGCAGCGCCGCCATCATCTCGAGCCAACCGGCGCAGCTGGGAGGCGGCCTCGAGGCGCTGCGGGCTTGGAGCGCCCGGCGCGATGTGCCCGAGGACATCGCGTCTCGAGCGCTGGAGCACGTCGTCCCCGCCGTGGAAACCCACCGCGGCGTACCGCGGAGCGGCGAGCACACCCTGCGGCGCCTCCGCGCGCTGTTGGCGCGACCGGAGCCCGTGGCGGGCTCGTCCGACGAGTAGACGCTCTGCGCCCGGCGCGGTCGGACAGACAGGTCTAGGGGTCGCCGTCGTGGGGGCTGGCGCGCGGCCCCACGCCCAGCATCGCGGCGCCGAAGACCTGGGTGATCTGAGCGAAGCCCTCGAGCGCCGTGGCGGCCGACGTGGACTCGGCCCCGGAGATGGCGACCACGACATACGAGGCGCGGACCCTCGGGTCGGCCGTCGCGGCCTCTCGATAGGCGGCATCGAAGTCGACGCCGTCTCCGACGTCCGAAGCGTGGGCCATCACCAGGTCGTCTCCTCGCCAGGCCATGATCACGCCGGACGGCTGTGGAAGCGCGCTCTCGATCGCCTCGTCGTCACACGCGATGAACCCGGAGATGGCGGGTCCACCACCCTCCGCAGCGACGCGTAACGGTGCGAGCCCGGGACCGACCTCGATGACTCCCCACAGGAACGCGCAGTCGTCTCCATCGACGGCGCCGCCCCAGTCCGCGGCTGCGATCGCCGCGATCATCTCGGGCAGAGCCGCCGACGAGTCGACCTCGACGCTCGGAACCGCGCTCGTGACCTCCGCCGGGGGCGAGCGGTCAGGCACCGGCGCCACGGGGCGTTCGCCGTCTCTGGCCCCTCCGCACGCGGTCGCCATCACGAGCGCGGGGACGAGGCACAGCAGCGACTGGAGCTCGGTGAGAGACATGGTTGCCGCGCTGTGCAGGGAGTGTGCCGCTGGCAGCGTCGTGGTTCGACGGCGGGTGGGGCTCAGCTGACAGAGCTGGTTCACGCGAGTGCGAACCAGAGTTCTCGTCCTGCAGCCGTCGCAGCGCGCGCGCCGCTGCCCGAAGGTGCCTTCGCGATCCTGAGTGAGCTCGCCGCCGCCTCTCACTTCGTTCCCGCCGAGGGGGAATCGACGAGCCGGTCCTCATCCAGCTCGAGGATTTCCCGACCGAAGCGATCCCCACTTCGTGTCCGTGCTGGGCTGGGTCGACAGTCTCGCCGACAAGGCGGTGCATGCGTGCGAGTCGGGCTACTTCCGCACTCGTCCGAACGGCATCTCCGCCCGACCGACTCGCGCGGCGCAGAGTGACCGATCGCAACGATCAGGATCGCAGACGCAGCGCCGCGAGATGCCGCCCCTCGGCCTCGGCGATCTCCAGGGCAGTCTGCCCGGGCACCTTCGCCTCGGGGCCGGTCTTGGTGCTCGGGTCGGCGCCCGCCTCGAGGAGGGCATCGATGAGGTCGAGCCAGCCGAACGACGCAGCCACGTGCAGCGCCGTCCGCCCGTTCCGCGTCGCGCTGAGGTCCGCTCCCGCGCGCACGAGCTGGATGCAGCTCTCCTGCAGCAGGTACGGCCAGTCCGCGCAGCTGTCGCCTCGGCTCATCTGGGTGAACAGCGCGTCCTCGAGCCCGGCGTCGGCTCCCGCCTCGAGGAGACGCTGCACGACTCCGGGCGCGCCCGCGCTCGCCAGCGCAGTTCGAGTGTGACCGCGCGCCTCCGTCACGGCGCCGTTCGGGTCGGCGCCCCGCGCGAGCAGCCCCTCCAGGTCGTCGAGCCGCGACTGGCTGGCCGCGGCGAGCAGGCCCTCGACGGGATCGACCGCGAACGCTCTCCGCACGGCGACCGCGGCCAGCCCATCCCAGTCGGAGCGAGCGCCGAGCTTGGCCTCCGCCGCGACGAGCTTCTTCTCGAAGTCCTTCTTCGCCGCGGCCTCGGTCTTGTGGACCTTGAGCGAGAGCCGGCCCTCCTTGGCGAACTTGCCGGACGCGGCCCCCACCACGCGCTGCGCGCGGAACACCACGGTGCGTTCGTCGCCGGACTCGACCATCTTCGTTTCGGGCTCGAGGAAGTCGAGCATCCACGGCGCCTGCCAGGCGATCATGCCGGCGCGCTTCGGGAGCCCCGCGAGGAGCTCGAAGAGGTCGTCTTCGTGGTTCCTCCAGATCAGCTCGAGCATCGGCTTGATGGCGTGAGGCAGCACGTCCGAGCGTCCCCCTTGCCGGAAGTTGGCCCCCAGGCTCGAGAGCTCGATGCCGTTCGTCCGGGCGAGGTGGAACGCGGCCGTCGTGACGAACGTCCAGTCGCCGCGCTGGAGAATCTCCACGGCCTGCGCCGCGAGCGTGTCCCCGAGGCTCGGCTCGATGAGCGCCCACACGCGGGGGGTGAACGCGGGATTCAGCGGCAGCGCGCGCCCACGCTTGCGAAGGTCCGTCCCGCTGAAGTGGGCACGCAGCGCGTCGAGATGCTCGTCACGCCCGAGCTCCAACCACTCGACCAGCGGGCGCGCGAGCTTCTTGTCGCCGCCGGCCTCGAGGAGCGCGCTGTAGGTGCCGAAAGGTACCGCCAGCAAGCCGCTGCCCTGCCGGGACAGCACCCGACGCTGGGTCTCGAAGGCGCCGCGTTCGAGCAGCTCGATGGCGAGCTCGCGCGCGGCGTCGGGCGCCGTGGCCCGGAGGTACTCCGCCGCCGGCATGGCCTCGTTCGCCTTGATCCGCTTCGCGCATTCGGCTTCGGGGTAGCGGTCGGACGCGAGGTGTTTGGCGAGCTCTGCCTGGTTCATCGGGATCTCCTTCGAGCGGGGAGCATGCCGGCTCCGCGCACCTTCGGGGAACGGCGCGCGCGTACCTGGTTCAAGTGTGGTGTCCGCTCGCCCCTCGAACGCGGCATCTGCTAGGAGAGCGCCATGAGCGAGCCTGGTCCCGACCCCCTCGACGCGCGCGCTTTGGCCGAACGGAACCCGTGGTTCTCGTGGCTGGGTCTGGCGGTCGGCGCCGCGCTCGTCGTCGGTGGAGTCGTGATGGCCGCCGACGCCGCACGAGACCTGGGTTCGATGCCGGACCGCCCCACCCCGTGCGCCGCCGCCGAATGCCCGGACGATCAATGGGTCGTCGTCACGGACGCCACGTGGCGCCCCGAGTCCGCCGTCCACGTCGACGGGCCGTACGTCTACGTGCCCCTCGTTCCGCGCGGGACCTCCCCGCTGCTGCTGGCCGCCGTCGAGGACTCCCGCGAGAGAGGCGTGGAGGGTGTCATCTCGCCCGTCGGGGCCCGCTCCCCGCTGGCGGAGGTCGTCGACGACTCTACGCGCGTCCTCTGGGTGGGCCACGGTCCCGGAAACTCGGGCGGCTTGATCGCGATCGGCGTCGTGTTCGTCCTCCTGGGGCTCCTCTGCCTCGCCTTCTACGGCCGCGTCCTTCTCCGTAGTCGACGCGTCCGCGCCGGTGCGGCGTCCGGCGGAGATTGAGGCTCGGCGCTGCGCGTCGTCCGCCGCGGCGGGTCCTGGCGAACGCGGTTGCTCACCGGCGCGCTCGTTCCGCAGTATCGGGCCGTGAGCATCTCCAGCGGTCCTGGTCGCGACCTCGAGCCCCCCGCCATCGCCTTCTCGGTGGGCCAGAACCGGTGGGCGGCCACCGACGACTGCGTGTGGTCCGATCGCACCTCGACGACGGTGACGCCGGCCGCACCGAACCGCTGGCTGGTCCTGGCCTCCACGCCGGGCTCCCCAGCACACGCGCAGCTCGTAGATGCCTGGGCGCGGGGCGGAGATCCACGCGAGCCCTTCGAAGAGGGCTCCCGGGTCCCGACCGGGGAGTCGGGTGTCGTGCAGATGCTCGCGACCTGCGCGGAGCTCACGGTGGACTCGGACACCGCCCGCTTCCGTTGGGTCGGGCTGCAGCGCGTGGTGCGCATCCGCGATAAGCGGCTCGAGCAGCTCACCGTCGATCACGACGTGCGTTGGGCCGCCCAGAACAGCCCGGCGCCGCCCAGCCGAGCCCTCCACCAGCTCGCCAATCTCGCGTGCGCATCGCTGGGCGACGGAACCCTGGCCGAGGGCCGCTGCGACGTCCGGGACGGCGACCGCTTCATGCTCCTGCACAAGCGCGCCCACCAGCAGCTCGAGGCGGCCTACGGCGATCGGCTCGGCGCGCTCCTCGCCGACGGCTCCCCTCACGACGCCTGCCGATGGGCCTCACGGGTGCTTCGAGACGAGCAAGGCATCGTGTCCGCGACCGTGCTCTTCGTCGACGCCTACCCACACGTCGAGAGGGATGGCCTGGACCCGCTCCCCAGCCCCGATCGCGACTTCACCTCTCCGACCGTGCTCGAGCTCGCCGAGGACCCGCAGCGCTTCGCGGGTCGTCGCGTCCGAACCCGTGGCCTCGTCGAGTTCAGGCTCGAGCGCCGAGTCTTCGCCGGAGGCTGGCTGACCAGTCGCCGCACCTTCTCGGACGGGGTGTGGCTGGTCGACGTCGACGGCATCTGGCGCTGCGATCCGGAGCGGGGTCACGGCCACTTCAACCAGTACCCCGCCGAGCTCCGCGGCGACGCGCGACCGGTGAGGCTCGACCACCTCCCCGTGGTGGTCGAGGAACGCATCTCGGAGATGCGGCCCTACGAGCCCTTCATCGTGGAGACCGAGCTCGACGGGGAGCAGCGCCTCGACGGACGCCCTCTCATCGTCGTGGGTGCAGCTCCCTTTCGTGCGCTCCCGGAGCGAGCCGGCGCGGTGGTTCGCCTGACCCTCGTGGTCGGCTCGACCGGGCGCCTCTTCGTCCTCGACTGGACGGAGCGAGGTGGCAGAATCGGCGCATGACCTTCCGCCGATCGTGATCGCCTGAATCGCGCCATCGTGATCACTCGTTTCGCCTGATCGTGATCACCTCGATGGCGAGGGGCGTCTGGTTCAGCTCTTCTTGCTCTTCGACCTCTCCTTGCGACGGGACGGGCCCTTGAGGGTGACCTTGTAGGCGTTGTGGACGAGGCGGTCCGAAATCGCGTCGGCGAGGGTCGGGTCGCCGATCCACTCGTGCCAGTGCTTGGAGTCGAGCTGGCTCGTGACGATGGTGGAGCTGCGGCCGTAGCGGTCCTCCATCACCTCGAGGAGGTCGTGGCGGTGAGCCTCCTTGAGCCCGGTGCCGATGCCCAGGTCGTCGAGCACGAGGACGTCGGCTTTGGCGATCTTCGCGAGACGCTTGTGGTAGGTGCCGTCGGCTTTCGCGAGGGCGAGCTCGGCGAAGAGGCGAGGCAGGCGGCGGTAGATGACCCGCTGCCCCCGCCGGCACGCGAGCTGGCCGAGCGCGCAGCCGAGGTAGCTCTTGCCGACTCCGGTCTTGCCGGTGACGATCACGTTGAGCTTCTCGAGCATCCAGCTGCCGCTCGAGAGCTGGTTCAGCGTCGCCCGAGGTACACCCTGGGATTGGGAAAGGGGCCTGGTACGATGACTTCGCCGCGGCCTCGCGAAAGCCGCGGTAAGGCCGGGTCGGTGGTGACGCGGGCGGCGCCGCGAGACCATTGGCGAATGACACGAAGTCGCATCTCCAGTCGCACCGTCGCGCGCTGGACGCTGCTCGCGAGCCTGGTGGCCGCCCAGCAGGCCTGCGCGGGTGAAGCGCCCGGGCCCCCCGACGCGGCGCAACCCTCCACCGACGGGGGCGACGCGCCGTCCTCGGACGCCAGCCGTGGCGACGACGACGCCGGCTCCCACGCGCCTGACGCCGCCCCGGGCGTGGGCGACGCCGGTCCCGGCGACGAGAGGATGATCGTGGCGCGAGGCGCCGGCTTCGGCGAGGGGCCGCGGGTGGTCTTCTGGTTCTCGGGGCGCAACGCGGGCGGACGCGAGGTCGTCGACCTGGCCGAAGATCCGGAGATCGGCGCCTTCGGCCGCCGGCGCGAGGGGTCCGGATCGGTCGAGACGGAGTGGCGCTACTGGGCCGACGAGGCGAGCGGGCGCACCTTCGTGCCGACCATCGACAACGACGGCGAGGGCGGCAGCTACTTCTCTCGCAACGTGTCGCTCGGCAGCCCTCGCGCGGAGGCGGAGGGCGTGCTCGTCTCCTACCGCGCCTACGTGCCCCCCGGGTACGGGTTCCCTGGCGTGAGCCTGGGCGGGTGGGCGGCCGGGGACTACGAGGGCGTCGGCTCCTCCTTCAAGTCCGCGTGGCTGACCCACGACGGCGACGACACGGGCAACGGCGACCTCGTGCTCTGGACCCACAGCGGCGGCGGCAGCATCACCTCCAGCGGCAACGGCGCGTCCTGGGGTCTCGACGACCGGGGGACCCATTGGGTCGCGAGCCTCTCGTCCCTGAACACCGGCGACCACTCGCCGCGCCTCCTCGCGTTCATGCAGGTCCCGGCCGACTTCCGCTCGGGCGACGAAGTCAGCAGTGAGTGGAGTCTCGCCTCCACCTCGACCCACCGGTACTTCGAAGGCCAGCGGCCGCTCAGCTCCAACCGCGTCCCGATCGAGCTCGGCCACGTGGCGTTCGCGGGCTGGGCGGATCCCGAGCGCAACGGGCACGGGTCCGTCGCCTCGAGCCAGGTCCTGTACGGAGACCTCTACATCGCGCAGGGGCCGACCGCGCGCGCGCGGATCGAGCTCGGCGACGCCGCGCGCTACGAGGACTGCGGCTGGCTCTTCATCGCGCCGCCGGACGGCTGGACGGACGAGGAGGTCCGCGCGACCTTCCACGCCGACGAGCTCGCGCGCGCCACCCACTGGTTCGTCACCACCGCGGACGGCCGCCGGTACTCCGGGCCCCTGGGCGGCGAGTGAGAGAGAGAGAACGATGAGACACCCCTGGACTCTGCTGCCGGCCCTCGCCCTGGCCTTCGCCTGCGACAGCGCGTCCGCGCCCGACGCCTCGAGCGAGCCGCGGCGGGACGCGAGCGCGACGCCCGAGGACGCGGGCCCGCCCCTCGACGCCAGCTCGGCGCTCGACGCCGGCCGGGCCCCCGACGCCGGCTCGGAGGTGAGGCCCTGCGACGGCCCCCTGCCCGCGCCCACCGGCGTGCTCGGTCTCCTGCGGCACGGCGAGCGCGTCGAGGTGACGGGGACCTGCTTCGGCGAGCGCGCGGTCGCGACCCCGCTCGAGTGGGACGACGCCGAGTCCGCGTACGACGAGGTGGTCGACGGCGCCTCCGTGCCGACCGGCGACGGCTACCCCTTCGCGGGCAACCCCGACGGACGCATACGCTTCGCGACTGCCGCCAGTCGCTCGGTCCGCGGGGTCAGCCGCGCGCACTACCTCGGCGACGGCGCGGAGCACAACCACAACACCCTCCGTGGGCACGACTACGGCCGCACCGAGGCGCACCGCGAGATGTACCTCTCCTGGTATGTCCGGCTCGACGCTCGCTCTTCCGACCGCGCTTCGGCCAAGCTCCTCCGCCTCTGGGCCGGGGACCACAACGGCCGGACCTACCGGCTGAGCTGGACGACGATGCACCTGACCTATGGCTACAGCGAGGACCGCGGCACCGAAGCCGACCCTTGGGCGACCACGTCGCACACGCTCGCGGACACTCCCAGCTGGTCCACCTGGAGCGGCGAGGACGCGCTCGAAGCGTGGCACCGGGTGGAGCTCTACTTCCGGCAGAGCAGCAGCCCCGACGACGCCGACGGCCGCATCCTGTGCCTGACCGATGGCCGCGTCGAGCACGACCTCACCGCGGCCACGTGGATCGCCGAGCGCCCGGCGCGCCCCGAGGAGCTGCGCGACCGCCCTCGGTTCGGAGACGACCCGCCGAATCGCCTCGCCCTGATCGGGCTCGATCCGAGCGTCCCCATCGGCGACTACGTGGTGGAGCTGGACGACGTCTACGTCGACTCCACGCTGGCGCGCGTCGAGCTCTGCGACGTCGCCCGCTGGTCGGACCGCCCCGGGGCCACCTGCGAGATCCAGCCCGAGTCCGCGTGGGGCGACGACCGCGTGGGCGTCCAGCTCAACCGCGGCGCGCTCGCCGACGGCGACGCCTACCTCTACGTCATCCGCCCCGACGGCGCGGTCAACGAAGAGGGGCTCGCGGTCCGCCTGGGCGGCTGACCGCGGACACGGATCTCCCGCCGCGCCGACGCTTCGCGGCGTCTCGAGTCGGATCCGCTACGCGTCCTAGGACGCGTAGCGGAGCTGCGACTCGCGAGCGTCGGCCACGTCCATCTCGGCCGCGACCCCGATGCGATGGCTGGGGATCCACCGCCACGCGCCGATCACCGGCACCCCTCGGTAGTCGCGGTAGCCACGCACGTTGACGCCGTCTCGGCCGGCCGTGGCCTCCGCGGCCATCTCGGTGAGGGGCCACGGCTCCGTGTCGTAGGGGGCCGGTGCGTCGAGCAAGCTGACGCCGGGGTCGTTGACCCACACCCTGCGGGCCGCCTGAGCCGACGGGGCGAGGAGCCCCGCGCGCTGGAGCTGCGCGGGGAATCGACTGTTCGAGAGCATGAGGCCTCGCTCGTCGAACGCGTAGGTCTCCGCGGACGACGAGGGACCGGGCCCGGCGAGGATCCGCAGGAAGCCGGACCGCGCGTCGAAGGTGAATGCCAGGGCGGCGGCGGCCCCTCCCGGGAGCGGGACGCGCGCGCTCGCCAGGACGACGGGGGCCTGCGCGGGATCCGACGCGTCGAGGGGGAAGGAGACCGCGACGCCCTCTCGCAGCGCGGCGCCGATCCAAGCGTCGCGCTCCGGACTGGGCCGCGCGGCGAGGCCGACGGAGAGGATCGGCTGGGCGAGGGAGGGTGCGGACGGGGAGCCGAGCGCGTCGAGCCAGAGCTCGACCCCGACGCCCTGGACCTCGCGGAGGTGTCCGCCGAGCTCCAGCACGAGCTCGTCCCGCTCTCGCTGAGTCGCGCCCTCCACCAGCCGGACCACGGCCCGCTGGATGGACGCCCGCTCCGCGACCGACGCCACGGCGTCAGCGCGCCCGTTCAGCCAGTCGAGGAGCGCGTCGACGCGCGCGTCGAGCACGGACCGGAGCGCAACGGACGGCGGGAGCGCGCCCTCCAGACCGGCCGACGAGCCGGCCGCGCGGGGCGGATAGGTCACGACCGGGCAGTCCACGCGAGCGCGCAGCCGCTCGACGAGCCCCCGACCGAAGATGCGGCGCAGCGCGCCGCGCTCGCGGGCCTCCATCACGACGAGCGAGGCGTTGGACTCTCTCGCGACCCGCGCCAGCTCCTCCGCCGGCTCACCGATCCGGAGTAGAGTCCGATGGGGCACGTCCGGAGCCGAAAGGGACACGGCGCGCAGGGCGCGGTGGGGCGCGTTCATCATCAGGTCGAGGCCCCGGTGGAGCATTCCCTCGCCGTCGCTCGCGCGGAGCGGGACCACGTGGACCACGAGCAGGGTGGCGGCGCGCTCCTCCGCGAGCGCGCTCGCCAGGCGGAGGCCCTTCGTGACGTCGCCCTCGAGATCCGTGGCGAACAATACGGTGTGCTTTGTCATCATGAGCTCTCCTGAAGCAGCGGCTGCGTCGTGAGACGACGGGACGAGGTCCAATATCGCTGACGCTCGAGCGTGTCCTCGAGTTGACGTCGCGCGCGCCTGAGCGCTCGGATGACGGCCTGCCCGCGAGCCTCCTCGCGGGCCCGGCCCACCACGGGCTCGCCCTCGTTCCTGGGCGTGATGATCACCACGCACTGCTGGTCGAGACCGCCGCGCGGCCCGTTGACGTCCGAGAACGCGACGCTCACCTCGCGAACCCGAGGCGCGAGCCGGTCGAGCGCCATCTCGACGCGGCGCTCCACTTCACTGATCACGGCTCGAGCGTCGCTGGGCGCGACTCCGACGAAACGCACACGAATCTCCACTGCAACCTCCGATGGGTGAGAGCGACGGACGACTCCGTCGAGATGACCAAGCTCGGCAAGGTGCGGGCGGGCGCACGGTCACTCGGGTCGACCACGGGGGGTGCGACGTTGGAGGGGGGGTGCGCCCCGGTCCGCGACTCGGAGCCACCCTCACGCCCTCTCGGGCGGGGGTGGCTCCTCAGTGTCGTCGCGGGAGAAAGACCCTCATCACTCGATAACGTAGGGACGAAAGCCACAGGTGGCCAGTGTCATCGGGCGCGGTAGAGCGGCGGGCGGGGTACACCCTGGCCCAAGTCCCCACGCGCCGACTGCGCCCCTGCGCAGATCGTGCGAGCCTATCTCGCGTGGGCGGCCTCCCCTTCGATGCTCGGCTGGTGGGCTCGCCCTTGCATCCTCGACGTGGGCGAGGCCGCCTCGCCGGAAGGAGTCCGCATGCTGGTTCGAGACGTGATGACGGAGTCGCCCGTGGTCGTACACGCCCAGGCGCGCCTGAGCGAGGCGGCTGAGCTGCTGGCGGCTCACACGGTGCGCCATCTCCCCGTCGTCGAGGCCGGCGCGCTGGTGGGCATGCTCAGTGACCGAGATCTCCGCAGCATCATGAGCCCTCGTCTGTTCGACGAGGCGTCTCTCGACGAGCTGCGCTCGCGCTACGACGCGCCGGTCTCGGAGGTCATGTCCGGCGACGTGGTCACGGTGTATCCCGAGACCGAGTTGAGCGAGTCCATCGACCGGATGCTCGACCTGAAGGTCGGAGCGCTCCCGGTCGTCGACCCCTCCACGGGCGAGCTCCAGGGGATCGTCAGCTACGTGGACCTCCTGCGCGCGCTTCGCGATAGGGCCTGAGCCCGGCCCGTGCGCGACCGGTACGGATGACCTCGTAGCCGGATTGTCCAAGCGCCTCGGCGATGCGGCGCGCGTTCACCTCACTTGGACTCGAGGATCGCGCGTCGGGACCTCACCGGCCGCGCGCAGGAGCGCGATGAGCGGAACCGCCGCGGCCGGGACGTGGTTCTAAGACTGAAGCGCCGACTCGCCTCTCCCACGCGCAGCTCCAATAGATGCACCCAGCCGTCGGTGGTGCTCGGGTCGGTCACGATGCCCGCGAAGGGCTCTCGCGGCTGACGCTCGCGTTCGCGCTCGCTCCCTCCGCATCCGACGCTCAGGCGCCGAGCGCGACCGACGCGCGCAGAATTGATGTGCCGGTGCCCGTCGAGCGGTTCTACATCTCGGGAGACATCGACCTGGGGATCCTCCGCCTCACCGAGGATCCACCCGCGTCGCCTCGCCCCGTCCCCCTACACACCGACACGGACGTCTACCGTGGCGGGCCTACGCGCAGTGTGGGCAGAACCGCAACTGCGTCGTCATCGACGCGACCTCGTTCCGCGGAAGCTCGGGCGGCCCCGCCTTCGACGGCGCTGGACGGCTCGTCGGGATGCTCTGGGGAGGGCCGACACAGACCGTCTCCGTGGGGCGCGCGGCGGTCGGGTCGGTTCAGAACGTCGCGTTCTCGTATCTCATCCACACCCGGACGATCGCGGCGGAGCTCCGCTCGCTCGAAGCTCGGTGAGATCTCAGCCATGAAGCCGGGCGCCGAGCCTTTCGGCGAGCAGCCTCGCGTCGAGCTCCGAAGCCAGCTCCAGGGCCGCGGACCCGACGGCGCATCGGAGCGTGACGACTGCGCCCCGCCGCTCGACGCCCTTCAGCGCGCCGAGGTCATCGTCGCCGTCGATCACCCGGTCCTCGATCCGGATGAGCCGGGGTGGCCGCACCCGCCGCCGCGCCAGGGCCGCGCCCAGCCACACCAGCAGCGGGACGACGAAGAACGCGCCCATGAACGGGCACAGCGAGAAGTCCCACCCGTCGGCCGGGGCCCGCTGGGCGCGACCCGCGGTGTAGAGGGCGAAGACCAGCGCCACCCCGACGTGTTACCGCTCGCGGCAGCTGAGGTCTGGGGGCCAGATCTCGCGCATGTTGCTCGAGGGAAGTGAGGCCGGCGCCACGCCGATGCCCATCGCCGAGTTTTCGTGTTTCCAGGCCGCCTCGGGGTA
>JAYZQJ010000033.1:0-184793 GCA_036149055.1 Myxococcota bacterium | reverse complement strand
GCGCGGAGCGCGGGACACGCGCGCCGAAGGCGCGCGACTTGGGTGGGGGGGCCCCGCGGAGCCGGCTGAGCTGTCTCTGCGGAGGGTGCGGCAGCACCCGGAGCAGAGACAGGTCTGACGGCGCAGCGGGGGGGAGGGGCTTGAAAAGCCCCTCCCAGCAAGCTCAATACGAGAACATCTCGTGCATCTCGCCGGTCTCGCGCGGGTCGGACTCGAGGTAGACGATGTTGGGGTCGCGGCCTTCGTCGCAGGAGATGAGGCTCGGCGCGATCGTCGCCTCGCCGTTGAAGGTCGTGTCGTAGACGCGCACCTCGGCGCCGTCGCAGTTGCGGAACCAGAGCAGGCTGCCCTCGCCGTGCATGCCGTCGTTCTCGAGGCTCGACTCGACGATGTAGTGCGGGCCCGGGCGCCACAGACGCAGGCCGCGGTGGCCGCTGCCCTCGAGGGTCAGCCGCACGAACTGCGAGACCGGCGCCTTGTCGTCGATGGCGCCGTCGGCGTTCCAGTTGCGGATCGTGAGATCCTCGGCGTAGATGGCGGCGGCGCCGTCGAGCACGATGCCGTCGTAGTTCGTCTCGGAGTAGCTGCGCCAGGTGGGCCATCCCGGGTCGATCACCACGTTGGCGAGGTAGAGGGTCAGGCCGCTCGCGCCGCTCGACTGGATGGCGCCGCCCCACGCGTCGCCGCTCACGAGGTCGCGGACGGAGACATCGACGAAGCCGACCTCGCGGCGGTCGGGCGCCTCGGTCTCGCGCACGTCGAAGGCGTACTTCGCGCAGCAGCCGGTGGCGTCGTGCACGAGCGCCGGGGTCTCGACGCGGGTGCGGCGCTCGTAGGCGCCGGTGTAGGCCCGCGCGTCGGCGAGGTGCATGCGGATCCACGCGCCGGCGCCGTAGCGCACGCCGGCGTCGGGCGGCCCCGCGTCCGGCAGGCCGGCGTCGGTGACGGATCCGGCGTCGTCGAGCGCGGCGTCGACCTCGCCGCTGGCGTCCTGGAGGCGGCCGGCGTCCTCGATCCGGCCGGCGTCCAGCTCGGCGTGGGACCCGGCGTCGTCCTCGACGTCGGGAGGTTCTTCACAGGCGATGAGGCTCAAGGCGACGAACAGCGTCAGACTTCTCATGCCGGGATGACGTCTCCGTCACTGCGGGATTGCAAGTAACATCCTGGTTTCGTGCGAGCCGGGCTACAGCAGCGCGCGTAAAGTGGCCTCGTACTTCACCCGCGCGTCGTCGTAGGCGCGGTGCACGCCGCCCTCGACCAGGCGCTCACCGGCGACCTCGACCTCGCGCACGCAGCGGGCGTTGGCGGCGAAGATCACCGCGTCCTCGAAGGGGGCGTCGACGCCGGCGAGCTCCGGGCCGTCGAGGCGGACGACGTCCTCGCGCTCGCGGCCGCCCATGCCGAGCGCCGCGTGGCCCTCGGCGCTGGCCGCGTCGAAGAGCGCGTCGGGCTCGACGAGGGCGCGCTTCTCGGTGCGGCTCCGCTCGTCGAGCTCGGCCGCCCGCGCCTCCTCGAAGGGATCGCCGATGGCGTGGCTGTCGGTGCCGAAGCAGAGGCGCGCGCCGGATCGGAGCAGGTCGCCGAGCCGCGGGAGGCCGTCGCCGAGGTCTCGCTCGGTGGTGCGGCAGACGCACGCGAACGCCCGGGCCTCGCCGAGCGCGCGGATCTCCGCCGCGTCGAGGTGGGTCGCGTGCACGCCGACGAAGCGCTCGCTCAGCAGGCCCTCGTCGGCGAGGAGCTGCACCGGTCGGCGCCCGTGCTCGGCGAGGCACTCGTGGATCTCCCGCCGCTGCTCGCTGACGTGCATGTGGAGCGGGAGCCCGCGCGCGTCGGTGAAGGCGGCGGCCTCACGGAGCGCCTCGAGCGGGACGGCGCGGACGCTGTGCGGCGCGACGCCGACGGTCACCCGGGGCTCGCCCGCCCAGCGCGAGATCAACGCCTCCACGTCCTTCAGCGCGTCCTCCACGTCGTCGTCCGAGAAGCGCCGCTGCGTCGGCTCGAGCGGCCGGCCGAGCCCGGGGCGCTGGTAGATCACGCGCAGCAGCGAGACGCGGATCCCGGCGTCGAGCGCGGCGCGGATCACCGCGTCGGCCAGCTCGGTGCGGTCGTCGTAGGGCGTTCCGTCCGGCTGGTGGTGCACGTAGTGGAACTCGCCCACCGCGGTGACCCCGCTCATTGCGAGCTCGACGAAGGCGTAGCGCGACAGGTCGTAGATGGACCGCGGGTCGAGCGCGCCGGCGAGCTGGTACATGAGGCCGCGCCAGCTCCAGAACGAGCCGCTGCGTCCATGCGCGCTGCGTCGATGGGTGCGTCCCCGGAGCGCGCGCTGGAAGGCGTGCGAGTGGGCGGTCGCCAGACCGGGCAGGACGAGGTGCTCGTCTTCACGCGTGATCATGGCCGCCTCGGGCCGTCGCGCTCGATGTTGGCGCGCATCTCGTCGACGCGGCGCTGCCGGCTGTCGGCCGCGTCGTCGTCGGGCGCGTAGCGCACCGCCTTCTGGTAGGCGTGGTAGGCGATCGCCCACTCGCCGAGCCGGCGGTGGTTGCCGCCGTAGTTGCGGTAGAAGTCCCAGCGCGTCTCGGAGAGCGCCATCGACGCGATCAGCGCGAGGCCGGCGATCGCCGCGCCGACGCCGTAGCCGTGAATGGCCCGGGCCTGCCCCTTGGCGACGAGCAGGTAGACCACGCCGGCGCCGAGCAGCACCGCGCCCGCGATGGCCGCCGCCGGCGCGCCCGGCATATCGGCGATGTAGCCGCCGGCCACCAGCACGGCGGCGCCGATCCCGGCCGCGCCGAGGGCCACGTGGTGGGTCTGCGTCTCGCGGCTCGCCGCCTCCCGGGTCCAGGCGGCCTTGGCGATCAACCGGATGGGCGTCAGGGCCAGGATCGCGACGCCGAGCCAGCCCACGACCGGCAGCTCCGCGCCGAAGCCCGCCGCCAGCAGCACGAGCCCGGCGAGGATGCGGGCGGCGATCACCTCGGGCCCGAGCGACGCGCCGAGGAGCGGGACGAGGGCGCGCGCCGCGATCACCAGCCAACGGCCGGGCAGGAAGAAGATCAGCGCGTAGCCGATCATGTAGTAGCTGAACCAGCCGATCTCGAGGCCCATGTACTCGGCGCCGAGGTGGAAGCTGAGCGCGGTGAAGAGCGCGAGCCAGCCGAGCGCGTGCATCCAGAGCGCGGTCGTCACGTCGCGGAAGGGCGCGAGCAGGTACCCGAGCGCGCAGACGAGCTGCACGCCGACCACCGAGTGTCCCATGAACCACCAGAAGGTCTCGCCGGCGAGGCCGAAGCTGGCGGCGAGCTCGCGGAAGAAGCTGATCGGATCGTCGCGCCCCGGCGCCGGCATGCCGTTCTCCTGGAGGTGCAGGACGCTCTTCAGCGCCGCCCCGGCGAGCCACTCGGGGTCGGTCTTGCTCAGCGCGGTGTAGGCGTAGACGACGGCCACGCTCGCGGCGAGGAACGCGTAGCCCCCGGCGCTGACGAGCGGGAAGGGCCGGAGCAGCGCCGATCCCTCCGGCGCCTCCTTCTTCTTCTCGGCCTGCTTCTTCTTCCGCCTCTTGCGCTTGCCCTCGTCCCCCGGCGCGTCGCGCTTCACCGGCGCGCTCGGCGGCAGGAGCGCCTCCTCGGCGGTCAGCCGGGGGAAGAACGCGAGGGCCAGCAGCACGATCGAGAGCAGGTAGTGATGCTGGTAGCTGTCCAGCATGCTCATCGCCCAGCTCCACGTGTGCAGCAGGAACGCGAGCACGATGAGGGCGCGCGGCGGCCGGGACGCGATGGCGATCGTCAGGCAGAGGGCGCCGGTCAGCACGATCACGCCGACGTAGAGCGGCGCGCTGATCGACGGCTGCACCGCGTCGAGCAAGCCGAAGTGCGCGACGTTGAAGCCGCCCGCGCCGTGGCCGTGGCCCTTGTAGAGCCTCGCGATCCAGACGTCGAAGGCGAGCAGGATGAGCGTGCACTTGAGCGCCAGGTAGGGCCGCACCGCGGCCACCGGCACGTAGAGGGTCCGCGAGAGCGCGCTCATCGCTCCTCTCCATCGTCCAGAGCCCCGTCCGCGCAGTCGATCCGGCGCACGACGTCGGGCACCGCCTCTCCCGCGGGGGAGACGCAGCGGTTCAGCAGCCGGGCCGCCGTGACGCCCTCCTGCTCGCAGCGCCACTCCAGGTAGGCGTCCATCACCGCCGGGCGGTTGCGGCGCAGGAGGCTGCCCCAGCCGACGTGAATGGTCTGCATGAGGCTGACCGGTCGCTCGTAGCCGCTCCGGGTCTCGAAGGCGCCGAGGTCGCAGCGGTAGACGCGGACGTTCGAGAACATGCGCCACGCGAAGCGCTCGTCGTAGGGATCGCTCCCGAAGTAGTAGCGCAAGGGGATCAGCGCCTGGACGAGGAGGCCGGCGCCGAAGGCGATCGCCAGCCAGGTGGCGACCTTGCCCTGCGGCGGCTCCACGATCGGGGGCGCCTTCACCCCGGCCG
Source organism: Myxococcota bacterium (assembly GCA_036149055.1). GTDB lineage: Bacteria > Myxococcota_A > Polyangia > Polyangiales > Sandaracinaceae > JAVJQK01. The sequence continues at coordinate 180,319 of JAYZQJ010000033.1, read as the reverse complement.
CGTCGGCGGCGCCGCGCAGCACGCCAGCCGCGAGGAGGGCGAGCACGCCCGGGACCAGCGCGTACCAGCCGAAGGCGCGCTGCTCCTGCGCCGTGACGTCGAAGGTGAGCAGCAGCGCGCCCACCGCGACCAGGCCCGCGCCGGCCTGCGCGATCCGGGTCGACCATTCTCTCTCTCGGTCGGACATCGACGCCCGCACGCTCGCGCGAAGGGACGATCGCGTCAACCGCGGAGGCGCGCGAGGAGGCGCTCGAAGTCGTCCGGGGGATCGACCCGGAAGCGCAGCCGCTCGCCGGTGCGCGGGTGCTCGAAGCTCAGCTCGGTCGCGTGCAGCATCGGCCGGCCCGCCTCGATCGTGGGGCCCTGGTGATCCCGCACGTAGACCCGCTCGCCGACCAGGGGGTGGCCGGCCTCGGCGAGGTGGATCCGGATCTGGTGCTGCCGCCCGGTCTCGAGCCGACACTCGCAGAGCGACGCTCCCTTCAGGGCCTCGAGCAGGCGGACGTGGGTGACCGACACCTTCGCCTTCGGGGGCGGCGGCCCGCGGTGCTCCGGGCGCGTTCCCCAGCTGCCCCGGAGGCCGTCTCCGCGGTCCTGCACCAGCGAGGTGGTGTGGGTCGCGGTGGCGACCGCGCCGTGCGCGATCGCGAGGTAGCGGCGCCCGACGGTGTGCGCCCGGAGCTGGGCCTCGAGCGACCGCTTCGCGCTCATGTTGCGGGCGAAGACGAGCACCCCGGTCGTGTCCTTGTCGAGCCGCTGCACCACGCCGACCATCGGATCGCGGCCCTTGCGCCGCCGCGGGATCATGCGCTGGAGCGCGGCGCGGGTCTGGTCGACCAGCGTGTCCTTCTCGTCGCCGTGGAAGGGCAGGGTCAGCAGGTCGGCGTCCTTGCGCACCACCACCACGTCGGCGTCCGAGTGCAGGATCGCGTCGCGGTCGAGCACCCCGGCCCGCTTCTTCGGCGCCGCCTCGTCCACCACGATCCGCTCGCCCGCCTTCACGCGGCGCGCGAGATCGGTGCACGCGGCGCCGTCGATCCACACCCGCCCGCTGGTGCAGAGGCTCTTGGCCTTGCTCCAGGGCACGTCGAGGAGCGCGCGCACCACCGCGGCCAGGGTCTGCCCCGCCGCCCCTTCGTCCACCGTCGTCTCGGCCCGGGTCACGAGCCTCCCTGTATCAGGGAGCCGGCCCGATGGCGACGCCGACGCGGCTGCGCGAGCCGTCCGAGCCCTCGTAGTAGAGGTGCAGGGAGCCGTCGAGCACGGCCGCGCTGGGCCCGCGGACCTCGAGCGCGTCGAAGCCGTCGCCGGAGGGCTCGAGCACCAGGCTGTTCGGCGGCTCGACGAAGGTCAGCCCGTCCCCGGACGCGCGCACCGCGATCGACCAGCGGGTGCCGCGGCGGCCGGCGAAGTACAGACGGTAGGCGCCCCCCTCGAACGCGACCGACGGGTCGCCGACCTCGTCCCGGTCGAACGCGAAGAGGGCGTCGGCCCGGTTGGAAAGCACGGGGGTGGCCATCCAGCCGTCCCCGTTCGAGCGGTAGACGCGGAGGTGCGTGCCCTCGGCGTCCCGGACGGCGGCGACGAAGCGGAGGTCGCCGCCCACCTCGAACACGTCGACGCTCTCGAAGCGGGTGCCCGGCTCCGCCGGCAGCACCTCCTCCAGGTCGGTGTAGGCATGCCCGCTCGCCGGAGGACGCGCGCGCGCGATCGAGGTGGCGTCGCCGTTCTCGGCCACGAACCAGATCTCGACGCCGCCTTCGCCGTCGTGGCGGAGGGCGGGAGAGCGCACGCCGCTGGCGGCGAACGGGGCGCCGGGCACCCCCTCGGTCAGCGCGGGCATGCCGACGGCGGTGCTCGGCACGAAGCCGCCCATGCCCGGGCGGGCGAGGTAGATGGCGTCGCCGAGCGAGAAGGCCATGACCACCTGGGTCGCTTCTTCGTGCTCGAAGCGGAGCACGTCCGGCTCGCCGATGAAGTCGACCGCGTCGGCCCAGCTCGGGTCCCCGGGCGCCGGGATCGCGGGGGCGTCGCGCCGCGCGTTCGCGTCCGGCATGTCGCACGCGCCGCGCTGGACCGAGGCGCCGACCACCCGGGTGTGGGGCGGGCTCTCCCCCGGCTCGTTGGCGGTGCGGCCGTAGAGCACGGCGCGGAAGCCGCCGGCGAGCGGCAGGTCGATGGCCGCCACCTCCCGGCCGTCGGCGGAGAGCGCGATGCGGCCCGAGGGCGCGACCGTCAGGCGATAGGACACCGGGGTGTCGGTCTCGATCCGCTCGCGCAGCAGCGTCTCGCCCGCGATCACGAAGGCGAGCTCCGCCCGGTTGCGGCTCACCCGGAAGCCGGCGACCGGCGACACGCGCCCGAGCCCACCCGGGTCGACGTCGGCGTCGACGAGGCCGAAGCCGACGACCTCGATCTGCCCGCCGGTCGGCGGCGCCGCCGGGGTGGCGATCTCGGCGGTCAGCGCGATCGGCCCCTCGCGCGGATCGAGGCGCTCGGGGAAGAGCAGGCCGCTCTCCGCGTCCTGCCCGCCCGGGAGGAGCGCGCCGCCTTCGACCCGCGGGGAGGGGGCGCCGAAGACGGAGTAGCCGTCGAGGGCGGGGCAGCCGCCGAGCCCGGCGTCGCATCCGGCGAAGGGGAGGGGCTCGGCCACGCCGTCGTCGCAGCAGCCCTCGCCGTCTCGCCCCACGCAGCAGGCGGGCACGCCCCGGCGGCAGCTGCGGTCGTCGCAGTCGGCCCCGCCGCCGCCCACGTCGTTGTCGACCCCGTCGAAGCACGCGGCCAGGCCGCCGCGCGAGGCGTCGAACTCCGGCTCGGCGGACGGAGGCGGGCTGGCGTCCGTGGCGCCGCCGTCGACGCCGGGGGCGACGCCCGCGTCCACGAACGCGCCGCCCGCGTCGAACGACGCGCCTCCGTCGCCGTCGCGATCGGCGCCGGGGCTCAACGCGCACGCCGGCAAGACGAGCAGGAGCGCGATCCCGAGCCACCGGGCGGTGGATCTCATCGGGCCTCCACCGCCGCGCCGATCGACCAGGCGGCGCCGCTGTGCGCGCCGAACCAGAGCTCCACCGCGTCGCCGTCCCAGCGCGCGTCGGGCGCCCGCACGCTCAGGGCGTCGAAGCCGCTGCCGGACGGCGTCAGGATCGGGGCGCCGCCGCCGATCTCGCGGAAGTGCTCGCGGTCGATCGAGGCGCGCAGGCCGAGCGCCCAGCGGGTCCCGCGGCGCCCGGCGTAGTAGAGGCGGAGCAGACCGTCGCCGTCGACCATCAGCGCCGGGTCGGCGACCTCCTGCTCGTCGAAGCGGAACAGCTCGCCGCTCGCGGTGACGATCGGCTGCTCCACCTTCGGGGACAGCGAGGTGAACGCCGGGTCGGAGTCGAAGAGGAGCACGCGGCTGCCGCTCGCACGCCCTCGGACCGCCGCGATCAGGACCTCGCCGTCCGGCGTCACCGCCGCGCTCGGGGCCCGCAGATCCGGCTCGCCGAGGACACGCGGGTCGGGGAAGCGGGCGGAGGCCAGCTCCACCGGGCCGGAGACGGCGAGCCGGGTCTGGCCGTCGGACTCCACGGTGAGCAGCAGGAAGTCGCCCGCCTCGGTCCGCACCAGGTCCGGGTCCGCGTAGCGCGTGCCCGCCGGGGCGCGCAGCACGGGATCGTCGAGGTCGGAGCCCTGCATGCGCCAGGCGCCGGAGGGATCGCGCACCGCGACGAAGAGGCTCCCGTCGAGCTCGAAGGCCAGCCGAAGGGTCTCGTCGTCGGCGAGCACGCTGGGGCTCCGCGGCGCCTGACCGGCCCACGGCTCGCCCCAGGGGATCTCCGGCGCGTCCCAGCGATCGAGCGCGCTCGGCATCCGGCAGGTCGAGGCCTCCACCGAGAGGCTCATCACCCGCGCGGGCTCGGCGCGCAGCGACTGGGTGCGCCCGTAGATCAGCGCGCGCCGGTCGGCGCGGGGCATGAACGTCGCCGACACGGGCTCCATGCCCTCGACGCCGGCCGTCAGCTCGCCGGTGGGCGCCAGGGTGAGCGACACGACGAGGTCCGCCGCGCCGTCGTAGCGCCACGCGTGCAGCGTCTCGCCGGCGACGAGCAGCGCGATCTCCCGCCGCGCGGGCCGGAGCGCCATCGCGACGTCGGGGAGGACGCGTCCCAGGGTCGGCGCGTCACCCACGCCGAAGGCCGCGACCTCGAGGCAGTCCTCGGCGCACTCGGCCTCCGCGCGCAGGCGCCCGGTGAGGGTCACCCGCTGCCGGGTGAGATCGAGGGGCTCGCCGAGCGCGAGCCCGCCGTCGCCGCTCTCGTCGCCGTTCGGCACGAGGCCGTCGGCGGCGACCCGCGGGGCGCCGAACACCAGCGCGCCGGGGGCGCACCCGGACACGCCGTCGCAGTCTCCGAACGCGTGAACGACGCGAGGCGAGGCGACGCAGCAGGCGGCGTCGCTCTCCCCGAGGCAGCAGATGGCGGCGCTGGCGCAGCTGGCGTCGTCGCAGTCCGCGCCGTCGTCCTCGGCGTCGAGCCCGACGTCCTCGTTCACGCCGTTGAAGCAGGCCCCGGCGCCGAAGCTCGCCTCGTCGCCGAGCGCGCCCGCGTCCAGGTGGGGGCCGGGGGTCTGCATGCCCGCGTCCGCGCTCGCGTCCGCCTCGTCGGCCGGGCCGCCGTCGCCGCCTCGATAGCAGGGCGCCCCCGGGCACGCGGCCGTCCCCGCGTCGGTGCAGCCGCCGACGCCGAGGAGCAGCAGGACCGTGCAGATCCGCCCGATCCGGAGGCGACGATCACAGCTTGGCACACGATTCTCCACGGTAGACCTACCGAGGAGACATCATTCACCGAGCGTGCCAGCCGGTCCAGCGAGGCCGATCGCGGCCCCCGCCCCGTCGCTCCCCGTGTAGTAGAGGTGGAGCGCGCCCCCGAGATCGGACCGCACCACCGGGGCTGGCCCGCGGACCGAGAGGGCGTCGAAGCCGTCCCCGTCCGGCCCGAGCACCCGGCCGAGCGGGCGCCAGGCGACGCCGTCCTCGGAGACGAGCAGCCCGGCCGACCAGGCGGTGCCGCGCCGCCCGGCGTAGTAGAGGCGGTAGAGCCCGTCGGCGGTCTGGGCGATCGCGGGCTGGGCGACCTCGTCGCGATCGAAGGCGAACAGATCCTCCACCGGGGCCTGCCGCAGCCCTTCGAGCCGCTCGAGCGGCGCGTCGCCGGACGCCCCGAAGATCGCGAGCTCGCTCGGGGCCCCCGGGCGGCTCACCCGGGCGACCATTCGCAGCAGCCCGTCGGCGGTGCTCCAGACGGCCGGACCGTCGACCGACGCGCCGTCGACCTCGAGCGCGAGGTCGGGCGTCCCGAAGCGATCGCCTTCACGGGGCGCGCGGAAGATGCGGCTGCGGCCATCGGAGGCCTCGGCGGCGAAGTAGAGCTGCAGCGCGCCGCCCGGGCCGCGGTGGAGCGCCGGGTCGCGCAGGTCGTCGGTCCCGTCGAGCGGCGTGACGGCGAGCTCGTCCCGGCTGGCGGGAGGCACGAGGCCGCCGTTCATCGCCTCGCGCGCCACGAAGAGATCGCCGTCGTCCGCGAACACCACGAAGAGGGCGCCCTCGTCGACGACCGCGGCGACGCGCCCGAGGTCGTTCGGCCGGAAGCTCGAGGCGGTCCCGGGCAGCCGCGGCGACGCGGCGCGGGCGAGCGCGGCCGGCATGTCGCAGTCGGCCCGCTGCAGCTCGGCGCGGTGCACGCGCATCGCCTCCACCCCGGCGGCGCGGTTGTCGGTGCGGCCGATGACCACCGCGTGGACCTCGGGAGGCAGCGTGAGACCGTCGAGCGGCACCGTCACCCCATCCACCGAGACCGTCGCCGCGCCGTTCGCCTCGAGGGAGATCGCGTAGATCGCCTCGAACGGGAGCTCGAAGCGATGCACGACCTCGTCGGCCACGATCACCTGGACCTCGTCGCGGCCGCTGGTGCCGAGCACCCCGAGCCAGATCGGCGCGCGGACGCCGGGCGCCGGCGGCGCGGCGACGAACGCGATCCCGGCGAAGTCGACGCAGTCGCCGCACGCGACCTCGGGGGCCCGGACGACCGCCTCCAGCCGCAGGTTGCCCGCCCGCGGATCGATCGGCCCGTCGAGCGCGAGCCCTCCGTGGCCCGGGCCGCCCTGGGGGACCAGCGCGCCGCCCTCGATCGTCGGCGAGCCGAAGAGGGCCTCGCCGTCGAGCGCGGCGCAGGAGGACGCCGGGCCGTCCGGGCAGGCGATCTCGACCCGCGCGACCGGCGAGGGGGACCCGCAGCAGGCGACCGAGGTGGAGGCGACGCAGCACTCGCGGCGCACCCCGCACGCGTCCTCGGCGCAGTCCATCTGCCCGTCCCGGTCGTTGTCGAGCCCGTCGAAGCAGGACCCCGCGTCGAAGTCGGGGTCCTCGCGCTCTCCGCCCGTCGGCGCCCCCGCGTCCAGCGTCACCGCGCCCGTGTCGGCGACGCCCATCGGGTCGTCGGTGATCGACGCGTCACACGCGGCGAAGCCGAGCAGGAGGAGCGTGCCGTAGCGTGTCAGCCGCATCAGTCGTCCGGCCGAGGCTGCAACAGCGGTACCAGCTCGTGGATCAGGCCGGACGAGGTCATGCGCGAGCGGGCGATCAGGAAGAAGTTGCGGACCGCGTCGCCGATGGCGTTCGGATCCGGGGACACCGAGACCCCGGTGAGGCGGCAGGGCCCCTCGCACGGCGCGCCGAGGTCGGCCGCGTCGCCGTCGAGGATCGGGTTGCCGGGGTAGGGGTCCAGCTCGGGCAGGGTGCCGAGCAGCGAGCGACCCTGGGCGTAGGCGAGCCGGACCTCGCCGGCCCCGTCGCGGGCGAGGAACCAGAGCCGCAGCGTGTGGTCCCGGCCGACCGGCTCCATGTACCCGGCCGCGCCGAACACGCCGCGCATCGCGTACGGGCCGACCTCGTGGTCCAGCAGGTCCCTCCGCACCAGGGTGGCGCGGGTGAAGCCCGCGTCCAGCGTGGCCACCCCGATGCTGTCGGGCTCGGTGCCGCGGTCGCAGGTGAAGAGGAGCCACCCGCCGGTGACCTCGTGTCCGTCCATGTTCTGGGTGTGGTCGGCGAGGAGCAGCGGGTCGCGGAGCGAGACGCAGCCCTCGACGTCGGCCGGGGTGAGGACCACCGAGCCGGCCGCGGGCGCGCCGACGGTGCCGCCGTTGAGGACCTCGCCGAGCCGGATGTGGTGCGGGTCCGCGTCCGCCGCGATGCGCTCCGCGTAGGCGAAGAGGAGGCGCGGCGCCCGGAAGGTCGTCGTCGCGTCGTTGGTGATCGGCAGCACCGACGGCTCGCGGGAGGACGCGGGCGTCGGCCCGAGCACGTAGCCGGCGCCCCGCGCCTGCCAGGGCGTGCTCGCGTTGCCGGGCAGGTCGCCGCCGCGCGCGTAGCTGGCGCAGATCCCGAAGTCGATGAACGCGGCGTCGTCGTCCTCGCGGGGCGCCTCGCTCGAGTCGAGCCACGCGTCCCACTGGAGCCGGCCGGGGCAGCCGTCGCCGCAGCGGTAGGCGGCGAGCGCGGGGGCCCCGACGTTGCCGCCGGGCCCGCAGCCGTCCAGGAACGCGAGCGCGTCGGTCTCGAGCTCGTCCGGCGGCTCGAACTGGCTGGGCGTCGCGCAGTTGCGCTCCACGCGACCGAGGGGGCCGCGCACGTGCACGGCGTTGCCGCGCCCCTCGAACGCGAGGAAGAGGCCGGCCCGCGAGCGGCCGCCGTCGATGCAGCGCACGTCGGCGAGCGGGATGAGCAGCTCCCGGTCGAGCAGCGTCTCGGAGAGGGCGCCCTGCTGGAGCTCGACGTGCCCGAAGAGCACCTCCTCGCCCCCCGCGGTCAAGCCGGGCAGGAGCTCCACCGTCATCGTGATCGGCGGGGCGCCGCCGGCGTAGGTCTCGGCGGAGGTCGCGATGAGCGTGCCCGCGCGCTCGACCCTCACGCGTCCGTCCTCGGACACCGCGAAGCGCACCTCGCTCACGTAGCCGCCCGCGCCCGGCGCCCCGGTCGGGCCGAGCGCGAGCGCCGCGTACTCGAGGTCGCCCGAGCAGCCGCCGCCGGGGCAGAGGGTGGCGATCTGGAAGTCGACGGACAGCTCCGCGCCGAACGAGATGCGCTGGCACTCGTCGGTGATCACCGACGCGCCGGTCAGCCCGAAGTCGACGACGTCGGCGTTGGGGCAGCCCATGTCCTGCAGCGTGGCCCCGAAGTTGTTGAAGCGATCGGCGCCGCTGGTGGCGATGCAGACCGGGACGCTCCGGTTCGCGCTGCAGCAGCTCGCCGCGCCGCGGCAGTCGAGGTCGAGGCAGTCCGCGACACCGTCACAGTCGTTGTCCTCGCCGTCGTCGCAGCTCCGCTCCACGATCTCGGTCGCGCAGCCCCCGTCGACGTCGGCGTCCCCCGCGTCTCCGGCGTCTCGGCCCGCGTCGCCCGCGTCTCCGGCGTCGCCCGCGTCCATCGGGACGCCGCCGTCGATGAGCGAGCGGTCGGGCGGGCGGATCAGGCTGCAGCCGGTGGTGAGCACGAGCGCCAGGAGGATCGCGCCTCTCATCGGAGCCTCCCGCGGAGGGCGAGCGCGCCGCCTCCGGGCGCGGGCGCGACCCCCAGCTCGACCGTCGAGTCCGCGCCCTCGTCGACGAAGAGCAGGACGAGCGCGGTGAGGCCGACGGCGGCGGTGATCGACCAGGTGACGTCGACCCCGAGCTGGATCTGCTCGAGGCGGTCGGCGTTCTCCTCGGTGTAGTCGTTCTGCCACGCGCTCCAGGCGTCGCTCTCGGCGGCGAGCAGGGCGACGCCGGCGCCGAGGCCGCCGAGGGCGAGGATCGCGGTGACGACGCGCCCGGCGATGAGGCCGCCTCCCCCGCCGCCGCGCCCCAGGGTGACGTCGAGGTGGAGCCGCTCCTGGCCGGTGAGGCTGATCCGCTGAACGGCGTCGCGGCGCCCGGGCGCGACCACCCGCACCTCGTGATCGCCGGGCGACGCGGGGATCTCGACCTGCATGCCCGCGCCGACCTGCAGGCCGTCGAGGAAGACCTGGGCGGGCGTGTCGATGTCCAGCGCGACGCGGGGCCCGCTCGGGCCAGGCCCGGTCGCGCTCAGCTCGAGCACCATCGGGTCGCTGCCCGCCGCGACCTCGAACCGACGCTCCACCGGGGCCGCGCCCTCCACCTCGAGGCGGACCACGTGGGCGCCGGGGGCGACCTCGACCGCGCGGCCGGCGACGATCTCCCGATCGTCGAGCGTCAGGCGGCCGCCGCCGGGGGCGATGACCTGCACCGAGACCGGCTCGGGCGAGAGCGTCGCGGCGACGTCGGCCCGCGAGCCCACCGCGACGGTGGCCTCCGCCCGGGCCTCGCCGTAGCCGTCGAGGCTGAGGATGAGGCGGCGCGTGCCGGGGGCGACCGCGATCTCGAGCGGCGTGGTGCCCCGCGGCGGGAGGTCTCTCCGGTCGACCCGCACCTCGGCGCCGGGCGGGGTGCTCTCGATGCGCAGCACCGCGACCTCGGGCCGGAGCGCCTCGAGGCGCTGCTCGCCGGCCGCCCGATCCTCCGCGCTGAGGTCGAAGCTGCGGAGGTACTCGCTGAAGTAGTTGAACGCCTCCTCGGGCCGGTCGAGCTCCTGCAGCGTGATGCCGAGGTTGAAGACGACGTTGCGGGTGCGCGCGCCGAGGCGGAGCACGCCGAGGTAGGCGTCGAGGGCCTGCTCGAGCTCGCGCGTGCGGCGGCGACCGCGGGCTCGGAGGCCGGCCGTGAGGTGCTGGTTGCCGCGCTCGAAGAGCAGCCGCGCCTCCTCCTCCTGCGCGGCCGCGGAGCTCGGCGCGCTCAGGACCGGCGCGGCGGAGAGGAGCGCGAGGGCGAGCAGGGCGGGGCGGAGTCGAAGAAGGTAAGCAGCATCGGTCATCACAAGCCGGTCTTGATGGGGAGCGAGCCGCCCCCGGAGGGCTGGGACTGCGCCTGACGGCGACGGCGCAAGCGTACCTCAGGTACCTCGAGGCCGGGGGCCACGACGACCGACTGCGTCTGGTCGAGGTAGCCCGGCTTCTCGAAGCGCAGGGTGACCGCCTCGTCCCGTGCCTCGAGCGGCACCGTCAGCGGCGTCTCGCCCAGCCGCTGGTCGCCGAGGTGCACCGCCGCGCCGCTCGGGCTCGAGGTGAGGGTCACGCTGACGCGGGCCGGCGCGGCCGGAGGATCGACCCCGGTCGGCGGCGCGGTCTCCTCGACCTCGGGCTCCTCGACCTCCTCGGGCGGCGTCGGCGCCGAGGGCTGCGGCTCGGGCGGCTCGGTCTGCGCCTGCGGCGGCTCCACGGGATCGGAGCCGGTCACCGCGTAGACCACCGCGCCGACCAGCATCAGGGCCCCGACCGCCACCGCGATCACGGGGCCGAGCTTGCGCTCGGGGAGGGCGACCTCGGCCGTCTCGCGCGCCGCCGTCGCCAGCTCGTCCCCGGTCTCCATCGCCTCGGTCGCGGCGTGGGCGAGCTTCTTCCGCGCGACGACCACCCCCTGGCGCGGCCGCTCCGGAGGCAGCGAGTGAGGCGCCGGCAGCGCGGGCACCTCGGGGGCCGCCTTCATCAGCGCGTGCTCGACCTCGAGCATCGTCTGGTACCGCGCGTCCCGCTCCTTCGCGAGGGTCTTGAGCACGACCTCGTCGACCGCGTCCGGGATGTGGACGTTCGGGTTGATCTCCTTCATCGACGGCGGCGGCTCGTTGCCGTGCTTCCAGAGGAGCTCGAAGTAGTTCCGGCCGTCGAAGGGCGGCGCGCCGGTGATCATCTCGAAGAGGATCACGCCCATCGCGTACACGTCGACCCGCCGGTCGACCTCGCTCTCGCCCCGCGCCTGCTCGGGAGACATGTAGAGCGGCGTGCCGACCAGCTGCCCGGTCTTGGTCATGCGCACCTGCTCGCTCTCGGCGCGCTTGATCTTCGAGATGCCGAAGTCGAGCACCTTCACCAGCGTCCGGCCGCCCTTCTCGGTGAGGAAGACGTTCTCCGGCTTGAGGTCGCGGTGCACGATGCCGTGCTCGTGGGCGGCGTGCAGCGCGCGGCAGATCTGGAAGGCGATCGGGAGCGCGCGGTGCAGCGAGATGGGGCCCCGACCGATGGCCTCGGCCAGGCTCTCGCCCTTGAGCAGCTCCATCACGATGAAGACCGCGCCGTCGTCGGTCCGGTCGAAGTTGACGACGTCGACGATGTTCTCGTGATCGATGTTCGCGGCGGCCATCGCCTCCTGCTGGAGGCGCTCGACCGCGTTGCCCTTGCCGGCGACGGTCTCGATCAGGACCTTCACCGCGAAGGCCTTCTGCAGGTGGACGTGCCGGGCGAGGTAGACCGAGCCCATGCCGCCCTCGCCGATCTTCGACTCGATCTCGTAGACCTTGGAGAGCGTCCGGCCGATCCAGGGATCGTCCTCCTCCGGCGCCTCGCGCTCGCTCTCGAAGCTGGACTTCACTTGGGGGGTGTCCCGGACGTCGGCTGGCCCATACGCGGTGGACGAGATGTGATCGGTCGGCTCGCCCCCGACCGCGTCCTCGGCGGGGGCGTCCTCGGGGGGCCCGGCGGGGCTGCGTTCGGGGCTGACGGTGCTCATCGAGCGGGCTCGATTCTATCGGGTTTGCCGAACCCGTGCAGCTTTCGGACCACGCCCCGAGCGTGAGGGCCCTCTCCGCCGTCCCTTTGGAGGCCGGCCGAGGGCATGCTACCCCAGAGCCGACATGGGCCTGCTCGACTTCACCCAGGAGTGCCTCGATACCGCCGACGGGAAGATCAAGATCCCGAAAGGCAAGAACCGTCCGGTGCGCCTGCAGGTGTACCAGAACGAGTTCATCGAGAAGTGGTTCGCGCAGGCCCACCCGATCACGCCGGGCATCTGGTTCGGCTGGATCGTGGTCTACGGGCTCTACGTGGCCTTCACGTCCCAGGCGTTCCTCTGGTGGCAGGGGCTGCTCGGGTTCGCGGGCGGCGTGCTGCTCGTGACGTTCATCGAGTACGCGCTCCACCGCTTCGCCTTCCACTTCGAGCCGAAGACGGAGAAGGGGCGGCTGAACCACTTCCTGATGCACGGCTACCATCACGACTTCCCGAACGACTCGATGCGGCTCGTGCTGCCGCCGATCGCGATCTGGCCGGTCGCGGCCATCCTCGGCGTGGTCTACTGGTTCGTGTTCGGCAGCTACTTCTGGGTGGTCTTCGGGGGCTCGGCGCTGGGCTACATCGCCTACGACTGGCTCCACTACTACACCCACCACTTCAACCCGAAGGGCGGCCCGGGGAAGTGGCTCAAGCGCTACCACATGGCGCACCACTTCGACTCGCCCCACCACCGGTTCGGCATCACCTCGCCGCTCTGGGACTTCGTCTTCGGCACCTACCTGTCGCCCAAGAAGTCGTGGCGCGCGATGCAGAAGCGGGCCGAGAAGGCACAGGCCGAAGCCCAGGCCTGACATCGACGTCAGACCGAGCCCCTCGGATGGTAGGGTCCCGCTCGGTGAGAGCCCTTCTCCTCGCGGCCGCGCTCGCGGTCGGATGCACCCCCCAGATGGGGGACTGTGATCAGGCGGCCGCGATCCGCGTGGCGTACGACCAGGCGACCGGGCTGCCGGCCTACGAGGGTCAGGCCCTGATGATCGCGTCCTGCGGTCACGGCGCCTTCTGCCACGCCGGCGACGACGTCCCGCGAGAGAACCGGCTCGGGGTGCCGGAGGGGCTGAGCTTCGACGTGCAGCTGGCGGCGCCGGACGGCACCGTCGACGAGGCCGCGATCGTACGGCAGCGCCGCGCGCGCTTCCGCACCGTGCAGGAGGCTCACCTGGTCCTGCACACCGTCGATCTCGGTACGATGCCGCCGCCGAGCGAGGTCGGCCGCGAGGTGCTGGCCGGCGCCCCGGTCTACGTGCGCGCGAGCGCGGGCGGCTTCGAGGCGCTGCCGGCGGTGGGCTCGGAGGAGGGCCGCGAGATCTTGCGGAACTGGCTGGCCTGCGCCGCGCCCGTGATCGAGCGTCCGGTGCCGCGCGAGGACGGAGTGAACGCGGTGGTGGTGCCCCCGCTCCCGCTCGAGCCCCTCGAGCCGACCTGGGCGAGCCTCTTCGAGGACCTGCTCAGGGGTCGCGGCTGCGCGACCGCGCTCTGCCACGGCGGCTCCGACGCCGGCTTCCGGGTGACGGACTCGGCGTCGACCCACGCCGCGCTCACCACCGGCGCGGCGAGCGGTGAGGAGTGCGCGGGGCAGGGCGCGCTCATCGTCGCTGGCGATCCCGACGCGAGCCTCTTCGTCGACAAGCTCGGCGCCGAGCCTCGCTGCGGCGACCCGATGCCCCTCGGCGGCATCCCGCTGCGCGACGAGGATCTCGAGGCGGTGCGCGCCTGGATCGCCGCCGGCGCGCTCATCGAGTGACGGCGCGGCGGGCGGCCTCGAGCAAGGTCTCTTCGGTCCACCGCACCCGCCCGGCGTCCAGGAGGCGACCGCTCATCCAGCGCGCGGCCGAGTCCAGGTCACCGAACACCTTCGTCGGGTTCTTCGGCCGGCCGAGCAGCACGGTGGTGCCCAGGAAGCCGCGGACCGCGCTGCCGAGGAGGCCGCCGACGAGGATCACGTGGGCCGCGCCGACGGTGTGCAGGCCCTTCGTCGTGTGCGTCTTGGCGGCCTCGCGCACCTCGCCGCTGAAGCGGGGCATGCCGTCGACGACCAGGTTCATCAGGCCGCTGCCCCCCGGGTTGCGCAGCGCGACCGAGTCGGCGCACCGGCCGTACTCGATCATCTGCTCGACCGTCGGCGCGTCCCACCAGACCACGAAGTGCACGTTGCCCTGCACGGCGTGGCGGTTGGTCTCGTCCTCGTAGAGGATCTCCATCGACCCGACTCTACTCGATGATGAGCGCGTAGCTGGCGCCGTCGTCGCGCTCCACCGTGCTGCCGAAGGGCGCGCCCACCGCGATGAAGGCGCGGGGACCGGCGCGCATCGCGCTCACCGCGTACCCGAGGAAGCTCTCCCCGGTGGTCTCGCCGGTCACCCGGAGGCGCGGGGCGCGCGCGAAGCCGCCGCCGCCGACCGCGTAGACGGCGACGCCGCCGGTGTCGACGCGCCCCGAGGCGCCGCCGTAGAGGCCGCCGATCACCGCCGCCGCGCCGCCGCCCGGCAGCGAGACCGCGGAGAGCGAGAAGCCGAAGCGCTCGCCCGGGCTCGTCCCGTCCACCGCGAGGGTCGCGCTCGAGCCGGCGTTCACGATCGGGCCCGCGCCGCCGAGCCGCGAGAGCGCGTACGCTCCGTTGACGAGGTAGACCCGCCCGACCTCGCCGCGTCCGTCCCGGTAGCTCGAGGCGCCGACCAGCAGATCGGGGGAGCCGTCGCCGGTGAGGTCGACGCCGCCGCCGAGGTGACGGCCGGCCTGGGAGTCGCGGTCCGCGCCGCGCAGCGTGGCCTCCCGCGGAGAGGTGGCCGCGCAGCTGGCGCCCCAGCCGAAGATCACGCGCACCTCCCCCGCGTTGCGAACGTCGCCCGGGTCGGCCTCGGGGACGCCCACCGCGAAGTCGTCGCAGCCGTCTCCGTCGACGTCGCCCATCGGCGCCACCGCGGCGGCGTAGTGCGCGCCGTCCTCGCTCCCCGCGCGTCGCTCGCCGCTGCAGATCACGGTCACCCGGCCGTCCATGGCGCGGTCGCGTCCCGTGACCAGCTCGAAGCCGCCGCGGTCGTTGCCGCCGAAGTCCCAGTTGGGCCCGCCGGCGACGAGGTCCGGTCGGCCGTCGCCGTTCACGTCGAGGCCGGCCGCGAGCGAGTCGATGAGCTGCCCGGGGTCGGGGCCGAAGTAGACGAAGGCCGGCTCCGCCTCGAAGCCGCCGCCCGCGCCCGCGAAGACGTAGACCGCGCCCGCGTTGGTCCGCGTGCCGCCGCAGTCGCCGCGGTCGTAGATCATGGTGTCGAGGCTGCTCGGCGTGTCTTCCTGGCGGGCGACCACCGCCAGGTCGGGCCGGCCGTCCCCGTCGAAGTCGCCGGCCAGGCGAATCGACTCGCCGAAGCGATCGCCCTCGGAGTGACCGGCGAAGCCGGCGAGGGTCTGGAACGGCGTCGGGTCGACGCCGCTCGCGGAGCCCCGGTAGAGGTTCACCACTCCGACGTCCCGGCCGATCCCGGTGACGTCGGCCCGGACCGCGCCCACCGCGAGCTCGGGGAAGCCGTCGCCGTCGAGGTCGCCGAGCCACTCCACCGCGTTGCCGACCTCCTCGCCCGCCGGCCGCCGCTCCACCTCGAGCTCGACCATCGGGCCCGCCGACGGCACGAGGAAGACGGCGCCGCGGTCGTCGTTCTCGCCCTCCACCGGATCGTAGTAGGGGGCGAACGCGATGAGCTCGGCGCGGCCGTCGCCGTCGAGATCCCCCACCGCGCCGACGCCGGCTCCGAAGCGGCTCTCGTTCACCGGGCCCTCGTGGCCGCGGTCCGGGACCATGCCCGGGCCGGCCGCGCCGCGGTAGACGCGCACCACGCCCGGCCGGCTGCGCTCGCTGCCCTCGGGCGTCGCGCGCGAGTCCCCGCTGATGACGTCGGCGCGGCCGTCTCCGTCCTCGTCGAAGAGCACCGCGGCGTTGCCGACCCGGTCGGAGGCGCTCCCCTCGCGGGACCAGTCCGCCCCCGCCTCGACGCCGGTGATGGCGGTGGCGGCGCCGGAGAGCGCGCGCCCGAAGCGGAGGTACACCGCGCCGGTGTCGCCGCCGTCCGCGCCGTCGTGCAGGTAGCGGCTGGCGAGCAGGTCGGCGAGCCCGTCGCCGTTCACGTCGCCCATCGCGAGGTCCTCGCCGAAGCGCGCGTTGTCGTCGCTCCCGTCGGGGAGGGCCCAGAAGAGCGCCGGGCGCTTGGCGGGGCCGCCCCGGCCGGTGTCGTCGGGGGCGCGGCCCGGGAAGAGGAGCACCGCGCCGCTGTCCTGCTGCCCCTCGCCGGGGGAGCTCGCGTGGGCCGCGAGGTCGCAGATCCCGTCGCCGTCGTAGTCCCCCGCCGCGAGGCTCTCGCCGAGGCGCATGCTCTCGAGGCCGACCCACGCGTCCATCACGAGCGTCTCGCCGACCACCGTCAGGTCCGGGCCGCTGACGAACCGGCCGCCCCCGTAGCCGAGGTAGACGCTGATCGCGCCCTGGTCCCGCGCGCCGTCCGGGTCCTGCCCGAAGGGCGCGCCGACCGCGAGGTCGAGCACGCCGTCGCCGTTGAAGTCGCAGGTGACGTGCGCCGAGCCGAAGAGATCGAAGCTGTTCTGTCCGAAGAAGGCGCGACCGGGCTCCTCCGCGAAGAGCTCCCCGTCCACGCCGGGGTAGACGTAGAGGGCGCCGACGTCGCGACGGATCGGGTCGGCCCGCCGGGCGCCGACGAGCAGGTCGAGGCGGCCGTCGTCGTCGAGGTCGGCGAGGCTCACGGAGGTGCCGAATTCCTCGTCCCTCGAGCCGCCGCTGAGCACCCGCGCGGGGCTCGTCTCGAGCCCGGTCGCGGTGCCCCGGAAGATCAGCACCGCGCCCGAGTCGGTCCAGTCGCGGCTCAGGTCCGGCATCGCCAGCACGACGTCGGTGAATCCGTCCCCGTCGATGTCGGCCGCGCCGCCGACGTGGTGGCGCTCCGAGCGGTCGCCCGGGTGCCGGCGGTCCGCCTCGTGCGGCGCGAGCCCGACCACGCGCGCGGCGGCCATCCGGCCGGTGTGGCGATCGGTGAAGGTGACGGTCGCCTCGCCCGCCGCGTCGGCCCGGAGCGTCGCCCCTTCCACCCGGCTCACGCCGGTGCCCTCGACCGCGACGTCGTACTCGCCGCTGCCGCCCTCGACCGGCAAGGTCACCGTGCTCCCGACCGGGACCGCCCACTCGCTCGGCGCGAGCCGGAGCGACGCGTCGGCGACCACCTCGACCACCGCGTCGGCGCTGGCCCCGAGCGCGTCGTCGGTGAGCCGCACCACGTCGGTCCCGGTCCGGCTGCCCGCGGTGTAGCGCCCGCCGGCCTCCACCGAGCCCCCCGACGCGTCGGTGGCGAGGGCGAAGGTGTAGGACCCGGAGCCGCCCTCGCCGGTGAAGGTGAGCGACTCCCCGGGCTCGAGCTGCACCCGGCTCGGCACGACGCGGGGCGCGTCCTCGACCGTCACGCTCGCGGTCGCCTCGCCGCGGCAGCCGCGGTCCTCGAGCAGCACCACGTCGACGGTGGCCGCCATCTCCGGGTCGGGCGCCCCGGCCACGTAGACGCCGGCGTTCGGGTCGACGTCGCCGCCCGACACGTTCTCGGCGAGGCTCCATCGGTAGACGCCGGTCCCGCCGGAGGCGCGGAGCGCGAGGAGCTGGCCGGCCCCCACGGTGGCGGTGACCGGGGTCACCGAGAGGGGCTCGCCGATCTCGCCGCAGCGTGGCCGCACGCCCTCGACCTCTCCCGGCTCGGGCGGGACGGTGAACTTTCCGTTGCACCCCAGCAGGAGGAGGGCGGCCAAGAGCGTGCGCGCGCGCATCGGGTTCGAGCCTACACCCGCTTCCCCCTGCGGGTCCGTCGCTTTAAGTTGGCGGCCATGTCGAGCGCCCGCGAGCTCCGCGCGCTGCCCCTCGCCGCGGCCATGCTCGCGCTGGCGGTGGCGTACGTGGCGCTGGGTCGGCTCGGGCTGGAGCTCGCGCTGGTGCAGAGCAACGCGACCCTGGTGTGGCCGCCCACCGGGCTCTCGATCGCGGCCCTGGTGCTCGGCGGCCGGCGCCTCTGGCCGGGCGTGCTCCTCGGCGCGCTCGCGGTGAACCTCTGGGTGGGGTCCCCCGGGTGGGTCGCCGTGGCGATCGCGGTGGGCAACACGCTCGAGGCCCTCGCCGCGGCCAGCCTGCTGCGGGTCGCCGGGTTCCGGCCGGAGCTCGATCGGCTGCGGGACGTGCTCGTCTACGCGGCGACCGGGCTGGCGGCGTGCGCGATCAGCGCGACCGTGGCCGCCGTCACCCTCTCCGCCGCCGGGCGCCTGGAGGGGAGCCCGGTCGGGGTGGTCTGGCTCGAGTGGTGGCTCGGCGATCTCGGCGCGGCGGCGGTGGTGGCGCCGGTGGCGTTCGTGGTGGCGAAGGGCGCGCCGTCCTGGCGCTCGCTCGCGCGGCGGGGCGAGGTGTGGGTGGCGGTCGCGCTGGCCCTGCTCCTGTCCGGCGCGGTGTTCTCGGGCGGCCTCGGCGATCGCTGGCTGGAGCGGCTGGTCGCCTACGCCGCCTTCCCGCTGGTGATCTTCGCCGGTCTCCGGGCCGGGCCCCGCGGCGCCGTGCTCATCGCCGGGTTGATCGGTGTGCTCGCGGTCGGCGGCACCGCGGCGGACGAGGGCCCCTTCACCGACGTGGGCGACACCCACCGGGGGCTGCTGCTCCTCTGGGCCTACGTGACGAGCATCGGGCTGGCGGCGACCATCCTCGCGGCCGCGGTCGCCGAGCGGGACGCGGCCGAGCGGGAGCGAGTGAGCGCCCAGGCCCGCGCCGAGCGCGCCTCGCACCTCGAGACCCTCGGCGTCCTCGCCGGCGGCGTCGCGCACGACTTCAACAACCTGCTCACCGTCATCGAGGGCAACGCCGCGATGGTCCGGGAGACCGCCACCCTCGACCCCGAGAACGCGCGCTGTCTCCGCGACATCGACGTCGCCGCGGGCCGGGCGGCCACGCTCTGCCAGCAGCTCCTCGACTACGCGGGCGGCACCCGCCGGCGGCCCCGCGCGCTGGATCTGGGGGCGCTGGTGGAGGAGACGGTGCAGCTCGTCCGGGGATCGATCCCGCAGAAGATCGAGCTCGCGGTGGAGGTGGAGCCCGAGCTCCCGCCCGCCATCGTGGACGAGTCGCAGGTGCAGCAGGTCGCGATGAACCTCCTGCTCAACGCGCGCGACGCGATCGGCGGGCGCGCCGGGCGGATCGGCGTGTCGCTCCGCCGGGTCGACGTCGACGCCGAATACCTCCGCGGCTGCGTGTTCGGCGACGAGCGGGAGCCCGGCCGCTACTTCGCCCTCGAGGTGACGGACGACGGCCGCGGCATGGACGCCGACACCCGCGGCCGGGTGTTCGAGCCCTTCTTCAGCACCAAGGGGCTGGGCCGGGGGCTCGGCCTCGCCTCCACGCTCGGGATCGCCCGCGTCCATCGGGGCGCGCTGCGCGTCGAGAGCGAGCCGGAGCGGGGCACGACGTTCACGGTGCTCTTCCCCGAGCGCGACGCGCCCTCGGACGCCCGCCGCTCAGGCCCTCGCTCGGCGCCGCCTCCCGGCACCGTGCTCGTGGCCGACGATCAGCCCGCGGTCCTCGAGGTCGCGGCCCGCGCGCTCGAGTCGCGAGGCTGGCGGGTGCTGCGCGCGCGCGACGGCGCGGAGGCGATCGCGACGTACCGGGCGCACGCCGCCGAGATCGACGCCGTGATCCTGGACGTCGACATGCCCGAGGTCGACGGCGTGACCGCCTACCGGGAGCTCACGCGGATCGCCCCGGACCTGCCCGTGCTGCTCGCCAGCGGGCTCGGCGCGCCCGCCGAGCTGCCCGATGCCCCCTGCCTCGTGAAGCCGTTCGACCCTCCGCGCCTCGTCGAGGCGCTGGAGCAGGCTCGTTCCTGAGGACTCATGGATTTCGATCAGAGAGACGTCAACACCGCGCTCATCCACCTCTACCGTGGCGAGCTGCAGCGCATGGTCACCTACCGGGTGCGCCTGGACACGACCACCAACTGGGCGATCGGCACCGCGGCGGCGCTGATCTCCTTCGCGCTCGGCCACGACGGAGCGCCCCACTTCGTGCTCGTGCTCGGCGTGCTGATGGGGCTGGTGTTCGCCTGGATCGAGGCGCGCCGCTTCCAGGTCTTCGAGCTGATCCGCCTCCGGGTCCGTCTCCTCGAGCGCGGCTTCTACGGCGACCTGCTCGAGCTGCACCCGCCGGTCGAGTGGGAGGCGGAGCTCGGCGAGAGCCTGCGGCGGCCGAAGCCGCCGGTCTCGCTCCTGCAAGCGATGAGCGTGCGCATGCGCCGCAACTACCTCTGGGTCATCGGCCTCCTCTACTCGGCGTGGCTGCTCAAGCTGCACCTCATGGGGGGCTCGTTCTTCGAGGCGGCGACCATCGGCCCGCTGCCCGGCTCCTGGGTGGTGGCCGCGTCGATCATGCTGGTCTCGCCCTTCGTGGCCCTCGCTTTCGTGTATCGCGGCCGCGAGCGAGGTTAGCGGCCACCCCCCTACACCCGGACTGCCAACTCCTCTATCCTGCACCCCGGCGAGGTGGTGATGGTGCGGGCGTGCGCGATGGCGCTGATGATGTCGCTCGCCTCCTGCGGAGGAGGGGAGGGTGGCGTGGTGCGCCCCTCCGAGAGCGCGGTGCTCGACACCGAGAGCGCCAACCTCGTCCCGCTGCCCGACGGCCGGCTGATCGTCGAGCGCGACGCGAGGCTCCTGCTGCTCGATCCCCGCCGCCCCGAGCTCGAGCCGGTGGTCATCGGCCCGGCGGCGGAGGTCGGCGAGGTCCACGCGGCGCTGCCCAGCGACGGAGCCACCCTGGTGCTCGCGAGCGGCGGCACCTTCATCCTCCGGGGCGCCGCCTGGGTGCCCTCGCCGCTGGCCGACAGCCTGGACGGCGCCATCCGGGACGCGGTCCTGCTGCCCACCCGGACCGGGCGGGGCGCGGGCGATCTCTGGATCGTGACCGACCGCTCGCTCTACCGGGTGATCGACGAGGACGCCGGGCCGCGCGCGATGCGGCTCTCGCTCGACGAGGACCTCTCCATGTCCGAGCTCGCCGTCGCGCCGCGCCCCGAGGGCCCCGCGCTCTGGGTGCGGCTCCCGGATCGGGTGCTCGAGGTCTGGCGCGATCGGACCGGCGTGGTGCGCACCGCGTCCCTCGGGCTGCCCGCGCCACCGACCGCGATCGGCGGCGACGCCGCGCTCAACGGCTGGCTCGTGCTCGACGGCCGGCTCCACCAGCTGAGCGGCGACCGCGCGCTCCGCGATCTCGGGGTCGAGGTGGAGCGCCTGCTCGCCTCGCCGCTCTCGGACGTCGCCTGGTTCTGGAGCGCCGACGGCGACGCGCACCTCCACGCCGACGGGCGCATTCACCGGGTGGAGGGCGTGACGCTCGACGGGGACGAGGCCGTCGCGCTCGGGCCCGGGGGCGCGCTCTTCACCTCCGGGCCCGCCGGCGTGCGCCGCTTCTCGCCCCGCCGCGAGGTGGAGGTCGACGGCCCGGGTGACGCGTCGCTCCTGGTGACCGAGCGCGAGTTCGTGATCCTGGCCGAGGGCGCGCCCGAGGTGGAGGCGTTCATCGACGGGCAGCCGGTCGAGGTCCTCGCCGACCCGACGCGCGTCGCCGTCGACCCGGCCGAGCTGGGCGACGGGAGCTACGCGCTCGAGGTCCGCGTCACCTACGACGACGGCACGCTGCCGATCGCGGTCCGCCGATCGTTCGAGGTCGTCACGAGCGCGACCTGGAGCGAGGACGTGGAGCCGCTGTACCAGGGCTACTGCGCCTCCTGCCACGGCCCGGAGGGGCCGGCGAACACGCGGCTCGACGCGTCCTCGCACTGGCAGGAGATCTACGATCTGATCCTGACGAATGTGGTCGAGGGCCGGATGCCCCTCGGTCGCCCGCCGCTCACCCAGCGCGAGGTCGCGCTGATCGAGGCGTGGCGGGTCGCGGGGTATCCGGAGTGAGGGAGGCTGGTCCCATGAAACGTTGGCTCACCGCGTCGCTGTCGCTCGCCGCCCTTCTGGGCGCGGGCCTCGGCGCCGCCCTCTGGCTCACGCCCGCGTCGGCGGAGTGCCTCGACCCGGCGCTCTGTCGCCCGCAGCAGACCCGTCTCGACGACGACGGCTACCTGCGCGCGCTCAGCCTCGACCTGCGCGGCGTCGTGCCCTCGCCCGAGGAGCACGAGCGCATGCGCGCCGAGGGCGCCGAGGTCCTGGTCGACGAGTGGCTCCAGACGGAGGCGTTCCAGGACCGCGTGGTCCGGCGGCACCGCGAGCTGCTCTGGCCGAACATCGACAACGTCACGCGCCTCTATCACTTCCGGCGAAACCTGAGCAACGCCAACGTCGACGGCTCCGGCAGCCCGCGCGTGTGGCACCAGTCGACCTCGTCGACCCGCCTCGCCTACCGCGGCGACACCACCCGCGGCTGTCGGAACGAGCCCGCCACCTTCGCCCCCGACGGCAGCATCGAGACCGACGCGGACGGGCGCGAGGGCTACGTGACGGTGGAGCCCTACTGGGCGCCCGGCACCGAGATCCGCGTGTGCGCGCTCGACGCGCAGGAGCAGGCCGTCTCCCCGAGCGGCAACGACTGCTCGACCCGGGCGGCCATCGGTGACCCCGGCTGCGGCTGCGGCCCGAACCTCCGCTGGTGCGGCACCACCGCGGTGCGCAACACGGTGCTCGACTCGTTCGCCGAGGAGCTCGAGCGGCGCGTGGCCGCTCACGTCGCGGCCGACGAGCCCTACCACGCGCTGCTGACCTCGCGCCGCGCGTTCGTCAACGGCCCGCTCGCCTACTACTGGCGTCACCACAAGGACATCTACAACAACGTGCAGCTGGTCCCCGCGTCGCTCGACGTGGACAGCCTGCCGGTGACCGACATCGAGGGCGGCGCGGTCGCCTTCGCCGACGAGGCGGCCTGGCGCGAGATCGAGCTGCCGGAGGCCCACTCGGGGCTGCTGACCCACCCGGTCTTCCTCCTCCGCTTCCAGACCAACCGCGCGCGCGCCAACCGGTTCTACGACGCCTTCCTCTGCGAGCCGTTCCAGCCGCCGGAGGGCGGCATCCCGCTCGACGACGAGGTCGCGCAGGCGAACCCGGACGTGCAGCAGCGGCCGGGCTGCAACTACTGCCACGCCATCCTCGAGCCGGCGGCGGCCCACTGGGGGCGCTGGACGCAGCAGGGCGGCGGCTTCCTCGACCCGGGCGTCTATCCCGAGTTCCGCGAGGAGTGCCGAGACTGCGGCGTGGGCCTCGAGCCGTGCAGCGATCTCTGCCGGTTCAACTACGTGACCCGCGCGCTCTCCCCCGAGGAGGAGCCCTACCTCGGTCGCCTGCGCGCGTTCGAGTTCCTGCGGGACGAGCACCGACCGAACGTCGAGACCGGGCCGGCGGCGCTGGTCCGCCAGGGCCTCGCGGACGGGCGCTTCACCGCCTGCTCGGTCCGCCGCACCGCCGAGTGGCTCCTCGGGCGCGAGCTCCGCGAGGAGGAGCAGGACTGGGCGCGCGAGGTCACGGCGGAGTTCACCGACGGAGACTTCCGCTACCGCGAGCTGGTCCGGGTCATCGTGACCAGCGAGACCTACCGGAGGGCCCTCTGATGCGTACGCACTCCATCTGGTGGGCCCTGGCCTCGCTGCTCGTCGCGTCCTGCAGCGGCTCGGTGCCCATCGACCACGAGGGGCACGAGTTCGAGGACGGCGAGGAGGTCGACCTCGGCACCGATCCCTGGCGCGAGCGTCGACGCATGGACGTCGACCAGCTCGAGGCCTCGCTCCGCGCGGTGACGGGCGGCATCGGCTGGGAGCGCATGAACTCGGACGGCACCGTCCGCACCCGCTACTTCAGCGCCTACTCCGACACGCTCGGCGTGCCGGACTACGTCAACTCGACCAGCGAGGACCTCACCGTCTCGCTGCTCTTCCAGAAGTTCCTCGACGACGCCGCGCGCTCCGCCTGCCGACGGGTCGCCGATCGCGAGGCGGGCGACGGGCCGGAGTACGAGGGCGGCCCGCAGGGCACCTTCGCGCCGGTCGACCTGACCCGCGAGACCCCGCCGACCGACGCCGAGATCGACGCGGCGCTCTCGGACCTGCTCCTCCGCTTCCACGGGCGACGCGTCGAGGCCTCCAGCCCGGAGCTCGAGCCGTGGCGCCTGCTGAGCGCGCGCCTGACCGAGGCGGCGACCGAGGCCGAGCTGCCGCCGAAGCGCGCCTGGGAGGGCGTCTGCGTCGCGCTCGTCACCCACCCGGACTTCTACACCTACTGAGGCGATCATGAGCGATCATCACAACGAGCTGGGTCGTCGGAAGTTCATGCGGAACGTGCTGCTCGCGGGCGGCGCGGCCGGCCTCGGCGCGAGCGGCCTCGGCGCGCTCTCGCGGCTGGCGTCCGGGCAGGACGAGGAGGCGGACGAGCGCTTCTACGTCTTCGCCTACTTCAGCGGCGGCTGGGACGTGCTCCTCGGCATCGACCCGAGGAACCCGGCGGTGTTCAACGAGGAGAACCTCGGCGCCACCCGCATCCAGCCCGGCTACGATCACCAGTCCGAGGTGCGCTTCCAGGAGGCCCCGGCCTTCGCGCCGGGCACCGAGATCCTGCTCGGTCCCGCGGCGCGCCCGCTCGACGCCCTCGCCGATCGGCTCGCGATCGTGCGCGGCATGAGCATGGACACCCTCACCCACGAGGTGGGCCGCCGCCGCTTCCTCACCGGCAAGCCGCCTTCCGGTCTCCAGGCGCGCGGGTCGAGCGGCTCCTCCTGGCTGGCCGCGCAGTTCGGCGGGCGTCGGCTCATCCCGAACCTCTCGGTGCGCGTCGAGTCGTTCAACCCCGAGCTGCCGCCCGAGGCGAGCGCGCTCCGGGTGGGCAGCGCCTCCGACATGGTGGAGCTGCTGCGCCGGCAGGACCCGACGATGGAGGAGGCGCTGGATCTCGCCATCGCCGACCACCACTTCGAGGAGTCGAGCTGCGCGCGAAACCTCTCGTCGCCGATCCTCCGCACGAGCGAGTCGGCGCGGGTGCGCATGCGGACGGTCATGGAGGCGGACGTGCAGTCGCTCTTCGACTTCCGCACCGACGAGATGGAGCCGATGCGCGACCGCTACGGCTTCGGCACCAACGAGCTGAGCAGCTCGGGGGCTCAGGCCGCGCTGGCCTACCAGGCGCTGACGAACGGGGTGGCGCGGGTGGTCACCATCGAGGCGGCGCGCGGGCTCGACGCCCACTTCGACGACTGGGAAGACGAGCACGGGCCGCGGCAGTACGAGGGCTTCGACGCCATCGCGCGCCTCGCGCTCCATCTGCAGGAGACGCCCTACCGCGACACCGGCGAGTCGATGCTCGACCGGACCGTGATCTGCGCCTTCAGCGAGTTCATGCGCACCCCGCTCCTCAACGCGCGCGGCGGCCGGGACCACTGGCTGACCAACAGCTGCGTCCTGCTCGGCGGCAACGTCGCGCCGGGCGTGATCGGCGCCTCGAGCGACATCGGCATGGCCCCGCAGCTCGTCGATCTCGCGACCGGCCGGGTCACCGAGGACGACGTCGCGGGACAGATCGTCTACCCGGAGCACATCTGGCGCACGCTGCTGGTCGACGCCGGGCTCGAGGAGGATCGCGCGGATCTCCGCGTGGGCCCCATCCCGGCCTTGCTGCGGACCTGAGCTGCCCGTAAGACGGGCCGCATGCGCATCGCGACCTGGAACATCAACGGAATGCGGGCCCGGATCGACTACGTGCAGCACTGGCTGCG
The DNA here is from genome assembly GCA_036149055.1 of Myxococcota bacterium. Classification (GTDB taxonomy): domain Bacteria; phylum Myxococcota_A; class Polyangia; order Polyangiales; family Sandaracinaceae; genus JAVJQK01. The sequence continues at coordinate 154,903 of JAYZQJ010000033.1, read as the reverse complement.
CGCGGTCGATCCCGACGTCGTGGGCTTTCAGGAGCTCAAGATGGAGGACGAGAAGTTCCCGCACGACGCCTTCACCGAGCTCGGCTACCAGGTCGTGACCCACGGCCAGAAGAGCTGGAACGGGGTCGCCGTGCTCAGCAAGGGCGACGCCGAGGTGGTGCAGCGGGGTCTGCCCGGTCAGGAGTCGGTCGGGGCGCGTCTCCTGTCGGTGAAGACCGGAGGCATGACCTTCATCACCGTCTACTGCCCGAACGGCAAGACGATCGACCACGAGGACTTCCAGGGGAAGCTCGCCTGGTACGACGCGCTCTCCGACTACGTCGAGTCGCAGCACCGCCCGGACGAGCCGCTCGTGCTCACCGGGGACTTCAACATCGTGCCGGCGCCGATCGACTCCTGGAACGAGAAGAAGCTCGCCGGGAACATCTTCCACACCGACGAGGAGCGTCAGCGCATGGCGCGCCTGCTCGACTGGGGCTTCGTCGACGCGTGGCGGGAGACCAAGCCGGAGGAGCCCGGGCACAGCTGGTGGGACTACCGCGCCGGCGCCTTCCACAAGCGGCAGGGCCTGCGCATCGACCTGGTGCTCGTGACCGCGCCCCTCGCCGCCCGGGTCGAGGACGTCCACGTCGAGCGCGACTGGCGCAAGAAGGTCGAGGGGCTCACCCCGAGCGATCACGCGCCGGTCTGGGTCGATCTGGCGGACTGAAGCGCGGTACTGTCGCGCCCGGTGCAGCGCCTCCTCCTCGTCGCCGCCCTCGTCTCGGGCTGGCTCCTGCCGAGCTTCGCCTCCGCGCAGGCGCAGCACGTGCTCTTCGTCGAGCTCGAGGGGCGGGGCGCCGCCGTCGCGCAGCGGCTGATCGTCGAGGGGCTGCGCGAGCGCGGGCTCGAGGTCACCGAGACCGCCCCCCCGGACGACCTGGCCGCGGCGGCGCGCGAGGCGGGCGCGGGCGCCATCGTGACCGGGCGGGTGCGCTCCCGTCGCCGGCAGTACCAGGTGACCCTCCAGGTGCGCGACGCGACCGGGGGAGAGCAGGGCGGCGTGCGCATGCGCGTCCGGGGCGCGGGCGGCGTCTCGCGCCTCGTCGACCGCCTCGCCGGCGAGCTCGAGCTGGTGCCGACCGCGGCCTCCCCCTCGGCCGAGCCGCTGGCCGACCCGGGCAGCGACGAGGCGCGCGAGGCTCCGCCCCCGGTCTCGGAGGCGCCCCCGACCGAGTCCCCGCCTCCGGCCGCGCCGACCGACGCCGAGGCGTTCCCGGTGCGGGCGGTCTTCCAGGTCGGCGCGGGGCTGCGCAGCCGGAGCGTGGAGCTGCTCTCGCCCGACGGCGTGGACGCCGCCTACCGCGTCGAGCCGTACTTCGAGCTGACCGCGCGCGCGGAGGCGCGCTTCTTCGACGTCGCGTTCGTGCGCGCGTCGTTCGGCAGCTCGGTGGGCCTGACGAGCGAGCGTGAGGATCCGCGCCTCGGCCAGCTCGACACCTGGTTCGTGCGCTTCCGCGGCGACGCCGGCGCGAGCTGGTGGATCGAAGACCAGGTGGAGCTCGGCGCGGCGCTCGGGATCGGCTGGGACCGCTACGAGCTCGCGTTCAACGAGCTGCTGCCGACCGCCGAGTACCTCCACCTGCGGCCGGCGATCGTCAGCGGCTTCCGTCTGCTCGGCCGGCTGCTGGTGCTCGACGCGGAGCTCGGCGCGCGCTTCCCGTTCGGCGTGGGGCAGCTCGAGAGCGTCTACGGGCGCGACCACGACGTCTGGGGTGTCGACGGGCTGATGCGCCTCCATGGCCTCGTCGAGCCGGGCTTCACCTGGGCGGCAGAGGTCGGCTTCCGCCACTACGAGCTGACCTTCCGCCGCCCGGACGGAGCGGTCACCGGGCACGACGCCGGCTGGCACGCCACCGCCTGGGTGGGTTGGCAGATCTGATCCGCTGCGCCAGGGTTCTGCCATGGCCCTCGTACAGTCCAACGGCATGGCGGTCGGCACCCCGGCCCCCGCCTTCTCGCTCCCCGGCACCGACGGCGAGACCTGGTCGCTCGCCGACTTCGCCGACGCCAAGGCCCTGGTGGTCGTCTTCACCTGCAACCACTGCCCCTACGCGATCGCCTCGGAGGACCGCCTGATCGCGCTCCAGCGCGACTACGCGGACCGCGGCGTGCGCCTGGTCGCCATCAACCCCAACGACGCCGCGAGCCACCCCGGCGACTCCTTCGAGAGGATGGTCGAGCGGGCGGAGGCGAAGGGCTTCCCGTTCCCCTACCTCCGCGACGAGAGCCAGGAGGTCGCGCGCGCCTACGACGCCGCCTGCACCCCGGACGTCTTCGTCTTCGACGCCGATCGACGGCTCGTCTACAACGGCCGCATCGACGACAGCTGGAAGGACGCCTCGGCCGTGCAGCGCCAGGATCTCCGGCAGGTCCTCGACCGCACCCTCGAGGGGCAGCCGCACGGCCTCGCCGAGGTGGTCCCGTCGATGGGCTGCTCGATCAAGTGGAAGCGCTGAAGTCGCGGCGATCATGGCCAAGGTCCCGCCGCTCCGCATGCCGCTCGACGAGGTGAAGGCCGAGCTCGAGCGGATCCGCCACCCGGTGCGCGTGGCGATCCGACGCAGCAAGAACCCCTTCAACGTCGGCGCGATCATCCGCACCGCGCACTCCTTCCTGGTGAAGGAGATCCTGCTCATCGGCGACGACGACTGGTATCGCCGCGCCGCGATGGGCATGCAGCGCTACGAGAACGTCGTCGAGATCGAGAGCGAGGCGGCCTTCGTCGCCCGGGCGAAGGCCGAGGGCTGGCACCTCAGCGCGCTCGAGAAGGACCACGACGATCTCGTGGGTCTCTGGGACTCGAGCTTGCCCGAGGACACCGTGATCGTGATCGGCAACGAGGAGGAGGGCGTCGGCCCGGAGATCCTCGCGGCCGCCGACGAGGTCGTCGCGATCCCGATGTTCGGCATCAACCACAGCTACCCGATGACGGTGGCCGCGGGCATGGCCCTCTGCGAGTGGGCGCGGCGGCGCTACGCGGGCGACGGGCGGCTCATCGTCACCCCGAGCCGCGACGGCGGCGTCAGCGGAACGGACCCTTCTCGTCCTTGAGCCAGCGCCACGAGTCGAGGACCTTCACCCGCTGCTCGACCGGCTCCTCGAGGTACTGCTCGGTGTACCGGCAGTCCGCGCACGCGAAGAGCCGAAACGTCGGCCCGGACACGCCCGCGCCGAGGTACTGCGCGTACTTCGTGGTCGCGATCTTCTGACCCTCGCACTTGGGACACCGGCCGCTCCGCATGGCCCGAGAGTACGTCGTGACGAGGAAAGTGATCGAGTGCTTGCCAGGGCCCGCGTTCTGGCTACACTCCGCCGTCTCTGGTGGCCGTAGCTCAGTTGGTAGAGCACTGGATTGTGGCTCCGGGCGTCGCGGGTTCAAATCCCGTCGGTCACCCTCCCGGACGCTTTCTCAGGAAAGCATTTGACAGCTCAGCGAGATGCTGTAGAAAGCCCGCCGCCCGAGGGCGACAGCCCGAAGGCGGCGGTGCTCTCCTCGAGCGCCTGTAGCTCAGCTGGATAGAGCGTCGGACTTCGAATCCGCAGGTCGGGGGTTCGAATCCCTCCGGGCGCGCTCTGACAAGAGACGGGTCATTAGCTCAATTGGTAGAGCAGTGGACTCTTAATCCATTGGCTGAAGGTTCGAGTCCTTCATGACCCACGAACGAACGCCCCCGGAGCCTCAGGTTCCGGGGGCTTTCGCTTTCCGTCACGAGGGGCTCGTCAGTCGAAGACTTCCGCGAGCCGAGTCGCGGTGAGCACCCGCTCGGCCCAGCGGTCCAGGTCCGCCTCGGACCCGTCGCGGACGCGTTGCACGGTCGCGGAGCTGGGCTCGCCGAACTTCAGGCGGAGCTGCTTCACGAGGATCTCCGCGCGCCCTTCCGCGCGTCCTTCCGCGCGTCCTTCCTCTCGCTTCTTGATGGCCAGCATCTCCTCGAGCTCCATGACTTCCTCCTGCGCTCGCGCGCTCAGGTGACTCCTGAACCGTGCCACCAGGTCCTCTCCGGAGCGGCTGATGTAGGAAAGATAGCTCAGCACGCTCGCCATCGCCTCGTGGCCGGTGTCCGCGTCGAGGAGCTCGTCCACCAGCCCGGCCAGCTCCGACGCGGTGTCCATGAAGCCGCGATCGAACGCGCTCCTGAGCGCCCAGAGGGCGAGCGTGCCGAACGCGGGCAAGCCCCGGGCGCGAAGCGCCGCGGCGTCGAGACGTGAGAGATCGTCGAGCAGGTAGCGTAATCGCGGGACGAGCTCGCCGAGCTCGAGCGTGTCGTCCAGCGCGACGGTCTCGCCCAGCTCGAGCGGAACCCGCCACGGTCGCGGGCCGTGGTAGACGACGAGGGGCACGACCAGCGGCAGCGCCAGGCGCCCCTCGACCGGCTGACTGTGTCGCTCCCAGAGCCGCGTCACGTACTCGAGGATCCGGAACGGCATGCGCGGATCCGGCGTGCTCTGGTGCTCGATCAGCACGTAGACCAGCGCCTCGCGGTCGCCGAGCTTCGCCGCGAAGACGAGATCGCTCGCGAGCCCTCTGAGCTCGGCGCCGACGGTCTCGCCGGGCAGGAGCCGGAGACTCTCCCAGCGGATGGAGCGCGCGAGCTCGGCTGGCAGGGCGGCCCGCAGCATCGCGCCGCCGCGCTCGAGCTCACCGAACACCCGCTTGAAGAGCGCGTCGTGCGGCGATGGGTGGAGTGGGTCTCCGGACATGTCCCGGCAGACTGCAAGCCTCGATCCGATACGGCGCTCATGTGATCTCGCGGGGTTGCGGCGGCGTATCGGCGGAGGTGGCGGGCGGAGGGGTGGCGGCCGCCGGCGCCGAGGGGGCACCGAGAGGATGCGTCAGCGGACGCGCGAGAGGCGGAAGACGACGGGGGCGCGCAGGGGGCCGTTGGCTTCGTCGTAGAGGCGGGCGGGGCCGCGGCGCTCGTGCTCGATCACCGCGCCGAGGCGATCTCGGAGGGCGCCGCACGCGTGCATGTCGGCGGCGGTGGCGCAGGCGAGGCCTTCGTAGAGGTAGACGCAGCTCGCGTCGTTCGAGGGCGGCGCGCTCGACGCGGTCAGGGGGACGACCTCGAAGCGCCTCCGGGGGCGGGGCGCGGCGTAGGCGCCGATCCGCGCGAAGCGGGAGGAGACGACCTCGGCGTCGGGGTCGTCGTCGACCACCTCGAGCACCGTGCAGCCCTCCGGCACCCGATCGCGGGCGGCGCGCACGAAGGCGTGCTCGTGCTGCTCGGCGTAGTCGACGTCCTCGATGAACCCGCGGTGGATCCACGGGGCCAGCGCCATCGAGGCGGCGAGGCCGGCCGCGCCCCACCGGACCCGTCGGTCGTCCCAGGCGGCGTGCCGCACCGCCAGCGCGCCGAGCAAGAGGAATGGCACCAGCAGGTGCAGGTGGTAGCGGGGCTGCATGGTCTCCTGGACGACGACCGCGTGGAGGACGACGAAGAGCAGCAGCCAGAGCACGAGGAAGGCGACCAGCCGACGCTCGCCCGCGCGCCACGCCAGGGCGCCGCCGACGATCGCCGCGAGGATCAGCGCGGGCGGCGTGCGGGTGGGATCACTGAGCACGAGCAGCGAGGGGCGCGCGAGCACCTCGGCGGCTCGGAGGAGGACCTCGGGGCCGACGAGCGTCGAGGCGCGGGCGCCGCTCTGCTCGAGGAAGACGGCCGCGGCCGCGGCCGCGACCCCGAGCGCCACCGCGAGGCCGACGGCGCGGCGCCTGCCCGTCGCTTCGTCGCCGTGCAGGCCCAGCAGCGCGCCGGCGTAGACGAGGGCGAAGGCGAGGTTGAGGGGCCGCAGCAGGTAGCCCGGGTAGAGGACGACGGGGAGCGCGAGCAGCGAGAGCACGCGCACGAGGCGGGATCGATCCCGCAAGAAAGCGTGCAATATGGCGAAGGCGAGCGAGGTCAGGGCGAGCGACGCGACGAAGCCGTCCTCGCACCGCGAGTAGCGGATGTGTTGCGGGGTGAGCGCGAGCGCCGCCGCGGCGGCGAGGCCGGCGCGGGGATCGCGGAGCAGATAGGTCGCGTGCGCGAACAGGATCAGCGGGGTCGCCGCGGCGTAGGCGAGGTTCGTCCACGCCGTCACGTCGGTCTCGAACCAGGTCCCGCCGGAGAGCGCCGCGAGCCACCCGCCCCGCGCCACCTCGAGGGTGTGGGGGTAGGTCCGCGTCCACGGCCAGGCGCCCAGGAAGGTCTCCGGCGCGTAGGCGAGCCGGAGACCGAGCCCGGCGGCGACGACCAGCGCCAGCGCGCCGATCATCCAGCGCGGCGCGTCGGCGAGGAGCCGCGCCGAGAGCAGCAGGCCGAGCCCGAGCACCAGCGCGAGCAATCCGAGCCCGTCGACGAAGCTGACCCAGGTCGGCGTCCCCCAGGTGAAGAACGACCTCGCCTCCGCCGTGGTCCCCACGTCTCGCCAGAACGAGCCGTCGTCGTTGGCGCGCACCGCGTCGACCAGCGCTCGGGCGGCAGCTCGAGCCTCTTCGGGGGCCTCCACCACGAAGGCGAAGCTGGCCGAGCGCGGCGCGTCGTCCGGCGCGGCTTCGGGGTGGTGCAGCTCGACGGTCGCCGTGCGCTCGCCTCGGCCGAGGGTCGCGCGCACGACGCCGCGGTCGATCGCCACCCCGCGAAGCCGATAGCCGTCCCGCACCTCGTCGCCGAGCGCGTGGGGAGCGAAGAGCCCGACGACCTCGCCCTCCCGCCCGGGGCCGATCACGTGCACGGTCTGCGCCTCGGCGGTCAGCGCGGCGCAGCTCGACAGGGCGACGACCCACGCGAGCGCCAGGCTCCTCCTCATCGCCGCCATCCTCCCATCGCTCGTCAGGGCGCGTCGGGGAACCGGATCTCGAGGTCGGGGTAGCGTCGCGCCATCTCCTCGAGGGCGAGCCAGGTGTGGCAGCGGCGCACGTCGGGGTTCTGCTGGGTGGGGCACGAGCAGCCGAGCCAGACGTCGGCCTCGCGGGCCCGGGCCGCGAGCGCGTCGAACCGATCTCGCTCGGTCTCGAACCGCTCCGCGATCTGCGCGCGGTAGGCGTCCGCGAACGCGTCCCAGTCGATCCGTCCGGAGAGGTACGCCGCCACCTCCTCCGCGCCGGGGCGCAGCACGTGCCGGGTGTGCTTGCGCGCGTCCTGCCGCTCTCCCTTCGGGAGCGCCGCGCGAGGGACGCCTCGCTTCATCTGATATCGGCCGAGCATCGGTTCGCGTCGACGGTCGTCGTGGCTAGCTGACGGGTCGTGCTCGCCGAGACCACCCTGGTGGTGGCTACCACCGTCGCACTCTACGCGCTCGTCTCCCGTCGCCTCGACCGCTTCTGGGTCACGGGTCCGATGGTGTTCGTCGCCGCCGGCCTCGTCCTGGGGCCGCAGAGCCTGGGCGTTCTCACCCTCGACGCGAGTCACGAGCCGGTGCGCCTCCTCGCCGAGCTCACCCTCGCCCTCGTTCTCTTCGCCGACGCGTCCCGCATCGATCTCGGCGCGCTTCGGGCGGAGGCGGGCCTGCCGGTGCGCTTGCTGGCGGTGGCGATGCCGCTGGGGGTGGGGCTCGGGGCGGGCGCCGCGAAGCTGCTGCTCCCCGAGCTGGGCTGGCTCGAGGCGGCGACTCTCGGCGCGCTCCTCGCCCCCACCGACGCCGCGCTGGGCCAGGCCGTGCTCGCGAGCCCGCGCGTGCCGCAACGGATCCGTCAGACGCTCAACGTCGAGAGCGGGCTGAACGATGGAATCGCGCTGCCCGCGGTCGCGATCTTCGCCGGGCTTGCGGGGGCGGACGAGCGTGGCGCAGACGCCTGGCTCACGTTCGTGCTCGCGCAACTCGGGCTGGGTCCGCTCGTCGGCGTGGCGACCGGGTGGCTCGGTGGACGCCTGCTCACCCGCGCCCACGCCGCCGGGACGGTGTCGCCGAGCATGGAGCGGGTCGCCGGCCTCTCCCTCGCCCTCACCGCCTGGGCCCTGGCGGAGGCGATCGGAGGCAACGGCTTCATCGCCGCGTTCGTCGCGGGCGCCAGCATCGGCGCGGTGGCCCGAGCGCGCATCCACCACGTGCACACCTTCCTGGAGGCCGAGGGGGAGCTGATGATGGTGCTCGTCTTCCTCATGTTCGGCTCGAGCCTGCTCTGGCCGGCCGTTCGCGAGGCGGACCTGCGGGTTTGGATCGTCGTGGCGCTCGCGCTGACCGTGGTCCGGATGCTCCCGGTCGCGCTCTCCTTGCTCGGGAGCGGCGCCCGCGCCCCCACGGTGGTCTTCTTGGGCTGGTTCGGGCCGCGCGGGCTGGCCACCGTGCTCTTCGGGCTGATCGTCATCGCCGACTCGACCGTGCCGCACGCGCAGCTCCTCGAGCGCGTCGCGTTCTGCGCGGCGGGGGCGAGCGTGCTCGTGCATGGGCTCTCCGCGCTCCCGGGTGCGCGCGTCTACGGACGCTGGGCGCGGACCCACGACGTCGCGGGTGTGCACCCGGAGGTGACCGAGCACCCTCTGCGGCGTCGTGGGTGAGTTGCCGGGAATGCGATTCGCCCACTCCGACGTCCGAACGCCCATGCGAACCCTCACCGCCTCCATCGTGGCCTGCGCGTTCGTCGGCTGCGCGGGCGCCGCCCGTCCGAGCGCCGCCCGTCCGGAGCTCCGCGCCGAGCTCGCCCGGGTCGCCGCCTCGATCGACGGGGAGGTCGCCATCGCGATCGTGGATCTCGCCACCGGCGCCGAGGTCCACGTGAACGGGGAGACGCCGATGCCGCAGCAGAGCACCTTCAAGCTCTGGCTCGCGGTCGCGGTGGCCGACGCGGTGGAGCGAGGCGAGGTCTCGTGGGACACCGAGGTCCGGATCGAGCCGGAGCAGCTGACCTTCCCGTACCAGCCGATCGCCGACGAGGTGGGCGAGGGGAGGGCGTTCACCCTCGCCGAGCTCGTAGGCTGGATCCTGCTCGTGAGCGACAACCCCTCCGCCGACGCCATCCTCCGCGCGCTCGGAGGCACCGACGCGGTCGAGGCGGCGCTGCGTCGGCGGGGCATCGAGGGGGTGCGGATCACGACCGGCGAGGAGGGGCTGCACGCGATGGCCGACCGTCTCCGCGGCGAGACCGATTCGATGGGGGAGGCGGAGGCGCGCGCTCACCTGCGCGCCGCCCTCGCGCGCGATCCGAACGGCGCCACCGCGCTCGGCGCCGCCCGCGGGCTCGCGCGCCTGGCCCGCGGCGAGCTGCTCGACCCCGCGTCGACCGAGCGTCTCATTCGGCACCTGACCGAGACCGAGACGGGGGCCGCGCGCCTCCGGGGCGGCCTGCCCGAGGGCTGGTCGGTCGCGCACAAGACCGGCACCGGCCCCGATCTCCGCGGCGTCGGCCTCGGCACGAACGACGTCGGCGTGATCCGCGCGCCCGACGGTCAGCGCTGGGCGGTGGCCGTCTTCATCGCCGGCACGACCGCCGCGCCCGCCGACCGCGAGGCGCGCATCGCCGACGTCGCCCGCGCGGTGGTCGCGAGTCATCGAGCGCGCTCGACCTCCGCTGCGATCCACCGCGCGAAGACCTCGACCTTGGGAGAGCGCTCGTCCGGCAAGGCGAGGCGATAGGCGCCGCCCTCGAGGCGGACATCGGGGTGAAAGGAGACGAGCCACCCCCGCGCGACCGCGTCGCCCACCAGGACCTCGCTGACGAGCGCGAGTCCGCGCGCGGCCAGCGCCGCCTGCACGACGTGGTGCTCGTCCGCGAACGAGACGAGCGGCCCCGTCCCTCGGAGACCCGCGAGGTCGAGCCACGCGTCCCAGCTCGGCGTCTCTGGCGTCGCCTCCCGGAAGCGCGCCTCCAGACGCGGCACCTCGGCGCCCGCCGCGGCGCGCTCGACGACCTCGGGCGTCCCGTACACCCCGATCTGCTCGGTCAGCAGCGCCGGGTCCCCCGAGCGCGCGCCATACCGGACCGCGAGATCGATCCGACCCTCGCGGGCGAGGCCGACGGGGCGCGTCGTCGCGTGGACGTCGACCTCGATGTCCGAGTGAGCCTCGCGAAAGCTCACCAGCCGCGGCGCGAGCCACAGGGCGCCGAAGGCCGGCGTGACGCTCACGGTGAGGACCCGGGCGTAGGCGTCCAGCGCCTCGGCGGCGTCGAGGAGGGTCGCGAGCGCCTCGTGGGCCGCCTCGAACAGCTCGCGGCCGGACCGGGTGAGCGCGACCCCGCGTGGCTCGCGCTCGAAGAGGGCGACGCCGAAGTGCTCCTCCAGCGCTCTCACCTGACGGGAGACGGCCGGCGCCGTCACGGACAGCTCCTGGGCCGCGGACTTGAAGGAGCGGTGGCGCGCGGCGGCCTCGAAGGTCCTTAGGGCCGTGAGGGAGGGCAGTCGAGAGAACATGAGGGAACCCGTGGATGAGGATTTGTGCCGTCGCCGCCTCCGGCGCGCGCTCCAGAGATCGCGCCGAGGAGGAGTCATGCAGAGAACACGGAAGATCCTACGCGTCGACGCGAGCGCGCGCGTCACTCACTCGCTCTCGAGAGGGCTGGGTGATCGGTTCCTGTCGGCCTGGCGCAGGGCGCGACCCCACGACGTGCTCACCGCGCGCGACGTGGGAGCGCAGCCGCCCGACGCGATCTCGAGCGACTGGGTGACGGCGGCCTTCACCCCGGTCTCCGAGCGCACCCCGAGGCAGCGCCGCCTCCTGGAGCCTTCGGATCGCATGATCGAAGAGCTGCGGGAGGCCGATCTCCTCGTCCTCTGCACGCCCATGTACAACTACGGCATGCCCTCCGCGCTGAAGGCGTGGGTCGACCAGATCGTCCGCATCGGCGAGACCTTCACCTTCGATCGCGCCCGGGGCGACTTTCCGCTGCGGCCGGTGCTCGGAGGAAAGACGCTCGCGATCTTCACCGCGGCCGGCGAGTTCGGCTTCGAGCCGGGCGGCGTGCGGGCCGGGATGAACCACCTCACGCCGCACCTCGAGACGCTGTCGGGGTATCTGGGGGCCGACGCGGTGCATCACGTCGGCATCGAGTATCAGGAGTTCGACGACGACCGGCACCGGCGGTCGGTGTCACGCGCCCACGCGGCGGCGCAGGCGCTGGGCGAGCGGCTCTCCGCGCGGCCCGACTGATGGCGTCGCGCGCTCGAGCCTGTCACGCTCGGCGCGAACGAAGGCTGCATGCGCGCGCGGATCAAGATCTGCTGTATCGCTTCGGTCGAGGAGGCGCGTCTCGCGGTGGCCGCGGGGGTCGACGCGCTCGGGCTCGTCGGCGCGATGCCGAGCGGGCCGGGCGTGATCGACGACAAGACGGCGGCGGAGATCGCCCGGGCGACGCCGCCTCCGGTCGCCACGTTCTTGCTGACCTCGCGCGAGGCGCCCGACGACGTGGTGGCGCACGTGCTCGACGTCGGGCCGACCGCCGTACAGCTCGTGCGGCACGTCGACGTCGCGGTGCACGAGGCCCTCGCGCGCCGCGCGCCCCACGTGAAGCGGGTGCAGGTGATCCACGTCGAGGGCCCCGCCTCCGAGGGGCTCGTCGAGCGCTACGCGCCGCACGCCGACGCCTTCCTGCTCGACAGCGGCTCGCCCGACGCCGACGTGCTCGGCGGCACCGGGAGGGCGCACGACTGGGAGGTGAGCGCGCGCATCGTGGCGGCGTCTCCCCGCCCGGTGTTCCTCGCTGGCGGCCTGCGCCCGGACAACGTCGCCGCGGCCCTCGCCCGCGTCCGCCCGTTCGGAGTGGACGTCTGCTCCGGCGTGCGCACCGACTTCGTCCTCGACCCTGTGAAGCTCGACGCGCTCGTCCGGGCGGTGCGGGCGAGCTGACGCGGGAACCCGGGTATTCTCGGGTCTCCATGACCCGACTCGTCCTCCTCCTGATCCTCGGCCTGGCCGGATGCGGCAGCGCCGAGGAGCCCGCCCCTCCGGCCACGCCCGAGCGCCCGCCGCCCGCCGAAGAGATCGCGGCGCCGGTGGAGTCGCCCGCGCCGAGCGAGGCGACCGAGGCGCTCGCGGCGCCGGTGGATCTCCTCTCGGCGGTCGGCACCCAGGTGGCGACGTCCTCGGCCTACCGGGACCGGGAGAGTCAGGTCGCGCACCTCTTCGACGGCGACCTCGAGACCGCGTGGAACTCGCGGAGCGGCGACCTGGTCGGGGCGTGGATCGAGGTGCGCGTGCCGGACGACGCGACCGTGACCGCGATCGCGCTCACCGCCGGCTTCACGAAGCAGACCGAGGACCGCGACCTGTTCACCGGCAACCACCGCGTCGCGCGGGTGCGGATCTCGAGGCAGGGCGAGGAGCTCACGACCCACGCGCTCGACACCGAGTCGCGCGCGCTGCAGTCGATCCCGGTGGAGGGGGGCGGCGGAGCATGGCGCGTCGAGGTGCTCGAGACGCGGCCGGGCGAGCGAGACGACTGGCGGGAGGTCTGCATCTCCGAGCTGCGCGTGATGGGGCGGGCTCCCGGCGCGGGCGAGGGGCGCTTCCCGGCCTACGCGGTCGGCGCCCTGCCGGCTCCCTCGGCGGAGGGTGCGCCGCCCGATGACTTCGCGGCCCAGCTCCGGGTGCGCACCCATCGGATCACCGACGCGTGGATCGCCTGGGAGCGCGACCAGATGAGCTCCCACTACAGCTTCGGCGATCCGGGCATGATGCCCGACGAGGTCTCGGAGTTCCGCCTGCGGCGCCGCGAGCTCCTCGGGCAGCTGCGCGATCTCGTCGCTCCCGTGGACGCCGCGATGGGCGACCGGGTGCGGCGCGCGATCGCGACCTCGGCCGACGCACGTCCGGACGGCTCGGTCTGGCCCGCCCACGCGCAGGACCTCGCGCTGCTGCACGACGCGATGACGGCGGCGGTGGCCCACCAGGGCGACGACGAGGCGCGGTGTCGGTGGGCGCAGGCGCACGCTCGCATCCGGCTGAACCGCGCGGCCAAGCTCGTCGCGGTGGAGCGAGAGCGCGACGACATGGACGGCTTCTACGACGAGGAGGCCGGCGACCTCGGCGCAGATCTCTCGGAGCTGGAGATGGACATGGCCTCCTGGGCGCGGAGCTTCTCTCGCGATCCGCGCACCCACGCGCGCGATCTGCTCGCGATGGAGGAGCCGGACGCGCAGGGCATCCACGACGACTGGGCGGCGATGCGGGCGCAGCTCGAGGCGGCGCAGCGCACGTGCGGGTGGAGCGGCTGATCACTCGACCGGGAGCCAGCGATCGCGGCCCGCGTCGTAGGCGTGCTCGACGGTGCGCTGCTGCACGTCGCAGTCGGTCTGGCCCCAGGGGGGCGAGAGATCGGGGCAGGCGCCGAGCCAGTCGATCTCGTCGAGCGCGAGGCCTCGGTCTTCGGTCCGGCGGAGCTGGGTGACGAGGTTCCGCTCGTCCTCGAAGCGGTGCTGGTGCGCGCGGGTCTCGAGCGTGATCTGGGGCGTGAGGTCGGCGCGGTAGATGACGCGCCGCGAGCCCTCTCGCTCGCGGACCAGGTCGTTCGGCGCGTAGCGGAGGTCGGACCAGGCGTAGCTCAGGACGATCTCCGGCGCGCCGTCGTCGTCCTCGTCGCCGGTGCTCAGGCCCTCGACCTCGAACGCGCAGGCCTCTCCGTCCCCGAGCAGATCCAGGCCGACCAGGTCGACCGGGCCCTCCCGCTCCTCGCCGCTCCGGTCTCGGCGGGGTGGCCCGATGTCGACGCGGGCGATCCCGCCGAACACGCAGGGCCCCCGGTCGCGCGCGAGCGAGCCCTCGCCCTCCGACAGGGTGCACTCCTCCCGCGGCGTGCCGCGGGTGACGCAGCGCTCGACGTAGGACGCGGTGAAGGTCGCGATCGTCGTCGTCGCCCGATCCTCGTGGCGGTGATGCAGCGTCGTGACGAGGCTGGGCCGCGCGCCCACGCGGCGCCGGATCGCGCTCCGGACCCGGCTCCGGCTCCGCTCGTCGAGCAGCACGCGCTCGCCGAGGGGGCCCTCGCGGAGCTCGGGGCGGCCGCGCTCCTCGCCCTCCGGGCTGGGATCGGCGGATCGCACGTCGGGCTCCTCGCGCGCCTCCGTCTCGAGCGCGAGCGGCGCCTCCGCCACGACGGGATCCGCCGCGGACGGGTCCTCCGTCACGCTCTCGGGCCCGCACCCGATGACGAGGGCCAGGATGCCCGCGCGCTGCCATCGACCCATGACGCGCCGAACTGTAGCGGCTAGCGGGCTCCCCGGCGATCGGCAGGTGTAGGATGGCGCCCATGAGCCACGTCGCGCTCCTCCGAGGCATCAACGTCGGCGGCAAGAACAAGCTGCCGATGGCCGCGCTGCGCGCGTGCTTCGAGGCGCTCGGGTGCGAGGACGTGCGCACCTACATCCAGAGCGGCAACGTGGTGTTCCGCGCGCCCTCGGCCCTGGGGCTTGCCGACGCGGTCACGGCGCGCCTCCGCGAGCGGCACGGCCTCGAGGTGCCCGTGATCCTGCGGAGCGCCGACGCGCTGGTGCAGGCCCGCGACGCGTGCCCGTTCCGGAGCGAGGCGCCGCGCTCGCGCCACGTGATGTTCCTCTCCGCCCGCCCGCCGGCCGCGAAGGTGGAGGCGCTCGACCCCGACCGATCGCCCGGCGACCGCTTCGCCGTCCTCGGCCGCGAGATCTTCCTCTGCTGCCCGAACGGCGTCGGGCGAACGAAGCTCACCAACGCCTGGTTCGACCGGCAGCTCGGGGTCGTGAGCACCGCCCGCAACTGGCGCACCCTCGAGACGCTGATCGAGATGGCGCTGGGCTGAGACGCGAAGCGGCGGGTCGCCCTCGCGCCCGCCGCCTCGCTCGTGACTCCGACCGGCGTCAGAAGTCCATGTCGCCGCCGAAGTCCTCCATGCCGCCGCCGGCCTTGGGCGACTTCTTGGGCAGCTCCGCGACCAGGGCGTCGGTGGTGAGCAGCAGGCCCGCGACCGAGGCCGCGTTCTGCAGCGCGCTGCGCACGACCTTGGTCGGGTCGATCACGCCGCGCTGCACGAGGTCGCCGTACTCCTCGGCCGCCGCGTCGAAGCCGAACGCGCCCTGGCCCTCGCGGACCTTGTCGAGCACGATCGAGCCCTCGAGGCCGGCGTTCTCCGCGATCATCCGGAGCGGCTCCTCCATCGCGCGGCGCACGATCCGGACGCCGACCTTCTCGTCGTCGGAGAGCGAGAGGGCGTCGAGCGCCGCCTGGGCGCGCACGAGGGCGACGCCGCCGCCGGGCACGATGCCCTCGAGGGCCGCGGCCCGCGTGGCGTGCAGCGCGTCGTCGACGCGGTCCTTCTTCTCCTTCATCTCGACCTCGGTCGCCGCGCCGACCTTCACCACCGCCACGCCGCCCGCGAGCTTGGCCAGGCGCTCCTGGAGCTTCTCGCGGTCGTAGTCGCTGGTGGTCTCCTCGATCTGGCGGCGGATCGTCTGGACGCGCCCCTCGATCACCTGCGCGTCGCCCGCGCCGTCGATGACCGTCGTGTGCTCCTTGGTGATCACCACACGCTTGGCCCGGCCGAGCAGCTCGAGCGTGGCGCCCTCGAGCTCCATGCCCAGCTCCTCGCTGATCACCTGGCCGCCGGTGAGGGTGGCCATGTCCTGGAGCATCTCCTTGCGCCGGTCGCCGAAGCCGGGCGCCTTCACCGCCGCGCACTGGAAGGTGCCGCGCAGCCGGTTGAGCACCAGGGTCGCGAGCGCCTCGCCTTCGACGTCCTCGGCCACCACGAGCAGCGGCTTGCCGCTCTTCGCGACCGCCTCGAGCAGCGGCACGAGGTCCCGCATATTCGAGATCTTCTTCTCGTGGAACAGGAGGTAGGGCTCGTCGAGCACCGCCTCCATGCGCTCCGAGTCGGTCACGAAGTAGGGCGAGAGGTAGCCGCGGTCGAACTGCATGCCCTCGACGACCTCGAGGGTCGTCTCCATGCCCTTGTTCTCCTCGACCGTGATCACGCCGTCCTTGCCGACCTTCTCCATCGCCTCGGCGAGGAGCCGGCCGATGGTCTCGTCGCCGTTGGCGCTGAGCGTGCCGACCTGCCGGATCTCCTCGGGCTTGTCGATCGAGCGGCTGATCTTCGTCAGCTCGGCGAGCGCCGCCTCCACGGCCGCGTCGACGCCGCGCTTGATGGCCATCCGGTCGTGACCGGCCGCGACCATGCGCGCGCCCTCACGGTAGATCGCCTGCGCGAGCACGGTGGCGCTGGTGGTGCCGTCGCCGGCGACGTCGTTCGTCTTGGACGCCACCTCGCGCACCATCTGCGCGCCCATGTTCTCGAACTTGTCGGCCAGCTCGATCTCCTTGGCGACGGTCACGCCGTCCTTGGTGATCTTGGGCGCGCCCCAGCTCTTCTCGATGACCACGTTCCGCCCCTTGGGGCCGAGGGTGACCTTCACCGCGTCGGCCAGGGCGTCGACACCGCGCAGGATCCGCTCCTGCGCCGAGCGGCCTCCCAGGATTGCTTTCGCTGCCATGACGTTCACTCCTATTCGACGACTCCGAGGACGTCGGTCTCTCGGAGGATGAGGTGTTCTTCGCCTTCGACGGTGATCTCGGTGCCGCTGTACTTGGCGAAGAGGACCTTGTCGCCCTTCTTCACCGCCAGCGGACGGATCTCGCCGTCGTCGAGCACCTTGCCGTTGCCGACCGCGACGACCTCGCCCTCCATGGGCTTCTCCTTCGCCGTGTCGGGGATCACGATCCCGCCCTTCGTCATGGTCTCCTCCGGGAGACGCTTGACGAGGAGGCGGTCCTGAAGCGGACGTACGCCCATCGCTACCTCCGTAGGTTCCTTCGGTCCGGGTCCCCCCGGATCCGGCGGATTCTTTCGTAATCACGCCGCGACGGCGGTCGAGAGGCGAGGGCGGAGTTTTCTCACCCTGGCTCGGGGGCGGGCGGGGAGAGGGCCGCCCGGACCGCGTCGAGGAGCTGCTTCGGGGTGAAGGGCTTGTGGAGGCAGCTGTAGCTGGCCGCCTGATGACCCTTCCGCAGGACGTCGTCGTCGGCGTATCCGCTGATGAACAGGACCGCGACGTCCGGCAGGCGCCGCAGCACCTCGTCGGCGAGGGCGCGACCGTTCATCTCCGGCATCACCACGTCGGTGAGCAGCAGGTCCAGCCCGTCGATGCCCTGCTCGAGGAGGGCGAGCGCCTCGAGCGGCCCGCCCGCAGACCACACCGTGTGCCCCCCGCTCTCGAGCATCTCCCCGATGATGCCCCGCAGCGACACGTCGTCCTCGACCACCAGGATCGTGCCGGCGCGGCCGGGGGCGGGCGTGATCCGGAGGTGGTGAGGCTGGGTGACCTCGTCGTCCTCGAACTCCGGGAGGAGGACGTCGAAGCGGGTGCCCTCGCCGGGCGTCGAGTGGACGCGGATGGCGCCGCCGTATTGGTGCACGATGCCGTGGGCGGTGCTGAGGCCGAGCCCGCTCCCGCGCTCCTTGGTCGTGAAGAACGGGTCGAAGATCCGGTCGGCGACCTCGGCGCGCATGCCGTGCCCGGTGTCGGCCACCGTCAGCAGGCCCCATGATCCGTCCGCGTCGTCGATCGCGCCGACCCGCAGGGTCAGCGTGCCGCCCTCCGGCATCGCGTCGCGCGCGTTGACCGCCAGGTTGAGCAGCACCTGCTGGAGCCCGGTCTCGCTCGCGTGCACCAGCGGCGAGTCCTCGACCACCGTCCGGAGCTGGATGTGCTCGCCGATCAGCCGGGTGAGCAGCTGGTCGCACTCCTTCACCACCGCCGCGAGGCTCACCGGCTGGGCGCGCGCGATCTGCGACCGGCTGAAGGCGAGCAGCTGCTTCGTCAGCTCGGCGGCCCGCTCCGACGCCTGGCGGATCACCTGCACGCTCTGCTCGTCGGGCATGCGCTCCTCGAGCATGCTGGAGCAGCCGAGGATGACGCCGAGCAGGTTGTTGAAGTCGTGCGCGATGCCGCCGGCCAGCCGACCGATGGCCTCCATCTTCTGCGACTGGCGCAGCTCCCGCTCGACCCGCTCGCGGCGCGCCATCTCTTCCCGGAGCGCCGCGTTGGCCTCCTGCAGCTCCCGGGTGCGCGCCTGGACGCGGCCCTCGAGGTCCCGCTGCGCCTCCCTCAGCCTCTCCTCGACCGCCTTGCGCGCGAAGAGATCCGGGATCTGGAAGGGGCCCCGGGCGACGGTGGGGGGCTGGGCGTCGAAGTAGCGCCCCACGTGCGCCTCGATGCGCTCGGGCGGCGCCATCACGAAGCGGCAGTAGGCGTCTCCGCGAGCCCGGCAGCAGATCTCGGTGGCCACCAGGCGCAGCCCGAAGGACGCCTCACACCAGCCCGAGGAGTAGCCGGCGTTCATGATGCAGACCGGGAACTCGCTCGCGAGCCCCTCGCGCGCCCACGCGTCGCTCTCGAAGCTGTAGGGGTGGTCGTACAGGAGGTAGAAGTCGTCGTCGGGGCTCGGCTGGCTCTCGGGGTCGATGTGCACCTTGGCCCAGCCGGTGAAGGCGAAGTGAACCGGGCCGGCGCTGAGCCGCTCGATCGGATCCTGCTGCCCGGTGCGGGCCGCGAAGGCCTCCGCGTCGCTCCGGCCCACCCCGTGGGCGAGGTCGAAGAGGATGTTGCGCGACAGCTCGTCGGCCTCCCGCTCGCGGCCCTCGCCGTAGAGCTCCCGCACGATCTGGAAGAAGCGGACCGAGAGCGAGGCCGCGCGGAGCAGCACGTAGCGCTCGCCCGCGATCTCGATCGTGCCCTCCTCGGGGCGCTCCCGCTTCTGTCGGAAGTAGCCTTCGACGAGCGCCTCGGCTTCGGCGAAGAGGCCCTGGAGGGGCTCGGGGACGTCGACGGTCCTGGGCTTCACGGTGTCGAAAGCGACACTAGCCGTCCGGTCGGGCCGCGCCAGGTCCGCGTTTTGGGATCCTAGCCTCGCGCGAGCCGCTCGAGCTGGAGCAGGAGGGCCCGCCCACGCGCCCCCTGCGCCTCCAGGCGAGCCCGGATCGCCTCGACGTACGCGATCGCCGGAGCCCGATCCGGGAGCGCGCCGCGGCCCGCCAGGCGCTCCACCTCGGTCAGCACGTCGATGCCCATGACGAGCCCGCCGGTGGTGTGGAGCTCGAGCACCCGCTCCAGCCACCGCGGTCCGGAGAGCTTCGCGAGCTCGATCCCGTGGTCGATGGCGCGGCGGACCGCCGGGTCCTCCTTGCTCAGGCCCTGCTGGAGCGCGCCGGAGAGGGTGTCGAAGAGGAGCTCCGCCGTCACCTCGAGCTTGGCGAGGTCCCCGGCCGCGGAGGCGGCGTCGGCCTCTCGCAGGAAGGTCTCGTGCGGCATCGCCATGCCGGTGGAGCCCTCGAGCCCGCGTCGCGGCGCCGGCTCGGCCTCGAGGGTGCGCATGGTGCGCCGCCGCTCGGCCCGGAGGAGCTGCAGCCGGGTGCGGCCGAGGGTGATCTCGGCGCCCTGGGACAGATCCCGGGACTCGCCCTCGGCGAGGCGCACGTCGCCCACGATCACGCCGTTCCGGCTGTGTCGGTCGCGGATCGTCACCCGGTCGCCCCGGACCTCGATCTCGGCGTGCTGGCGCGAGACCAGGTGATCGGCGACGCGCACGTCACACCCGACCTCGCGACCGACGACGTTGCGCCCCTCGCTCAAGGGGTGGACGTCCTCACCTGCGCGCAGCACCCAGTGACTCATGGCGGGTGACCGGAAAGTTACCACCATCGCGTCCCGGGGTCGCGTCAGGCGGACGCGCCGCGTCAACCGGCGTTCACGGGCCCGGGCCGAGAACCCGGCGATGGCGCGTGAAGCCGGGGTGGCAGAGCTCTTGCTGTCGGCTTGGCCATGACCCGCATCGCCCCGCTCTTGGCCCTCGTCTTCGTCGCGGGCTGCGGCAGCATCGAGTACGGACCCTCCGAGCCACGCGTCCGTCGCGTCCAGCCGGCGCCGGTCGCCGCGGACCCCGTTCGCGTGGACGGGGCGTTCGCCTGCGGGGGCCAGCAGCGGCTCCGCATCGACGATCAGGTGCTCGACGGCGGCGACGGCCCCGCGGTGCACGCCAGCGGGCAGTGCGTGGTGGAGATCTCCGAGTCGGTGGTGCGCGGTCAGCCCGCGGTGGTCGTGCAGGACCAGGCCCGGGTGGTGCTCGTGGAGTGCAACATCCAGGGCGACATGATCACGCACGGCCAGGCGCAGGTGCAGACCCGGGGCAGCCGCCACCGCGGTCAGCTCCTCCAGGCCGGCTACTGACGGCTACCAGGTCCGACCGGGGGGAGCGTCCAGGCGCCCCTCCAGG
This sequence comes from Myxococcota bacterium, assembly GCA_036149055.1. Classification (GTDB taxonomy): domain Bacteria; phylum Myxococcota_A; class Polyangia; order Polyangiales; family Sandaracinaceae; genus JAVJQK01. Next base: position 134,710 of record JAYZQJ010000033.1, on the reverse strand, counting down.
ATCGCGCGGTGCAGCGGCGTCGCGCAGAAGCCCTCGCGCAGCCAGGGCTCGAGCGCCTCGGCGCGCCGCCTCAGCCGCTCCCGGGTGCGCTCGGCCGCCCGCTCCGCCGCCGCCTCCTTGCCGGCGCGCCGGAGCAGCAGCGCGATGATCCAGCGCGCCTCGATCGGAGAGCCGAAGGCGTCCTCGTAGGTCGTGTCGGAGCGGGAGAGCCGCGCGGCCGCCCGGGCGTCGGCGAGCGCGCCCCTCGGATCTCCCTGCGCGTCTCGCCACATGGCGCGCGCGGTCAGGAAGCGGCGCCGCTCCTCGTGCGCGGCCGCCTCGCTCGCGACCCGCTCGAGCTCCCTCAGCGCGTCCGCCGCGGCCTCCGGCTCGCCGCGCACGAGCCGCGCCCTCACCAGCCCCTGGAGCGCGTGGCTCCGGAGCTGGTGCAGGCCCATCTCGGCGTAGCCCGCGTCGCCGCTCGCGTAGGCCTCCACCGCCCGGTCGAGCCGGCCCTCGAGCATCTCGAGATCGCCGCGGTTGCTCCAGGCGAGCATGACCGCGGTGCGCGCCCCCTCCCGCCGCGCGTCGAGGACCCGCTGCTGCTCGGCCCGCGCCTCGGCCCGGCGACCCACGATGGTCAGCACGCCGCTCATGCTCGCCCGGCTCAGCAGCGCCGACGCCGACGCGCCGACCCGCTCCTTCAGCTCGATGGCCCGCTCCCACGCCGCGATCGCCTCGCCGACGCGCCCGAGGGCGTGCGCGCAGGTCGCCACGTTGTTGAGCGCCTTCGCCTCGCTCTCGGTGCCGCCGCTCTCGCGCGCGACCCGCACCGCGCGCTTGTAGCTTCGCAGGGCACGTTTACGTCGGCTGCCGACGAAGTGCGCGTTCCCGAGGGCGCGCAGCGCCTCCGAGCGCAGCACCGGGTCGCGGGCGCCGTTCGCCGCGGCGACCGCGCGCTCCGCGGCGTCGGTGGCGTCGGCGAGGTGACTGAGCCGGACGTGCACCAGGGCCGCGCCGAGCTCGGCCGCCGCCTCCACGTCGCGCCGCCGCAGCGCGCGGGCGAGCCGGGCCGCCTCGCGGTAGCGATCGAGCGCTCGGTCGAGGGTGCCGGCCGCGTGCTCGATCTCGCCGGCCGCCGCCGCCAGCTCACAGGCGAGCGCGTCGGCGCCGAGGGCGCTCGCGCGCTCGAGGGCGGCGTCGCAGAGCTCGCGCGCCTCCGCGACGGCGCCGTCCCGGAGGGCCTGGCGCGCGCCGCGCAGGGACACGGCGAGCCGGAGCGCCTCGTCGTCGCGCTCGTGGGCGCGGTCGGCCAGCTCCATCAGCGCCTGCCCGGCGAGCTCGTGCTGCCCGCACCGGACCGCCAGGTCGTAGGCCGTGAGCAGCAGCTCGCCGCGGGCCTCGTCCTCGCCGCGCAATGCCAGCTCCCGCTCCAGGAGCGTCGTGGCCTGCTCCGGGCGGCCGGCGCGGATCGCGAGATCGCGCGCCTTCGCGAGGGTCCGGATCGCCCGCTCGGTGTCCCCGGCCTCGGCCAGCTCGAGCGCGGCGCGAGACAGCCCGCGGAAATCCCGGGCGCTCTGCCGGGCCAGCAGCGCCCCCGCGCGCCGTCGCGCCGCCCGGATGCGCCGCGCGAGCATCGCGGCGAGCACCGCGTCGGCGTAGCGATCGTGCATCGCGTGCGCGACCCGGCCGCGGGCGAGGGCCAGGCGCTCGACGATGCCGCGGCGCACCAGCTCGGACAGCGCGGGCGACGCGCGCTTGGCCTTCAGGCCGGCCACCCGGGACAGCTCCGCCGCGGTCGCGTCGCGTGCGAGCACCGCGCTCGCCAGCGCCAGGCTCTTCGCGTCGCGGGAGAGCCCCTCGATGCGGGCCGCGAGCACCTCCGTCAGGGGCGCGTCGACCACCTCGCCCACCCGCACGAAGCGCCCCGCCTCCCGGGCGACGAGCCCTCGCTCGAGCGCGAGCCGCAGCGACTCTTGCAGGAGCAGCGCGCCGATGGGCTCCGCGCCGAGGCGCCGGCCGAGGTCCGTGCCGTCGAGCAACGTCGGGTCGCCGAAGGTGCTCTCGATCAGCGCGCGGCTCGCGGGCGGCGCCAGCTCGGTGCAGGGCACCCGGTGCACGTCGAGGTCGGCGATCGCCTCGGCGTCCAGGCCCTCGGGGCGCGTGGCGAGCAGGAAGAGGCAGGCCGCGCCGCTCGCGCGGGCCGCGCCGAGCACGCTCGCCAGCTCCGACTGCTGCCGCGGGCTCGCCCAGTGCAGATCCTCGATCGCCAGCACACCCGGCTTCCACGCGAAGCGGTTGGCGATCTGCGCGCCGAGGATCGAGAGGCGACGCGCTCGGGCGCGCTCGGGGTCGAGGGGCACGGCCAGGCGCTCGCGAGGGCGGCGCAGCTCGGGGAGCGCGCGCGCCAGCTCGAGCCGGGCCTCGTCGTCGAGCGCGGCGCGCTGCTCGGGGCCCAGGACCGCGCGGGCCAGGTGGGCCAGGAGGTTCGGCCCGCCCTCGGAGCGGGGCGTCTGCACGTGGATCCACGGCTGGCCTCGCAGCTGCACCCGCTGCCGCACCTCGCGCAGGAGCCTCGACTTGCCGGTGCCGGACTCGCCCTCGAGCAGGATGGGGCGCTGCCCCGCGCGCGCCGCCTCCGCCCGCCGCACCAGCTCCTCGAGCTCGGCGTCTCTCCCCACGAGCCGGGCCGAGAGCACGTGGCTCGCGAGGGTCTCGCTGGTGTCGAGCGGCGCGTCGATCTGGGCCGCCCGGCTCAGGTGCGCGATCACGTCGCCGGCGCTCGAGGGGCGGTCGTCCGGGGCCTTGGCGATCAGCCGCGCCACCAGCGCCTGCAGCGGGAGCGGGACGTGGCCGGGGAGCGGCGGCGGCTCCGCCTCGACCTGGGCCATCAGCACCTGCGTCGAGGTCCCGCGGAAGGGCAGGGCGCCGGTCAGCAGCTGGTAGAGGGGCATGCCGAGCGCGTAGAGGTCGCTGCGCCCGTCGGCCGCGCCGCCGGTGATCAGCTCCGGCGACATGTAGGGCGGGCTGCCCACCACCCGCGCGTCGGTGGAGGCGCCGAGCGCGCGCGAGACGCCGAAGTCCAGCAGGACCAGGTGATCGCGCTCGACGAGGATGTTCCCCGGCTTGACGTCGCCGTGCACGATGCCTCGCGCGTGCAGGTAGTCGAGCGCGCGGCAGAGCTGCGCGATCAGGGACACGCCCCGCGCGTCGAGCAGGTCCACGCCGGCGTGGTGCAGCGGCACCCCCTTCACGAGCGCCTGGGTGAAGAACGCGTACTCGCCCTCCACGTAGGCGAAGTCGTGCACCGTCGCGAGGTTGGGGTGCGACAGCGAGGAGAGCAGGGCGAATTCGGCCTTGAGGGCCTCGAGCGCGTGCCGGCTCAGCGCGCGCAGCCGGTGCAGCTTCAGCGCGACCGGGCGGTCGCCCTCGCGCGCGTCGCGCACCCGGTAGACCTCGCCGTAGCCGCCGCGCCCGAGCAGCGCCTCCACGGCGTAGCGTCCCCCCACCAGGGCGCCGGCGGGCAGCTCGGGCCGGGACGGCGTCGTCGGGTCGACCGAGGTCTCCGAGTCGAGGAGGGTCACCGTCTGCGCGAGCGTGTGGTCGTCCGGCCCCACCCTCCGAATGTACCAAGGTCCCCCCGCCCGACCTCGCGATCCCCTTCAAACGTGCCACTCTCGGGCGAATGGGCACCCGCCTGACGCCTGCTTCGCTCTCGGTGCGGCTCGACGTCGAAGACGCCGCGCTCCGCGAGCGGCTGCGCGCCGCGTTCCGTCCGTGCGGCCTCGCGGTGGTCGAGGAGGGCCCCGCCGACATCCGGGTCTACGACGCGCGCGCGGGCGGCGAGGCGCGCGGGCTGGCCGGGGTGCAGGTCGCGGTGATCGATCGGCCGGAGACGGCCAAGGCGCAGCTCGCGACCGGGGCCCACGTGGTCGTCTTCGCCGACGAGCCGGTCGAGCGGCTCAGCGCGCACCTCGCGGTCAGCGTGGCGAGCGCCCTCGACCGGCGCGCGATCGATCCGTGGCTCGAGGTCGCGGTCGCCCACCTCGGCGAGTCGGTGGAGCTCGCCGACCACGAGGCGCGGCTGCGCTACGTCAACCCGGCGTTCGAGGCGCTCACCGGCTTCAGCCGGGACGAGGTGATCGGCAAGACCCCGGGGGAGCTGCTCCGCACGACCGATCACTCGCCAGCCTACTACGCGGCGATCGAGGAGACCGTGCGCCAGGGCAAGGCGTGGCGCGGGCCGCTGACGTCGCGGCGCAAGGACGGCAGCCGGATCCACCAGGAGGTGACCGTCTCTCCGGTGCGCGACGCGCGCGGCGTGCTCCGGGCGATGGTCGCGATCCGCCGCGAGGTGACCCGGGAGCGGCAGCTGGAGGCGCAGGTGCGCGCGTCCGAGCGCATGGCCTCGCTCGGCACGCTCGCCGCCGGGGTCGCGCACGAGATCAACAACCCGCTCGCCTACGTGCTCGCCAACGTGGAGCACGTGCTGGAGCTGATCGAGCAGGACGCGCCGTTCGATCTCGAGGAGCTCGCCGAGGCGCTCCGGGCGGCCCACGCCGGCGGGCAAAGGGTGCGCCGCATCGTCTCCGATCTGAGCTCGCTCGCCCGGCAGCGCGCCGACACGCTCCAGCGGGTCGCGCTCCGGAGCGTGCTGGACGCCGCGGTGAGCGTCGCCCGCGGCACCATCCGCAAGGTGGCGCGCTTCGAGCGGAGCTACGAGGGGCAGCCGGCGGTGTTCGTCGACGAGGGGCGCCTCGGTCAGGTGGTGCTCAACCTGCTCGTCAACGCCGCGCAGGCCATCCCGGCCGGTGACCCCGCGGAGCACTGCGTCAGCCTCCGCGCCGGTCAGCAGGGCGAGCAGGCCTGGTTCGAGGTGCGCGACAGCGGGGTCGGCATGACCGAGGACGTGCGCGCCCGCTGCTTCGATCCGTTCTACACCACCAAGCCGCCGGGCGAGGGCACCGGGCTCGGGCTCAGCATGGTGCATCAGATCGTGACGAGCTACGGCGGCCACATCGACGTGGAGAGCGCGCCCGCCGAGGGCACCACGGTGAGGGTGTGGCTCCCGGCGACCGAGGACGCCGACCAGGTCGACGACCCGCTCGCGGTCGAGCCCTCGCGCGAGGTCGCGCCCCTGCGCATCCTGGTGGTGGACGACGAGCCGAGCGTGTGCGCCGCGCTGCGCCGGATCCTTCGTCGCCACGAGGTGCAGGTCGCCTACGGCGGCCGCGAGGGGCTGCTCACCGCGACCGAAGGCGAGGTCGACGTGGTGATCTGCGACCTGATGATGCCCGACATGAGCGGCACCCAGCTGCGCGACGCCCTGCCGCCGGACTCCCCGCTGCGCGATCGCTGGATCTTCATCACCGGCGGCGTGCTCACCGATCGCGATCGCGAGTACATGAAGCGCTTCGCCGGCCCGGTGCTGCAGAAGCCGTTCAGCGCGCCCGAGGTCCGCGACGCGATCGCCCGCGTCGCCGGTTGATCACTGCTGGTCGAAGCGGAACGGGTAGCGCGCCGGGGTGGGGCGGCCGTTCGCCGCCGCCGGGAAGCGGGTGTCGCGCACGACGTTGCGCGCGCAGCGGCCGAGCCACTCGTCCCCGGTGCCGTTGTGCACGACGTTGGCGTCCTGCACGCGGCCGTCGGGGCCGACGGTCCAGCCGATGGTGACCACCCCACGCAGCCCGGGCACGCGGCGGAGGCGCCGCTCGTAGCAACGCGACTGCATGTACTCGAGGCGGCCCTGGATGGCGCCCATCACCTGCGGGGGGCTCAGCCCGGGGCCCGCGCGCTGCGGGGTGGGAGCAGGGCGCGGCTCGGGGGCCGGCTCGGGGCGCGCGGGCTCCGGCTCCGGCGTGGGCTCCGGCTCCGGGCGCTGGGCGACCGCGCTGCGGCCGCGTCGACGGCCCCGGCGGCGGGCCGTGGCCTGCGCCTCTCGGCCGTCTTCGGCCTCGTCCTCGTCGCCCGCCTCGCCCTCGTCCTCGCCGGTCGGTGTGTCCGCGGCCGCCGCGGCCTGGGGCGGCGGATCCTCACCGGCCGGCGTCGGATCGGCCGCGGGCTCCGGCGTGGGCTCCGGTGTGGGCGTGGCGCTGACCCGAGACGGCGCGGGCGTCGACGGCACGGCCGCGTTCGCGACCCCCTCCGTGTCCTCGTCGCCGCCGAGCAAGAAGAACGCCCCGCCCACCGTGGCGCCTGCGCCCAGGAGGAACAGCACCGCGAGCCCCGCGATCAGCCCCACCTTGGAGCCGCCGCCGCCGGCTTCGGACTGCGTCATCGCGCTGTGCGTGGCCGCGGCGTGCACGGGCATCGGGGTCGGCGCGGGCCCGCCCGCGACCTGGCTCCCCATCCCGCTCGCGAAGCCATCGGGCAGCATCGCGGTCGGCTGGGTGGCGACCCGGGCCTCGCCGAGCGCGGTCTGCGGGATGCCGGGCTGCGACGGGACCGGCCCCGCGCCGGGCAGGGAACCGGCCATCGAGCCGGCCATCGACGCGCCGGGGCTCGAGCGACCGGCCCACGCGCCCCGGGCCGCGGCCTCGAGCGCGGCGAGCAGCTCCCGGGCCGTCTGGAAGCGGTCGTCCCGCTCCTGAGCCAGGCAGCGGTTGACCACGTCGGCCACCTGCGCGGGGACGTCGGGCGCCACCACGTGCAGGGGGCGCGGCTCCTCGGTGAACATCTTCGCGATCAGCTGGGTGATCGTCTCCGCCTCGTACGGCATGTGACCGCTGAGGCACTCGTAGAGCACGACCCCCATGGCGTAGACGTCGGTGCGCGGGTCGATGTCGGGCAGCCCCTTCGCCTGCTCCGGCGAGAGGTAGTAGGCGGTGCCGACGACCGCGCCGGTGGCGGTGAGCTTGTTGAGCTGGCCTTCGCTCGTGTCCTTCGCCACGCCGAAGTCGAGCACCTTCGGCACCCAGTCCCCGGAGCGCGAGCGGGCGAGGAAGATGTTGTCCGGCTTCAGGTCGCGGTGGACGATGCCCTCGTCGTGCACCTCGGCGAGCGCGCTGAGGGAGCCAGTCGCCATCTTGACGACCTCGTCCACCGACATCGGCCCGCGCTCGATGCGCTCGGCCAGGCTCTCGCCCTCGAGCATCTCCATCGCGATCCAGGGCTTGCCCTCGTGCTGCCCCGCGTCGAAGACCTGGCAGATGCTCGGGTGGCTGACCTTGGACGCCGCGATCGCCTCGCGGTGGAACCGCTCGACCGCGGCCGGCACCGAGGCGAAGCGCTCGTTCATGACCTTGAGCGCGACCCGCCGCTGGAGCACGTTGTTCGTCGCGACGTAGACGGCGCCCATGCCGCCCTCGCCGAGCAGACGTTCGATGCGGTACTTGCCCGCGAGGACTTGACCTTCGTTCAGTGCCATAGTCGAGTCTTCCGGCGCCCCGCTCCCACCCCGATGGCCCTCATGGTCACAGGGAGCAGCCCTCTCGGCAAGCCGCGGCGTCAGAACCCACGACCCCCCTGCGTCCTTCCCCTCGGTGTCCGACGAAGTGACCGACGATCCCCGCCACGCATTGCTTCACGCCCCCGACGCCGAGACCCGGCTGCGCGCGGCCGCGGCCTGGATCGCGGGGCACTCGCCCGCGGCGCCGCTCCTCGTCGTCGCGCCCACGCTCGAGGCCGGCTCGCGCCTGCTCCGGCGGGCGGCGGAGGGGCGGCCGGCCGCGTTCGGCTGGCAGCGCGTGACGCTGACCGAGCTCGCCGCCCGGCTCGGCGCGACCCGGCTCGCGGCCCAGGGGCTGGCCCAGGCGACCCCGCTGGTGCTCGAGGCGATGTGCGCCCGCATGGTCCACCTCGCGCGCGACGAGGGCGCGCTCGGGCGCTACGCGCGGGTCGCCGATCGGCCCGGGCTCCCGCGGGCGCTGGCCCGGACCTTCACCGAGATCGGCCTGGCCGAGATCGACGAGGCGGCGCTGCCGGCGGACCTCGGCCGCCTCCACGCGCTCTTCCGCCGGGAGCTGTCCCGGGCCGGCATCGCCGACCGCGCCGACGTGCTGCGGGCCGCCGTCGCCCGGGCCGAGGACCCGGCCGGCCATCCCCTGCTCGACGCGCCGACCCTGCTCCTCGACGCGCCGCTCGCCCACGCGCTCGAGGCCCGGCTGGTCGCCGCGCTCGCGGCCCGCGGCGCGGTGCGGGCGATCTCCCCGAGCGGTGACGCGGCCGCGCTCCGGCGGCTCTCCCGCGCGCTCGGGTGCGAGCCCGCGCCGCTCGAGCGACCGGCCGGCGCCCGCGCGCTCGACCGGCTGCGCGACCAGCTCTTCGCCGACGTCGCGGCGCGCGGAGAGATGGACGAGACGGTCGAGCTCTTCAGCGCGCCCGGGGAGAGCCGCGAGTGCGTCGAGATCGCTCGCCGCGTGCTCGAGGCGGCGGACGAGGGGCTGCCCTTCGACCGGATGGCCGTGCTCACCCACGCCCCCGAGCGCTACCGCGCGCACCTCGTCGAGGCCCTGCGCCGCGCGCGCATCCCGGCGTGCTTCTCCCGGGGCACCGTCCGGCCCGATCCCACCGGCCGCGCGCTCCTGGCGCTGCTCGCCTGCCGCGAGGAGGGCCTGAGCGCCCGCGCCTTCTCCGAGTACCTCTCGCTCGGCGTCGTCCCGGACGCGGGCGACGACGGCGCGCCGCCCGAGGAGGCGGAGGCGGCCTGGCGTCCCCCCGAGGACGAGGTGATCCCCGTCCCCTTCGAGGAGCCGGACGAGCCCGAGGACGATGGCGGCTGGGACCCGGAGGCGCCGGTCGTGCGCGGCACCCTGCGCGCGCCGTGGCGCTGGGAGCGGCTGCTGGTGGACGCGGCGGTGATCGGGGGCGCGGCCCGCTGGCGCCGCCGGCTCGACGGCCTCGAGCGCACCCTCGCCGAGCGCGAGGCGCGCCTCGAGGATCCGGAGGCCCCGGCCGCCGCGTCGGTGCGCCGGCAGCGCCGCGATCTCGGCCACCTCCGGGACTTCGCCCTGCCCTTGCTCGAGGCGCTCGAGGCGCTGCCCGAGCAGGCGACCTGGGGCGAGTGGATCGGGCGCCTCGAGGCGCTCGCGGCCCGCGCGATCCGTCGGCCCGAGCGGGTGCACGCCGTGCTGCGGGAGCTCGCGCCGATGGCGCCGATCGGCCCGGTGGGGCTCACCGAGGTGCACCTCGTGCTCTCCCGGCGGCTCACCGAGATGGTCGAGCGGCCGGGCTCGGCCACCGCCGGCAAGCTCTACGTCGCCTCCACCGCCGAGGCGCGCGGGCTCGGCTTCGCCCGGGTGTTCGTCCCGGGGCTCGCCGAGAAGATCTTCCCGAAGAAGCTGTCGGAGGATCCCATCGCGCTCGACGCGGTGCGCGAGGCGCTCGGGCCGGAGCTGGCCACCGGCGAGGATCGCGTGCAGGCCGAGCGGCTGGCGCTGCGGCTTGCGATCGGCGCGGCCGAGGAGGCGGTGGTGCTCTCCTATCCGCGCCTCGACACCGAGCGCGGCCGGCCCCGGGTCCCCTCGTTCTACGCGCTCGAGGTCGTGCGCGCGGTCGAGGGCACCCTGCCGAGCTTCGAGCGGCTCGCGGCCCGGGCCGAGGACGCCGGCCGGGCGCGCATGGCCTGGCCCGCGCCCGAGGATCCGGCGCGCGCGATCGACGCGGCGGAGTACGACCTCGCGGTGCTGCACGAGCTCCTCGCCGAGGACGACCCGAAGGAGGTCGTCGGCGCGGCGAGCTACCTCGTGCAGGCCAACCCGCACCTCGGCCGAGCCCTGCGCGCGCGCTATGCGCGATGGGAAGGGAAGTGGTCGCGTTCGGACGGGCTCGTCAACGCGTCGGACGAGGCGCGCGCGGCGCTGGCCAAGCACCTGCCCTCCGCCCGCGCCTTCAGCGCCACCGCGCTCGAGCAGCTCGCCGCCTGCCCCTATCGCTTCTACCTCGACGCCGTGATGCGCCTCGAGCCGCGCGAGGAGCCGGAGGCGATCGAGTCACTCGACCCGGCGACCCGGGGCCGATTCATCCACGAGGTCCAGTTCCGTTGCCTCGGTCGGCTGCGCGATGGCGGCCTCCTCCCGGTGACCGAGGCGCGGCTCGAGCAGGCCCGCGCGGTGCTCGAGGACGTGATCGAGGAGGTCGAGGCTCGCTTCGTCGAGGAGCACGCGCCGGCCATCGAGCGGGTGTGGCGCGACGCGGTGACCGACCTGCGCAGCGACCTCGCGGAGTGGCTCGTGCGCGCGGCCGAGCGCCCGGACTGGGTCCCGGTCGGCTTCGAGCTCGGCTTCGGGCTGCCGAAGACCGAGGAGCGCGATCCCGCGAGCCGGGAGGCGCCGGTGGAGCTCGCCGAGGGGCTGCGCCTGCGGGGCGCGATCGATCTGGTGGAGGAGCGCGACGGCGTGCTCCGGGCGACCGATCACAAGACCGGCGCCGCCCGCGCGCTGCACGGCGTGATCGAGGGCGGCCGCACCCTCCAGCCGGTGCTCTACGCGCGGGCGCTCGAGGAGCTCTACCCGGGTCGCACGGTGGGGGGAGGGCGCCTCTACTGGTGCACGGCCAAGGGGCGCTTCGAGTCCCGCGGGGTGCCGCTCGACGAGCGGGCGCGGCGCGCGATCGGGGTGCTGGTCGAGACCCTGAGCCACGCCTTCGAGGAGGGCTTCTTCCCGGCGCTGCCGGAGGAGAAGGCCTGCGACCGCTGCGACTACCGCGCGGTGTGCGGGCCCAAGGAGGCGCACCGCACCGCGCGCAAGGTCCGGGCGCACCGACACCTCGGGCCGCTGAAGAAGCTGAGGAAGCAGCCATGAGAGACGCGGAGGCGCGCCGACGCATCGCCGAGGATCTCGACGTCAGCCTCGTGGTGGAGGCGGCGGCCGGGACCGGCAAGACCACCGCGCTCATCGGGCGCATGATCGCGATCCTCCGCCGCGGGAGGGCGCGGCTCGAGGAGATCGTCGCCGTCACCTTCACCGAGAAGGCGTCGGGCGAGATGAAGCTGCGGCTCCGCGCCGAGCTCGAGCGCGCCCGCGCCGAGGCCGAGGACCCGGAGGAGCGCGCGCGCTTCGAGGCCGCGCTCGCCGAGCTCGAGGCGGCGCGCATCGGCACCATCCACGCGTTCTGCGCCGATCTGTTGCGCGAGCGCCCGGTCGAGGCCGGCGTCGATCCGGCGCTCGAGCTGCTCACCGACGACCAGGAGGCGGGGCTCATCGGCCGGGCCTTCTCGCGCTGGTTCGAGCGCACCCTCGCCGACCCGCCGGAGGGCGTGCGCCGGGTGCTCCGTCGACGAGGGGGGCCGCGCGCGCAGCTGCTCAAGGCGGCGCGCGATCTGGTGGGGCGCCGCGACCACCCGGCGGAGTGGCGCCGGGATCCCTGGGATCGCGACGCCGCCATCGACACGTGCGTGGAGTCGATCCGCGGCGTCGCCGCCCTCGCCGAGCTCGCGAGCGCCCCGAACGACAAGCTCGCCCACAACCTCTCGCGGCTCGGCCGCTGGCTCGCCGAGCTCGACGCGCGCGAGGAGATCCGCGCCCGCGACCACGACGGCCTCGAGGCCGAGCTCTACGACCTCCGCACCGACCGCGAGATCTGGAAGCACCGCTGGTTCGGGCAGTGGTACGGCGAGGGGCTGCTGCGCCAGGACGTGCTCGCCCGCCGCGACGCGCTCGCCGAGGAGCTCGACCGCTTCCTCGAGCGCGCCGGCGCCGACCTCGCCCCGGTGCTCGCCCGCGACCTGCGCCCGGTGGTCGACGCCTACGAGCAGCTCAAGGCGCGGAGCGGCACGCTCGACTTCCTCGACCTGCTCATCCGCGCGCGCGACCTCATCCAGGCCGACGCCTCGGTGCGGGCCGAGCTGCGCGCCCGCTTCGCCTACTTCTTCGTCGACGAGTTCCAGGACACCGACCCGCTGCAGGCCGAGATCCTGCTGATGCTCGCCACCGACGGAGACGTGCCCGCGGACGGCATGCTGGCCGAGGGCGCGCCGCCGCCGGCCCCGGGCAAGCTCTTCGTCGTCGGCGACCCGAAGCAGTCGATCTACCGGTTCCGCCGCGCCGACGTCTCGCTCTACGAGCGCATCAAGGAGCGCCTGGTGGCGCAGGGCGTCGTGCACCTCGAGCTGAGCACCAGCTTCCGCGCCCGCCCGGACATCCAGCGCGCGATCAACGCCGCCTTCGCGCCGATCATGCAGGGCTCCGAGACCGGCGCGCAGGCCCGCTACGTGCCGCTCGGCGAGCACCGGCCGCCCCCCGACGGGCGCCCCTCGGTCGTGGCCCTCTCGGTGCCGCGGCCCTACGGGCGCTGGGGCAAGATCTACAAATACGCGGTGTCGGACAGCGCGGCCGACGCGACCGGCGCCTTCTGCGACTGGCTCCTGAACGAGAGCGGCTGGCGGGTGGACGATCCGATCACCGGCGAGCCGCGCGCGCTCGAGTCGCGGGACATCTGCCTCCTGTTCCGGAGCACGACGAGCTGGGGGCGCAGCCTCCTCGCGCCCTACGTGCAGGCGCTCGAGGCCCGCGGGCTGGCCCACGTGCTGGTCGGCGGGCGCGCCTTCCACGACCGCGAGGAGGTGCTCGCGCTCGCCGCCGCGCTCCGCGCGATCGAGCATCCGTCGGACGGGCTCAGCGTGTACGCGACCTTGCGCGGGCCGTTCTTCGGCATCAGCGACGAGGAGCTGCTCCTGCACCGGGAGACGCAGGGCCCGCTCAACCCGCTCGTGCACCCGGCGGAGGCCCTCTGGGGCGCCGAGCGCTCGCCGGTCGCCGACGCCCTCGAGACGCTGCGCGAGCTCCACTGGCAGCGCAACCGCCGCCCGATCGCCGACACCCTCGCGCGCTTCCTCGACGCGACCCGCGCCCACGCCGGGGTCGCCAACTGGCCGAACGGCGAGCAGGCCCTCGCCAACGTGCTGCGGGTGCTCGAGCTCGCCCGGAGCGCGGAGGCGCAGGGCACGGCGAGCTTCCGCGCCTTCACCGAGCAGCTCGAGGACAAGCTGGCCCGCGGCGAGGGCGTCGACGCCCCGGTGGTCGAGGAGCGCGCGGCGGGGGTGCGCCTGATGACGGTGCACAAGGCCAAGGGCCTCGAGTTCCCGGTGGTGATCCTCTGCGACCCGATCCACGGCGTGACCAACCGGCGGCCCTCGCGGTACGTGGACTCGGCGGCCAAGCTCTGGGCCGCGCCGCTCGCGGGCTGCGCCCCGGTGGAGCTGACCGAGCACGCCGAGCAGGTGCTCGAGGCGGACGCGGCCGAGGAGGTCCGGCTCACCTACGTCGCCGCGACCCGCGCGCGGGAGCTGCTGGTGGTGCCCTGCGTGGGCGACGAGGCGCAGCCCGGCTGGGTGGACCCCCTGCACCGCGCGCTGCATCCGGCGTTCGAGGCGCGGCGCGCGTCCGAGCCCGCCCCCGGCTGCCCCGACTTCGGCGAGGACAGCGTGCTCGATCGGGGCCCCGACCCGAAGAAGGGCACGGAGGCGTCGGTCCGGCCGGGCCTGCACCGCCTCGGTGACCACGAGGTGGTGTGGTGGGACCCCGCGACCCTCGAGCTCGGGCGGGTCCCGCGCGGCGGCCTCCGCCGCACCGCGCTGCTGGCGCCGGACGACGGCGAGGGGCGCGGCGCGGCGCGGGTCGAGGCGCACCTGGCCTGGGTCGCGGCCCGCGACGCGACGCTCGAGCGCGGCGCCCGCGCCAGCTGGAGGGTCCGGCCGGTCACCGCGGTCGCCCACGAGGTCGAGGCGACGACCCACGCGCCGAAGCTGGTCGAGGTCGAGGGCGCGCGCGCGACCCGGCCGGGCGGCAAGCGCTTCGGCACGCTGGTGCACGCGGTGCTCGCCGAGTGCGCGCTCGACGCGGAGCCGCCCCAGGTGCTGGCGATGGCGCGGCATCAGGGCCGGCTGCTCGACGCGCCCCCCGACGAGATCGAGGCGGCAGCGGCGGTGGCCGGGGCCACCCTCGCGCACCCCATCCTGCGGGCCGCCGCCGAGGCCGAGACCCGCGGCGAGTGCCGCCGCGAGGCGCCGATCACGGTGCCGCTCGACGACGGCACCAGCGCCGAGGGCGTGGTCGACCTCGCCTACCGCGACGGAGGGCGCTGGGTGGTGGTCGACTTCAAGACCGACCGGGAGACCGGGGCCAAGGTGCACCACGCGGCGCAGCTCGAGGTCTACGCGAAGGCGGTGGCCGCCGCGACCGGCGACGAGGTCGAGACGATTCTCCTCTACGTCTGAATCGGCCCGTCTGGTAGTGTCTCGGCCCCATGGCGACGGAGCGCTGGCTGACCCTCCCGACGCGCGAAGGGATCCGGGACACGGACCTGATGATGCTCCTCCAGGAGCTGAACCAGGACTACGCGCGAGCCTGGGACTCGTGCGAGGAGCCCGCGTTCCTCATCGAGATGGCCGCGGCGGCGGGGCTGCCCGTCGACCTCGTGCTCCAGGCGGCGGCCAAGTGCTGCAGCGACGCGTGGCAGCACTGGAGCGGCGGCGCGACCGACGCGCGCCCGATGCAGATCGTCAACGCGGTGGTGAAGTGGAGCCAGCGCGCCTCCGGGTTCGAGGAGATCTGGGCCACCTGGGAGCTCGCCGAGCAGGTGCGCCGCGAGGTCCGCGCCTGGCACCAGTCGCAGCAAGGCGCCGTGCTCGCCAACGCCATCCAGCAGGGGGTCGACGCGTGCCACGCGCTCGCGACCAGCGCCCGCAACCTCGCCGAGCCCGAAGAGGGGCACGACCAGCACGACCTCGAGCGCTACCGCAAGAAGAACCAGGACCCGGCGAACCGGGCGCTCCTGCACGACGCGGCGGCCGCGGTGAAGCTGGCCACTGCCGCCGGGAGCTGGTGGCACTCCCACAGCGAGCCGTCGGCCACCCAGGAGGCGCACGACGGATACGCGCGCCAGGTCCTCGGCTTCGTCGTCCGCAACGCCCTCGACGCCGACCACGTGGTGCAGGGCTTGCGCGACCGACTCCGGTGAGTAGAGGGCCGGCATGAAGCGAGCCGCGACGCTGGCGCTCCTGATCCTCGGCGGCTGCACGTACCCGCAGGCGCCGGCCGCGGTGGTGCACACCGTGGAGCGCGCCGACCACGCGCGCGCGTGCCGGGAGGCGTCGGTCGCGGTCCAGGTGCTCGGCTCGGGGGGCCCGGTCGCCGACTCGGACGGCCGCGCGAGCACCGGCTACGCGGTCTGGGTCGACGGCCGCGTCCGGGCCCTCGTCGACCTCGGCCCGGGCACGATGCGGGCCTACGGGGCGAGCGGCGCGGACCCGGCGGACCTCGACGTGGTGCTCCTCAGCCACCTGCACGTCGACCACTCCGGGGACCTCGCCGCGTTCCTCAAGTCATCGAGCTTCGGCGCGCGGGAGCGCGAGCTGCGCATCTTCGGGCCGACCGGCGAGGGCGCCTTCCCCGACACGACCGAGCACGTCCGGCACCTCCTCTCGCCGGGCGGCTACATGTACCTCGACGGCTACCTGGCCGAGGGGCAGCCGTTCGTGATCCGCCCTCGCGACGTGTCGATCGAGAGCGCGCCCCTCGACGTCTTCGAGAGCGAGCGCCTCACCGTGCGCGCGGTCGGCGTGCCCCACGGCCCGGTGCCCGCGCTCGGCTTCCTGGTCCGGGTGGGCGACGCGAGCGTGGCCTTCACCGGGGACCAGCGCCTCGACACGCCGAGCTTCCTCGCGCTCGCCGAGGAGGCCGACGTGCTGGTCGCGCACATGGCGATCCCCGAGGGCGCGGACGGGACCGCGGCCGAGCTGCACGCGCCGCCCAGCCGGATCGGCGAGGTCGCGGCCGAGGCCCGGGTCGGCCGGCTCGTGCTCTCCCACCTCATGCGCCGCGCGCTCGCCGAGCTCGACGGCGGCCTCGGCGAGATCCGCGCCCGCTACGCCGGCCCGGTCCAGGTGGCCGAAGACGGCGTGTGTGTGGTCGTGCGCCCGCGTTGACGCGTATCCTCGGGGCATGGCCGAGCTCGAGCACCGCCTCGACGTCGACGCGCCCTTCGAGGACGTGCTGGACCTCGTCGGCGACTTCAGCATCCTCAACGACTTCCACCCGATGGTCGCCACCTGCGACGTGGAGGGCGAGGGCGTCGGCGCGACCCGCACGCTCACCCTCAGCGACGGCTCCGAGGCGGTCGAGCGCCTCACCGCCCTCCACGACGACGGCTACGCCTACGCGCACGTCGCCGGTCAGGACCCCCTGCGGATCTACCGCGGCCGCGTCCAGGTGCTCCGCCGCGGCGAGGGCTGCACGGTGATCTGGTCCGCGGAGGTCGAGGCCGAGCGCGACGAGGATCGCGTCGTCCGCCGCCTCCTCGGGCTCATCGAGGCTGGGGCCGAGTCCGCCAAGCGCTTCCTCGAAGGCTGACCCGGCCTCGAGGCGGGTGCGGCTTGACAGGCGGGTGGGGTCGGATAAGCAGCGCTCATGGCTTCCCCTTTCCGGCTGTACGACACCCTCTCCCGTGAGGTGCAGGATTTCCGCCCGCAGAACGAAGGGAAGGTGAAGCTCTACGTCTGCGGAATGACGGTGTACGACCACTCGCACGTCGGGCACGCGCGGGCGATGGTCACCTTCGACATGGTCACCCGGTACCTGCGGCACCGCGGCTGGGACGTCGAGTTCGTCCGCAACTACACCGACGTCGACGACAAGATCATCCTCCGGGCCAACGAGGCGGGCGAGGCGCCGATGACGCTCGCCGAGCGCTTCATCCAGAGCTTCCAGGAGGATATGGAGGCGCTCGGCCTCCTGCTGCCCACGCACGAGCCGCGCGTGAGCCAGTGCATCGAGGAGATCGTCGCGGTCATCCAGAGCCTGGTGGATCGCGGCCACGCCTACGCGTCCGAGGGCTCGGTGTGGTTCGACGTCGCGAGCTTCCCCACCTACGGCAAGCTCAGCGGCCGCAAGGTCGAGGACATGCGGAGCGCCGAGACCATGGCCGGCAAGAAGAGCCCGGCGGACTTCGCGCTCTGGAAGGCCGCCAAGCCCGGCGAGCCGCAGTGGGAGAGCCCCTGGGGGCCGGGCCGGCCGGGCTGGCACATCGAGTGCTCGGCGATGGCGCACAAGCACCTCGGCGACGAGCTCGACATCCACGGCGGCGGCCTCGACCTGGTGTTCCCGCACCACGAGAACGAGATCGCGCAGTCGGAGTGCGCCCACGCGCACGAGCCGTACGCGCGCTACTGGATGCACAACGGCTTGCTCACGATGGCCAGCGGCCAGAAGATGGGCAAGAGCCTCGGCAACGTCTTCAACATCAAGGAGGCGCTGAAGCTCTTCCCCGCCGAGGCGTTGCGGCTCTACTACCTGCAGGTCCACTACCGCTCGCCGCTGCCCTGGAGCATCGACGCGCTGCCGGACGCGCTCGCGCTCCTCGCGCGCCTCTACGAGGCCCGTGAGAACGCGGCGCAGATGGGCGGCGAGGGCGACGCGGAGAAGATCGCCAAGGAGCTCGGCAAGGACGCGCAGCGCGTCATCGAGCTGGCCGGGAGCTTCGCGGAGCGCTTCTACGCGGCGATGGACGACGACTTCAACACCGCCAAGGCGCTCGGCTACGCGTTCGAGCTCGCCCGCGCGGTGAACCGCCTCAACAACCACAAGAAGGCCAAGAAGCGCGGCGGCCCGATCGCGGCCCAGGCGCTGGCGGCGTTCTCGGTGGTCGAGGAGGCGCTCGGGCTCGTCGCGCTGGACGGCCAGGCGTTCCTGGACGAGGTGAAGGAGAAGCGCCTGCCGGAGCTCGGCCTCACCGCGGCCGACGTCGACGCGAAGCTCGAGGCCCGCGCTCAGGCCCGCAAGGACAAGGACTGGGCGAAGGCCGACGCGCTCCGCGCCGAGCTCGAGGAGGCGGGCATCCAGGTGATGGACCGCGCCGACGGCGTCGACTGGCGCGTCCGGCTCGACCTGCGCGAGGAGCCGACGGAGGCGTGAGCTTCGCGCTGCACCCGCGCCTCGAGGCGGACACGCTGGTCCTCGGCGAGCTGCCGCTCTGTCGGGTGCTGCTCTGCCTCGACGGCCGCTATCCCTGGGTGATCCTCGTGCCGCGCCGCGAGGGCGTGCGCGAGATCCACGGGCTGTCCGTCCGGGACCGCGCCACCCTCATGGAGGAGCAGGCGGCGGTCGCCGCGGCGATGCAGGCGGCGCTGTCGGCCGACAAGATGAACGTCGCCGCGCTCGGCAACACGGTGCCGCAGCTCCACGTGCACGTCATCGCGCGCTTCGAGGGCGACGACGCCTGGCCGGGCGCGATCTGGGGCGCGCACCCGCCGCTGTCCTACCTGGGCGAGCAGCGCGACGCGCGGGTCGACCAGCTGCGTGGGGTGTTCGGCGCGATCGAGGGGTGGCATCAGGGCGCGTGAGCGCCCTGATACCCGTGCCCCTGCCCGTGCCCGTGCCCGTGCCCGCTACGAGACGCGGGTCGTCGAGGGCGCCGATGGCCGGAAATGAACGTGCTGCGCACGCGGGCACCGGCACGGGAGCCGGCTGCTTCGCGGCCGTCTACGGGCCGGGGCGGCCGAAGACGATCTCGGTCTCGCGGAAGCCGCGGCTGTGGAGCCCGGCCCAGGCGTAGCCGATCGGGCGGCCCTCCTCGTCGGCGAGGAACGCCATCGTGCCGTGTCCGAACCCGCCGGGGCCGGGCCACGGGCGGGTGTCGTCCTGGTGCACGTAGCGCGAGGCGTCGGCGAGGCGGAGCAGGTAGATCGACGTGTCCTGGTAGCGGCGCGGCGGCGCGACCACGAAGCCGACGTGGCCGGTGTTCCGGCTGCGGAAGCCGTCCGGTCGGCGCCAGGCGAAGACGTCGCCGGGGCGCACGTCGCTCAGCCGCTCGATGCGGCGCCAGCCCGCGCGGTAGCGGTCGGTGGGGGCGCGGCGGATGCGCCGGACGAAGTGGATCGCCAGCGGCCGCTCGCCTTCGTCGAGGTCGAGCATGCTGCGGCGCGACGCCCGCGACAGCACCCACTGCACCATGCCCGAGCAGTCGAAGAAGTACTGGCCGCGGTGCTCGCGCACGCGCCGCTGATGCGAGTAGCGGGTCTCCTCGAGGTTCTCGCGCACGTGCTCCAGCACGTCCATCACCCGCGACGCGCCCCGGCTGCCGGGAGCGGTCGCGTTGGCGGAGGCGACGCTCGCGACGAGGAGCACGAGCGCGGCGATGGGGGCGGCCCTGCGCATGCGCCACTCAACCTAACGCCGTTCCGCGTTCAGGCGAGCGGGCCGGCGTCGTAGCCGATCTGCGCGCGCATCATGCGCGTCATCAGCCACCGCGGCGTCAGCCGCATGCTCGCCTCGCGCACGGCCACCAGCGCCGGGTTCGACCACGACCCCACCCGGCCGAGGGTGCGCGACTGCTTGACGATGCCGTAGCAGCGGTCGCGGCGCTCCGCCTCGTAGGCCGCGAAGGCGTCCCGCGGCGTGTCGTGACGCGCGAGCGCGCGGGTGAGCACCACCGCGTCCTCGATGGCCATGCACGCGCCCTGGCCGAGGTTCGGGGTGGAGGGATGCGCGGCGTCGCCGAGGAGCGTGACCCGGCCGGCGCTCCAGCGCGGCAGCGGCGGTCGGTCGTAGAGGTCGTTCTGCAGGATCGCGTCCGGCGCGGTGGCGGCCAGCGCCTCCGGGAAGCCGAAGGCGAAGCCCGCGAAGAGCTCGGTCAGGCGCGCCTTGCGCTCCGCCTCGGGCACCACGTCGCCCTCGGCCCGGCGCTCGGTGGCCCACCAGTAGACCCGCCCGGGTCCCAGCGACGTCACGCAGCAGCGCAGCCCGCGGCCCTGCACCTCGCGCAGCACGTCGGGGTCCGGGGCGTCGTGCGCGGCCACCGCCCGGTAGCAGGTCTCGCCGGCGTAGACCGGGGGCGCGTCGCCGAACGCCGCGGCGCGCACCGCGGACCACAGGCCGTCCGCGCCGACCACGATCGCGCCGCGCGCCTCGGACCCGTCCGCGAAGCGCACGGTGACGCCGTCGTCGTCCGGCTCGAGCCCCGCGCACTCGGCGCCGAGGGTGACGCGCGCCTCGGGCACCGCCGCGGCGAGCGCCGCGTGCAGCTCACCCCTGTGCACGACATGGGAGCGCGCGCCGAGCTCCGCGCTCAGCGCGGCGACGTCGAAGGCCGAGAGCACCGACCCCGACGCGGTGGCCGCCTCGCCGCGCTGGACGGTGGAGGCGCCTCCGTCGAGGAAGCCGAGCGGCACGCCGAGCGTGTCGAGCGCGCGGATCGCGTTCGCCCAGAGGCCGAGCCCGGCGCCGATCTCGCCGAGCGCGGGGGCCCGCTCGAACACGCGGTAGGGGATCCCGGCGCGCTCGAGCCCGGCCGCCAACGCGAGACCGCCGATGCCGGCGCCGACCACGAGCACGTCTCCGTCCACCTCTTCGTCCACCATGGCGCGAGCATGGGGTCGTGACGCCGGAGAGGGAAGGGTCAGCGTCGTCGCCGGAGCAAGGCGAGCAGCGCGAGCGCCGGCAGCCACCCGACTCCCGGGCCCCGACCGGACGCGGCGCAGCCGCCGAGCCCGCGTCCGCCGCGTGCCTCGAGCGGGCCGCCGCCGACCCCGCGCGCCCCCCCGGCGCCCCCGTCGGGGCCGCCCGGCCCGTCGAGCCGGGTGAGGCGCACCGCGTCGAGCGCGATGCGTCGATCGTCATCGAGCGGGCCGCCCGTGTGGTCGTCGACGCGCAGCGCGCCCGCGTCGTCGAAGTCGAGCTCCGCGAGCGTCACCCAGCCCGAGGCCGCGCGCTGGTCGAAGAGGAGCCGCTCGTCGCCGCCGGCGTGCGTGATCGTGTAGGGGATGGCGGTGTGCCCCCCGAAGCCGGGCTCCACGTAGACCTCCACCCGGTAGCGACCGGGCTCGGCGAAGAAGAGCGAGAACCGTGACCAGTTGCTCGGGCTCGTCGACTCGTAGGCGTTGGTCCAGGTGAGCGAGCCGCCGTGACCGAAGCTCTCGAAGCGCCAGTACTCTCCCGGCCCGAAGGCCTCGAAGCACGGGCCGCTCTCCTCGAGCACCCCGCCCTCGGGCGGCAGCACCGCGCACGGCTCGACCTCGTGGGGCCCGCCGGAGGCGGTGGCGCCGGGGAAGTAGTGCTCGACCATCCAGAGGTGGTCCTTCGGCTCGGGGCCGAACGCGCCGAAGTCGCACGGCGGGTTGGCGCAGACCCCGGTCGCCCAGCGCTGGGTGCCCCACTGGCACATGCCGCGCCCGTGCCCGTGGCGGTCGGTGCCTGCGCACGTCGGATCGTCGACGTCGTGCTCGGTGCGGCCGCCGTTCTCGGCGCTGTACTCCGCCCGCACCACGGCGCCGTCGCGCACCACGACCTGACCTCGGGTCGCGTCCACCGCCGCGTTGGTCGGCTCCGCGCGGTCGTCGCGGTAGACCTGGGTCACCGTGCCGTCGTCGACGTCGGCGCAGTCCCAGCGACCGCCGCCGAGCGCGTGCGACGCCGCGTAGCTGCGGGCCGCGATGGCCCCGGCGCGCAAGGCCTCGGGGTCCCACGAGGGGATCCACTCGTGCGGGATCACGCCCTTCACGTACTCCTCGAAGGGCAGCACCTCGACCACGGCGTCGGGGTCGCAGGAGCGGTCGGCGAAGCTCGGCGAGCGGGGCTGGAGCGCGGTGCCCGCCGCCCGCCAGACCCGGATGGTCTCGGGGAGGCGAGGGCCGTCGTGGTGCGCCCAGACCGCCGCGCCCACGTCTTCGACCGCCGCGTCGCCGGTGACCGCACGCTCGGTGGGCGCGTCCTCGGGGCGCGCGAGCGTCGCGAAGTGAGCCGCGATCGCGGCGTGGTCCGGGGCGCGCGGAAAGACGACCGCCTCGACCTCGTCTCCCGGCCGCGCGGCGACCCGCTCGCCCGGCAGGTAGCCGTCGGCCTCGAGCCGGAGCCGGTGCGGCCCGGGGCCCACCTCGAGGTGGAAGCGGCCGCGCGCGTCGGTGAGGGCGACCGCGCCCTCGCGCGGCGCGCTCACCCTGGCGCCGGGGACCGGCGCGCCCGAGTAGGCGTCGGTGAGCCGCCCGGTGAGCGAGACCGGGAGCGACGACGGCCCCGGGCCGGCGCAGCTGGCGAGCAGGAGGGCGAGGACGGCGCGTCTCATGGTCTCAGCTACAGGTCCCCGGGCTGTCGGGCACGAGGCAGCGCGCGCCGCAGGGGCAGCGGTTGGGGCTCATGCAGGTGCTGCCGGCCGGGCAGTCCCCGTCGTTCCAGCAGCGGCCCGGCGGGAGCGCGGCGTCCACGCAGGTGCCCTCGCCGCCCGGGCTGCACGCGGCGCCCTCGCAGCGCAGCCGCGACGGGCCGCCCGGGCTGGCGCAGTCGCCGTCGTCGAAGCAGCAGGTCGTGCGCGGGCTGAGCGCGCACATGGTCCCGCCGCACTCGCCGCGCGACGCGACGTTCTCGCCGCTCGATGAGGCCACGCAGGCGTTCGAGTAGGTCATGCCGTCGCAGCCGCACACCGGGTCGAAGACGCTGGGGCAGATCGAGGGGCGCGTCATGCACGTCCCCACGCCGCGGCAGTCCCCGGCCGCCTTCGCGCAGTACGCCGAGCGCGGGCAGTCGGAGTTGTCCGAGCAGCCGCCGCCGCCGTCGGGCGCGCCGGCGTCCGGGGCCCCGCAGGCCCCGCGGGAGGCGACGTTCGCCCCGGCCGCGGCCGCCTCGCAGCCGTTGCCGTAGGTGCGGCCGTCGCAGCCGCAGACCGGGTCGAACACGTCCGGGCAGATCGTCGGCTTCCTCGTGCACGCGCCGGTCCGGGCGTCGCAGGCGGCCTTGGCGCAATAGTCGGTGTCCCCGCACTGCGCGTCGGTCCGGCAGGCGCCGCCCGCGTCGGTCGGCGCGGAGGCGTCGTCGGGGCGCGAGGCGTCCTCCATCCCGCCGCCGTCCTCGGGCGGGGTCGCGCCGTCGTCGGGCAGGCCGCCGTCGTCGGGCAGGCTGCCGTCGTCTTCGGTGGCCGCGTCGCGCGCGAGCGCCGCGTCCATGCCGGTCGAGGCGTCCACGCCTCCGTCGTCGCTCCCCGGCGACTCTCCGCCGCAGCCGACCGCGCCTGCTCCGAGCGCGCACAGCCCGAGCACCAGCCCCCATCGCGTCCAGGTCATCGTCCACCCCCAAGCAAGAAGAACCTCACGAGGGTAGTACGCCGCGGGGCCAGCTGCGAGCCGGCCCGCCCGTGCTAGATCGGCGTGCCGTGGCCCGCGCCCTCGCCATCTCCGCCGACGCCGCCTCCGTCGCCTCGGGCGCGCGCGGCCGCCGGATCCACTTCGTGGATCTGCTGCGGCTGGTGGCGTCGTTCCAGATGATCGTCGGCCACTCGATCGACGCGCTCCTGGCCGAGGAGCTGCGGAGCGGCGCGGTCTACGACGGCTGGACCTGGGTGCGCGGGCTGACGAGCGTCTCGTTCATGGTGGCCGCGGGCCTCAGCTTCCACCTCTCGACCCTCGCGCGCTTCGACGCCCACGTCGGCGACCGCGCCAAGGTGATCGCGCGCTTCCGCCGCGGCGGCTTCCTGATGCTCGTCGGCTACCTGCTGCACTTCCCGGCCGGGCTGTTCTTCGGGGACGCCGACGCGGCCGTGCGCGAGTTCCTCATCGCCGACGTGCTGCAGTGCATCGGTCTCTGCATCGTGCTCCT
Source organism: Myxococcota bacterium (assembly GCA_036149055.1). Lineage (GTDB taxonomy): Bacteria > Myxococcota_A > Polyangia > Polyangiales > Sandaracinaceae > JAVJQK01. Next base: position 111,218 of record JAYZQJ010000033.1, on the reverse strand, counting down.
CGAGGCGATCACCGTGCTCTCGCGCGGCCCGCGTCAGGTGGTGCTGCTGAGCGCGTTCCTCGCCGCGGTGTGCTTCGCCGCCGCCCCGCTCACCGACGCCATCGAGCCGGCCGGCCCGCTCCGCTTCGCGCTGAACTACCTCACCCACCGCGGCGGCTCGCTCTTCCCGCTGACGCCGTGGGCCGGCTACGTCTTCGCCGGCGTGGTGATCGGCGCGGTGGCGCTGCCGCACGGCACCCGGACCGACGCGCGCCTGCCGCTGCCGCGCCTCCTCGCCTGCGCCGCGCTGGTCTGCGGCCTCGCGGTCCTCGCGCGCCTCGGCGACGCGCCGGCGGGCGTGCACCACAACGCGCTGCCCGGCTTCAACCTCGTCAAGCTCGCGGTCGTGCTCGCGTTCGTGGCGCTGCTCGCCTTCGCCGAGCGCCCGATCGTGCGGCTCCCGCGCCGGCTGTCGATCCTCGCGGGCGAGACGCTGACCCTCTACGCGTTCCACCTCGTCGTGCTCTACGCGGGCGGGGTGGGGCTGTACCGCGTCATCGGCCACGCGCTGTCGCTGCCGGCGGCGATCGCGGTGGCGCTCTTGCTCCTCGCGGTCACCTGCGCCGTCGCGCTCGGCTGGCACCGCTACAAGACGCGCCGCTCATAGCCGCTCGAGCGCGAACATCCGGCCGAGCGCCGCGTCGGTCATCGCCGTCGGCAGCCACGGGAACACGGACGCGGCGATCGCGGCGGAGGCGGGCGCGCGGTAGCGCCGGGCCGGGGAGGGCTCCCGGCTCGCCCGTACGATCGCCCGGGCCACGTCGTCCGGCTCGCCGCCCACCGCGTCGAGGCGGGCCAGGATCGCGTCCATCTCCTCGGCCACCGGCGCGTAGGGCGTCGAGGCGAGGTCGTAGCGCGCGATCGTCTTCTTCGCGGTCTCGGCGAAGCCGCTCCGGATGAACGCCGGCTGCACGGCGGAGACCTCGATCCCGAACGCGCCGAGCTCGAGCCGGAGCGCGTCGGTGAGCGCCTCCACCGCGTGCTTGCTCGCGCAGTAGACGCCCATGAGCGGGAAGCCGATGATCCCGGCGACGCTCGAGACGTTGACGACGCGGCCGCGGCCCCGGGCGCGCATGCCCGGCGCGAACGCGCGGGTGACGCCGAGCAGGCCGTGCACGTTCACCCGCAGCTGGGCCCGCCACGCCTCGTCGGGCGCGAGCTCGACCGGGCCGAGCTCCGCGTAGCCGGCGTTGTTCACCAGCACCTCCACCGGGCCGAGCGCGTCCGCCAGCCGGCGCGCCGCCGCGGCGTCGGTCACGTCGAGGGGGCGCGTCTCGATCGCGAGGCGCTGCTCCCGCGCCGCTCGGGCCACGTCGGCGAGCGCCGCCTCGTTCACGTCGGTGGCCACCACCGAGAAGCCGGCCTGCGCGAGCCGGAAGGACGCGGCGCGCCCGATCCCGCCGGCCGCGCCGGTGACCACCGCGACCGCGGCCCGGGGCGCAGGCGCGCGGCGCTCCACGCGGTGCAGCCCGGCGGCGCGAGCGAGGGTGGCGTCGACGAGGGGCCCGGCGTGGCGTCCGAGGGCGGCCTGGACGCCGGCGAGCGACGGGGCGTGCCGATGGGCCCCGCCCCGGCCCGCGATCACGCGGCGGATCGCGTCCACCACCACCGCCGGGCCCGCGCTCATCCAGGTGTTGGGTCGCTCGAGCGCGCGGAGGGCGCGGACCATCGGCGCGTAGTCGCCGCCGTCGAGGGCCTCGAGCGCGCCGAAGGCCACGCCCCCGAAGCCCGTGTCGATCGAGCCGGGCGCGATGACGTGCACGCCGACGCCGAACGGCGCGAGCTCCAGCCGGAGCGCCGCGCTCATGGCCTCGAGCGCGTGCTTCGTCGCCGCGTACGCGCCGTGGCCCGGCATCGACATCGACCCGAGCACGCTCGAGATCTGCACGATCCGGCCGCGACGTCGGGCCCGCATCGCCGGGGCGAACGCCCGGAGGGTGCGGGCGGCGCCGAGCACGTTCGTCTCGAACATCGCCTCGACCCGCTCCGGCGGCAGCGCCTCGAGCGGGCCCATCTCGCCATAGCCGGCGTTGTTCACCAGCACGTCGAGGGCGCCGCAGCGCGCCCGCACGGTCTCCGCCGCCTCCTCGACCGAGCGCGGATCGGCGACGTCGAGCCGCAGGGTCTCGAGGCCGTCTCTCCGCAGGCGCTCGAGCTTCTCCGGCGAGCGACCGGTGGCGAAGACCCGGTGGCCGTCCTTCGCCAGGGCCCGCACGGTGTGCTCGCCGATGCCCGACGTCGCGCCGGTGACGAGGATCTGCACCTCAGTCCTCCCCCGCCTCGAGGGTGTCCCGGTCGAGGCCGTGCTTCTTGAGCTTGCGCCACAGCGTGGTGCGGCTGATGCCGAGGGACTGCGCGGCGCGCCCCATGTGCCCGCCGGAGCGCTCGAGCGCGGTCAGGTAGCGGCGCGCCTCCGGCGGCAGCTCGGCCCGGAGCGCGGTCAGCCCGGGATCGGGGCGGGTCACCCGCGGGCCTCGCTCCTCGCCGCGCACCTCGGGGGGCAGGTCGCTCTCGGCGAGCACCGGGCCCTCGCCCATGACGGTCGCGTACTCGATCACGTTCTGCAGCTCGCGCACGTTGCCCGGCCAGTCGTAGTCGGTCAGCGCGGCGAGCGCGCCCGGCGTGATGCGCTGGATGGCGCGGCCTCCCTCCTCGGCGGCGCGCTGCTCGAGGAAGTGCCAGGCGAGCAGCTCCACGTCGGCCGGCCGCTGCCGGAGCGTGGGGAGGAAGAGCGGGATCACGCGCAGGCGGTAGAGCAGGTCGGCGCGGAACCGCCCCTCCTCGACCTCGCGCCGCAGCGCCCGGTGGGTCGCCGAGACGATGCGCACGTCGACCGGGACCGGGTCGGCGCCGCCCACCGGGATCACGGTCTTGTCCTGGAGCACGCGCAGCAGCTTCGCTTGCACTTCGAGAGGAAGCTCCGCCACCTCGTCGAGGAAGAGGGTGCCTCCGTCGGCGAGCTTGAAGTGCCCGGGCGCGTCCCGGACCGCGCCGGTGAACGCGCCGCGCGCGTGCCCGAACAGCTCGCTCTCGAGGATGCTCGCCGGGAGCGCCGCGCAGTTGATGGCGCGGACGGGCCCGGCGGCGCGCGCCGAGGCGAGGTGGATCGCGCGCGCGATCAGCTCCTTGCCGCTGCCGGTCTCGCCCCGGACGAGCACGCTCGCGCTCGAGCCGGCCACCTTGCGCACGTCGCGGAGGAGCTGCTTCATGCCGGCGTCGCGGGTGACGATGCCCCAGCTCTCGATCGGCGCGTCGGCGCGCTCGGCCTGCCACAGGTCGTCGTCGAGCAGCAGCAGGAAGCCCTGACCGTCGCCGACCGCGATCGGGCTCGCGCGCACCCTCACGCTGCGGTGGGCGCCGTCCTTCGTCGGCCGGAGGATCTCGGCGGTGACCGCCTGGCCCTGGGCGAGCGCCTCGGCGAGCGGGCGCTGCTCGCCGTGCCCGCAGAGGAGCTTGGGCGCGGGGACGCCGAGCTCCGGGGTGACGTCGAGCACGCCCACCGCCTCGTCGGTGAAGGCGACGATCCGGAGCTGCGCGTCGAGGACCAGGGCGGCCCCCACGACCTCGCGGAGGGCGGCGCGGAGATGAGGGACGGGGTCGGGCACGCCCGCATCATACGCACGCCGACCGGGTCCGCGCGGTGTTTCAACCCGTTTCACCCGGTCCCCGCGGGCTCGCCCGGCCCGGGTGGCGCGGCGCGTGCACTTCCCCTCGTCGAAAGGAGACGCCATGCTCTTCCGACAGCTCTTCGACCACGCGTCCAGCACCTACACCTACCTCGTCGCCGACGAGGAGACGCGCGAGGCGGCGCTCATCGACGCCGTCCGCGAGCAGGTCGAGCGCGACGTCGAGCTCCTCGCCGAGCTCGATCTCACCCTCGTCTACGCCCTCGAGACCCACGTGCACGCCGACCACGTGACCGCGAGCGGGCTCCTCCGCGAGCGCCTCGGCGCCGAGACCGTGCTCAGCGCGGCCGCGGGAGCGGGCTGCCCCGACCGGCTGGTCGAGGACGGCGAGGTGCTGCGGCTCGGTCGCCTCGAGATCGAGGCGCGCCACACGCCCGGGCACACCGACGGCGACGTGACCTACGTCGTGCGCGAGGGGGGCCGGCCGCTCGCCGCCTTCACCGGCGACACGATGCTGATCCGCGGCTGCGGCCGCACCGACTTCCAGCAGGGGGACGCCGAGCGCCTCTACGACTCGGTGCACCGCCGGATCTTCTCGCTCCCCGACGAGACGCCGATCTACCCGGGGCACGACTACCGCGGCTTCACCTCGAGCACCGTCGGCGAGGAGAAGCGGCTCAACCGGCGCCTCCGCGAGGACATCGGCCGCGCGGCGTTCGTGGAGATCATGGAGAACCTCGACCTGGCGCAGCCCAAGCAGATCCACGTCGCCGTCCCCGCCAACCTCCGCTGCGGGATCGAGCAGCCGCCCGAGGGCGTGGTCGAGGTGAGCGAGGAGTGGGTGCGCGAGCACGCCGAGGGGCTGCGCCTGGTGGACGTGCGCGAGGCGGACGAGCTCCGGGGCCCCCTCGGCGCGATGCCCGGGGCCGAGCACCACCCGCTCGCCACGCTGCCCGCCGCGCTCGGCGCGCCCGACGAGCGCACGGTGGTGGTCTTCTGCCGGAGCGGCGGCCGCTCGGCCCGCGCCGCGGAGCGCCTCGCCGAGGCCGGCTTCACCCGCGTCGTCTCGATGGCGGGCGGCATGACCCGCTGGAACGCGCTCGGCTACCCGGCGATCGGCGGCGGAGCGGCCCGGTCCCCCGCCGAGTGCGGCTGAAGGGTCGGGGCCTCGGCCCACGCGGGCGCGTAGCGCGGCAGGAAGTAGCGAAGGAACGCCCACAGCCGCGTGGTGCCCGGGTCGGGCTCGAGCCCGCGGCCCATGCGGTCGATCTGCACCTGGTACCAGGCGCCCTGGACGAGCGCGTCGAGGTTCGCGATCCCGGTGGCGATCCGGATCGGGCGCGCCCGGGTCGCCTCGCCCTCGAGCAGACGACGGGCGAGATCGGGCTCGGCGGCGAGGGGGCGCGCGAGGCCGACCACGTCGACCGCGCCCTCGAGCGCGTGCTCCATGCCGTCGCGGGTGCGGAAGCCCCCGGTGAGCATCAGCGGCGTCTTCACCCGGGCCCGGGCCTGCTCGGCGTAGTCCAGGAAGAACGCCTCCCGGGCCCGCGAGCTCTCGCGGGTGGGCACCGTCTCCTCGAACATCTTGGCCGACTCGTAGGTGCCGCCCGAGATCTCGAGCAGGTCGAGGCCCTCGGCGTCGACCGCCTCGAGCACCGCCATCGACTCCTCCTCGTCGAAGCCGCCGCGCTGGAAGTCGGCGCTGTTCAGCTTGAGCCCGACCGCGAAGCCGGGAGAGACCGCGCCGCGCACCGCCCTCACGATCTCGAGCAGGAAGCGCCGCCGCCGGGCCGCGTCCCCGCCCCACGCGTCGTCGCGGAGGTTGGTGCGGGGCGAGAGGAACTGGCTGACCAGGTAGCCGTGCGCGCCGTGGATCTGCACCCCGTCGAAGCCCGCCTCTTCGCAGATGGCGGCGGTGGCGGCGAAGCGGCGCACGAGGTCCTCGATCTCCTCGCTCTCGAGCGCGCGCGGCCTGGCGAACATCGGGCCCGCGCCCTTCAGGGCGACCGCGCTCGGCGCGACCGGCTGCTTCGACAGGTTCCGCGGGGACTGACGGCCCGGGTGGTTGATCTGGGCCCACATCTTGGCGCCGCCCGCCTTCGCCGCGCGCGCCCACGCGGAGAGCTCCGCGAGGTGGCGCCGGTCCTCGACGACCACGTTGCCGCTCTCGCCGATCGCGCGCCCGTCGACCATCACGTTGCCGGTGATCAGCAGGCCGGCGCCGCCCCCGCCCCAGCGCTCGTAGAGGCGCAGGTGGGCGGGCGTCGGGCGGCCGTCCGGGGTGGCCACGCGCTCGCTCATCGCGCTCTTGGCCAGGCGGTTCGGCAGGCGCTGCCCGTTGGGCAGGGTGAGGGGGCGGTCGATCGTCATTCGGGCTTCTCCGTGGTTTCGAGCAGCCGTCGCGCGAGGGCGCGCGCGGCTTCGCGGGCGACGTCGCGGTCGCTCCGGTCGAGGGCGCGGACGTTCGCGCGTCCGCTGGCGGCGAGGGAGACGAGGCCGTGCAGCCCCGCCCACAGCAGGCGACCGTCCCGGGCCACGTCGGCGCAGCCCGCCTCCGAGAGCACGCAGGCCATCGCGTCCCAGAGCGCGCCCGAGGCGATCTCCCGGTCGAACACCCCGGCGGCCCGCAGCGCGTCCCAGTCGTAGCGACGCTCGAACATCAGCGGGTAGAGCTCCGGGTGGTCGAGCCCGAAGTCGACGAACGCCTCGGCGACGTCCCCGAGGTCCCCGCGACTGGCGAACGCCGCCTCCAGCGCCTCGCGCAGGGCGACGAAGCCGCGCTGGCTCACCGCGAAGAGGAAGCCGTCGAGCGACCCCCAGCGGTGGTAGAGGGCGCCGGTCGTCTTGCCGAGCAGCGCGCTCACCCGCCGCGCGGACAGATCCGCGTCGTCCAGCTCGCGCCGGCGCAGGGCCTCGTAGACGGTGTCGATCCAGTCGTCGGACATAACAGCGTTATGCCACATTACGTAACGCTGTTATGTCGGCTGTCAACCGGGCGCGGGCTACCGCGGGCGTCGCTCGAGCATGTCCCGGACCATGCCGAGGACCTTCGTGCCCATCGCCAGGAGCTCGTCCATCGGGCGCGTCTCCATCTCGTCGGTGAACCAGCGGTCGACGGCCACGATCATGCCGAGCGTAGCGTCGGCGAGCAGCTCGAGCGGCAGGTCGTCCCGCACCGCGCCGAGGGCCTGCCCGCGCGCGAGGATGGACTCGACGTGCTCCCGCCCGCGGGCGAGGATCCGGCGGTAGGTCGGGTCGGCGCTCACGCTCGAGTAGAGCCCGCGGCTGAGCTTGGAGAGCTCCTCGTCCTGGCCGAAGGTCTCGTTCAGCCGGGTCGAGCCCTCCTCCAGCCAGGTCCAGAACTGCTCGGCGTCGTCGGGCAGCGCGAGATCCGAGAGCGCCTCGCCGAGCTGGTCGAAGACGTCCTCGATCACCGACGCGTAGGCGTCCGCCTTGTCGGCGAAGTAGTAGTACATCGCGCCCTTGCTGATCCCGGCGGCGGCGATGATGCGATTGAACGAGGCGCCCTCGAACCCGTGCTCGGCGAACTCGTGGGTGGCCGCGGCGAGGATGGCGCGACGTTTCTCTTTCGGGAGCTTCTCGAAGCGAGGCAGCGGCAACCGATCTCCAAACCACCGGTTCGACCGGTGGTCTGAGGATGCCCGGTTCGCCACCGAGATCAAGAGTCTCAGAGCTCGGAGAGGATCCGCTCGGTCATCTTGGAGGTGGCGAGGTGTCCGCCGAGATCGGCGGTGCGGGCGCCTCGGGTGAGGGCGGCGTCGACCGCGCGCTCGATGGCGTCGGCGGCGTCGGCGCGCTCGAGGGACCAGCGCAGCATCATCGCCGCGCTGAGGATCGCGCCGATCGGGTTGGCGACCCCGCGGCCGGCGATGTCCGGCGCGGAGCCGTGGATCGGCTCGTAGATGCCGCGGCGGCCGTCGCCCACCGACGCGCTGGGCAAGACGCCCAGCGACCCGGTCAGGGCGGCCGCCTCGTCGGTGAGGATGTCGCCGAAGAGGTTCTCGGTGACCACCACGTCGAGGTCGGCGGCGTGGGTCAGGAGGCGCATCGCCATCGAGTCGACGAGCTGATGCGAGAGCGCGATCGAGGCGTAGCCCGCGGCCACCTTCTCGGCCGTCTCCCGCCAGAGCCGCGAGCTCTCGAGCACGTTCGCCTTGTCGACGCTGGTGACCTTCTCGCGTCGCGTCGCGGCGAGCTCGAACGCCACCTTCATCACCCGCGCGATCTCGGCGTCGGTGTACTCGAGGGTGTCGATGGCCCGCTCGCCGAGATCGGTCCGCTCGCGGCGGCGAGGCTCGCCGAAGTAGAGGCCCCCGGTCAGCTCGCGCACGACCACGAAGTCGACGCCGAGCACCTTCTCGCGCTTGAGCGGCGAGCGATCCGCGATCGCCTCGGGCACCCGCACCGGGCGCAGGTTCGCGTAGACCCCGAGCGCCTTGCGCAGCCCGAGCAGGCCCTGCTCCGGGCGGACGCGGGCCCGCGGGTCGTCCCACTTCGGGCCGCCGACCGCGCCGAGCAGCACCGCGTCCGCCTCGCGGCACGCGTCGAGCGTCTCGTCCGGAAGGGCCGTCCCGGAGGCGTCGATCGCCTCGCCCCCGATCCGCGCGTTCTCGTAGCGGAGGTCGGGCGCCACCGCCTCGAGCACCCGGCGCGCCTCGCGCACCACCTCCGGACCGATTCCGTCACCCGGCAACAGCACGATCATGTTCGTTCCTTTCGAGCGACAGCCCGTACTCGAGACCGTCCACCAGGGCGCGCCGCGCGGCCTCGATGACGTTGTCCGACGCCCCCACCGTACCCCAGGCCTGCTCGGTCGCGCTCGGGCCCTGGAGGCGATGCTCGATCCACACCCGCGTCGTGGCCGACGTGCCCGCCGCGCCGTCGAGGATGCGCACCGCGAAGTCGGTCAGGCGGATGCGCGCGATCTCGGGATAGGACGGCGCGAGGGCCTCGCGGAGCGCCCGGTCGAAGGCCTCCACCGGCCCCCGGCCCGCGCCCGCGGTGTGCAGCACCCGGTCGCCGATCCGCGTCCACACCGTCACCTCGGCGTAGGGGCGCTCCCCCTTGCCGCGCCCGAGCTGCACCCGGTAGCGCTCCACCTCGAAGGGCGCGCGGTAGGACGGCGCCCGCCGCTCGAGCCGGAGCGCGACCGAGCCCTCGGCGCGATCGAAGCTGTAGCCCTCCGCCTCCTCGCGCTCGATCTCGGCCAGCACCTCGCGCGCCACCGACTCCTCGACCGCCACCCCGCGCTCCTCGGCGAAGGAGAGCACGTTGCTCCGGCCGCTCAGCTCGCTCACGACCACCCGGGTCCGGTTGCCGACGAGCTCGGGCATGACGTGCTGGTAGGCCTCGGCCCAGCGCCGGGTCGCGGCGACGTGCACCCCGCCCTTGTGCGCGAAGGCGCTCCGGCCGACGTAGGGCGCGTGCGGGTCGCCCTCGAGGCCGGCCACGCCGCCGATCTGCGCCGCGATCGAGGTGAGCGTGCGGAGCGCTCCGTCCGGCAGGGCCGGGAGCCCGAGCGCGAGCTCGAGGGCCGGCGCGAGGGTGCAGAGGCTCGCGTTGCCGCAGCGCTCCCCCCAGCCGTGCATGGTGCCTTGCACGTGGCGCGCGCCGGCCCGGACCGCGGCGAGGCTGTTGGCGACCGCGCACCCGGTGTCGTCGTGGGCGTGGATCCCGACCGGGGTGCCGACGAGGCGCACCACCTCGCGCGTCGCCTCCTCCACGTCCCACGGGAAGCTGCCGCCGTTGGTGTCGCAGAGCACGATCGTGCTCGCGCCGCCGCGGGCCGCGGCCACGAGGGTGGCCAGGGCGTAGCGCGGGTCGAGCGCCCAGCCGTCGAAGAAGTGCTCGGCGTCGTAGACCACCTCGCGCCCGGCCGCGCGGAGCAGGGCGCAGCTCTCCTCGATCATCGCGAGGTTCTCGTCCGGCGTGACCCGGAGCACCTCCCGCACGTGCGCGATCGAGCTCTTGCCGAAGATCGTGCACACCGGCGTCTCCGCCTCGAGCAGCGCGCGCAGGCTCGGATCGTCCTCGGCCCGCAGATCCCGCCGGCGGGTGGCGCCGAACGCGGCGAGCCTCGCGTGCCGGAGCGGCAGCGCCCGGGCCCGCGCGAAGAGCTCGGCGTCCTTCGGGTTCGAGCCCGGCCAGCCGCCCTCGACGTAGGCGACGCCGAGCCGGTCGAGCAGGGTGAGGATCCGGAGCTTCTCCCCCACCGACAGGCTGAGACCCTCCCGCTGCGTGCCGTCGCGGAGGGTGGTGTCGTAGAGCTTCACCGCGGGCTCGGTCACGGCGCCTCCCTCCGCTCGTAGGCGTCGATCGCCGCGTCGTGGGCGAGCAGGTAGCCGAGCGGGTCGAGCCCCTCGAGCAGGCAGGTCTTCGAGAAGGGATCGAGCGAGAACGCAGCCTCGGCCGCGCCCCACCGGACGCGCTGCGGCTCGAGCGCGACCGTCACCACCCGCCACGGATCCGCCGAGACGTCGGCGACCAGCCGCGCGTGATCCGCCTCGTCGAGCGCCACCGTCAGCAGCCCGTTCCGGAGCGCGTTGCCGCGAAAGATGTCCGCGAACGAGCGCGCGATCACGCACCGGAAGCCGGCGGCGATCAGGGCCCACGGCGCGTGCTCCCGGGAGGAGCCGCAGCCGAAGTTCGCGCCGGTGAGAAGGACGCGCGCGTCTTCGGTCGCCGGCTCGTGCAGCGGGAACGAGGGATCGGACTTCCAGCCGGCGAAGAGCCCCTCGGCGAGCCCGGAGCGATCGACGACCTTGAGGTAGCGCGCCGGGATGATCTGGTCGGTGTCGACGTCGTCGCGGAGGAGCGGCGCGACCCGGGAGGTGAGCGTGTCGAAGGGGGTCACGCCGCCTCCGAGAGCGTGCGCCGCGCGTCGGCGACCGCGCCGGCCACCGCGCTCGCGGCCGCGGTGAGCGGAGAGGCGAGCAGGGTGCGACCCCCCGGCCCCTGCCGGCCCTCGAAGTTGCGATTCGACGTGCTGACCGAGAGCTGCCCCGGCTCGAGCCGGTCGCCGTTCATCGCCAGGCACATCGAGCAGCCCGGCTCGCGCCACTCCGCGCCCGCCGCCTCGAAGATCCGGTCCAGGCCCTCCGCCTCGGCCTCCCTCTTCACCGCTCGGGAGCCGGGCACCACCAGCGTGCGCGCCGCGACCCGGCGCCCGCGGAGCACCCTCGCCGCCTCGCGCAGATCCTCGAGGCGCGAGTTGGTGCAGGAGCCGATGAAGGCCACGTCGATCGGCTGACCGAGCAGCGGCTTGCCCGCCTCGAGGCGCATGTAGTCGAGCGCCGAGCGAGCGGCGGCGTCGGTCGGCTGCGGGACCGGCTCGTCGACGCCCACGCTCATCGCCGGCGTGGTGCCCCAGGTGATCCGCGGCGACACCCGCGAGGCGTCGAGGCTCACCGTCCGGGCGAAGTAGGCGCCGTCGTCGGTCCGGAGCGCCCGCCACCGCGCGACCGCCCCGTCGAAGTCGGCCGGCGCCCCCGGTCTCCCGGCGAGGTAGGCGAAGGTGGTGTCGTCGGGCGCGACCATGCCGGCCCGGGCGCCGGCCTCGATCGACATGTTGCAGAGCGTCATGCGGCCCTCCATCGAGAGCGCGCGCACCGCGTCGCCCCGGTACTCGAAGACGTGACCGGTGCCGCCGCCGACCCCGATCTCGGCGATCAGCGCCAGGATCAGATCCTTCGCGCTCACCCCCTCGGGCGCGGTGCCCTCGAAGCGCACCTCGTAGGGGAGCGGCCGCCAGGCGAGCAGGCACTGGGTCGCGAGCACCTGCTCGACCTCGCTGGTCCCGATGCCGAAGGCGAGCGCCCCGAACGCGCCGTGGGTCGAGGTGTGGCTGTCGCCGCACACCACCGTCATGCCCGGGTGCGTGCGCCCCTGCTCGGGCGCGACCACGTGCACGATCCCGTTGTGCGGCGAGCTCAGATCGAACAGCTCGATGCCGTGCTCGGCGCAGCGCCGGGCCAGCGTCTCGAGCTGCGCGCGCCCCGCGTCGTCGACCACCGCGAGGCCTCCCGGCCGGGTCGGCGTCGAGTGATCCATGGTGGCCAGCGTCCGCTCGGGCCGCCGCACCGGGAGCCCGCGCGTCTCGAGGCCGCTGAAGGCCTGCGGCGAGGTGACCTCGTGCACCAGGTGGAGATCCACGTAGAGCACGCTCGGGTGATGCGGCGCCTCGTGCACCGCGTGGGCGTCCCACACCTTGTCGAAGAGGGTCTTCATCGTCAGCTCGCTTTTCTTCGGCTCGCGGCCGCGGGCTCGGCGGCCATCAGTCGGTTGAGGGCGTTCAGGTAGGCGTGCGCGCTCGCCACCACGACGTCGGTGTCGGCGCCGTGGCCGTGATGCACCCGGCGGCGGGCGCCGTGCTGCGCGCTGACGCTCGGGGCGTCCTCGGCGTGCGCGATGCGGACGCTGACCTCGCCGAGCGCGTCGATCCCCGCGGTCACCGCCTGCACGCGGTACTCGAGGAGGCGCGGCGAGACCGCGGCGATCGCGTCGATGGCCTGGAAGGTGGCGTCGACCGGGCCGCTGCCGACCGCCGCGTGCACCCGCACCACGCCGTCCGCGTCGCGCAGCCGGACGGTCGCGGTGGGCATGCCCATCGTGCCGCAGGACACCTGGATCGAGTCGAGGGTGAGGGCGCCGTCCTCGGTGGCGGCGGCGGAGACGAGCGCCAGCAGGTCGGCGTCGGTCACGTGCTTCTTCCGGTCGGCGAGCGCCTTGAACCGGCCGAAGACCTCGTCGAGGGCCTCGCCTTCGACCGGGTGACCCAGCTCCTCGAGTCGCACCCGGAGCGCGTGTCGACCCGAGTGCTTGCCGAGCACGAGCAGGCTCTCGGGCACGCCCACCGCCTCGGGGCGCATGATCTCGTAGGTCGCGCCGTGCTTGAGCACGCCGTCCTGGTGGATGCCCGCCTCGTGGGCGAAGGCGTTGGCGCCGACGATGGCCTTGTTGGGCTGCACCGGCATGCCGGTCAGGGTGCTGACCAGGCGGCTCGCCGCGTAGATCTGGGTCGCGTCGACGCCGGTCTCCAGCCCGAAGAAGCGGGGCCGGGTCCGGAGCGCCATCACGACCTCCTCGAGCGCGGTGTTGCCGGCGCGCTCCCCGATGCCGTTGAGCGTGACCTCCACCTGCCGGGCCCCGGCGCCGACCGCGGCGAGGGTGTTCGCGGTCGCCATGCCGAGGTCGTCGTGGCAGTGCACCGAGATCGTCGCCGCCTCGATGCCGGGCACGTTCGCGCGGATCGTGCGCACCCGGCGGTCCATCTCCAGCGGCGTGGTGTAGCCGACCGTGTCGGGCACGTTCAGGGTCGAGGCGCCCGCCTCGAGCGCCGCGGTGAAGACCTCGCAGAGGAAGCCCGGCTCGGTGCGGCACGCGTCCTCGGCGCTGAACTCGACGTCCTCGCAGCGCTCGCGGGCGAAGGCGACCATCTCGCGCACCGCGGCGAGCACCTCCGCCTTGGTCATGCCGAGCTTGTGCTCGCGGTGGATGGGGCTGGTGGCGAGGAAGGTGTGGATGCGCGGCCGGGCGGCGTCGCGGATGGCCTCCCAGGCGCGCTCGATGTCGCCGCGCCGGGCCCTGGCGAGGCCGCAGACGCGCGTCTCACCGCCCCCCACCTCTCGGGCGATCCGGCGCACCGCCTCGAAGTCGTCCGCGGACGCGGCGGGGAAGCCGGCCTCGATGACGTCCACCCCGAGCCGGGCGAGGGCCCGCGCGATCTCGAGCTTCTCGTGGCTGGTCAGCGACGCCCCGGGCGACTGCTCCCCGTCACGCAGCGTGGTGTCGAAGACGAGGACCCGGCTCACGGCAGCTCCACCGGGTCGACGAAGTCCATCATCGCGCGGAGGCGCTTGCCGACGTCCTCGAGCTGATGGCTCCGGTCGCTCACCCGCCGGCGCTCGAACGTCGGCCGGCCGGTCTCGTTCTCCGCGATCCAGCGGCGCGCGAAGGTGCCGTCCTGGACCTCCGACAGGACGCCGCGCATGCGCTCCTTGGTGGCCGCGTCGATCACCCGCGGGCCGCTGACGTAGTCGCCCCACTCGGCGGTGTCGCTGATCGAGTGGCGCATGTAGGTCAGCCCGCCGCGGTACATCAGGTCGACGATCAGCTTCAGCTCGTGCAGGCACTCGAAGTAGGCGACCTCGGGCTGGTAGCCGGCCTCGACGAGCACCTCGAAGCCCGCCTTGACCAGCGCCGACGCGCCGCCGCAGAGGACCGCCTGCTCGCCGAAGAGATCGGTCTCGGTCTCCTCCGCGAACGTCGTGCTCAGGACGCCGGCCCGGCCCGCGCCGATCGCCGCCGCGTAGGACAGCGCCAGCGCGTCCGCGCGGCCCGAGGCGTCCTGATGCACGGCGATCAGCGCGGGCACGCCGCCGCCCTCCTGGTAGGTCTCCCGCACCCGGTGACCGGGCCCCTTGGGCGCGACCATCGAGACGTCGACCCCGCGCGGCGCCTCGATGGTGCCGAACCGGATGTTGAAGCCGTGGGCGAACATCAGCGTGTCGCCCTCGGCGAGGTGCGGCGCGACGTGGTCGCGGTAGAGCGCCGGCTGGGCCGTGTCGGGCGCGAGCATCATCACCACGTCGCCCCAGGCCGCGGCCTCCGCCGGGGTGGCCACCGCGAGCCCGGCCGCCTCGGCCGCGGCGCGGCTCTCGCTCGTCTCCCGGAGGCCGACGGTCACGTCGACGCCGCTGTCGGCGAGGTTGAGGGCGTGGGCGTGGCCCTGGGAGCCGAAGCCGAGGATGGCGACCCGGCGGCCTCGGACGAGGGAGAGATCGGCGTCTCGGTCGTAGCGCATCTTGGTCATCGAGCGTTCCTTTCCTCAGGCCGCGCGATCGGCGGCGGCGTCTTCGGTGGCGAGTCGGTGCAGCGCGGTCGCGCCGGTGTCGGCGCCGCGGGTCAGGGCGATGGCGCCGGTCTGGACCATCTCGGTGATGCCGAAGGGCTCGAGCAGCTTCGCCAGCCCCTCGATCTTGTCCTGGGCGCCGGTGATCTCGACGACGAGCGAGCTGGGCGCGACGTCGACGACCCGCGCGCGGAACACCTCGCAGATCTGCAGGATGGCCGCGCGCTCCTCGGCCCCGGCGGACACCCGGATGAGCGCGAGGTCGCGGGTGACGGTGGCGCGCTCGGAGATGTCCTCGACCGCGAGCACGTTCACCAGCTTGTAGAGGTTGGCCTCCACCAGCCGCGCGGTGCGCGCGTCGGCCTCGACCACGACCGTCATGCGAGAGATCCCCCGCTCGTGGGTCCGGCCGACGTTGAGCGAGACGATGTTGAAGTTGCGGCGCCGGAAGAGCGACGCGACGCGGTTGAGCACCCCCGGGACGTCCTCGACGAGGACGGCGAAGGTCCGGAGCTCGGTCATCTCAGCTGACTCCCTTCATCCGCGGCCTGCGGATCATGTCGGCGAGGTCGTTCCCCGCCGGAACCATCGGGTAGACGGTGTCCTCCTGCGCGACCTGGAACTCGATCACGCAGGTCCGTCGCTGCATGCGGGCGAAGCCCACCGCGTCCTCGATCTCGTCCCGCCGCGTGACCCGCCGCGCGCTCAGGCCGTGGGCCTCGGCGAGCTTCACGAAGTCGGGGCTGACGATCGGCGTCGCCACGTAGCGCTTCTCGTAGAAGAGGTCCTGCCACTGCCGGACCATGCCGAGGTAGCCGTTGTTGATGATGGCCACGTTCACCTGCACGCCCTCCTGCATGCAGGTCGAGAGCTCGGCCGCGCTCATCTGGAAGCCGCCGTCGCCCGCGATCACCCAGATCTCGTCGCCGGGCCGCGCGAACCGCGCCCCGATCGCCGCCGGGAGCGCGAACCCCATCGTGCCGAGCCCGCCCGAGGTGATCAGGCTGCGGGGCGCCTCGTGGCGGTAGTACTGCGCCTCCCACATCTGGTGCTGGCCCACGTCGGTCACCACGAGGGCCTCGCCCCCGGTCAGCCGGTGCAGGTCCGCCATCACGTGGGCGGCGAGCAGCCGGCCGTCGTCCGGGAGGCGCTGGACGTCGTGGGCCTCGGCGTCCTCGCGCAGCGCGGCGATCTCCGCGCGCCAGCCCTCGCGGCGCCGCCACGCGATCCGGGGCACCAGCCCGCGCAGGGCGTCCTTCACGTCGCCGACGATCGCGACGTCGCACGCGACGTTCTTGCCGACCTCGGCCGGATCGAGCTCGACGTGGATCTTCTTCGCGCCGCGGGCGTAGCTGGCGAGGTTGCCGGTCACCCGGTCGTCGAAGCGCATGCCGAGCGCGACGAGCAGGTCCGCGCGCTGCACCGCCTCGTTGACCCACGCCTCGCCGTGCATGCCCATCATGCCGAGGTGCCGCGGATCGCTCGCCGGGAAGCCGCCGAGCCCGAGCAGGGTGCAGGCCACCGGGAGGTCGCCCTTGTCGACCAGCTCCCGCAGCAGCGCGGTCGCCTCGGCCTTCACCACGCCGTGCCCGCAGAACACGAGCGGCCGCTCGGCCGCGTCGATGAGCCGCGCCGCCTCGTCGAGCTCGGCCGCCTCCACCCGTCGCCGCGGCCGGTAGCCGGGCAGCCGCACCGGCGCGCCGTGGTCCGGGCGGCAGAGGCCGAGCTGCGCGTCCTTGGTGATGTCGACCACCACCGGGCCCGGCCGGCCGCTCCGGGCGACGTAGAAGGCCTCGCGCAGGATCGGCGCGACGTCCTCCGCGCGGGTGACCAGGTAGTTGTGCTTGGTGATCGGGAGCGTGACCCCGGTGATGTCGGTCTCCTGGAACGCGTCGCTGCCGATCAGGGTCGAGGGGACCTGCCCGGTGATGCAGACGATGGGGCTCGAGTCGAGCATCGCGGTGGCGATGCCGGTCACGAGGTTGGTGGCCCCGGGGCCCGAGGTCGCGATGGCGACGCCGACCCGCCCGGAGGCCCGCGCGTAGCCGTCGGCCATGTGCGCGGCGTTCTGCTCGTGGCGGCAGAGCACGTGCCGGATCGGGTAGCCCGGCAGCGCGTCGTAGGTGGGCATGATGGCGCCCCCCGGGTAGCCGAAGACGACGTCGACGCCCTCGGCGACCAGCGCCTCCCAGAGCGCGCGCGCGCCCGTGATCTCAGCCGTCATCATCTTCTCCTCCGAAGCGGTCGTTCAGGACGGCGCCGGTGCTGGCGCTGGTCACGAGGTGGGCGTAGCGGCGGAGCCAGCGGCTCTTCACCCGGCTGCGGAACGGGGGCAGCGCGGCCAGGCGCGCCTCGAGCTCGGCGTCGGTCAGCCGCACGTCGAGGCGCTTGGCGTCGAGGTCGATCGCGATCCGGTCTCCCTCCTGGACCGCCGCGATCGGGCCGCGCGCCGCCGCCTCCGGGCTCACGTGGCCGATCGCCGCCCCGCGGGTCGCGCCGCTGAAGCGGCCGTCCGTGACCAGCGCCACCTGGGCCCCGAGCCCCATGCCGGTCAGCGCGCTGGTGGGCTCGAGCATCTCCTGCATGCCGGGGCCCCCGGCCGGGCCCTCGTAGCGGATCACCACCACGTCGCCCGGGTGGATGCGCCGCTCCCGGATGGCGGCGACCGCGGCGTCGTGACCCTCGAAGACCCGGGCCGGCCCCTCGTGGCGCCGCATCTCGGGGTCGACCGCGCCCACCTTCACCACGGCTCCCTCGGGCGCGAGGTTGCCGAAGAGGAGCGCGAGCCCGCCGGTCTCGGACCAGGGATCGCGGCGGGGGCGCACCACCTCGGGGTCGCGGTTCTCCGCCCGGCCGACCAGGTCGCCCATCGTCTCGCCGGAGACCGTGGGGCGGTCGAGGTGCAGCAGGTCCGCCAGCTCCCGCATCACCGCCGGGACGCCGCCCGCGCGGTGCAGGTCCTCCATGTGATGCCGACCGGCCGGGCTGAGCTTGCAGAGGTAGGGCGTGCGCGCGCTGATCGCGTCGACCCGCTCGAGCGGGAAGTCGACGCCCGCCTCCCGGGCGATGGCGAGGAGGTGGAGCACGGTGTTGGTGCTGCCTCCGAGCGCGACGTCGACGGTGAACGCGTCCTCGAACGCCGCGTCGGTGAGGACCTGCCGCGCCGTGAGGTCCTGCTCGATGAGATCGGCGACCCGCGCGGCCGCGCGCCGGGCGAGGGCCTCCCGCTCGGGCGTGCGCGCCTGGATGGTGCCCGAGAGCGGGAGCGAGAGGCCGAGCACCTCGGTCAGGCAGTTCATGCTGTTGGCGGTGAACAGCCCGCTGCAGCTGCCGCAGGCGGGGCACGCGCTCTTCTCGAGGGTGTCGAGCTGCCGGAGCGCGATCTTGCCGGCGCGGAGCTGGCCGACCCCCTCGAACACGCTCGCCAGATCCACCGCCGTGCCGTCCGGGAGCTTGCCGGCCGGCATCGGCCCGCCGCTGACGAAGACGGTGGGGATGTCGAGGCGCGCGGCCGCCATCAGCATCCCGGGCACGATCTTGTCGCAGTTGGGGATGCACACCATCGCGTCGAAGCAGTGGGCGCGGATCATCGTCTCGACCGAGTCGGCGATGAGCTCCCGGCTCGGCAGCGAGAAGCGCATGCCCTCGTGGCCCATCGCGATCCCGTCGTCGACCGCGATGGTGTGGAACTCGAAGGGCACCATGCCCGCGGCGCGCACCGCCTCCTTCACCGTCCGGCCGAGCTCGGCGAGGTGGGCGTGACCCGGCACGATGTCGGCGTGGGAGTTGACAATGGCCACGAAGGGCCGGTCGAGGTCGTCGTCTCTCACGCCGGTCGCCCGCAGCAGCGCCCGGTGCGGCGCGCGCTCGACCCCGTGCTTGATCCGGCCGGAGCGCGGCGAGGGGATCGGGCGCGGGGGCCTCCTCTCCGCCGCGGTCGCGACGGTGGACCGGACCTGGTAGCGGTCGGCGGGGACGAACCATCGGCGTCGTACGTGGGTCATGGTGCTTGCGTGGGTTGGGGTCCAGAAACGCGAAGAGCCCCCGCTGCCTCTCGGCGGCGGGGGCTCACATCGAAGAAAGTCGTGTCGACTATCCGAGGAGCGCCCCACCGCCCGTAATGAGGACGACGAGGGCGAGGAGGACGACGAGTACGAGGACGACGGAGAGGCGGCCGACACCCCGGAGGAGGGCGTCGGTCGGGAGCACGTCGGTGCCGCGATCGCTCGCGCTGGCCGCCGAAGCGGTCGCGGTCTGAGCGGTGGGCTGGGACGTGAGCTGCGTCACGGCGAGGACGATGATCGCTACGACGCGGCGTGTCAAGGCCACCCGGCCGATTTTCGTAGGGCCCGCAAATCAGGACGTTTCGGGCGTCTGGACAACGCGGCGCGTCAGGAGTACCAGTGAGTCCTCTCACTCTGAAGGGCGTCTCTGACGCGCTGCGTCGTGGGGCGTTCCCCGACACGGGAGGAAAGGAAATGTGCTCCATCTATGCCGTGCTCGAGGTCCGGGGCGACCCGGCCACGCTCCGCGCAGAGGCGCTCGAGCGGAGCAAGACGATGAGGCACCGGGGGCCGGACTGGAGCGGCGTCTGGGCCGGCGGATCGGCGATCCTCGCCCACGAGCGATTGGCCATCGTCGACCCGGCCAGCGGAGGCCAACCGCTCCTCGGTCCCGGCGGGACGGTGCTCGCGGTCAACGGAGAGATCTACGGGCACCGCGCGGTGCGGGAGGCCCACGCCGCCTACCCCTGGAGGACGCAGTCCGACTGCGAGGTGATCCTCGCGCTCTACCGCGCCAAGGGCGCCGACTTCGTGCACCAGCTCGACGGCATCTTCGCCTTCGTGCTCTACGACGAGCCCAGCGACCGCTACGTGATCGCGCGCGACCCCATCGGGGTCATCCCGCTCTACACGGGCCGCGACCGGGAGGGCCGGCTGCGCGTCGCCTCGGAGATGAAGGCCCTCGTGCCCGACTGCGTGTCGATCGAGGAGCTGCCGCCCGGCCACGTGCTCGACAGCGCGACCGGCGCCGCGCGGGCCTACTACCGCCCGACCTGGCGCGACTTCGCGGTGGTCGACGGGGGGCCGGTCAACCGCGAGCGCATCCGCGGCGCGCTCGAGGACGCGGTGGCTCGCCAGCTGATGACCGACGTGCCCTACGGCGTGCTGCTCTCGGGCGGCCTGGACTCGTCGGTGGTGGCGGCCCTCGCCCAGCGCCACGCGCGCCGTCGCGTCGAGACGGACGAGCGCGAGGAGGCGTGGTGGCCGCGGCTCCACAGCTTCGCGATCGGCCTCGAGGGCTCTCCCGACCTCGAGGCGGCGCAGGTGGCCGCCGACGCGATCGGGACCGTGCATCACGGCATGACCTACACCTTCGCGGAGGGACTGGACGCCCTGCGCGACGTGATCTGGCACCTCGAGACCTTCGACGTCACCACCATCCGCGCCTCGACGCCGATGTACCTGCTCGCGCGCCGGATCAAGGCGATGGGCATCAAGATGGTGCTCAGCGGCGAGGGCGCCGACGAGATCTTCGGCGGCTACCTCTACTTCCACAAGGCGCCCGACCCGCGCGCGTTCCACGAGGAGACCGTCCGCAAGCTCGCGCAGCTCCACAAGTACGATTGCCTCCGCGCGAACAAGTCGATGGCCGCCTGGGGGGTCGAGGCGCGCGTGCCCTTCCTCGACGTCGCCTTCCTCGAGGTCGCGATGCGCACCGACCCGGCGGCCAAGATGGTGCGCCCCGGCAAGATGGAGAAGCAGCTCCTGCGCGAGGCGTGCGCGGGCCTGCTCCCGGCGTCGGTGCTCTGGCGACAGAAGGAGCAGTTCTCCGACGGCGTCGGCTACGGCTGGATCGACGGGCTGAAGGCCGAGGCCGAGGCGCGGGTGAGCGACGCCGAGCTCGCGGAGGCCGCCGCCCGCTTCGAACATGCCCCGCCGTCGACCAAAGAGGGGTACATGTACCGCATGATCTTCGAGGAGCTCTTCGATCACCCGGACGCGGCGCGTCAGGTGCCCGGCGGCAAGTCCATCGCCTGCAGCACC
Organism: Myxococcota bacterium; assembly: GCA_036149055.1. Lineage (GTDB taxonomy): Bacteria > Myxococcota_A > Polyangia > Polyangiales > Sandaracinaceae > JAVJQK01. The sequence continues at coordinate 90,636 of JAYZQJ010000033.1, read as the reverse complement.
GAGGCGGCGCTCGCGTGGGACGCCGCGTTCGCCGAGAACGCCGACCCCAGCGGGCGCGCGGTGCGCGGCGTGCACGAGGCCGCCCGTGACTGATCTGCCGGCGCTGCGCGAGCGCATCGACTCGGTCGACGAGCGGCTCCTCGCCCTCCTCGCCGAGCGCGCCGATCTGGTGGCCGAGATCGCGGAGGCCAAGCGCGCGAGCGGCCTCGGCACGGTCGACCCCGAGCGCGAGAACGCGCTGCTCCGCCGCGTGATCGACAAGGGCGCGGGCCGCTTCCCGAAGGAGGCGATCGTCGCGGTCTTTCGCGAGATCATGAGCGCGAGCGTCTCGCTCCAGTCGACGGTCACCGTCAGCTACCTCGGCCCGGCCGGCACCTTCAGCCACCTCGCCGCGCGCACCCTCTTCGGCTACGCGCCGCGCTACGTCGAGGCGGCGACGATCGAGGGCGTGTTCGACGCGGTGCGCGCGAAGCGGGCCGAGTTCGGGGTGGTCCCGCTCGAGAACTCGAGCGAAGGATCGGTGGCCAGCGCCATCGAGGCGCTGCTCGCGGGCGGCGTCCAGATCCGGCGCGAGGTCGTGCTCCCGATCGAGCACTGCCTGATGGGCCGGGTGGCCGCGCTGCCCGCGGTGGAGCGGGTCTACTCGCACCCGCAGGGGCTCGCTCAGTGCCGCGACTGGCTGCACCGGAACGTGCCGCACGCGCAGCTCGTCCAGACCGCGTCGACGGCGGCGGCGGTGCAGGAGGCGCGGCGCGATCCCGGAGGCGCCGCGATCGGGAGCGCGCTGGCCGGCGAGATCCACGGGCTGCCGACGCTCGCCGCGCGCATCCAGGACCACCCCGAGAACGAGACCCGCTTCGTGATGATCGGCGCGCGGGACGCGAAGCCGACCGGCGACGACAAGACCACCCTGGCGTTCGCGATCCGGGACGACGAGAGCCGCGGCGCGCTGCGGCGGGTGCTCGGCGTGATCGAGGACGCGGGGGTGAACATGACGCGCATCGAGAGCCGGCCGCGGCGCGGCGACGCGTGGCGCTACGTGTTCGTGATCGACGTGCAAGGCCACCGCGAGGACGCGTCGGTGGCGGCCGCGATCGAGGCGCTCGAGGCGCGCTGCGATCGCGTCCACCTCCTCGGCAGCTACCCCAGATACCCTCGTTAGGTCCACGGCTGGCCGCGACGGCGATTTTCCGGCGAAGAACCGGGTCGTGCGCACCTGAAATGGCAGCGTGGCGCACCCGGTTTCCCAGACCCATGGTAGTTCCGTTCTTGGGGAGGACGTGGACACCGAGGCCAGCACCGACGCGAGCCACCTCGTGGTCGTGGGAGCCAGCGCCGGCGGGCTCCAGCCGCTGACGGAGCTGTGCGCGACGCTCGACGGCGAGGCGTCCCGCGCGGCGGTGCTCGTCGTGCAGCACCTCAGCCCGTCGCACCCGTCTCTGCTGCCCAACCTCCTCTCGCAGCACGCCCACCTCCCGGTGCGCGCGCTCGAGGGCGACGAGCGCATCGAGGCCGGGGCCATCTACGTGGCGCCGGGAGGCCGCCAGGTGACCGTGGGGCCCCACACCCTCGCGCTCGAGGACACCACGGCGGGGGAGGCGCGCTCGATCGACCACGCGATGCGCACCGCGGCCGCGAGCTGGGGGGAGCGCGCGGTGGGGGTGATCCTCTCGGGCTCGGGCAACGACGGGGCGGACGGCGCCCGCGAGATCCGCAAGGCCGGCGGGCTGGTGATGGCCCAGGAGCCGGAGACCGCGGAGTTCCCCTCGATGCCCGAGGCGGTGCTCGGCGCCGGGCTGGTGCAGCGCTCCGCGAACCCCTGGCAGATCGGCGACCTGATCGACGCGCACCTCCGGGGCGAAGAGGTGGCGCTCGACGGGCCGCTCCGGAGCGCGCCCCCCGAGGACGCGTCGACCAAGCAGCTGGTGGCGACCCTGGAGCGGGTCTTCGGCATCGACTTCAGCCGCTACAAGGCGCTGACCCTGCAACGACGCGTGCATCGACGCATGCACAACCTCGGGATCCGCAGCGAGGCCGAGTTCCTCCAGCGGCTGGAGGCGGATCCGCGCGAGGCGGAGCGCCTCTACGAGGACGTGCTCATCGGGGTCACGCACTTCATGCGGGACCGGGCGTACTTCCAGCGGCTCCGGGATGTGGCGATCGGGCCGCTCTTCGACGAGGAGCGCCCGCTGCGGGTCTGGGACTGCGCGTGCGCGTCGGGGGAGGAGGCGTACTCGCTCGCCATCCTCTTCGCCGAGGAGGCGGAGCGGCGGGGCCGGCCGCTCTCCGACGTGCGCATCTTCGCGACCGACGTGCGGGACAAAGCGCTCGAGGAGGCGGCGGCGGGCCTCTACTCGGTCGAGGTGATCGAGCCGCTCTCCGACGCGCAGCGCGCGCGCTGGTTCCGGGAGGAGGCGGGCGGTTGGCGCGCGGCGCCGGAGCTCCGCGAGATGGTGCTCTTCACCTCCCACGACGCGCTCGCCGATCCGCCGTTCACCCGCATCGATCTCGTCGTCTGTCGCAACCTGCTGATCTACCTGTCGGGGGACGCGCAGCAGAAGGTCATCAGCTCCTTCATCTTCGCGCTCCAGCCGCGCGCCTACCTCTTCCTCGGCCCGAGCGAGTCGCTCGGCGAGCTCGCCCCCGGCTTCGAGTGCATGGATCGACGGGCCCGCCTCTTCCGGCGGCGAATGATCTCGCTGCCGGAGCGGCATCGCGTCGCGCTCCCCGCCGCCGCGCCGTCCCTCGGTCCTCGGGCGCGCCGCGCCGCTCCCGTGATCCGGGACGCTTACGAGGCGCTGCTGCAGGCCTACGTGCCGCCCAGCCTGATGGTGGACCGGGAGCAGCAGCTCGTGCACGTCTTCGGGGAGGCGGCGCGCTTTCTCCAGCTCGGCGCCGGGCGCGTCACCGGCCGCCTCGCCGATCTCCTGCGGCCGCACATGGTCGCCCCGGTGGGCGCGGCGCTCCAGCAGGCGTTCCGGACGGGAGATCCCTCGACGCTCATCGTCGACGGCGCGAGCGCGGACGAGCGGGTCGAGGTCGGCGTCCGGCCGCTGGTCGGCAACGACTTCGGGCACGCGCTGGTCTCGTTCCGCGAGATCCAGGTGCAGACCGACGAGGACGAGAGCCCGGAGTCGATCGGCCGCACCCGCGCGCTCGAGCTCGACCTCGAGCGCACGCGCGGGCACCTCCAGAGCATGGTCGAGCAGCTCTCGGCCAGCGCCGACGAGCTCCGCTCCACCAACGAAGAGCTCACCGTCTCGAACGAGGAGCTGCAGAGCACCAACGAGGAGCTGCACTCGGTCAACGAGGAGCTGTACTCGGTCAACTCGGAGCATCAGCGGAAGATCGAGGAGCTCGAGCGGGCCAACGCCGACATCGACAACCTCCTGCGCGCGAGCGACGTCGGCATCCTCTTCCTCGACGCGACCCAGCGGGTGCGGATCGCGACCGACGCGATGAGCGCGCTCTTCCACCTCGACCCCCGCGACGTGGGCCGGCCGCTGCGCGAGATCGCGGCCCGCTTCCCGAGCGAGGAGCTGCACCGCGAGCTCGACGACCTCACCGCCGAGAGCTCGGTCTCCGAGCGGCAGGTCGTCACCGACGCGGACCGCACGCTGCTCGTGCGCGCGCTCCCCTATCGCAACGTCGACGGCTCCTACGGGGGGGCGGTGATCACCACCGCCGATCTCACCCGGCTGCGGAACGTCGAGGCGGAGCTCGTCGCCCGGGAGAAGCGCTTCCGGGAGCTCGCCGACAACATCCCCGACGCGTTCGAGCTCGAGGACCTCGCGACCGGGGGGCGGCTCTACGTCAACCCCGGCTTCCGGGCCCTCTACGACGACGACGAGTGGCTCGCGCGCGTGCACCCCGACGACCTCGACCGCGTCCGCGCGATGCGCGACGAGTCCCGCTCCAGCCCGGCCGAGGTCCGGTTCCGGCTCACCCCGGCGGAGGGCGGGAAGGAGCGCCACCTGGTCCGTCGGAGCTTCCCGTTCGAGGAGACGGGGCACGGGCGGCGCGCGACCATCACCCGCGACGTGAGCGAGGAGGCTCGCCGGGCGGAGCGGCGCGAGGCGGCGCGGCGGGTGCGCGAGGAGCACGCCGAGACCATCACCACGATCCTCGAGTCGACCTCCGACTGGCTGCTCCTCATCGACGACTCCTTCCGGGTGACCGAGGCGAACCGCGCGGCCCGCGAGGGGCTGGGGCTCACGGCGGATCAGCTCCGCGGTCGCCGGGTCCGCGACCTCGACCACTACGGCCTCGGGCAGGTGCTCGACGACGCGCTCCAGGCGGCGCTCACCGGGGTGAAGGAGACCCGCGACTGGGGCACCGGCGACTTCAGGCTCGAGCGGGAGGGCGAGGCGCCGATCGATCTGCAGTACCTGATCAGCCGCGTCGAGAGCGAGAAGGTCCGGCGGGGCTTCGTGTGCAGCGTGCGCGACGTGTCGGCGTGGTCCCGCCTCGAGACCGCGCGCCGCGAGTCGGAGCGGAGCCTCGAGCGGCTCGTCTCCGCGCTCCCGATCGGCGCCGCCTTCCTCGACGCCCAGACCCGCTTCGTGCACGTCAACGAACGCTACCTGACGCTCTTGAACCGGACCCGCGAGCAGGTCGTCGGGCACACCGCGGACGACGTGCTGCCCTCGTCGATCCTCCCGGTCGCCCGGCCGCGGCTCGCGTCGGCGATGGCGGGGCGCGCGGTGGAGTTCCACGTGACCGTGCAGGCGGACGGCCGGAGCGTGCCGGCGCGCGTGCGCTACGTGCCCCGGACCGACTCGCGGGACCGCGTGACCGGCGTCTTCGTGCTCGTGGAGGCCCAGGTCAAGATCGGCGCGCTGCAGGATCTGCAGACCAGCCAGCAGCGGGAGAGCCTCGGGCTGCTCGCCGGCGGGGTGGCGCACGACTTCAACAACCTGCTGGTCGCCATCCTCGGCAACGCGTCCCTCGCCCGGCAGTCGTCGTCGGCGGAGGAGACGCAGGAGTCGCTCGACGAGATCGTCGAGGCCAGCCACCGCGCGCAGGAGCTCGCCGAGCAGCTCCTCGCCTACGCCGGGCGCGGCAAGTTCGTCGTCGAGACCACCGAGCTCGCGGCGGTCGTGCAGTCGATGAGCCGGCTGCTCGGGCTGACCGCGCGCGAGAAGGCCGCGCTCGACCTCGATCTGCAGCCCGAGGGCTGCCGCGCCCGCCTCGACGCGCGACAGGTCCGCCAGGTCCTGCTCAACCTGGTCGGGAACGCCGCGCAGGCGATCGAGGCGGACGAGGGGCACATCACGGTGCGCACCTACGCGGCGGACCTGAGCCGGCACGACCTCGACCTGCTCGGGGAGAGCCGGGTGCAGCCGGGGCGCTTCGCGGTGCTCGAGGTGGAGGACGACGGACCGGGCATCGCGCCCGACGTGCGGACGCGGATCTTCGAGCCGTTCTTCACCACGAAGAAGGAGGGCCGGGGGCTCGGGCTCGCCGCGGTCGACGGCATCGTGCGCGCCCACTCGGGTTTCCCGGTCTGCCGCTCGAAGGTGGGCGAGGGCACCCGCTTCTCGCTCTACTTCCCGGCCGCCGACGACCGCGACTCGGTGCGACCCCGCCCGGGCGAGGCGGCGCCCGAGGAGCCGAGCGCCCGGCGCGCCGCCCTCGTGGTCGACGACGAGGCCTCGGTCCGACGCCTCGCCGCGCGGGTCTTGAAGCGCAGCGGCTTCGACGTGATCGAGGCGGAGAACGGCGCCGAGGCGCTCGCGCTGCTCGAGGCGCAGCGCGACCGGATCGGGCTGGTGGTGCTCGACGTGACCATGCCCGGCATGAGCGGCCTCGAGGTGCACGCCAAGATCCGGGAGGACGATCCGGCGCTGCCCGTGCTGCTCACCAGCGGCTACTCCGACATGACGCTGGAGGCCGGCGCCGACTCCGCGCACACCGTGTTCTTGAAGAAGCCCTGGCGCGTCGACGAGCTGCTCAAGGAGATCGATCGCGTGCTCGGCTGAGGCGCGGCGGCCGCCGCCGTCACCGCCTCGTGCAGATCCAGGTAGAAGCGGTCCGCCCCGAGGCGCGCGGTGAAGCCGCCGCGCTCCAGGACGTCGCGCACCGGGCCCTTGGCGTGGGCCACGAAGAGCTGCACGCCGGCCGCGTCGAGGCGCGCGTGCACCTCCTCGAGGGTCGTGACCGCGCTGGCGTCGAGGTCGTTGATGCCGCTCGCGTCGAGCACCAGCGCGCGCGCGCCGCCGCCGAGCAGCAGGCGGTCGACCTGGTCGCGGAAGTAGTCCGCGTTGGCGAAGTAGAAGCTCGCGTCGAAGCGCCAGATCGTGACCCCGGGCACACGCTCGGCCTCGGGGAAGCGGGTGACGTTCCGGTAGCTCGTGGTGCCCGGGAGCCGCCCGAGGATGGCGTGGTGAGGGCGGGTGCTCCGGTGCACGAAGAGCGCGAGCGAGCCGAGCACGCCGGCGCCGATGCCCTCCTCGATGCCGACGAAGAGCGTGACCGCGAAGGTGAGCGCGAGCAGCCCCGCGTCGGTGCGCTTCACGTGCCAGAGGTGCCGGGCCTCCTTCAGGTCGACGAGCCCGAACACCGCCGTCATCACGATCGCCGCGAGCACCGCGTTCGGCAGGAAGTGGAAGAGCGGCGTGAAGAAGAGCAGGGCGACGCCGATGACCACCGCGGTGATCGCGCTCGCCAGCCCGGTGCGCGCGCCCGCCTGCCCGTTGACCGCGGTGCGGCTGAAGCCGCCCGTCACCGGGTAGGCGCCGAAGAGGGTGCCGGCCACGTTCGCGAGGCCCAGCGCGGTGAGCTCCTGGCTCGCGTCGACCTCGTAGCGGTGCTTCCGGGCGAAGGCCTTGGCGACGCTGATGGACTCCATGAAGCCGACCAGCGAGATCACCAGCGCGGTCGGCAGGAGCGCGGAGATCTGCTCGAGGTCGAAGGACGGCAGCCCGGGACGCGGGAGCCCGGCGGGCACCTCGCCGACGATCGCGACCCCCGCCTCGTGCAGGCCGAGGCCCCAGGTCGCCAGCGTGCCGAGCCCGACCACCGTCAGCGCGCCCGGGAACCGCGGCGCCCATCGCTTGAGGCCGAGCAGGATCGCGATCGACGCCGCGCCGATGCCGAGGGTGACGAGGCTCGTCTCCGGCAGGGCCTGCGCGGCGCTCGCCAGCAGCTCGTGGAGGCGCGCGCTGCGGGGGATGGGCGCGCCCAGCAGGTGCTTCAGCTGGCTGAGCCCGATGATGATCGCGGCCGCCGAGGTGAAGCCGCTGATCACCGGGTGGCTGAGCAGGGTGACGAGCTTGCCCAGCCGGAGCAGACCCATCGCGAGCTGGATGACGCCGACCATGCCGGCGAGCACCACCGCGAGGGCCACGTACGCGGCCGAGCCCAGCTCCGCGATCGCGCCGACGCCGGTCGCCACCAGGAGCGAGACCATCGCGACCGGGCCGACCGCGAGCTGCCGGCTCGTGCCGAGGAACGCGTAGACCAGCAGCGGGACCACCGACGCGTAGAGCCCCACCACCGGCGGCAGGCCGGCCAGCATCGCGTAGGCCATGCCCTGCGGGATCAGCATCACCGCCACCGTGAGCCCGGCGGAGAGGTCCCCCGGGAGGTCGCGGCGGAGCTCGTAGTCGCGCAGCCAGGAGAGGGCGGGGATCCAGCGGGTGAAGCGAGTCGACATGACCGTCCTCCAGAGCACGCCGCGTGCCGCGCCTCGCGCGCGCCCCCGACGTGCGCGCCGCAACGGGGTGGAACGCTCCCTGGAACGGGGTCAGAACGCCAGGCTGAGCTGGGTGCGGAAGCGGAGCGCGTCGCGGGCGCCGTCGGTCCGCTCGACGCGGAGCCACGCGACGTCGGAGCGCCACGCGAGGCTGCGGCCGATCACGAGCACGTTCACGCCGAGCGCCACCTCCTGGGTCGCGCGCAGGGTGCCGGCGTCGCCGTACTGCGCCTCCCAGGCCGCGTGCGCGTCGGCGTCGCGCGGCTCGAGGCGGGCGGCGTGCCGGGCCGCGTCTCCCCGGAGCGCGGCCGTCAGGTCCACCCGGGCCACCCGCAGCGTCAGCTCCACGTGACGGTGCGCGTGCCAGCCGAGCTCGGCGAGCGCGCCCATGCCCGCCGGCCGGGGCGCGCCGGTCGCGTCCTCGAAGAGCGCGAGGTGACCCACGAGCGTGAGGCTCAGCCCGTGCGCCTGCACCCACAGCTCGGGCGCGACGCGCAGCAGCAGATCGCGGCGCGCCGTCGGCGCGGTGTCCCAGGCCACGCTCGCCGCCACGAGGTGACGCAGCTCGCCGCCCCGGGCGTCCATCTGCGAGGTCGGGTCGAGGTCCGGGTGGGCGTGCTCGAGCCGGGCGAAGAGCTCCAGGTGCGGAGACTCCGGGGCGCCCAGGTCGCTCAGGCGCGAGGGGTTCGTCGCGTCCTCGCCGTAGAAGGCCGGCAGCTCGCGCGCGTGCGCCGCCCGTCGGTTCTCGCCCGCGAACGCGCCGAAGGCGTAGCCCACCGGGCCCAGCGCCCCCGTCGCCGTCACACCCAGCTGCCGCTCGGCCCCGAACCAGCGGCTCGTGACCGGCCAGTCGACGAGGGCGAGGCGGGTGGGCGACTGCTGCCGGTACACCGTGTACGGCACCTTGAGCTGCCCGGCCCGGAGGTGGAGGGCCGGATCCAGCCGCGCCTCGACGAAGAGGTCGATCAGCTCGGCCTGGCCCGGCGCGAGCTCGAGGTGCGCGGTCGCGCCGAGGAGGCCGCCGGCGAAGCTCGCCCGGGCGATCGGCCGCAGCCGCCGGACCCGCAGCGCGGGCTCGCCCGGGCGCTCGACGTCGAGCTGGAGCTGCGCCATGCCCGAGAGCCGCAGCGAGGCCGCATCGTCCCCGACCGTGAAGGGGCCGATCGCGTCCGGCCAGTCCGCCGCCGCGGGCGCGGGCCAGAGCAGCAGCGTGATCAGCGCGAGCCGCCTCATCGCGCCGCCTCGATCGACACCCGCCGCTCGGAGACGTGGGCTCGGTAGCGCGGGAGGTCCGCGGCGAGGTGCGAGAGGGTGGCCTGGAGCTGGGCCGCGCCGAGCCGCTCGAGCTCCGCGTGGAGCGCCTCCCTGCGCCCGGGCTCGGCGCGGAGCGCGGGATCGTGCTCGAACACGAAGCTCGCGTTCTGCTCGCGCAGCCAGGCGCTGACCTGGGGGTGGTGCACGAACAGCTCTCGGTCTCCGAGGTGCGGCGCGATCATCGGCACACGCGTGTAGCTGTGCACTTCCCCATCGAGCACCACGTCGAGCACCGCGCCTTCGGCGTGGCCGCCCTCGAGCACCACGAAGTCGATCGCGTCGCCGCGCCAGAGCCGCACGAAGATCGCGCGCAGCACCGCCTCGCTCAGCGCCGGGCGCACGCCGTACTCGTCCGGGTGCTCGCGCATCAGGCGCAGGTGGCCGCAGCCCACGTGGGCCGGGCGGGTCAGCGCGTCGAGCAGCGGCCCCTCGAGGGCGCGCGGCGGGCGCCGCACCAGGCGCTCGACGCCGCGGGCGAGCGCGGGGGCGAAGCGCGGGTCGTCCCGGAGCGAGGCCTCCAGCGCCTCGAGCGCGTGGGTGTCGGTGTGCACGTAGACGCGCCCGAAGGCGTCGAGGTACGCGTCCAGGAAGGGGCCGACCCGCGAGGCGGGGAAGGGCGCGCCGCGCACCCGCTCCGCCGCGGCGAGCGAGAGCAGGATCTCGCCGGCGTCTCCGCCCGGCGTGCCGAGCACCGGCCTCGGATCGCGTCCGTCCACGCAAGACTGCGTGCCTTGCATCAGGAGCGCCGCGACCTTGACCCATCGGATCCGGCGCGGGTCGCCCAGGTGGGCCTCGATGTCGACCGCGCGGAGCGGCCCCGCGTGCGGCTCCGCCGGCGGGGGAGGGGCGGGCGAGGCGCGGTGCCGCACCACCGGCCGGTCGCCGTCGCGCCAGGCGAGCATGCCGCCGGTCATCGACGCCACCGCGCCGAAGCCCAGGTCCTCGAGCGCGCGGGTGGCCCGCGCCGACCGCCGCCCCGAGCGACACACCAGGACCACCGGGGCGTCCCGGTCCCAGGCCTCCGCCTCGTCCTCGAGCCGGTCGAGCGGGACGTGCCTGGCCCAGGGGATGCGGCCGAGCGGGCCCGTCAGCTCCTCTTCCGAACGCACGTCGACCAGGCGCACCTGGCAGTGGTGGGCGAGCACCCAGGACGGAGCCACCTCGGGCACGCCGCCCGGCGAGCGGTCGAAGCGCGCGGGGGGACCGTCCGGCGAGCACGCGCGCGGGGCCGGGGAGGGCGCCTGGCAGGCGACGAGCAGGAGGGCGAGGGGCAGCGAGCGGGTCATGGCCGACCGCGGTCAGCGAGAACCGCGCCAGCCCTCGCCGTGGGGCGTCGGCCGGGCGATCCGTATCTCGCCGTTGCACCGCTCGTTTCGCCGCGTTGCAGAGGCTCGCGTGGGCGGTGCGCGCCGACGTTGGTACGCTTCCTGGTGGTGTGGTGACCACGGGTTGCGTCGAGCGCATCCCGACTCGAGAGATCAGCAAAGACCCGGCCCGTTCGCCGTTCTCGGAGCCACCCTCATGGAACACTTCACCCCCCTCGCCTCCACGCTCGGAGGCGTCCTCATCGGGATCAGCGCGTCGCTGCTCCTCCTCTTCAACGGCCGCATCGCCGGCATCAGCGGCATCTTCTCCGGCCTGCTCCTCCCCCGGCCGGCCGACCGCGCCGACGCGCAGGAGCTCGGCTGGCGGGCCGCCTTCGTCGGCGGCCTGGTGGTGGGCGGCGCGGTGATGTTCGCGCTGCAGCCCCAGCTCTTCGCCGTCACCTACGACCGGTCGCTGCTCACCATCGCCGTCGCCGGCCTCGTCGTCGGCTTCGGTGTGCGGCTCGGCAGCGGGTGCACCAGCGGCCACGGGGTCTGCGGCATCAGCCGCTTCTCCCGCCGCTCGATCGTGGCCACCGTGACCTTCATCGCGACCGGCGCCCTGACCGTGCTCGCGGTGCGGCTGCTCGGAGGCGTGTCGTGAAGAAGCCCCTCGCCGCGTTCGTCGCCGGTCTGATCTTCGCCGTCGGCCTCGCCATCGCGGGCATGACCCAGCCGTCCAAGGTCGTCGGGTTCCTCGACTTCTTCGGCCAGTGGGATCCCAGCCTCGCGTTCGTCATGGTCGGCGCGATCGGCGTCCACTTCGTGCTCTTCCGCCTCATCCTGAAGCGGGGCACCCCCGTCTTCGGAGGTCGCTTCGAGGTGCCCACCCGCAAGGACCTCACGCCGGCGCTCCTCGGCGGCAGCGCGCTGTTCGGGATCGGCTGGGGCCTCGGCGGCTTCTGCCCGGGCCCGGGCATCGCGTCGCTGGCCTCATTCGGCGCGGAGGCGGCCGTCTTCGTCGGCACCATGGCGCTCGGCATGCTCGCCTACCGTCTCTTCGAGGCGCAGCGGCGCTGAGGGCCTCAAGTCCGCCCCCGGCGCGCCGTTGACCGGGGGCATGCGAGCGACCCTCCGCCCCTTCTTCATCGCCCCTCAGAGCGGTGAGCCCCGTCAGCCCGCGCGCCCCCGCGTGCTCACCACCGCGAGCTACGAGCGCCCCTCCCGGGGCGGCGGCGAAATGCTCGCGGAGACGCCCCTCGAGGAGGCGATCCGGCGCTATCTGCACGGCCGCTGAGCGCGTCCCCCCGGAACGAAGAACGGCCGCGTCCCCGCGAGGGGAGCGGCCGTCTCTGCGTTCCTCGGACGTGCAGTCCGTCGACGCGCGCTCAACCCCCGGTGGGCGGCTGCGCGGGCTGCGCGGGCTGCGGCGCCGCGCGCTGACCGCGGACCCCGCGGCGGTTCTGCATCAGCCGGCTGACGTCGTGGACCCAGAGCTCGCCCTGGGGACCCACCACGTACAGGCCGTTGTTCATCACGAACGCGAACCGGGTGTTGGGCTGCGCGAACCAGTTGGCGCGGGTCTGCACGAGCCGACCCTGACCGAAGTCCGGGTGCACGTCGTGGCGGTAGACCTCGCCCTGGTCGCTGACGATGTAGACCGCGCGGCCGACGTTGAACACGTGGCGCACCTGGCGCGGCGAGGCGATGGCCACGCGGCCGAGGCGCTGCGGCGGGGAGACCACGTTGCCGACCTGGTGGGCCCAGACCTCACCCTGCTGGGTGACGTTGATCAGCCGGTTGGCGACCCGGAACATGAAGACCGGGTCCTGGCCCTGGGTGCCGACCGGGGCGCCCTGGATCTGCTCGGGCGGCCCGACGCTCTCGTTCCGGATCTGGTGCCGGTAGAGGCTGCCGCGCTGGGTCACGACGAGGATCGTGTTGTTGTCCCACGGGATCACGTACTCGGTCTGATCGCCGCGGACCCCGACCGTGTGTCCGCGCATGCGGATGTGGCGGTCGACGCGGTTGGAGTGCACGCGCTGGTAGTAGACCTCGTCGGCCTGGTTGACCCAGATGATGCGGTTGCCGGTGCCGCCCCAGGCGAACCGGGCGCGCACGGCCTCGTTGGCGACGGGGGCGCCGGTGATGCGGCGCGCCGGGCCGATCTGGGCCTGCGTGGGAGCGGCGAGCGCGATGGCCAGGACGGCCGCCAGGCCCGCCGCGAGGTGGGAGATTCGAATCGGGGGTGAGCTCACGACGCCTCCAGGGATCAGTGCGATCGTGGAAGGAGAGCCCGATGTCGCTCGTCCCCCCACGACGAGAGCCTTCGAAAGGTGCGGATGAGACGGCGCGCCGGAGCGTGCATTCTATCCGTCGCCAGGTTTTTCCCGGCCGCGGAAATACACCAGGGCCGGCCCCACGGCGTCAAGGAGTCCTTTCAGAACAGGAAGGCCGCCACGCCGCCCAGGTGGACCATCGACTCGGTGCCGAGCTGCGAGAAGCCGCCGGTGACCCAGGCGCCGAAGACGCCGGCGAAGTCGAAGTGCGCCTCGAGGGCGGCGTGCAGATCGAAGCGGGGGCCGAGCACGTCCCCGCCGAGGACCCCCGGCTGCACGACGGCGACGATCTCGCAACGGACGAGGCGCGACTCGCAGAAGTAGGTGCCGAGCCCCGCCCGGAGCCCGCCCCCGACGAGCCACTGGTTGGCGGCGAAGCTCTGGGACGCGCCGATCCCGAGGCGCAGCGCCGGGAAGTCCGGCACCCGCCAGTCGAAGCGCTGGTCGACCCGCAGGAAGTCGATCTCCGTCGCGCTGATGAGCCGCGCCCAGCTCACCCCGGCCCCGAGCGCGAACTCGCGGGGCTCCCCGAACCGCTCCTCGTCGATGCTGACCGAAGAGGCCCCGACGCCCTGGCCGGTCCGCGCGTCGTCCGGGACCTCGAAGGCGACGTCCCGCGGCACCTCGCGCGCGTTCTCCTCCTCCCACTCCGGGTGATCGCCGGTCCCGATGTGCATGAGGATCTCGGTCTCGCCCTCCTCTTCGGGGGGCTCCGGGACCTCCTCGCCCTCGAGCGGCTCGGGGGGCGGGTCCATCTCCTCCGGCGACAGGGTCGGCGGCGGCAGCGTGGGGGGCGGCGCCTCCCCCTCGTCCTGAGCAGAGGCCGCGGCCGGGAGCGCGGTCATCGCGAGCAGCAGCGCGAGCGCGATCCTCATCGGCGCTCCGCCAGACCCTCGGGGGCGATCTTCGAGCCGAGGAAGGACCTCCACGTCGGGAAGAAGGTGGTCAGGCTCATCGCGAGGAGCAAGCCGCCGCCGAAGCCCCCGAGGTGGGCGTCGTGGGCGGTGCCGTCGTTGGACCGCAGCAGGAAGAGGTCGCCGATCACGAAGAGGATCGCGAACGCCGCCGCCTGCATCGGGGGCACCGGCCGGGCGAGCGGCCAGGCGTGGGCCCGCGGCATCTCGCTCCAGCGGAACGCGAGCAGCACGTAGACCCCGGCCAGCCCGCTCCCCAGCCCCGAGCAGCCGATCACGCCGTCCGGCGTCTCGCCCAGGTGCCGGAAGGTGAAGAGCAGCCCGGCGGTGGCCGTCGTGACCAGGGCCGACACCACCACGCCCCGCTCCCCGACCGCGTCTTGCACGAGGCTGCCGAAGAGCCAGAGGAAGACGAGGTTGTAGCCGAGGTGCTCGACCCCTCCATGGACGAGCGCGTAGGCCCAGAGCGTCGAGAGCGTGCGCCAGCTCTCCGGCCCGCCGCCTCCGCCCGTCACCTCGCCCCACGCGGCCACGAACGCGTTGGCGTGCAGGGCCCAGTCCCCGCCCTCGACCACGCCGGCGAGCTGGACCGCGAACGCCGCCGTCATGACGACGACGAGGGCGATCACCGCCCGGCTGTGCTGCGATCTCCCGCGCGCCATGAGGCGCACTCTAGTCCGTCGATGGCGACGCGGCCGCCGGAGATGATGCGATCCGCCCCGCAGCGCACCGCGCCGTGGCGTCCCGGCGTCGGCCGCGTACGAACCCTGCGCACCGAGGCCGCGGCACGCGCGCTGCAGCGGTCGCGGCCATGCCGCCTCGCTCCTACGCCGCGCTCGCCTCCGCCCTGGTCCTGACGGGCTGCGCGAACCTCATCCTGGTGGAGCTCGGCGAGGGGTCGGTGAAACCCTTTCGTTTCGAGCGCACGTTCTCCCTCTCCGAGCGGGCGCGGACCGAGTGCCCGTTCGGGTCCGCGGAGTCCTTCCCGTCGGACGCGGATCGGGCGCTGGTGAGCTTCGCGCCGATGGACGATGGCTGCATGGTGGACGTGCGGCTGGAGGGCGCGCGCCTGCTCACCCGCGAGCGGGTGGTCGACCGGGCCGAGCGCCTGTCGCGGCGGGGAGACATCGGGGCGGTGAGGGCGCTGGATCTCGTGCTCACCACCCTCGTGCTCGAGGATCAGGACGGCGAGCCCCTGCGCCTCGAGCACGTGCGCAGCCTCGTCATCACCGTCGATGGCGCGGTGGTGTGGCGGGAGCGGGACGTGCCCTCGATGGCCGAGAGCGGCACCGCCCGAGCGACCATGCCCGACACCTTCGTCGACCGCTTCAAGCGCGCGCTGATGGAGCACGAGGAGCTGCGAGCCGACCTCGGCCTGCGTCTGCTGATCGACGATCCGCGGCGGCTCGTGCCGGCCGAGCTGCGCGTCGACACGGTGCTGCAGCCGGTCGTTCTCGTGGACGGGCTCGACGCGAAGCTGTAGCGTCCGCCGCCATGCGAGGCGCGCTGCTCGGGCTCTGCTGTCTGACCCTCGGCTGCGGCGGCGCGGCCCCGGAGCCGGTGACGCCGGAGCCCGCGGTCGCCAGCCCGTCCCCGCCGGCGCTGACCCTCGTCGAGTCCTGGCCGGTGGAGACCTCCCTCGACCACCCGGGCATCCCCGACGCGCCCGCGCTCTGGCCGCAGCTGATCGGCGAGGCGTCCAGCTCGCTGGACATGCTCTTCTTCTACGGCGTCACGGAGGAGGGGGAGGCGCTCGAGCCGGTGATCGCGGCGATCGAGGCGGCGGCGGCGCGCGGGGTGCGGGTGCGCATGGTCTTCGACGCGATGTTCCACGCCCGCATGCCCGAGGTGCCCGACGCGCTCGGCGCGATCGAAGGCGTCGAGGTGCGCATCCTCGACTTCGGCCCCCACGCCGGCGGCGGCGTGCAGCACGCCAAGCTCTTCGTCGTCGACGGGCGCGCCGCCTTCGTGGGCAGCCAGAACTTCGACTGGCGCTCGCTCACCCAGATCCAGGAGCTCGGCCTGCTGGTCCGCGAGCCCTCGCTCGTCGGGGCGGTGGCCGACGTGTTCGCGATGGACTGGGCGCTGGCCGGCGGCGCGTCGCTCGAGGAGGCGAGGGCGGTCGGCGAGGCGCGCGAATTCCCGGCGGTGGTCGACTACGGCGGAGCGCCCGCGCGGGTGTGGCCGACGTTCAGCCCCGAGCCCGCGCTCCCCGAGGGGGCGGCCTGGGACTGGCCGCGCCTCGAGGCGATGATCGCCGGCGCCCGGCGGACCCTGCGGCTACAGGTGATGGGCTACCACCTCGTCGGGCACGGAGGGGATCGCTGGACCGCGCTCGACGACGCGCTGCGCGAGGCGGCGGCCCGCGGGGTCGACGTGCGCGTGATGGTCAGCCACTGGGAGACCCGACCCGGCCGGATCGAGGACCTGAAGGCGCTGCACGCGGTCGAGGGGATCGAGGTCCGGATCGTGACCATCCCGGAGGCCTCCCGGGGCTTCGTCCCGTTCTCCCGCACGGTGCACGCGAAGTACCTGAGCGTCGACGGCGCCGCCTCCTGGGTCGGCACCAGCAACGCGGCCGGCGACTACTTCCTCCACAGCCGCAACGCGGGCTTCGTCGTCGAGAGCGAGGCCTTCGCCCGGGACCTCGAGGCGTTCTTCGACGGCACCTGGTCCAGCGAGTACGCCGCGCCCATCGACCCCGCTCGGGACTACGTCGCCCCGCGGGTCGCCGAGTAGGAGGCAACAGCCTCACAGGCACGCCAGGGTCGCGCCGACGACCGAGCCGAGGGTCAGCGAGCGGCCGAGCACCACCAGCACGAGGGGCACGAGAGAGGGCAGGCAGCGCGTCCGGGCCCGCTCGCGTCTCCGCGCCGCGGGGAGATCCACCAGCGGCCGATCGAGGGCCGTCGCGGCCAGGTCGTGCAGGGCCGGGACCTCGCGCGCCGAGGGGCGGGTCCGGTAGCGATCGCGGGGCGCGTAGCGCGGGCGTCGAGCAGGCATGGCCGGCTCATCGCGCGCCGCGCGACCTGGTTTCCTCTCGCCCTCTTCTCGAGGGCTACATCCCCAAACGAGGGTATCGCCGCGGGCGGCGTCGGGAGCGCCGCGCAACTCGGGTTACGGGGCCGCGATCCGCTCTTCAATCGCGCAGCCCGCTTCGGTATCGTCGCCCTCCCTCATGTCGGACGACCCCGAGAAGCTCAGAGAGATGGTGACCCTGTACAAGCAGGGTCTGCTCGTGAACCCCAAGGACACGCGGAAGCGCTACCAGCTCGCGGCCGCGTATCACAAGCTCGGGGAGCTCGACAGAGCCATCAAGGAGTACGAGAGCGCGCGCCGCTCGAAGGCCGACCACTTCGGCTGCCGGTACGGGCTCGGGCGCGCCTACCTCGAGGACGGACAGACCGAGGAGGCGGTCGCCCCGCTGAAGGAGGCGGCGGCCATCAAGCCCGAGCACGCCGACTGCCAGTACGTGCTGGGCGAGGTCGCGGTGAAGGTCGGCGACGTGAGCACCGCCGCCGACGCCTACCACGCGGTGAGCCAGCTCGAGGCGGAGGCCGATCCGCCCGAGCACGCCGACGCGCCGCGCAAGGGCGGCGAGACCTGCGTCGAGGCCGAGAAGTGGGAGCTCGCGATCGCGTGCCTGGAGCGCGCGCTGAAGCTCGAGCCGAACGACCCGACGCTGCTCCTCCCGCTCGGCCGCGCCTACGTGCGCTTCGAGAAGTGGGAGGACGCGGGCCGCGTGCTCCAGGCGCTGGTCGCCGCCGAGAAGGATCACGTCGAGGGGCACAAGCTCCTCGGCGAGGCGTGCAAACACCTCGGAGAGGACGATCGCGCCATCGAGGCCTATCGGCGCGCGCTCGATCTCGACCCGGACTTCCTCGACGGATACATCGCCATCGGCGGCGTCTACGAGCACGTCGGCCAGGATCAGGAGGCGCACAACTCCTACAAGATCGCGCTGCGCTTCCTCCCCGACGACGGCGGCATCTACTTCAAGCTCGGCCGCTGCCTGCGGCGGCTGGAGAAGAACGAGGAGGCGCTCGAGCGGCTCGAGAAGGCCTCGACCCTGCTCCGGGACGACCCGGACGTCTTCTTCCTCCTCGGCCAGACGCAGGTCGCGCTCGGCCAGCACGAGCCGGCGGAGAAGTCCTTCGTCACCGCGGCCGAGATGCGCCCGGAGCACTTCGAGACGCAGGAGGCCCTCGCCCAGGTGCGCGCGAAGCTCGGCAAGACCGACGAGGTCGTGAAGAGCTACGAGAAGGTCGTCGCGCTCGACGACGGCAACACCGAGGCGTGGACCGCGCTCGCGCGGCTCTACTTCGAGGCCGAGCGCTGGGCCGACGCCGAGAAGGCGGCGATCGCGGTGCTGCGCGCCGAGGACGAGAACGCGGAGATGCTCGTGATCCGCGGCACGTCGCTCAACCGGCAGGAGCGCTCGGACGAGGCGGTGCCGATCCTGCAGAAGGCGGTGAAGGTCGCGCCCGAGGACGCGCAGGCCGCGCTCCAGCTCGCCATCGCCTACAACGCGGTCGAGCGCTGGCAGCAGGCGCAGCAGGCGGCCGAGAAGGCGCTGCGGACCTGGGACGAGGGCGGCGCCCAGCCGGAGCCGCTGGTCCGGGCCCGCGCCTACAAGGAGCTCGCGGAGGGATGCCGGGCGCTGGAGGACGACCGCGAGGCGATCGGCGCCTACCTCAAGGCGGCCGAGCACGACCCCGAGTTCGTCGAGGGCTTCCTCGAGGCGGGGCAGCTCAGCGAGAAGCTCGAGAAGTGGGAGGACGCGGCGCGAGCCTACGGGCGCGCGGCCGAGCGGAAGCCCGACGCGGTGGAGGTGCACCGCACGCACGGCGCCTTGCTCGAGCGCCTCGGCAAGCACGCGGAGGCGGCCGAGGCGTGGCAGCGCGCGGTGAAGCTCGACGAAGAGGACCCGAAGAGCCTGACCCGGCTCGGCGTGAGCCTCGCTCGGACGGCGGCGTGGGACGACGCGCGCAAGTCGCTCACCCGGGCGGTGAAGATCCGCCCCGACATCGGCGAGGCGTTCAAGTGGCTCGGCAAGGCGTGCCTCGAGCTGAAGGACCTCGACGCCGCGAAGGATCACCTGACCAGCGCGCTCGAGATCGACTCGTCGTGGGCCGAGGGCTTCGCGCTGAGCGGTCGGCTGCACGAGGAGAAGGGCGAGCTGAAGGTCGCCGAGGAGCGGCTGACCAAGGCGGTGGAGCTCGACCCGGAGGACGCGTCGCTGAAGGCGCTGCTCGGGCAGGTGCGGGTGAAGCTCGAGAAGTGGGGCGACGCGGTGCCCCCGCTCACCGCCGCGGTGAAGGCGCGCCCCGACGACGGCGCCCTGCGCCTCGCGCTCGGCAAGGCGCAGCTGCGGAGCGGCGGCGAGGGCCTCGAGGCGCTGCGGGCGGCGGTGGAGCGCCTGCCCGAGGAGGCGGAGGCGCACGCGCTGCGCGGCGAGGCGGCGGCGAAGGCGGAGGAGCGCGAGGAGGCGATCGCGGCCTACGAGGAGGCGAGCCGGCTCGCGCCCGCGCGCACCGAGTGGCTCGGCCCTCGCGCGGCGCTGCTCGCGGAGCTCGAGCGCTGGGAGGAGGCGTCGAAGGTCTACGCCCAGGCGCTCGAGGCGCACCCCGAGGAGTCGACTCTGTGGTCGGGCCAGGGCGGCGTGCTCCAGAAGCTCGGTCGGCACGAGGAGAGCGCGGACGCCTACGCGAAGGCGGTGGAGCTCGGCGGCGGGGACAGCACCCAGCTGCTGATCGATCTCGGCCTCGGCTACGTGCGCGCCGAGCAGTGGGAGCGGGCGCGCGACGCGCTCGAGAAGTGCGCGGCGCTCTCGCCCGGCAACGCCGAGGTGTGGGAGAGCCTGGGCCTCGCGCTCTCCCGGCTCGACGCGCTCCCCGAGGCGGAGCGGGCCTACGACCAGGCGCTCGGCGCGGAGCCGGGGCGGGGGCGGGCCAAGCGCGCCCTCGCCGAGGTGCGCGCGCGGCTCGGCAAGAAGGAGCAGGCGGTCGACACCTACCGCGACGCCATCGAGGCGCTGCCCCCGGAGCCCGAGCTGCACGCGGCGCTCGCCGCGGTGCTCCGCGACCTCGGTCGCGACGAGGAGGCGGCCGACGAGCTCGAGAAGGCGGTGGAGCTCGCGCCTCAGGACGCCGCGCTGCTCTGCCGGCTCGGCGTCGCCGCGGCGGCGGCCGGGCGGTGGGAGCGGAGCTACGACGCCCTCGATCACAGCGTGGGCTTCGATCCGCGATCGGCGGACGCCCACCACGCGCTCGGCGTCGCGGCGGCGAAGCTCGACAAGCGCGGCGCGGCGGTGAAGGCCTTCGCGCGGGCGGTCGAGATCGACGAGGGCCGGGGCGAGAGCTGGCACGCGCTCGGCCTCGCGCACCGCGCCCTCGAGCAGGACGAGGAGGCCGAGCTCGCGCTGGCGAAGGCGGTTTCCTTGCTGCCGGAGCGGGCGGAGGTCCACGCGGCCCACGGCGCGGTGCTCTTCGCGCTCGGCAAGCTCGGCGGCGCGGAGCGGGCGTACGCGGCGGCGCTCGAGGTGGAGCCCGACGACGCGAGCCTCTACCTCGGCCGCGGCCGGGCGGAGGCGGGTCAGGAGAAGTGGGAGGAGGCGCGCCAGTCCTTGCGGCAGAGCACGCGCATCGCGCCCGACGTCGCCGAGGCTCAGCTCCTGCTCGGGCAGAGCTGCGCGGCGCTGAAGATGAACGACGAGGCGCTGGCCGCGCTCGAGAAGAGCGCCCAGCTCGACGGCGCGTCCGCCGCGCCGCACCAGAGCCTCGCCGCCCTCTACGAGGCGGGCGGCGAGCTCGAGAAGGCGGTGCGCGCCTACCGCAAGGCCCGCGAGGTCGACCCGCAGAACGAAGGCGTCTTGCGATCGCTCGCCGATCTCTTCAAGCGCCTCGAGCGGCCGAGCGACGAGGCCGAGGTGCTCTCGGCGTTGTCGCAGCTGAGCGCCGACGACCCCGACGCGCTCATGGCCCTCGGCCGCGCCCACACCGACGCCCAGAAGTGGGACGAGGCGCGCGAGGCCTACCGGCGCGCGGCGAAGCTCGACCCGGATCGGCTCGACGCGCACCGTCAGCACGCCCGCGCGGCGGTGAAGGCGGGCGCCCAGGAGGAGGCGGTCGAGGCGTGGCGGGCGGTGCTCGCGCGCGCGGCCCAGGACGTCGAGGCCCTCGGCGGCCTCGGCGCGGCGTACTCGGCGCTCGATCGCGACGCCGACGCGGTGGAGCCGCTCGAGAAGGCGGTCGAGGCCAAGCCGGACGACGCGGCGCTGCAGAGCCAGCTCGGGGCGACGCTGCTCGCGCTCGGGCGGGTGGAGCGAGCGCTGCCGGCGCTCGAGAAGGCCACCGAGCTCGCGCCGCTCGACGTCGAGGCGTGGATCGCCTACGGGCGCGCGCTCGCCGAGCGAGGCCGGCACGCCGACGCGGTCGCCGCCTTGAAGCGCGCCACCGATCGAGAGCCCGACCGCCTCGACGCGCAGCGGGCCCTCGGGCGGAGCGCGTCCGAGAGCGGGCAGCACGAGCTCGCGGTGATGGCGTTCGAGCGCGTGACCCAGCGCGAGGCCGAGGACGCCGACGCGTGGCTCGCGCTCGGGCGGGCGCGCGGCGGGCTCGGCGACCAGGCCCGGGCGGCCGACGCGCTGAAGAAGGCGATCGGGCTCCGGCCGGACGACGCCGCGCTCCACGCGGAGCTCGGCGACCTCTGGATGACGGCCGAGCGTCCGGCGGACGCGGAGGCGAGCTACCGGAGCGCGGTCGGGCTGGCGGAGGACGACGGCGCGCTCCACGCCCGGCTCGGTCGGGCCCAGAAGGCGCGCGGGCTCGCAGACGACGCGCGCGCCAGCTTCGAGAAGGCCACCGAGCTCGCCCCGCAGCTCCGCGGCGCCTGGGTGGAGCTGGCTCGGGCCAAGCGCGCGATCGGCGCGGACGACGAGGCGGTCGACGCCTGGAGCCGCGCGCTCGCGCTCGATCCCGACGACGCCGAAGGGCAGGCGGCCCTCGGGGATCTTCGCCTCTCGCTCGGGTTCGAGGAGGCGGCGGTCGATCCGCTGAAGCGCGCGGTGGCGCTGGCGCCCGGCGACGCGATGGCGAACGCGCGGCTCGGCGCGGCGCTCCTGGCCACGGGCGCGCCCGAGGCCGCGCTCGAGGCGCTCGAGCGGGCCGCGTCGCTCGGGCTCGAGGAGGCGCGAGGCTGGGCCGACGTGGGGCGCGCGCGGCTCGCCGCCGGTCAGGTCGATCGCGCGATCGCCGCCTTCGACGACTCGCTCCGCCTCGACGGCGCGCACGCGACCGCGCTGGTCGGGAAGGGCGACGCGCTCGCGGCCCTCGGGCGGACCGGCGAGGCGGCCGCGGCCTACCAGTCCGCGATCGACGCCAGCGGCGAGACGCCCGAAGGCGCGCACGCCAAGCTCGGCCGCGTCCTGAGCCGGCTCGGCCGGCACGACGAGGCGGTCGCCGCGCTCACCACCGCGCACGAGGGCGCCCCGGGCGACGCGGGCGTCAAGAGCGCGCTCGGGGCCGCGGAGCTCCGTCGCGGCGGCTTCGAGGCGGCGGTGACGCACCTCGAGGCGAGCCTCGCGCTCTACCCGGACCAGCCCGAGGCGCGCCTGCACCTCGGCATGGCGTACCTGGGGGACGAGCGCCCGGGCGACGCGGTGGCCGCCCTCGAGCGCGCGGTGACCGCGCTGCCGTCGAGCGGGGAGGGCTGGGCCGCGCTCGGCGACGCCCGCCACGCGAACGGGGCGCCCACCGCCGCGGAGGAGGCCTACCGCAAGGCGATCGGGCTCGGCTGGGAGAAGGCCCGCCGCGGGCTCGGCGTGCTGCTCGCCGAGGACTTCCGGGACGACGAGGCCGCCGAGGCGCTCGAGGCGGCGGCCGCCGATCACGCCGAGGACCGCGCGCTCTTCGCGGCGCTCGCCGACGTGCAGGAGCGGCGCGGCGAGCTCGATCGCGCCCTCGCTTGCTACGAGCGGGCGGTGCAGCTCGAGGGCGGGGTCGACGCCGCGATGGACGGCGACGTGCTGTTCGGCTACGGCCGCACGCTCCTCGCGAAGAAGCAGGCCGACGCGGCCCTGCGGGCGCTCTCCCGCGCCGTCACCCTGCTGCCCGGCTCCGCCGACGCGCATCACGCGCTCGGCGACGCGCAGGCCAAGCTCGGTCAGCCCGACGCGGCCATCGCCTCTTACCGCAAGGCGGTGGAGCTCGCCCCCGGCTGGGCGGAGGCCCTCGTCTCGCTCGGCCGGCTCTACGGCAAGCTGGGCCGCGACGCCGAGGCGCTCTCGCCGCTCGAGCAGGCGGCCGCGATGGCGCAAGAGGACCTCACGACGCAGCTCTCGCTCGCCGGGGTGCTCGAGCGCCTGGAGCGGCCGGCGGACGCGGCGGCGCCCCTCGCGCAGGCGGCGACCCTCTCGCCCGACGATCCTCGGATCGCGGCGCGGCTCGGGGCGGCGTGCGCGGCGGCCGGCCGGTGGGAGGCCTCGGCCGAGGCCTACCAGCGCGCCGTCCGGATCGCGCCGGACGCGGAGAGCCAGCTCGGGCTGGGGCGCGCGCGGCGCGCGCTCGGTGACCTCGGCGCGGCGGAGGCGGCGTTCGCGGCCTCGGCCGCGGCGGACGCGACCGGCTTCGAGGCGTGGCTCGGCCTCGGCCAGGTGCGCGCCGCGCGGAACGAGGACGCCGGGGCGGAGGAGGCCTTGCGGGCCGCGGTGGGGCTGCGGCCCGATCACGGCGAGGCCCAGCGGTCGTACGGCCACGCGCTCGCGCGCCTCGGCCGGCACGAGCCGGCGGCGGCGGCGCTCGAGGTGGCCGTCCGCGCCCGGTCCGACGACGGCGCGGCCTGGGCCGCCCTCGGGCGCAGCTACCAGGCGCTCGGGCGCGACGCCGACGCCGCGCGCGCGCTGGCGAAGGCGAGCGAGGTCGGAGAGGGCGGCGTCGACACGCTGCTCGCGCTCGCCGACGCCTGCGCCCGCGAGGGCCGGGTGGACGACGCGGCGGCGGCGCTGGCCAAGGCGCGCGCGGCCGCGCCCGGGGACGCCGCGATGCAGGAGCAGGTGGCGGCCAAGCTGGCGGCGATCGGCCGGATGGACGACGCCATCGCGGCGCAGCGGAGCGCGGTCGAGCTCGCCCCGGGCGCGCCCGGCAAGGTGAAGCTCGGAGACCTCCTGCTCGCCTCCGGTGACGTGACCGGCGCGGCGAGCGTGTTCGGCGAGGCGGCGTCCGAGTCGCCCGAGGACTTCGACGCGCAGCGCGGGCTCGGCAAGGCCCACGCGGCCGCCGGGCAGCACGCGGACGCGGCCAAGGCGTTCGGCAAGGCGCTGCAGCTCCGGCCGGACGACGCGGACACCGCGTTCGAGGTCGGGCGCGCGCTCAACGCGCTCGGCAAGCACGCCGCGGCGATCGGCGTCTTCGAGGCGGCGCTCTCCAAGGCGCCCCAGGACGCGGCCGGGCACGCCGGCTACGGCGAGGCGCTCGCCGCGGTGGACCGGAAGGACGAGGCGCTCCAGGAGCTCCGCCGCGCCGCCGAGCTGAAGCCCAAGGTGGCGTGGTTCCACCGCGCGCTCGGGGAGCTCGCCCTCTCGATGGACCGGGTGGACGAGGCGGTGAAGGCCCTCGCCGAGGCGGCGACGCTCGCCCCGCAGGACGCGGCCTCGCACCGCGCGCACGGCCTCGCGCTGCTGGCCGCCGAGCGCTGGCAGGAGGCGCTCGACGCGCTGTCGAAGACCGTGAACCTCGGCGTGCAGGACGGCCCGGTCGCCGTCGGCATGGGCGCCTCGCTCTGTCGCCTCGCGCGCTACTCCGAGGCCCGCGACTGGCTCAACGCCGCCCGGCACCGGGCGCCCGACGACCCCGAGGCCCGCTACTACCTCGGCGTGACCATGCTCGCCCTCGGCGACGTGGCGAAGGCGCGGGAGGAGAGCGAGGCGGCGGTCACGGCGCGCCCCGAGGACGCACGTTACCTGGTCGGCTTCGGGCAGGTGCTGGAGGCGGAGAAGCGCTCCAAGCAGGCGGTTCAGCAGTACGCCAAGGCGGCGGAGCTGGACCCGACCCGCGCGGACGCGCACGAGCACGCGGCGCGGGTCTACCTCGCGCTGGGCATGCCGAGCGAGGCCGAGGCGCACTACGGCAAGCTCGCCGCGCTCTCCGACGACGTGGAGGTGCTGCTCGGCCTGGCGAAGGCGCGGGAGGATCGCAGCGCGCCGGAGGAGGCGGTCGCGCCGCTCGAGCGCGCCGCGTCTCTCCGGCCCGACGACGCGGACATCCAGCGCCGGCTCGCGCGGGCCCTCGGCGCGGCCGGTCGCTGGGACGCGGCGGTCGACGCGCTCAAGCAGGCGATGCACGTGGCCGAGGCGCCGGCGCCGATCGCCGCGGAGCTCGCCGAGGCCTGCCGTCACGCCGACCGCGGCTTCGATCTGCTCGACGCGCTGGTGGAGGCGCGCGATCGGCGCCCCGAGGACGCCGGCGTGCGGGTGGCGCTGGCGCGCGCGTTCGCGGACGCGGGCGAGGCGGACAAGGCCTACGCCGAGGCGAAGGCGGCCGCGGAGGCCGACGCCAGCTCGCGCGAGGCGCAGGCGCTCCTCGGGCGGCTCCACCGCGAGGCGGGCCGGGTGCAGGAGGCGCTCGAGGCGCTCCGGCAGGCGGCGTCGCTCGGCGGTCATCACGCCGACGACTGGGTGCAGCTCGCGTGGTGCTACCGCGACGACGGTCAGCCCGATCGGGCGCTCGACGCGGCGCGCCGGGCGGTGCGGCTCGACGAAGAGAGCGCGCTCGCCCACCGGGCCCTCGGCGAGCTGCTCGTGGAGTCCGCGCCCGCCGAGGCGCTGAAGAGCCTCGAGCGCGCCCGGGAGCTCGACGGGGACGACCCCGCGGTGTTGCTCGCGCTCGGCGAGGCCCTCACCGCGGCCGGCAAGGGCGAGGAGGCCATCTCCGTGCTCGAGGCGGCGGCGGCGTCCGGCGGCTCGGCGCGGCTGGAGCTCGCGCGCGCCAGCGCCTACGAGCGGGCCGGCAAGCTCGACGAGGCGCTGAAGGCGCTCAACGCGCTCGTGCGCGAGGTCCAGAGCGCGGAGGGCTACTTCCGCATGGGCGCGGTGCTCCAGCGGCTCGAGCGCTTCGACGAGAGCGCCGCGGCCCTGTCTCGGGCGCTCCGCATGGATCCGACCCACGCCACCGCGCAGTACGCGCTCGGCGCCTCGCTCATGCGCCTCGGCCGGGGCGAGGAGGCCATCGCGGCCTGGGAGGGCGCCTGCAAGAACGCGCCGCACGACCCGAGCCTCAAGGCGGCCCTCGGCTTCGGCTACCTCAAGGTCGGCCGCAAGGAGGACGCGGCCGCCGCCTGCGCCGAGGCGATGGAGCTCGGCCTCGGCGACGTCGACACGCTGATGAGCTTCGGCAAGCTCTTCGAGCGCCTCGATCGCCGTGAAGACGCCGTGCGAGCCTACACACGCATCGGCGAGGTCGACCCCGACCACAGCGAGGCGATGCACCGCCTGGCCGACAACCTGATCGAGCTCCACCGCTTCCAGGAGGCGGTGGAGCCCTACCAGCAGGCGCTGCTCAGCGCGCCCGACGACCCGGGCCTGCGCTACGGCCTCGGCGTCTGCTACGCGAACCTCGGCCAGGGCGCCGCCGCGCGCGCGCAGTACGAGGCGCTGAAGAAGCTCGACGCCGACAAGGCCGAGGAGCTCTTCTTCATCATCGAGTGAGGGTCACAGAACCTCGACGGTGAGCACGATGTCACCGTCGAAGGTCACGTCGTCCGGGGGCACCGTGCCCTCGGCCGAGCTCGTCAGGCGGGCTCCCTCGTTCACGTAGGGGCGCAGGTTCACCGTCGTGTCGGTCTCGAAGACGATCTGGCGCGCGCCGTCCGGGATGCCGCTCACCGTCGCCACGCGCACCCGCGGCAGATCGCTCCCGCTCTCCCGGCTCTCGACGAAGATGTCGACGGAGTCGACGAAGTCGAAGTCGTCGGTGTCCCCGGCCCCCTCGGCCGTCGGCGTGATGTCGAGGGTCAAGCTCGTCAGGCGCACCGCCTGCGCCGGCCCCGTGTCCCGCGCCGCCGTCTCCGACGCGAGGTCCACGTCGAGCGGGATGGGCAGCTCGAAGAACCCTCCGAGCAGCCCCCCGATCGGGCTCCCCTCCACCCGCTGCTCCGCGAGCTGCACGGAGAGATCGAAGGCCAAGAGGTTCGAGCAGCCAGTGAGCGCGAGCGCCACCACCGAGAGGCTCCACGGCGCGCTGAGTCTTCCGAATCCAAGTCGTCGCATGGGGTTCAATATGGCCAACCTTCGCCATCATCCAAGTGCCTTTCGAGGACTCTCCCCGCCGGTTCGAACACGAGCTGACCCGCCGAGTCGCCGCCGCTGCTCGATGAACGAATGGGATCGTTTAGTGGCAGCGGCAGCGAGACCGGCAGCGGCAGCGAAGCCGGCAGCGGCAGCGGCAGCGAGACCGGCAGCGGCAGCGAAGCCGGCAGCGGCAGCGAGTCCGGCAGCGGCAGCGAGACCGGCAGCGGTAGCGGCAGCGAGACCGGCAGCGGTAGCGGCAGCGAGACCGGCAGCGGTGGCGGCAGCGAGGCCGGCAGCGGCAGCGGGCCGAGAGCGGGCCTAGCTATTCCTCCTCGCCTCCCGCCTCCTTCCTCCCCTGATCTGCGTTGACCACGAGGGCGTCGAATTCGCCCCCAGCCCGGCGGAGATCGATGAAACGAATAGGATCGTCCCCGCTCACCAGCCTGCGATCGGTTCGGGAGGAGGCGTCGGGAGGGGCCGGCGCGCCACCCGGACAAGGCGGCCAGCGAGCGCGAAGCGCGGGCGGACAAGGCGGCCAGCGAGCGCGAAGCGCGAGTGGGGCGCCACCCGGACAAGGCGGCCAGCGAGCGCGAAGCGCGAGCGCGAGCCGCAGGGCCCCCAGCGCCCCGCGCTGGGGTCGCGGAACGAGCGCGAAGCGCGACGTCCCGACGGAGTCGGGAGGGGGGCCCCATGGGCGCTTCGCCCCATGGGGGGAGGGTTTGCATCAAACCCTCCAGCCAGAATTTAGTGGGCCCGGTAGAGGCCGAAACCTCTACCGGGCCCGAGTGGTGCGGTGTGGGACCGTCGGGTCTCCCCGACGGCTGGGTTGGGGGGACGGTGGTCCCGCGGACGGGACCGCCGCTCCATGGCCGATCAACTCGCGTTGACCTCCACGAAGTCGCTGGTGTTCCCCGCGGCGTCGCTGGCGGTGACGCGCATGACGTCTCCGTTGCACGCCCCGAGGGACACGTTGAAGGAGCCGGCGTCGGTCGCGGTCGACGTCGCGCTGGTGCTCCGGGTGACGTTCTCGACGCGGACCGTCGAGCGCGCCTCGACGCTCATCATCATGCCCGAGACGTTCCCGCCGGTGGGGACGCCGAGCACGCAGCCCCCGGCCGACGCCGTGATGTTCGAGGCGTTCGGCGTCGCGGGCGCGATGTCGTCGTGGGTGATGGTGACCGGGGTCGCCGGGCTCTCGATGGAGCCCTCGCGGGAGACCACCATGAGGGTGTTCTCGGTGTTCGGGTTGAGGGTGACCTCGACCGAGAAGGTGCCGCTGCTCGGGTCGGTCGGGCCGGTCGCCTCGGCCATGCCGCCGCGGATCACGATCTCGATCCCCGCGCCGGGCATCTCGACGCGACCGGTGACGACGTGGGTCGGCATGTTGGTCGGCGCCGGGTTGGCCTGGTCCACGCGCGGCGCCGGGGGCGTCGAGCTGGAGTGGGTCACGGTCGCCATGCTCGGCGCGCTCGAGTTGCCCGCGCGGTCGGTGGCGATGACGCTCAGGGTCGTCTCGCTGTCCTCGGCGATCTGGGTGGGCACGCTGAATCGGCCGTCCATGCCCGCGGTGCCGCTCGCCGGCATCACGCCGCCGCTGACGCTGATGCGCGCGCGGGGCTCGGAGGTGCCGGTGACGTCGATCGTCGTGTTCCCGGTCGGGCTCGCGAGGTCGTTCAGCTCCGGGGCCATCGGCGCCACGTCGTCGTGCTCGATGGTGACGATGGTGTCGACGCCGCTGCCGGGGCGGGTGATGCGCAGCTCGTTGCGGGTGTTGGCCCGCAGGGTGACCATCGCCGTCCAGTCACCGCTCGCGTCGCTCATCGCGCTGACGGTGTCCGCGCCGCCGGTGATCTCGATGGCGCTGTCCGCCTGGGCGCGCCCGGTGAGGGTCACGGTCGGGTCGCTCGTCGGCGAGCTGACCGGGTCGACGATGACCGGCTCCTCGAGGCTGCTGTCCTGCGTGATCATCAGCTCGGTCGGGTCACTCGCGTTCCCCGCCGGGTCGGTCGCCGTCACGCTGAGCGTGTTGTCGGTGTCGAGGTTCAGCATCACGTCGACCGAGAAGAAGCCCTCGTCGTCGGCGGCGCCGCTCGCGTCGGCCATGCCGCCGGTGACGTCGACGGTCGCGCCGGGCTCGGCCTCGCCGGTCATGCGGATGGTCTCCGCGCCGGTGGGCGACGCCTGCGGGTCGAGGCTCGGCGCGTTGGGCGCCACGTCGTCGTGCACGATGACCGCGCTCGCGGCCGCGCTCGTCTCGCCGCCGGCGACGGCGAAGAGCAGCACCTCGTTGCGCTGGTTCGGGCGCAGGCCGATCTCGACCGAGAACGTGCCGTCGTCGCCGACGGTCGTCATGCCGTCGGTGCCCGCGCCGACCGCGCTGATCCCGACGCCCGCCTCCGCCTCACCGGTGAGGGTGATCGTGGCGCTGTTGGTGAAGCCCGGGAAGTCGTCGAGCACCGGCGCCTCGAGCGGGAGGGTCGGGTCGTAGACGATCGTGACGTCGGTCGCCGGGCCCTCGTTGCCCGCCACGTCGGTGGCGACGACGGCGATGGCGTTGTCGACGGCCATCGTGTCGCTGGTCGCGAGCGAGACGGTCACCTCGAAGCGGCCGTCCGCGTCGGCGGTGGCCTCGGCGTCCTCGGTCCCGCCGGTGACGGTGATGGTCGCGCCCGCCTCGGACTGGCCCCGGAGGCGCTGCATCGAGCGGCGCGTCGGGGTGACGATCGGGTCGAGCTGCGGCGCGTTGGGCGGGGTGCCGTCGTGGGTGACGGTCACCATGGTGGCCTCGCTCTCGACGCCGCCGACCGTCTGCGACACGAGCAAGGTGTTCTCCACCTCGGCGTTCAGCGTCACGTCGATCGAGAAGGCGCCGTCGTCGCCGGCGGTGCCCTCGGTGGGGCTCCCCGAGCCGACGCGGATCTGGACCAGCGCGCCGGACTCGGCGCTGCCGGTCACGGTCAGCGGGTTCTGGTTGGTCACCTCGGGCAGCGCGTCGACGCTCGGCGCGGCCGGGGCGTCTCCGCCATCGCAGCCCACGCAGACGAGCGCGGCGAGCGCGACACCAGTCCAAGTAAGTCGGGATCCGAGTCTCATCGTTCTAGTCCTCCCAGCGCATCCCAGGGTCCGACACTCGGGCCGATGGTTCGCAAACACCGTTCCCACTCCGCGCCGCCCCGTTTTCGCGCGCCGGAGGGCGGCACCTATGGGATCCCACCCCACAGCTGTGGTCGGCTCGACCATAGGCTCCGACACCCGATCCAGGGACAGACGCACGAACGCCCGCGGCTGGGGGGCCGCGGGCGTTCGGTGGGCGATCCGTTCGAGATCAGCGCAGGCGCGAGAGGCGCTCGCGGACCTGGGCCGCGTCCGAGGCGGTGGGCGCGAGGCGCAGGTAGCGCTCGTAGGCGGTGGCCGCCTCCGGGCCGAGGCCCATGCGCTCGCTCGCCAGCCCGAGGCCGCGCCAGGCGCCGGCGTGGCTGGGGTCGGCGTAGGTGGCCTGGCGGTAGAGCTGCCGCGCCCGCGGGAACTGGCCCCGGAGGATCGCGGTGCCGCCTTCGCGCGCGAGGGAGGCGGCGCGCTCCGGGTCGGACTCCGCCTCGACCGGCGGGGTGGGCGTCGCGGCCGGCGCCTGCGGCGGCGGCGTCTCCTCGGCGGCGGGCCGGCGGGGCGCGCGACCGCGGCGGGGCGGGGGAGCGGCGGCGATCTCCGCCTCCGGCGTGGGCTCCTCGGCGGCGGGCTCGACCGGAGTCTCGGGCGCGGCGAGCCCCTCCGCCTCCGGAATCGCGGGCTCGGGCGCCTCTCCCTCGGGCGCCGTCTCCTCGGTCGCCTCGGTCTCCTCTCCGTCGGCGACCTCGGGGCCATCGGTCGGCGCCTCGGCCTCGCCGTCACCGGCGCGGAGCGCGTAGAGGCCGCCTCCGAGCAGGAGCAGGAGCAGGAGGGCCAGCCCGAGCTTCTTCCACGGCATCCCGTGACCGGGGATCTCGAGCTCGGACGGCATCATCGGCCGCTCGTGCTCCGGGCGATCGTCCACCGGGGCGGGCGCCGTCTCGGGGAGGTCGACCTGGGTCGAGTCGGCCGGGAGGGACTCCGCGATGCGCTTCAGCTCGCCGATGAGCTCGCCGCAGGTCTCCGGGCGCTTGCTCGGGGTGCGGCTCAGGGTGCGCCCGATCAGGCGCTCCACGTCGGAGTCGAAGGTGCGGCCGGTCTTGGCGCTCAGGGTGGGCGCCGGGCGCCGCACCTTCGCGTAGAGCAGCGACATCGGCTTCTCGCCGTCGAAGGGCAGGCCGCCGGCGAGCAGCTCGTACGCGACGAGACCCAGCGAGTAGACGTCGGTCCGCTGGTCGACGTGCTCGCCCTCCGCCGCCTCCGGCGACACGTAGTGCGGCGTGCCGACGACGATGCCGTCGCGGGTGAGCTTCTCCTCGTCGGGCGCCTCCCGGAGCGCGGCGAGGCCGAAGTCGAGCAGCTTGGGGCGCACGCTTCCGTCGGAGCGCACCGAGAGGAAGATGTTCGCGGGCTTGATGTCGCGGTGGAGGATGCCCTGCTGGTGCACGGCGTCGAGCGCGCTGGCCACCGGCTCGAGCAGCTCCACCACCCGAGACGCGGGGACCGGCGCCTCGCGGGCGATGACGTCGGCCAGATCTTCGCCCTCGAGCAGCTCCATGACGAGGTAGGGCTCGCCGGCGTCGAGCCGCCCGAGATCGATGATGTCGACGATCGCGGGGTGATCGATCCGGCTCGCGGACCGCGCCTCCCGCAGGAACCGCGCGACGGCCTCCTCGTTCCGCGAGTAGCTCTGTGACAGCACCTTGATCGCGACACGACGGCCGAGCTCGATGTGCTCTCCCTCGTAGACGTCGCCCATGCCGCCGGACGCGACGCGCCGGTCGACGCGGTATCGACCCGCGATCTCGGAGCCGACGAGCGGATCCACGCCCTCCTCTCGTTCCATCGGCATTGCCTCCGCGACCATGTTCGCACGTCCCTTCGGTCTCGATATGAGGCAAGCACCGTTCCGAAGGCTCACCGTGCCGCGGTGAAGGCTAGCTTGGGGAGCGGCCGCCCACATCTGTGGGGTGTATGCCCACAGCAATCTCCCCCATCTGACCGCGATCCGAGGTAATGTGAGCGATGGTGTCGGACAGGCGAACCAGAAAGTGGGGCGACAGCCAGGCCGCGGCCGCGGTCCAGACGCTGCGCGTCGACGTCACGGAGGGGACGGACGTTGGCCGGTCCGTGTGGGGCGAGCGCGAGCGCCTGACGGTGGGCACCGCCCAGGGCAACGATCTCATCCTCGGCGACGAGACGGTCAGCCGCTATCACCTCGAGCTCCGGCGCACCGCCGACGGGGTCGAGGTGGTCGATCAGGGATCGACGAACGGGACCTACGTGGGCCCGGCGCGGCTCGGGCGGGCGGTCGTCGCCCCCGACACGACGCTGGCCCTCGGCCGGACCCGGCTGGTGGTCCGCGACGGCAACCCCATCGACGTCGAGGTGCACGACACCGATCGGCTCGGCCCGCTGGTCGGGGCGAGCCCGGTGATGCGCCGGGTCATGGCCTGGGTGAAGCGGGCCGCGCGCTCGGACGCGTCGGTGCTGCTCGTCGGCGAGTCGGGGACCGGCAAGGAGCTCGTCGCCCGGGCGGTCCACGAGTCGAGCAAGCGCAACGAGGAGCCCTTCGTCACCGTGGACTGCGGCGCGCTCGCGCCCACCCTCGTGGCCAGCGAGCTCTTCGGGCACGAGAAGGGCGCCTTCACCGGCGCCGAGCGGCAGCGGGTGGGCGCGCTCGAGCAGGCCCACGGCGGCACCCTCTTCCTGGACGAGATCGGCGAGCTGCCGCGCGAGCTCCAGCCGGTGCTGCTCGGCGCCCTCGAGCGCCGCAGCTTCCGCCGGGTCGGCGGGCAGACCGAGGTGCCGGTCGACGTCCGCATCGTCGCGGCGACCAACCGCGATCTCCGCGCGGAGGTGAACTCGGGCGACTTCCGGCTCGACCTCTACTACCGGCTCGCGGTCCTCCGCCTCGAGCTGCCGGCGCTGCGCGAGCGGGAGGGCGACGTGCGGGTGCTCATCGAGCACTTCCTCGAGGAGCGCGGCGAGGACACCGACATCCACTCCCTCTTCACCGAGGCCGACCTGGCGGAGCTCGAGTCGCACCGCTGGCCGGGGAACGTGCGGGAGCTGCGCAACCTCGTCGACGCGACCCTCGCGCTCGGCGCGCTGCCGCCGGTGGACGTGATGGCCGTCCCGGAGGGCGCCGAGAGCCCGGCCGCGCCGAGCTCCTACGACGCGTCGATCCTCACGCTGCCCTACAAGCAGGCGCGCAAGCGCGCGCTCGGCGACTTCGAGCGCTTCTACCTCGACCACCTCCTCGGGCGCGCCGACGG
The DNA here is from genome assembly GCA_036149055.1 of Myxococcota bacterium. Classification (GTDB taxonomy): domain Bacteria; phylum Myxococcota_A; class Polyangia; order Polyangiales; family Sandaracinaceae; genus JAVJQK01. The sequence continues at coordinate 57,404 of JAYZQJ010000033.1, read as the reverse complement.
CAACGTCTCGCAGGCCGCCCGCGACGCCGGGCTCGACCGCAGCTACCTGTTCTCGCTGCTCCGCCGCAACGGCTTGAGGTAGCGCTCGAGGCGGGCGCGCGGCGTCACTCGACGCCGGCGAGGCGCTGCCGGACCTGCGCCGCCGCGGGCGACGAGCCGTCGATGCGCAGGTAGCGTCGGTAGGCGCGGGCCGCCTCGGGGTTCCGGCCGAGCCGCTCCTCGGCCATGCCGAGGATGCGCCACCCGGGGCCGTGCCCGGGATCGGCCATGGTGGCCTGCCGCGCGTGCCGCGCCGCCTCGGCGACCTGCCCCCGGATGAGCTCGGTGCCCGCCTGCGAGGCGAGGCGCTCGGCCCGCGCGGTGTCGGCGGCGGGCGGGTCCGGCTCGCGGGTGCCGGTCACGGTCGGCGCCGAGCCCGACACGGCCTGCTCGGTGGACGAGGCCTGCTCGGTGGACGAGCCACGGCGGCCCCTCGCGGTCGACGATCCGGCGCGGCGCGTCCCCCGTCGACCCGGGCGCGCGGAGGCCTCCTCGACCGGCGCCTCCTCGGTCGCCGCGCCCTCCGGGGCCGCCTGCGCCTCGGTGGGCTCGGTGGTCTCGGCCGCCTCCGTCGCCTCGGTCGTCGGCTCGGTCGTCGCCTCGGGCGGGCGGGCCTCCGCCACCGGCTCGGGATCCGGATCGGCGGTCGGCGGGGTCGACGCCGGGGTGAGCGCCCACGCGCCGCCGCCGATCGCCAGCAGCGCCACCAGCCCGAGGGCGACGTAGCGCCCCATCGGCTTGCGGGGTGGGGGCCCCTCGAAGGTCCCCGACTCGAGGATGTCGGGCGCCGGGGCGGGCGCGAGGTCGGGCGCCGGGGCCGGCGCGGCGAGGGGCTCCGCGCCCCAGTGCTTCTCGATCGCCTCCGCGAGCGCGTCGATGAAGCCCAGGCAGGTCTCCTGGCGCATCGCGGGGCTCCGGTCGAGGGCGCGGGCGAGCACGTCCTCCACCGCCTGCGGGTAGGCCTCGCCGGTGCGGGCGCTCATCGTCGGGGCCGCGCGCGCCACCTTCTTCACCAGCACGCCGGTCGACTGCTCGGCGTCGAAGGGCAGCTTGCCGCAGAGGCACTCGTAGGCGACCGCGGCGAGCGAGTAGACGTCGCCCTGCGGTCCGCTCAGCTCTCCCTCCGCGGCCTCCGGCGGCATGTAGTGCGGGGTGCCGACCACGCTGCCGAGCTGGGTGAGCCGGTCGCTGTTCTCCTGGAAGGCGGCGAGGCCGAAGTCGAGGAGCTTCACCTCCTCGCTGCCGTCGACGCGCTGGGCGAGGAAGATGTTCGCCGGCTTCACGTCGCGGTGCACGATGCCGCGCGCGTGCACCGCGTCGAGCGCGCTGGCCACCGGGCGGAGGATCTCGAGGGTGCGCTCGGGGGGCAGCTTCGACTCCGCGCCGAGCAGATCGTCGAGGTCCTCGCCGTCGAGCAGCTCCATGGCGAGGAACGGCGCGCCGGTGTCGGTCCGGCCGAGGTCGTGCACGTCGATGATGTTCGGGTGCCCGATCTGGCTCGCGGTCTGCGCCTCGCGCTGGAAGCGCTTGATGGCCTCGGCGTTCCGCGCGACCTCCTCGGAGAGGACCTTGATCGCCACCCGTCGCTCGAGCTCGACGTGGCGGGCTTCGTAGACCCGGCCCAGGCCGCCGCGGGCCATCTCCCGGAGGATGCGGTAGCGGCCGGCCACGACCCGGCCCACCAGGCCGGAGCCCGGGCGCGTGGAGGCGGGCCCCGACGAGGGGGGCCGCGCCGCCTCCCGACCGCTTCCGGTCGTGGGCATCTCGGGCTCGGTAGGTCGCGCAACCATCTTCCACACCGCGTGGATGGGCGCAGGATAGCAGGAAGCGCCGGTGCTGCCTCGTCGGACTGCCTACAAGCAGAGCCCGCCCTGGCAGCTGCCGCGGCAGCAGATCTGGAAGCCGCCGCAGGACGTGTCGCAGTCGCCGCAGTAGTCCTCGTCGGTCTGGGTGTTGCGGCAGGCCGAGGCGCAGCAGGCCTCGTTCACACCGCAGCTGTTGCCGCAGGTGCCGCAGTCGGTGTCGCTGCTCCGCAGATCTTCGCAGCTGCCGCCGCAGCAGGTCTCGCCGGCCGCGCAGGTGACCCCGCAGCCGCCGCAGTTCAGCTCGTCGTTGAGCGGGTTGATGCAGGCGCCGCCGCAGCAGCTCTGGCCCGCCCCGCAGGTCACTCCGCAGCCGCCGCAGTTGAGGGCGTCGGTGTCCAGGTCGGTGCAGCGCCCCGCGCCCGCGCAGTAGGTGTCGCCGGGCTGGCAGCACTCGCCGTTGGTGCAGCTCGTGCGGCTGCCGGTGGTGCACGCCGTGCCGCACGCCCCGCAGTTCGCCGCGTCGTCGTCGAGATCGACGCACGCCCCGCCGCAGCAGGTCTCGTCCATGCCGCAGGTGACGCCGCAGCCGCCGCAGTTCATCTCGTCGGTGTCGACGTCGACGCAGCCGCCGTCGCAGCAGGTGTCGGTCGCCCCGCTGCAGGCGGTGCCGCAGGTGCCGCAGTTGGCCGGGTCGGTGTCGGTGTCCGCGCAGCTGCTCCCGCAGCACGCGTCCCCCATCGCGCACGCGGTGCCGCAGCCGCCGCAGTTCGCGGGGTCGGTCGAGGTGTCGGTGCAGGTGGGGGCGCAGCAGGTCTGGCCCGGCATGCAGTCCATCGCGCACATCGTGCAGGCGGTGCTGAGCGGGTCGGCGCAGCTTCCGTCGCAGCAGGCGTCGCCGCCCGTGCAGGCGGTGCCGCAGGTGCCGCAGTTCCCGGTGTCGCTCCGGGTGTCGACGCAGGTGCCGCCGCAGCACGACTGGGTGCCGGGGCAGACGTTGCCGCACGCGCCGCAGTTCATCGCGTCGTTCTGCAGATCGAGGCAGCCGCCGTCGCAGCAGCCCTCACCCGCGCCGCAGGCGTTGCCGCAGCTGCCGCAGGCCATCTCGTCGCTCTCGGTGTCGGTGCAGGTGCCCATGCAGCAGGTCTGCATCGGGCCACAGCTCAGTCCGCAGCCGCCGCAGTGGTCCTCGCTGGCCATGAAGTCGAAGCCCTCGTCGACGGTGCCGTCGCAGTCGTCGTCGCGGCCGTCGCAGGCCTCCATCGGCGCCGGGGACGGGGTCACGCAGTCCAGGGCGGCGGCCACGCAGGTCAGCACGCCGCGTCGGCACGCGCCCATCGCCATCTCGTCGACACAGCCCTCGCCCTCGCCGTCGATGTCGTCGACCTCGCCGTTGCAGTCGTCGTCTTGACCCGGGTTCGCGCAGGTCTCGTCGGTCGGCAGCACCGAGCCGGTGCAGGCGCCGAAGACCCCGCCGCTGCAGGTCTGGGAGCCCAGCGCGCACTGACCGCGCGCGGCGGCGGAGGAGGGCCCGGTGTAGCAGTCGCGGGTCTCGCCGTCGGTGCACGCCTCGGCGCAGTCCTCGTCGATCATGCCGTCGCAGTCGTTGTCGAACGCGGTGCCGCTGGTCGTGCAGCCGTCCATCGCGCTCGGGATCCGCTCTCCGACGCAGGTCCCCGTCCCGCCCTCGCAGAGGGTGCGGCCGGGCGCGCAGACGCCGGTGCAGACGAAGCGGCCTCCCTCGAGCCGGCAGCCCACCGGGGCCATGCCGTAGCACTCGGTGTCGGTGTCCTCGTCGACGATGGCGTCGCAGTCCTCGTCGTTGCCGTCGCAGGTCTCGGGCGAGGCCTCCTCGATCGGGCGGCAGCGGTACTCCGCGTCGACGCAGCGGAACTCACCGGCTGCGCAGACGCCGGGCTGCGAGATGGGGCAGGCCATCATCGCCGGGGCCTCCTCGTCGGTCGCGCCGTCGCAGTCCTGGTCGACGCCGTCGCAGCTGTCGTCGTCGCTCGGCACGACCTCGTCGCGACAGAACGCGACTCCGTCCCGGCACTCGACCATGCCGGCGACGCAGACGCCCTCGCCCTCGGTGCCGTCCGGGCCCGAGTAGCAGGGCGCCCCGTCGACGCAGCGGCCCCCGTCGGTCCCGCCGTCGGGCCCCGCGTCGGGGCCGCCGTCCATCGGCGCGGTGTCGGGCACGCAGAGCCCGTCGTCGCGGCCCTCGAAGCGCTCGCAGCGCTGGCCGGCGGCGCAGTCGTCGTCGGACTCGCAGTAGGCGGGGTTGCCGTCGAGGCCGAGCGAGCAGCCGCCGAGGGCGAAGGCGCAGAGCGAGAGTGCGAGAGCGCGGTTCATCGGATCTCCGGAAGCGTGCCCGAGAGGGAGAGCCCGGCCGTCTGGGGCCCGAGGATCGGCACGAGCGCGGTGTCACCGTCGCCGCCGGCGCCGGCCAGCTCGATCGCCAGCCAGACCACGCCGGCCGCGGCCACCGCGCCGCCGCCGATGAGCAGGATGTTGGTGGTGAGCGCCAGCGTCTCGGCGCTCTCGCGGTGGGCGTCGCGGTCGGCCACGTCGGCCGGCGTCTGCGGCACCTCGCGGTAGCCCTCCTCTTCGCCGAGGAAGAGCGCCCCGGTCACGATCCCGCCGATCAGCGCGGCCGCGCCGACGCCGAGCACGATCGCGGGCCCGGCGATCGCCGGCTCCGCAGGCGCGGGGGTCACCGGGGTCGCGGTCCCCTCGCCCGATCCCTGCCCGACCTCGAGGCCCGGCTCCTCCTCTTCGGCCGGCGGGAGCCCGAACAGCTCGCGGAGCAGCCCGTCGACCGCGTCGAGGAGCTGGGTCTCTGCGTCCGACCCGCTGGCCCGCCGCACGACCCGGCTGAGGTCGCCGTCGGAGGCGCGGAAGACCGCGACGCTCAGGATGAGCTCGTCGCCCGCCCGGTCCAGGTTCGGCAGGAGCAGGACCTGCACGTCGAGCTGCTGGGCGACCTGGCCGAGGCACTCCGGCGTCTCGCCCACGCACCCGAGCGCGAGCTGCACCTCGGAGACGTCGAGCGCGACGCTGCCGCGGATGCGCACCACCTCGAGGGCGTCGAGTCGCGTGCGCACGATGCGGTCGATGGCGCCGCCGAAGCCGCCTCGGACGCCCTCGGCGGTCGAGGTGCGGAGCAGCGAGGCGGCGGGGGGCTCGTCCTGCGCGGCGGTCACGGACGCGCCGAGCAAGCACGAGCAGAGGGCGATCACCCCCAGGAGGCGATCGGAGAGTCCAAGCATCGTTTTCATCACGCTAGCGCACGAGCATACCTCACCGCACCACGCTCCGACTGTACAACAACACGTTCAAAAGTGGACGTGGCCTCCGTTGGATCCGGCCGATGGAAGCCACCGCCCTCGCCGGGCCACCGCGCCGCGACCTCGACGAGGACGTGGCCGAGTGGCTCGGGGCCGTCGTTCAGGCCTTCGTGGACAGCGCCGAGATGTTCGGGCTGCCCGCGCCGACGGTCGCCGAGCCGGTGGGTCCCCCGGACCGCCCCGGCGCCTACCTCTCGCTCGCGTGCGACGCGCAGACCTACATGATCGGCGTGTCGGCGAGCGTCGACGCCGCCGGCTGGATGGCCGAGCGGGTCGGGCTCGACGGCGGCGCGGACGGCGCCCGCGAGCTGCTCCTCGAGCTCGCCAACGTGGTCGCGGGCGCGGCCAAGACGACGATGGCGGCGGCGGGGCACGAGATCGAGCTCGAGCTCGGCCTGCCCCTCTACGCCGAGGCGCGCATCCACGGGCCGGCCCTGCCGGTCGCCGCCGCGCGCGCGCTCCAGGTCGGCGAGCACACGGCCCACGCGGTGGTGCTGCGCGCGGAGCCGACCCCGGACGTCAAGGAGCGGAGGCGGCTGCGCGCCGAGGTCGTGGACCGAGAGCGCAGGCTCGACGCGATCCTCGCCAACCTCGCCGACGCGGTCGTCGTCTGCGACGAGGCCGGGCGGGTCGAGCAGCTGAACCCGGCCGCGGAGGCGCTCCTGGCGCCGCTCTCCGTCGGCGATCGGCTCGAGGCGCGCGTCCCGGGCTGGAGCGCGTGTGACGGCCGCGGCGAGCTGACGCTGCGGATGGGCGACGCGATCCGGCACGTCGAGATCGCGAAGGCCGCGGTCGAGGGCCGGCGGCTCGTCGCCACCATCCTCCGCGACGTGACCGAGCGTCGGCACGCCGTCGCCGAGCTCGAGCGCGCCCACGCGGCGCTCGCGAAGGAGACGTCGGACCTGCTCGCCGCGCAGGACCGCATCACCCGCCTCGCCAACTTCGATCACCTCACCGGGCTGGCCAACCGCCGCTACATCGAGTCGCTGACCGGGCGCATGCTCTTCGGCGCCAAGCGCACCGGCCGGCCGCTCGCGGTGCTCTCGATCGACCTCGACCGCTTCAAGCAGGTCAACGACGCGGGCGGTCACGGCGTCGGCGACGCGCTGCTCCGCATGACCGCCGAGCGGCTCTCCGGCGCGCTGCGGGCCACCGACTGGGTCGGTCGCACCGGCGACTCCCAGGTGGCGCGGCTCGGCGGCGACGAGTTCATGATCGTGCTGACCGACGTGCGCGCGCCCGAAGACGCGGGCCTGGTGGCGTCACGCCTGATCGAGAAGGTCGGCGAGCCCTACGTCATCGAGGGCACCGCCTATCACGTCGGCGCGTCGATCGGCATCGCGGTCTACCCCGAGCACGGCGACGACCACGAGACGCTCGTCCGCCACTCCGACGCGGCGCTCTATCACGCCAAGGCGAGCGGCCGGAACGGCTACTGCTTCTTCACCGACGAGCTGAGCGAGCGGGCGCGCCGCCGCGCCTGGATCGAGAAGGAGCTGCGGCTCGCGATCGAAGAGGACGCGCTCACCGTGTTCTATCAGCCGCGGGTCTCCCTCGAGGACGACACGGTGGTCGGCGCCGAGGCGCTGGTGCGCTGGGAGCACCCCGAGGAGGGGTTCATCTCTCCGGCCGAGTTCATCCCGGTCGCCGAGGACACCGGGCTGGTGGTGCCGCTCGGCGAGCGCGTGCTGCGCCGCGCGTGCCTCGAGGCGAAGGGCTGGGCGGACGCGGGCCTGCCGCTCACCGTCTCGGTCAACGTGGCCCCGGTGCAGCTCGCGCCGGAGTTCGTCGACGTCGTGGTCGACGCGCTCGCCGAGAGCGGGCTGGCCCCCGAGCGGCTGGAGCTCGAGATCACCGAGCGCACGATCCTCGAGCGGACCGATCGGCATCGGGCGCTGCTCGAGCGCTTCGAGGAGGTCGGCGTGCTCGTCACCGTCGACGACTTCGGCACCGGGTACAGCTCGCTGAGCTACCTCGCGAGCTTCCCGATCCACGTCATCAAGATCGACCGATCCTTCGTCTCCAAGGTCTGCGAGCAGGAGACGAGCGCCGCGATCACCGGCGCGGTCATCGCGCTCGGCCACGCGCTCGGCGCCACCATCGTCGCCGAGGGCGTGGAGACGGAGGCGCAGCTCGCCTTCCTCCGTGCGCACGCCTGCGACGAGGTGCAGGGCTTCTTCTTCGGGCGGCCGATGCGCCCCTCCGACTTCGTCGGCTGGGCGCGCGAGTTCGGCGGGCCTCAGCTGGGCTGAGCGCGCCCGATCAGGAGCAGCGCGAGGCCGACGAAGGCCTGCCAGACGCGGCTCGCCAGGCTCGGGCGAGGCTGCGCGAGGGCCGGCGGCGGATCGGAGAGCACGACCTCGCGGCGAGGCGGCGGCTCCGACTGGAACTCGTAGGGCACCGTCCCGTCGGTGCGCGCCGGCCGCGTGCTCACGCCGGGCGTGAACCCCACGAGCGTGTCGTCGCCCGTGGGCGCCGGCTCCGCGGGCTGCTCGGCGTCGTGCGAGAGCTCGAGCAAGAGCCGCGGCACGTCTCCGTCCATCGCGATCGCGACCCGGGAGATCCGGGCCCGGCGGCCGTGCTCGGTCACCGGCGTGTCGAGCCGCAGGAACGGCAGGGGCTGCGACACCACCAGGCCGTCGTCGCGTCGTCGGGTCACGTCCGCCTTGAGCGGCGCGCGGACGCCGTCGACGAAGAGTCGGGTTCGTTCCATCTGCATGGGTGCCTCCGAGAGCGTCTGTCTCGGGGGTGCCCCATCGGCCCCGTGCCCGTCCAGTTTGCTGCAAGTCGAGCCGCAGCACCGCCGCCTTTCACGTCGACGGACCCGAAACGGCGGCGGGGACGAGCGCAGCGAGGTCGCCGCACGGACCACCACCACCACCGGGGTTCGTGCCCGGGGCCGGGGGCGGCCCGCTCGCGCGGCGCGCGAGCGCGAGCCGCAGGGCCCCCAGCGCCCCGTCGCTGGGCTCGCGGCGCGAGCGCGCAGCGCGAGGCGCCGGCGGAGTCGGGAGGGGGGCCCCATTGGCGCTTTGCCCAATGGGGGGAGGGTTTGCACCAAACCCTCCAGCAAGCTCAGCGGTCGGCGGCGGTCGATCCGTCGCCGACCGGGTGCCGCGCGTCGAGGAACGCCGAGGGGGTCAGCCCGCCGAGGGCCCGGAACTCGGCGTTCATGTGCGCCTGGTCGTAGAAGCCGGCCGCGTGCGCCACCTCGATGAGCCGCGCGCCCGGCGCGGCGCCCTGCAGCGTGGTCAGCGCCCGGTGGAAGCGCAGCACCCGGGCGTACCGCTTCGGCGTCAGCCCCACCCGCTCCCGGAACGACGCCAGCAGCCGCCGCTTGGAGAAGCCCGCCTCGAGCCGCAGCGCCTCGATCGACGCGCAGCCGCGGCTCTCCACCAGGGCCTCCACCATCCAGCTCGCGGCGTCCCGCGGCGGCGGCGAGAGGCGCGCGCGGAGCCAGCCGGCCAGCGCGTGCAGGCGCCGCTCCACGCCGAGCCCCGCGGCCCTCTCACGCAGCTCTCGCGCCGAGGCGCCGATCAGGTCCTCGAGGGCGAGGTGCCGATGCGCGAGCGACTCCATCGGCACCCCGAGGAGCGCCCGGGCGCCGGCCGGCGTCAGCCGCGCGGCCATCACGTCCTGCGCTGGCGGCTGCTCCACCACCAGCGGCCCCGCCGAGAGCCCGCTCACCGCCGCCGCCTCCAGCGAGAAGCCCTCCACCCGGTACGCCCCCTCGAAGCTGACGATCAGCTCCAGACACCCGTTCGGAAAGACGCGCTTGAACCGGTCCGCGGTCGGCCCCCGGAACGTCCAGAGATGGTCCACCCACGGGGTCAGCGCTTCCGGCCGCGCCCGCGCGTAGACCCAGTCCCCCTCCCCTCGCGTGGTCTCGACCCGCACCCTCCCGAGGTGCCGCTCCGTCCACCGGATTGCAAGCCCGTGGTATCCCGTCGGCGTTGGCGAGGATGGACGCAGAGATCGAATCGCTGCTGCACCGGCTGGCGCGGCTCCGGAGGGCCGACCCCGCGCTCCAGGTGTACGGCGCGCTGGAGCATCGCCACCGGCTCGCGCCGCCGCTCGCGCCCGCGATGCTCGCGCGGATCGAAGCCCGCTACGGCGTGCGGCTGCCCGAGCCCTACCGTCGCTTCGTGACGACCGCGGGCAACGGCGGGGCGGGCCCGGAGCTCGGCCTCGTCGCGTTCGCCTTCGTCGACGACGCGCGCGGCGAGGTGCTCCCGCGACCCGAGGACGACACCGCCCCGTTCCTCTACGACGGCGCGGTGCGGCGCGCGCTCTCCGGGCCGCAGGGCCCTTCGCTCCCCTTCCCGCTCACCGGGCCGTCGGAGGCCGAAGGCATCGACCTCGGGCACGGCACCTGGGACCTCGGCGACCTCGGCTGCGCCACCCGCTCGCTCCTCGTGCTCGACGGCCCCTTCGCCGGCGAGGTCTGGATCGACGACCGCGCGAACGAGTGCGGCGTGATGCCGTTCCGCGACTGGGCTCGGGACTTCGTCGGGGGCCCGCTCCCCTCCGACTCCGGCTTCCTGGCGTGGTACGGCGACTGGCTCGACCGCGCGCTCGAAGAGGCCCGGCTGGGCGGCGCTCCTCGCCTCCCGCCGTGGGCCGCCCCGGACCCGCTCGCCGACCTCCGGAGGCGCCGCGAGGAGCGCGCCGCCGCGGCCCGAGCCGCCGCCGAGAGAGCCGAGCGCCACGCCGCGCGCGAGGCGCGCCGAGACGGGCAGCGCGGAGACCTCCGGGAGCGCTCGGCCGCCACGATCGCGCGGCACGCCCTCCGGAAGGACGGCGCGCGCGTCCCCGGGATCTGCCCCGCCTGCGAGCGCGAGACCGAGCTCCGCTTCGACGCCGCCGAGCGCGTCGTGCTCTGCATGCCCTGCTACTTCGCGTTCTGAGGCGGCGGCGGCGCGGCGCCTCCCCCGCGCCACGAGCCGCTCGGGACGAGCTCGGCCGGGGGCGCGTCGAGCCCCGTGCGATCGAGGCCGTCGAGACAGGCGCGGACCGCGGGCGTGTACGCGCGCTCCCGGACCGCGAGCGTGTGGCACCGAAGCCAGGCCCGCCGTGCCGTCCACCGGAGCGACGCGAGGAGGTCGGGAGCGCAGCCTGGGTCCTGGGTGGGCGCCGCGTCGTCGACGCGACGCGCCACCGCGTCGTGGGCGTCGCCGAGGGCACGCAGCGCGTCGAGGCTCGCGAGCAGGCAGCCGTGTTCGTGCACCTCTCGGACCGCGCGCTCGAGCGCGCGGAGGTCCGCAGCCGCGGCCTCGAAGTAGGCCGAGAGCTCCCCCGCAGCCCACCGCTCGAGCTCGACGCTCCGGGCTCCTCCAGGGGGCGCGAGCGAGCGCGCCCGCACCGCGCGCTCGAGCTCCGTCACCCGGGCCGACGCGGCCACGGCCGCCTGGCAGGCCGGCGAGCGAGGGTCGGCGCGCCACCGATCCACCTCGAGCCCGAGGGAGGCCGCCGGGTCCGGATCGTCGCCGACCGGCACGTCCTCCGCGAGGACCGGCGCGCTGACGAGCGCGAGCGCCAGCCACGCCACGGAACCGATGCGCATGCGGCCAGCCTACCGCCGGTCTTCGGAGGGGTCATGCGAGAACCGGGATGGCAGTCACCGGAGGTCGGGCGGAAGCAGGAGCACGTGGATCTCGTCGCCGCGGGCGATGGCGACGCGGCGGTGGGCGGCGTCGAGCGCCATCGGAGGCGGCGCCGGGTCCTGCCGGAAGATGCTCGACATCTCGGTGCCGCTCGGAAGATCGGGCCACGACTCGAGCTCGACGCCGTCGGAGAGGCGGAGCAGGCGGGGGTGCTCGTACAGCGCGAGCCCGTGCTCGGTGCCGACGGCCATGACTCGCCCCGCCGGCCGGTCGAGCTTGCACGCGCTGACGCAGCGCCGCTCCGGCACGTCGTAGACGGCCACGCCGCGCGGCCGGAGGCGGAGCTCACCGTCGCCCTCCGGGTCGTCGTCGGAGTCGTCGTCGGCTTCGTCGCCGGACGCCGTGAGGATCACGCGCGCGTCGGTCTGCCAGGTCGCGGAGGCCTCCTCGATCGCCCCCACGTGAGGGGCGTCGGGGTACGCGGGGACGTCGAGGCGGGCCGGGTCGCGCAGAGCCTCCTCGAGCTCGTAGAGCGCCACCGCGTCCCACGGATGCCACACCCAGCCTGCGCTGAGCAGTCGCGCGCCTCCGGGGCTCACCTCGAGCCGGGAGTGGAAGAAGTCCTCGGGCTCGACGCCCTCCGCGCGAGGCGTCAGCCGCTCGCCGGTCAGCGCGTCTTCGATCTCGAGCCGGTTGTACTCGTCCGGGCAATGGACCAGCAGGTGGCGCCCGCCCCGCGACCAGAAGCAGACCGGATAGGCGTAGGAGTTGGCGCAGTAGTAGCTGCGGTCGATCTCGCGGACGTGCTCACCGTGCTGGAGGACGAGCCCCTTGGTGCCGCCGCGCTCGTACACGACCGCCATCGTGCCGTCGGACGAGCCCACCGCCGCATCGAACCGGAAGGCGAAGAATCTCGCTCGCGGTGTGTGGCTCCCATCGAGCGCGTAGCGCTGCCCGCCCGACACCCAGTCGACCAGCTCGTCGCCGGCCCAGACCAGGGAGCGCACCGGCTGGGGGGTTCGGATCACGACGCGAGCGCTGCCGGCCATGCGCAGACTCTCTCGCGGCCAACGTCCATCCGCAACCCATGTTCACGCCACACCGTCCGTCTCTCCGGCCCTCGTCAGCGCGGCGCGCCCCGTCACTTGAACACCGATGCTGATAGAGCCATCTACACCGAATGAGACACGCCTTTCTGTCGCTCGGGCTCGCCCTCACCGCCTGCTCGGGGAGCCCCGGGGTCGACGGGGGCTCCGGCTCGATGGACGCCGCGACCGACGACGCCGGGACGGCCGCCCCGGACGCGGCGACCCCGACGGATGCCAGCTCGGAGCTCGACGCGAGCCTCCCCGGGCTGCGGGAGACGATGGCGGCCGAGGGGCTCGATACGCTCGACGGCCGCTTCGAGGCGGTCGATCTCTCGATGTGCTGCGAGATGGGTCGGAGCTGCTCGGGGAACAACCCTTCGAGCCCCTACCTCAGCTTCTACTTGCCGCGGGGTCCGGGGCAGACGGCGCCGAACTTCGACGAGGCCTCCGACGGCACCTCCCCCGGCTTCCGCATGCGGCAGGACGAGGCGGTCGTTCTGGTCGGGCGCACGCCGCCCGACGTCCGCTACTTCGGCTTCACGCCGTACCTCCTGGAGCGCGACTACGACGGCACGAGGCGCGTGCCCTTCGCCAGCCTCGACGAGACGCTCAACCCGGAGACGATCCGCGTCGAGGGCGGGCCCGAGGTGTACGACCGACCGTTCGCGCTCGTCATGACCGGCAACGCGACCACGGAGGCGCGGGTGCGCTCGGCGCTCGTCGCGTCCGGCGTGCCGGACGAGGCGATCAACCTCGTGACGCTCGATCCGAGCGTCGTCGCCTTCGGCCTCGACGAGCCGGCCGATACCCTCTCCCTGCTCGCGCGGGTCGCGCTCTTCGCGGACCGAGCGGCCGGCGCCGCCTGGGTGACCGACCCGGGCGCGACGCTCCTGCGGGTGACCCCGAGCACGCCGCTCGCCCCCGATCCGCTCGCGTCCCCGCCCGCCCGCCCGAAGGACGCGACCGTGGACGAGACCCGCGATGGCCTCCCGGCGGCGCTCGACCGACTGGAAGCCGCGATCCGCGCAGCGCACCCCGGCGACGCGATCCGGTCGTACCCGGCCAACGAAGGCACCGCGGACCCCGAGGCGTGCATCGAGACCGGCGCACCATGCCTGGGGGACAACCGTGACGCGCTCTATCCGAGCCTCGGCGCGGAGGCGTTCACGATCCTGAACCGAGACTCCGTCTACGTCATCGGCGTCGACCACGTGGCGACCGGCAAGGCCACCTACGCGAGCGCGAGCGTGTACGCCCTCTCCCACTTGGTGGGCGTGGCGGCGGTGACCAGCGAGGACTGGTCCGGCAGCGCCGAGCGCTTCCTTCCGGGCGACCCCGACGCGAGCGCCCTCTTCGCCTGGCGCGTGGCCCGAGACTGCGCCGGCGACGCCTACTGCCTCGAGGTGCCGACGGGGACCTGCCCGAGCGGCGCCGGCCTGCTCCAGCTCCTCACCGTCGTGTTCCGCGTCTACGTCGAGCCAGGCCACGCCACCGCGCCGGACCCGGACCTCCTGGTGCGCGAGCGAGTGCTCCACGTTCGCGCGCCGTGAGCCCGACCTGATACCTCTACCTGACGCGCCTTGCGCTCGCGCGGCGCGGCGCAGAGACTCGGCCGGGCCGACGTGACCACCGAGATCGACAGCTACCTCGAGAAGACCGCGCACGGGCTACGCGTCCGGAAGCCGGTGGGCGACCTGGTGCGGCAGGCGCTCGTCGTCGCGCTGCTCCTGCCCGTCGCGACCGGCCTGTTGACCGGCCTGCTCGCGCTCCGCGCCGGCGCGCTCCACGAGGGCCCGACGGCGCGCTTCGCGGCCGGCGCGATCATCGCCGTCGCGACCGCGCTGCCGCTGCTGGTGGGGTTCGTCCAGCTGGCGCTCGCGCCGATGCGCGCGCGCCGGACGGAGCTCGAGCTGGACCTCGCGGCGGGCACGCTCCGGCGGGCCGACGGGCGAGTCGAGTCGCTCGCGGGGATCACCTCGGTCGCGCTGGTGGCCTCGCGCTCGGGCTGGCTCACGGTGAGCCTCCTCCGCGAGGGCGGAGGCCGCCTGGATCTCCTGCGCCCCTTGCACCCGCGTCGCCGCGCCCGCTGGGAGCGGCTGGCCCGCGCGATCGCCGACGCCCTCGACCTGCCCCGCGCGGACGGCCAGGAGAGCGCCGCCGCGCCGAAGAACACGGGCCTCGCGGTCCTCTGCTACCTGCCCTTCGGCGGCATCTTTCTCTTCGTCTCGCTCTTCAACGTCCGGAGCCGCGACCCGTGGATCCGCTTCCACGCGCGGCAGAGCGCGCTCATGGGCGCCGTCTCCCTCGGGCTGGTCGTGCTCGCCCTCGCGCTCGTCGTCGTCGCCGTCTCGATCGCGCCCGCCGAGACCGCCAGCCTGCCGCTCGTGGCGTTCCTCTGCTTCGTCGGCCTGCTGCAGCTCGTGCGAGTCGTCGTGCGCATCTACGCCTGCGTGAACGCCCACCGCGGCCGCACCTGGCTCATCCCCGGGCTCGCGCGCTGGAGCCGGCGCTGGCACCCCGAGCACGCCGAGCGCGCCCCGAAGGTCTTCTGACCGAGATCAGGTCGCGTCGACGAACAGCGCCCGGAACGCGGGCTCCCCCAGCACCGCGCGCACCTCCTCCTCCCACTCCGCGTCGAGCCCCGAACGGAAGGACGCGACGCTGGGCGCGCCGACCAGGAGCGGAGAGAACGCGCGCACCAGCGCCTCCCCGAGCGCGGCGCGCCCGGCCTCGGGCACCGCTTCGAAGGAGCGCGCGTAGGCCTCGGCGACCCGCGCTCGCGCCCCCTCGTCCGGCGCCACCTCGCGAACGGGCGCCAGCACGAACAGCTCCGGGGTGACGCCCTCCGCGTGCGCGGCCGCGAGCCGGTCGTGGCCGTCGACGAGGAGGTGCGTGCTCAGACCGGAGACCGCCGCGAGCACGACCGGGGGCAGCGTCCCGTCCCGCGCGTGCTTGCGCCACGCCTTCACCCGCGGCGCGTCCGGCTCCGGAGGCCGCCGCAGCGGCCACACCGACCACGAGCCCTGCGCGCCGAAGTCGTCCTCGCGCGCCCGCGGCGCGGTCAGCGCGTCGAAGAGGTCGACGGCCGCGAGCCCGACCTCGCCGCTCCTCGGCGCGAACCTGCCCGCGCCGTCAGGCTTCAGCGCGACGAGGCGCCACGTCCCGGACCGCAGCGGAGCGCGCGAGCTCTCCGCGAGCGATCGCGCCAGCCGCCGCAGCCACGCCTCGCGCGTGGAGACGCGGCGCACATCGGCCGAGCGCATCGGAGGCAGGATCTCCGGGCTCCGCGGGTCGTCGCTCCGGACGAGCGTCACCCCGTAGTGTCCGCTCCAGAGCTCCGCCCACATCAGCCAGCGCTCACCCGCCACCAGCCGAAGCCGCCGGGACGGCGAGACCTCGAGACGCAGCGCAGACGGCCCGCGCTCCACCTCGAACGTCAGCCCCTCGCCGTCGTCCGTCCCCTCCCGGAACCGCACGCGCGCCCGTTCCGCCTCTCCGCCGGCCACGCCCCTCGACTACCACGTCCCTCGACTACCACGCCCCTCGACTACCAGCCCGCGCCGTGCACGGTGCCATGAGCCGCTCGCGGGGCGGCCGGCGTCGAGGCTCTCGTGAACGCGAAGCAGGTCTCCGTGCTCTGCGCCCTGGTCCTCGGCTGCGGCGCGGCCCCACGCAGGCCGGGAACCCACTCGGCTTGCGCCGCCGAGGTGCGCGGCCGGGTGGTCGACGCCGACAGCGGCACTGGAGTGGCGTCGGCCGAGGTCGTGGCGTCGGGCCATGGCGACCGCCTCGACCCGTGGGAGGGACGTGGCCGCACGGACGCTCGGGGCGGGTTCCGATTCTGCGTGCCTGGCGGCGACTGGATGGAGCTCCGAGCCGCGCACGACGACTTCGGCCTCCAGTGGACGAACCCTAACGCACACCGCCATCGATACGCAGGCCCTCCCCCGGACGCGCCGGTGCGTCTCGCGCTGCGGCGCGGCGCGGTCCTCCGTGGACGCCTCCTCGACCCCCGAGGTCAGCCGCTCCCCGACCACGTGGTCGTCGTGGCGCCGCCGCTCCTGGCGGAGACGTGCTTGGCAGGTGCGTGTCGACGCGTCCGCGCAGTCACCGACGAGGCCGGCGCCTTCCGTTTCCCGCGCATGCTCCTCCACCCGGACATGCGCATCGAGTGGTCGCGCCCCGGCCGCCCCCCGAGCGAGCGAGGCTCGCTGACGGCGCCCGACCTGTCGTCTCACGCGGCCGCGGTGCAGGCGGACGAGCCGGTCGAGCTGGCCGTGCATCCCGGCGACCTCGAGGGCGAGCTTGCCTGCTGGCCGCGTGTCATTCCTCTTCGTCCGCCGAGCTCACCTGGAGAACACGGTCGCGATCGAGGTGAGCGCCCATCGCGAGATCGCGCCACCAGTGCTCACCGGCGTCGCCCCCCTCCCGGATCGCCAGCGCCTCGATCGCAGCCAGGGCCGCGTCGATCTCCGTGAACAGGTCAGCAGTCAGGCACTCGACGTCGTGGAAGCCAGGGTCGGGTTGCGACGACCCGTATGGGATCACGGAGACGAAGACGCGCGCGCCTTCGCGACGGAACCGGTACTTGTTAGATCCCTGCTCGTGGTCGTCGATGACGCACTCCGCGGACGCTCGACCCTCGAACGTCTCGCGAAGCTCGCAGAACGCCGCGAGCCAGTGGTCCAGACACACGTCGTCCGGGCCGAAGAAGCCCAGGCCCGGCAAGGGTCGACCGGCGACCCGGAGGGTCAGCCGCGCGTGGACGTGGCCGTCGCCCACGGCCCTGACGGGCTCGCGCTCGTCGAAAGACCCGGTCCACGGGTCGGCTACTGCGATCGAGACCGAGGACATCGGCGCGATCTAGCCTACGACACACGAGGGAGCGAAGACGACCGGTGACGACGAAACAGGCACTCAGGCGAGCGCGCGAGCTGGCTCTCGCGGGAGACTCCGACCAGGCCTTCGGTCTGCTGAGGGAGCTCGCCGAGGCGGGGAGCGTCTCGGCCTCCGCTTCCCTGGCAGAGCTCGCGGCCGTTCGAGGCGAATGGGACGTGGTCGTCGAGCACGCCGCTCGGCTGGCCGCCGAGCCTGGCGCCGTGTACGCCGGCAACGTCTTCGACGACATGGTCAGGCTGCTCGCGCTCGCGGGCGAGAGAGGTCGACCGTGGGACGAGATCGAAGAGGCCGCGAGCCGCGCGCTGCGGGCAAGGGCTGCTCGCCTGGTGGATCGACATGCCAAGTGGCTCCGCGCGCTGCGCGCGCTGGCCCGGGACCAGGGAAGCGGGCTGGTCGACTGGCCCGCCTGGAGCTGGAGCCGGGCCAGCCGGAGCACCGACACCGAGGCCTTCGAGGCGGCGGTCGCCAAGGCGCCCGACGTGCGCCCCGACCTCGTCGACGACCCGGCGGGCATGGCCCGGCACATCTTCTCGCTGGCGGTCTGCTACGCGGTGCCCGCGGCCATGATCGAGCAGTACTTCTCGCATCCCGCGGCCATGGACTTCGAATGCGCGGTCAAGGTGGCGCGTGGACTCGCCGCGGAGGACCCCGAGCGAGCGTGGTCGGTCCTCGAGGCCCAGGTCCCCCGCTGGTATCCGGTCGACCATGCCCAGGTCGCCCCCGTCGCGCTCTTGATCGACCCAGCTCTGCGACCGCTCTGCACGGCGGAGCGAGCCACCGCCGTGCTGGCGACGCCTCGCGGTCCTCTGGCCTGAGCGGCGCTGCTGGATCGACGGCGCGGTAGACGGAAAGGCGAAAGCCCTCTGCGTGAGCAGAGGGCTTTCGGGTCGGGACGGACGGGACTCGAACGCCCTCGGCCCGCCCGGCTAAGCGCGTCTCAGCGGGCATCAGGACGCTGCGACCGGCTCCACGGCTAGAACCGAGGCGAAGGAGGCTTCATGCGAACTCGACTCGGAATTCTCACCCTGGCGCTCGCCGTCGGGTGCTCGGAGCAAGTGGGCGACCCCGCGGCCGCCGAGCTCACGGCGCGGATCGGGGCGGAGTGCGCGAGCCCCCATGGGAGCGTCGCGGTGACGGTCAGCCGGAGCGTCACCACCTCGCCGATCTATCCGGAGGACCGGCTGGAGGTCTGCCTGACCGGGCTGCCTCCCGATGTCGACTTCACCTACGGCTACCCATGGCGGGGGACCCCGACCCTCTACGAGACCGTGATCACGGGCTCGATGCGCGCGAGCTCGACCGGCACGGCCTGCTTCATGGCGCCGCCCGACGGCGAGATCGCCGTGTCCGGGGGTGGCATCGACGAGCACCGCATCGACCTGGCCGACGGCGACTACTACGTCTGGACGAACTGGAACGCGGGCGGGACCCGCGAGTGGGCGTGCGGCGATCTCACGATCGGCGTGCCCTCGAGCCCGACGCCGCCCGACGGCGATCCGAGCGGCCTCGCGGTCGACGCGGTGACCGACACGGGCGCCCGCGCGCAGTGGACCGACAACAGCTCCAACGAGACCGACTTCACGATCGAGCGATGGGACACGCCCAGCACGAGCTGGGTCGAGATCGCGGCCCCCGGCGCGAACAGCACGTCTTGGACGCTGAGCGGACTCGATCCCGACACCCGCTACGGCATCCGCGTCCGCGCCCGGAACTCGCTGGGGCTGACCACGCCGAGCAACGAGGTGTGGTTCCGCACCGAGGCGGCGCCCGTGACCGTGCCCACCACCGCTCCCGACGGCGTGCCCGGCGCCTTCCGGATCAGCGGCGTGACGGCGACCGAGGCGATCGCCACCTGGACGGACAACAGCTCGAACGAGGAGGACTTCGTCATCGAGCGATGGGACTCGCCGAGCACGAGCTGGGTCGAGCTCGCCGCTCCCGCCGCGAACCTCACGACCTGGACGCTCACCGGGCTCGACCCCGACACCCGATACGGCCTCCGCGTGCGGGCTCGCAACCGGATCGGCCGTTCCGGCGTCTCCAACGAGCAGTGGTTCAGCACGGACGCCAGCGGCGCCCCGGGCGGCGGCGGCGTCCCGGGCGGCGGCGGCTCCTTCGAGCCGTACTTCGCGGACGGCTTCGAGTCGTATTCGGCAGGAGCCTCGCTGAACGGCGGCTCGCCCTTCGGCTCGGCCGGGCGCACCACCGCCAGCCGGGAGCGCGCCGCGCGCGGGCTCCAGAGCGCCCGCATGGCCATCGAGCCGGGCGACAACGGGGGATTCGGCCGCTGGGGGGGCATCGTCCCCATCCGTCCGAGGCTCCGCGCGGGCGAGGAAGTCTGGGTGCGGTTCGACGTGTACTGGCCGAGCAGCTTCCAGTTCTCGGCGTCGCCGTGGATGAAGTTCATTCGCCTGCACTCGCGCACCTCCAGCGGGGGCAACGGTGGCTACAACGACCTCTACATCGACCAGGCGGACTCCTCCTCGAGCGTCCTCCGCACCATCAAGGAAGGCCACCACGTCTGGGAGGTGTACGACGGCGCCCCCATCCCGCGCGGGCGCTGGGAGCGCTACGAGATGTACCTCTCCATCGACGACGTGCCGGCGAGCCGGGGCGGCGGCGGTCGCATGCGGATCTGGCGTGACGGTGAGCTCATCTTCGACCGTGCCGACGTGCCCACGATCCCCGACAGCGGCGGCGACATCGACGCGCTCTACCTCTTCACCTACTGGAACAACGAGTCGCCGCCGGCCAACCACTGCTTCGTCGACGATCTGATCATCGCGACGAGCGCCAGCCCGCCGCCCAACTTCGACGCCGCGGGCCACCGCTTCATCGGGGGCTGGACGGGCCCCTGACGCTCGAAGACGGACAGGCTCCCGGTCGCCGCGACCGGGAGCCCGCCCCCCTCGAGAGCGGAGCCGCTCGAGCCGACGACCGAGCGCGGTGACCGTCTCGTCCATCTCGTGTAGCTCCTCCGCGAGCGCGTTGGTGAAGGACGTCACCTACGCCTTCGTCGCGTCACATCGTGACCGTTCAGCGAAGGCGGATGCAGAGCGCGCGACCGCGAGGGACGCCGTCGACGCGGAGCTCGCGCTCAGCTGAAGGTCGCCTCATTGAAGGGCGCAGGCGCATGTCTTCGAGCGGCAGGGCGAAGACGTCGCGGTGGGTGCCGAGCCGGTCGTAGACCCACGCGAGGTAGGCCTGAGCGGGTACGCCGATCGCGCGGCAGGTGGCGACGATGCCGCGGAGCACGCAGGCGCGATGGGCCCCCTCGGTGCTGCCGGCGAAGAGCATGTTGAGGCGGAGCTTGGCGACGTTCTGGAGCTCGCGCTCGGTGGGGGAGTTGTCGATCGGGAGGGCAGCGACCGCGGCGTCGTGCGGCCTCCGCAGTCGCGGCAGCGACACGTGGTGCGGCGAACCACGCGACGGCGCTGGTGCTCCTTGACCACGTGGAGCTTCTCCTCGAGCACCTCGTCCGCAGCGTCGAGCGCGAGGCGCAGTGAGGCGAACATGGTTCCGTCCACCTGGACCTGCGCCTGCGCCCGCCGTTCGCTACGACGACGCAGTGTCGCCGTAACACGCGACCTTGCAGCGCTGCGGGCGCACTTGGGGCGCTCCCCTCGGCCAACGCCACCGTCTTTGCCGAACATTGCTAGAGGAGCAGCTCGGCCACGAGCGGTGAGGGCTCCCACCCGGGGGCCGCCGCGTCGGCGACGAGGGCGCGCGCCTCGTGCTCCGCGATGAACGGCATCACGCCGAGGTCGACGAGCGCGCGGCGCACGTGGGCCTCGTCGAGCAGGACCGGGGGGTGGCTCGGAGCCCGCCAACGCACGCGGAAGCGACGGGGGGCGGCTCCGCGATGCGGGTCGAAGACGAGCTGGAGGTTGCGGGCTCCGCCCGCCCCGACGGTCCAGTCGCTGCGGCGCGGGGGAATCTCGGAGCCCGAGTCGATGGCCACCACGGCGTCCAGCGCGGAGGTCCGGGGGTCGGGCACGCTCACGCTCACCATCGTGTCCAGCGAGAGGAAGCCGTGCTCGCGCAGAAAGAGGCTGGGCGTCTCACCCAGGTCGATGTCGTCCACTTCCTGCCGCGGCGTTCGGAGACGGTGGACGTCCACGACGAGCGCGGCGGGCGCGTCCGCCGCGTCGAAGCCGACGGCGGCGTGCGGCGGGCCGGCCGGCGTCTTCACCACGACCACTCCGTCCTTCGCGTACAACCCCGCATCGTTCAACGCGTCCTGCATCCCCTTCGGGGCCCACTCGCGCGACGGTGACGACGTGAGCAGCGTGGCGTGCCGCCCCGGAAGGGCGGTGTGGGCGCCCGGCGGCGGCAGCTCCGCGCCGTCGAGGTGTGCGGGGATCCAGCGTCGGACCCCGGCGGCCCCGGTCAGGTCCACCCAGATCGCATAGAGCTCGCCTCGCTCCCCGCGCGCCGCGAACACCGGGTGCTCGCCGTTCGAGAGGGCGTGGGCGAGAGTGCCGACCGAGCGAAGGCTCGGGGGCAGGAACGGGTCGAGCGCAGACAGGGAGCCGTCGGTGACCGACAGCGCGCCGACGTGCTCGACCCGCGCCGCCGGGACGACGGCCGGCGCGTCATCGACGTCGCCCCGACGCAGCCAAGGCCCCCGCCCCGCGAAGAGCGCGCACCAGTCGGTGGGTCGGTAGCCGTTCTCGGCGAGCGCGAGCGCGAAGGGGTCGTCTTTGTCGAAGCGAACCGGACCGTCGCCGGGCTGCAGCGTGGGCATGGCGCATACCCTATCCGGCGAGATCCGCGGAGTGGTAGAACGCGTCATGACGTGCGGAGAGTGCGGCAGCCCGCTCGACGACGACGTGGTGTGCCACGCGTGCGGCGCGGCGCGGCCCCCGCGGCACGGCATGAGCCGTGTGGCGTGGCTCGACTTCGCGGCCCGCGAGCACGTCGGGCTCGACCTCGTCTCCAAGGCGGCGCTCCACGTCGAGGAGCTCCGCGCGACCGACACCTTCGGATGCGTGCACGCGCAGTCGGTGCTCGGCCAGGGCCCCTCGGCGAGCGTCGCGCTCGCGGCGCGGGTCCCCCTGATCGACTTCCACGCCGAAGTCCACGCCACCCTGCTCCCTGGAGCCGAGCTGGTGGTCAACGTGCGCCAGTCGACGGCCGGCCGGATCGGCGTCCGTTTGATGGACGCTGGCGGCATCGCGGTCGAGAAGGCAATGCCCTCGGCGAGCGGGGCCGAGCTGAGCTGGTTGGCCCGCAAGCGTCTCGAGACGTTCGGGGCTCGCTCGCGCATGCGTCCGACCGTCCTGCGCGTCTCGATGATCGGACAACGGCTCCGGGTCCACGTCGACGGGGAGCCGGTGGTCTCCGTCGAGGACGACTTGCAGGGCCTCGGGCGCGTGGCCGTCGGGATGACCGTCGTGCCGAGCCGGTCGACGGCGCTGGTGATCTGGGGGTTCGAGGTGAAGATGCCGACGGCCCAGATTCCGATCCCGGTTCCTCCGCCCCCGCCCGGGCGGTAGCCGGGCCGAGCTTCGTCGGCGAGAGCGTCCGGCGTCCGCCATCGCCCCCGCGCGCGGCGTCGCCTCTGACGATGGTGCTGTCGCTCCTAGACCGCAGCGTGCTCGCGCACGGTCGCGAGCAGCTCTTCCGGCAGGCTCTGGACCACCGCGTCCAGGTACCCGCGCGCTCGCAGCTGCTCGACATTGCCTCGCAGGATCCGGAGCTCGTTCTCCATGAGCACCGCCGGAACCTGCATCGCGATCAGGCGCTGGTAGCGAGCGGCGGACCGCCGGAGCCGGGTCTCGTAGAAGGCGCGCGCGACCCGAGGCGCGTCTCGTCCGCCCGGCAAGGGAGCGAGCCACGCGCCAGCGAAGCGGCTCCGGGTGGCGTCGACCGTCCAGTGCGCGCGCAGCTGCCCGAGATGCGCGAAGTCCTCGCGCCCGCCGATGAGGTCGGCCCACTCCGGGACGAGCACACCGTCGGTCGGGCCACCGAGGTCCAGCGCGCGGGCGAGCATCTTCGCCGCGATGGGCGCGGTCCCCGGATGGAGCGAAGCCGGGTCGACCTCGACCGTCGTCGAGCCGGACGCGCCGAAGCAGCACGCGCACACGCTCGCGTAGAAACCATGATCCCCACCCTCCCCCGCGAGGGACAGGACCTCCTGCAGGCCGGCGTCGAACGCGGTCCCGACCGCGACGACCTCGTCCTTCTCGCGGAGCTCGCTACGCACGAAGGCCGCCGGGTCGAGCCCCAGGTCGTTGGCGGCCCGCTCTTCGAGGTCTGCGATGTCGTCCGTGAGGCTCACGGTGTGCGAGCCTACACGACGCCGGCGAAGGGATGCTCCGCGCGGGGAAGCTCAGCGCGGCGGCGGCAGCACGACCTCGGTGCCGTCGTCGCCGACCACCACGCAGCGGAACGCGCGCTCGCGCTCCGACGCGCTCCGGACCGCCTGCGCGACGGTGCCGCTCATCATCAGGTCGGCGAAGGCGGCCGGTGCGTCGTGGAGACGCTCAGCCCGCCCTTCATCGCCCTCGACGTCGTCCTCGAGGGGACGCCCCCGAAACCTCGCTCGCGCGCCCTCGAAGAGGACCACGCGCCCGACGCGCCGCGCGGCTCCGTCGAGGTGGATGAGCCAGATCACCGCCGCCTGCGCCTCCGCCTGCAGCCGCGCCTCGAGCCGCGCGATCGGCTCCCCCGCCAGCGCGTCGCTCACCGCGTCCAGGATCTCACGGGTCGCTGGAGGACGCCCGATGTACCGCTCCTCGATGCCGCGCGGCCCGACGAAGCTCGGAAGCTCGGCCCCGTCGTCCTCGGCGTAGTCGCGGTGCCACGCGAGGAAGGCCTCGAGGCGGGCGGCCTCGTCGTCGTCGAGCACGCTGATCTGCCGACCGGTGCTGGCGGCGAACGAGACCGTGAGCCGCGCGGCCGACCGCCCCGCGACCTCGGTCATCGTGCACTCGGCCCCCTTCATCACGGCTCGCGCGATCTCGCGGACGCGCGCGCTCTCGAAGCGCGGTGTGGGCCGGAACCGGATCCGCTCGATGAGCTCGTCGATGGACCGAGCGATCGGCCACACGTACCGCCACTCGGGCCCGTAGGCGCGGACCGCCTCGCCGACGCGACGGGCCGACTCGGGCCCGAGCACGTAGCCGACAGAGTCGGGTCCCGTGCGCGCCGAGTGGTAGAGCACGGCCCCCTCCAGGGGACCGCCGAGCGGCGTCCAGAGCTGGCTCCCTCCCGCCTCGCCGTACGGCAACCCGTGCGGCAAGGGGTGGTACGCAGGGTCCACGTCCTTCGGAGCGCGGTGGAGCAGATCGAGGATCGTCGATGCGACGTAGAAGCGACCCAGATCGAGTCGGCGGGCTTCGTCTCGGTCCCGGTAGGCACCCTCGATCTCGACGAAGCAGCTCCGGAGCTCCATCCCGCCCAGGCCCCGGACTACCTCCCAGATCGCGTCCGGGATCGGGTGGCCAATCATCTCCGCCAACCGGCCCCGCTCGGCCTCCGTGCTCGGCGCGGCGACCCAGTAGCGCCCCTCGAGGTGTGCGAATCGCTCCCGCATGCACGCGCCGCCGCGTCGTAGCGTACCAGAGCCCCCGATCGCCCCGCGATGAGCTGCTCCTTGGCGACGTTCAGGGGACGGAAAAGCGAAAGCCCTCTGCGTGAGCAGAGGGCTTTCGGTCGGGACGGACGGGACTCGAACCCGCGGCCTCCGGCGTGACAGGCCGGCGTTATAACCAACTTAACTACCGCCCCAGATTTTCAGTTCCCGTGGCGCCTCAGCGCCGAGGGACCGGTGATGTAGCGCAGCGATTTGGGGGTGTCAAAAGAAAACGCGACGGAATCGCGAAGTCGTCTCGTCTTCAACGATTTCGGGCGCTTCAGCGGTAGAAGACGAGGTAGCTGCTGAGATCCACCATCACGTTCTCGCCCCCCGGCGGCTCGCCCCCGCGGTAGCTGCTCGTGTAGGTCAGGCTGCTCTCGGCGCCGAGGTCGAGCTCGCTCGTGAGGTCCATGCGGCGGGTGGGCACCGGGAGGCCCGGGCACCAGCCGGCGCGGAGCGGCGCCCAGTTGCCGCCCTGGGCCGGGACGACGCCCTCCCCGGTGCGGTCGGCGCAGCCGTCGCGGGTGCCCGCCTCGCCCGGGAAGCTGACGGTGTGGGGCGCGCCGCCGTTCAGCGCGAAGTCGTGCACGTGGTCGCACCACTCGGCGCAGTTGGTGCCGCCGCCCTGGCCGTGGCCGCTGATGATGCTGACCAGCTCGACCCGGGTCGCGCCCGCCGGCGGGGTGAAGGTGACCGGCTCGCGGGTGTTGTAGTCGGCGTTCCAGGCGCCGCCCCGGAAGGCGCGCTGGACGGCGAAGGGGCGGTCGTCGGCGCCGCGGGTGGCGAGGCGGAGGCGCACGTTCACGTCGCGCACGGTCGGCTCCTCCCAGGGCGGGCCCATGGCGACGCGGATCGTGCGCTCGCCGCCGTCCTGGACCAGGCCGAGGAAGGGGGTGACGTCGAGGATCCAGCGGCGGCGGCCGTTGCGGGCGTAGGGCGTGATCCACCGCGCGATCTCGTCGCGCTCGGCGCAGTCGCTCGCGACGCAGAGCTGGATGCTGCCGATCCGGTCCCACTCGGAGCAGTCGCCGAGGTTGTCCGCGCGGCAGATGACCTCGAGGTCGATCTGCATCTCGTCGAAGCCGGCCATGGTGGCCGCGTCCGGGAGGGTGACCGTCCGGTCGAGGATGCGCTCGGTCACCCCCGTCTCCTCCAGGATGGGCAGGACGGTGGCGTCGGTGTCCGCCTCGAGGCGCGCGTCGAGGTCGTGCAGGTAGTCGTAGTAGGGGCCGAGGTAGCGGGCCATGCGGAGGTTCGGCGCCCAGCCGCCGCCCCGGAGCTCGGAGAGGACGCCGACCGGGTCGAAGCGCTGCTGGCGGGTGATCGCGAAGCCGAAGAGCACGCTCCGGGTGCCCGAGACGAGCTGGCCGATCGAGCCGCCGACCGTCTGCAGGGGCTCGACGACGAAGTGGAAGCGCGCCCGCCAGAAGCGGCGCTCCTCCTCCGGGACGCTCAGGAAGTCGAAGCCCTCCTCGAGCGCGTCGCGCACGCCCTCCACCCGGGCCCGGGCGGCGGCGGGGTCGGTCTCGTAGGACGTGAAGAAGTAGTGGACGTTCCGCGGGCCCATCGAGAAGAGCTCGTCGGGCGCGGTGCCCCACAGGCCGTCGCCGTAGCCGCTCTCGAAGTAGTTGAAGAAGACGTAGCTCTCGCAGCCGCTCCACTGCTCGCTCAGCGTCCAGGGGCCGTCGAGGGTCTGGACGGTGAAGTCGCCCGCCGTCTCCTCCCAGGTCGATCCGTCACCGCCGGGCTCGAAGGGGCGCTTGGGCAGGCCGAGCTCGTCGCAGACGTCGGGGAGCGGCGGAGGGCCAGCGTCCGACGGGCCCGCGTCGGCGGGGCCGGAGTCGGCGGCGGCCGCGTCGTCGAGGGGGCCCGCGTCGGACGGTTCTTCGCCGCCATCGCACGCCAGGAGGAGGAGGCCGAGGAGGAGGGGACGGATCGGTCGCATCGCGAGCAACCTACTCCTGTTGGTCCAACCACGCCCGTGCGGCTATCTTTCAGCCGCTCAATCCATCCATCGGGCGACGGGAGCGGTGATGAGGAACAAGACTTGGATTCTGGGACTGGCCCTCGCGGTCTGGGGCTGTGACGGCGGCGAGATGCCGGGCTTCGAGAACGTCGACTGCGACGACTTCGACACGGCCAACTGCGTGCGGGTCGAGGGCGGCGACAGCCAGGGGCTGCTCGACGCGGTGAACACCATCGACTCCGACACGACCATCGTGCTCGGCGAGGGGACCTTCGACCTCTCCAATCAGGTGACCATCCGCGGGGTGAACGACATCAACCTCGTCGGCCAGGGCATCGACGTGACGGTGCTCGCCTTCACCAGCGCCACCGCGCAGATCAACGGCATCGACGTCGTCGCGGACAACTTCCTGGTGCAGGACCTGACGGTGCTCGACGCGCCCAAGGACGGCATCCGGGTCGAGGACAGCGACGGGGTGACCTACCGCCGCATCAAGGCGACCTGGTCGGAGCCCGGCCTCATGACCAACGGCGCCTACGGCATCTACCCGGTCCGCAGCCGCAACGTGCTGGTCGAGGAGAGCATCGCCGAGCGCAGCTCCGACGCGGGCCTCTACGTCGGACAGTGCATCAACGTCATCGTGCGCAACAACGTCGTGCGCGAGAACGTCGCCGGCCTCGAGATCGAGAACACGCAGTACGCCGACGTGTACGACAACCTCGCCGAGAACAACACGGCGGGCATCGTGACCTTCGATCTGCCGGGCAACCCGATCGTGGGCCGCGACGTGCGGCTCCGCGACAACATGATCATCAACAACAACCACCCGAACTTCGCGCCGGGCGGAACGGTCGCGCTGATCCCCCCGGGCACCGGCACCTTCGCGCTGGCCTCGCGCCGGGTGGAGATCACCGGCAACACCTACATGAACAACAAGACCGGGGACATCGCGATCCTCAGCGGCGCGGTCATCGAGGAGCCCTCCGTGTGGGAGCTCGACACCGCCTCGCTGGTCGGCGACTGGGAGGACCTCGGCCTGCTCGAGGGCGAGACCCCCGGCACCATCACGAACTTCCGCACCGAGAACGTGGTGATCGCCAACAACACCCACGAGCCCTCGACGGAGCGGCCCGAGCCGCACGGCGACTTCGGCGTGCTCATCGCCTTCCTCTTCACCGACCGGCCGTCCGCCTCGGTGCTCTACGACGCGCTCGGCGAGACGTTCAGCGAGGACGCGACGATGCACACCAACAACAACCACATCTGCGTGGGCGGCAACACGGAGGGCGACTTCGCCAGCCTCAACGTGACCGCGCAGCTCTCGATGCCGGGCTCGCCCATCCTGCTGCTCGACAGCAGCGACTTCGGCCCCTTCGGGTGCGACTCGATCATGGGCGACCCGATCCAGGTCCCCACGGATCTCTGAGGAGCCGACCGCATGAACCGCCTCGCCCGCTCCCTGTGTGCCCTGGCCGCGCTGCTCGTCTCGTGTGAGAGCGGCGGCCTCGACGGCCCGCCGAACATCGACCTCGAGGATCCGCCCGAGCGGCTCAGCGAGATGCGGCTGTTCACCTGGGATCCGGGCGAGGGCTTCATCTACAACGAGCGCGTCGTCCCCTACGAGCTCAACACCCCGCTCTTCAGCGACTACGCGCTCAAGGAGCGGGCGATCTACGTGCCCGAGGGCGAGACCATCGCCTACGACGCGGAGGGCGTCTTCCGCTTCCCGGTCGGATCGGTGATCGTGAAGACCTTCTACTTCGCGCCCGACATGCGGCAGCCCGAGGTGGACCGCGAGCTCATCGAGACCCGGGTGCTGATCCACACCGCGGACGGCTGGGAGGCCTGGCCGTACATCTGGAACGAGGCGCAGACCGACGCGATCCTGTCGCCCAGCGGCGAGACGCGGACGCTCAGCTTCATCGATCCGCAGGGTGAGCCGCGCGAGGCCAGCTACCTGGTGCCGCAGCGCAACCAGTGCAGCAGCTGCCATCAGCGCAACGTCGGCGAGGGCGGCGAGGCGGTGCTGACGCCGATCGGCCCGGCCGCGCGGCACATGGAGCGCGAGTACGACTACGGCGACGGGCCGGAGAGCCAGCTCGGGCACCTGCTGGAGCTCGGCATGATCGACGCCCTCCCCGCCTTCACCCCGGCGGCCTTCGACTTCCGCCGCGTCGAGGCCGACGGCGTCGACGCGATCCCCGCCGACGAGCTCGACTTCGCGGCCCGCAGCTACCTCGACGCGAACTGCGCGCACTGCCACGCCCCGGACGGCACGGCCGGCGTCACCTCGCAGCTCTTCCTGAATCACGACAACGAGGACGACTTCCGCCTCGGCGTCTGCAAGCGCCCCGGGAGCGCGGGCGGGGGCACCTTCGGGCGCACCTACGACATCGTGCCCGGCGACCCCGAGAATTCGATCCTCTACCTCCGCGTGCAGACCGAAGAGGTCGGC
Source organism: Myxococcota bacterium (assembly GCA_036149055.1). GTDB lineage: Bacteria > Myxococcota_A > Polyangia > Polyangiales > Sandaracinaceae > JAVJQK01. The sequence goes on along the minus strand of JAYZQJ010000033.1, from coordinate 28,626 downwards.
GCGATGATGCCGCAGCTCGGGCGCAGCCTGGAGCACACCGCCGGCAGCGCCCTGCTCTACCGCTGGATCGCCGAGATGGAGCCGGTGGACTGCGGGCCGGCGATGCCCCCGCCCGGCGGCTGATCGTCCGCTCTGGCTCCCCGTGCTCGTGTCATCATGAGGGCGGGGGATGCAGGCCACGGAGGCCACTCAGGCGCTCGTCGCCATGTGCGCGCTCAACGTCGCGATGTCGGCGGCGCTGGCGGCCGTGTTCTCCGCGTTCGCGCGGCAGCGGGGCGAGCTCTGGCTGCGCCGCTGGGCCCTCGGCTGGACGCTGATGGCGGTCGCGGTGCTGCTGATCAGCAACGACGTGCTGGGCCGGCCGGTGCCCCACGTGCAGTGGATCGGCCCGCCGCTGTCGATGGCCGCGACCCTCGTGATCGTGGCCGGCGCCTACGCCTTCGCCGGCCGGAGCTACTCGCACGCCTGGACGGTGGGCGCGCTGGTCGGCGCGGCCGGGACGGGAGCGCTGAACTCGGCGGGCGTGGATCTGGTGGTCGCCTCGACGCCCGCGGTCCTGGTGCTCTCGGCCTCGGTCGCGTGGAGCGGCTGGCTGATGCTGCCGCACGCGAAGCTGGCCGGGGTCACGCTCGTGCTCTGGGCGCTGCACGGGGCGGACTATCCGCTCTTCGGCGACGTCGAGTGGTTCAAGCCCTGGGGCCTCGCGCTCTCGGCGTTCCTCCAGCTCGGCGCGGCGATCGGGCTCCTGCTCGCCCACCTCGAGCGGAGCCAGGCGGCGATCACCGACGCGGCCGAGCAGGAGCGCGCGCTCATCGAGCACGCCGACGTCGGCATCTTCCGCCTCGACGCCGAGGGCCGCTTCACCCTCGCCAACCCGGCGACGCTCGCGATCGTCGACTATCCGGACCTCGCGTCGCTGCGCGCCGACCGCGACGTGGACGGAACGTTCGTCGACGAGGCCGATCTGGCGGCCTTCCGGGCGGCGCTCGGCGAGCCCCGGACGCTGGAGCTCGTCGCCCTCTGGAGGCGGCGCGACGGGTCGCGGCGCCGGGTGCGCCTGCGGGGCCGAGGGCTCGCCGAGCCCGGGCGAGACGAGCGCTTCGAGGGCTTCGTCGTCGACATCACCGAGCGGGCGCGCCTGGAGGCCGAGCTCGACGCGAGCCGCCGGCTGCAGGCGGTCGGGCGGCTCACCGGCGGCATCGCCCACGACTTCAACAACCTGCTCACCGTGATCCAGGGCAACCTGCTGCTCGGCATGAGCGATCCCGAGGGGCCCCTCGGCGACGCCCTGCACGCGAGCGAGCGGGCGGCCGAGCTGACCCGGCAGCTGCTCAGCTTCGCGCGGGCCCACGCCAGCGCGTCCGAGACGGCGGACCTCGTTCCCCGCGTCGAGATCCTCGCCCGACTCCTCCGGCGCACCCTGCCCGAGAACGTGCACCTCTCGGTGCGGCATCAGGACGCGAGCCGCCCGGTCGAGGCGAGGCCCACCGAGGTCGACCAGCTGCTCCTCAACCTGGTGGTGAACGCGCGCGACGCGCTGCGCGAGCGCGGCGGCACCATCGCCGTCTCGACCGGGATCACCCGCGTCGACGGCGTCGACTGGGCGCAGCTCCGGGTCGAGGACGACGGGCCCGGCATCCCCGAGAGCGTCGCCGAGACCCTCTTCGAGCCGTTCGCGACCGGCGGCGAGGGCTCGGGGCTCGGGCTGACCATCGTGCGCGACCTCGCCGAGCGGCGCGGCGGGCGCGTCGAGGTGACGAGCGCGCCCGGCGAGGGCACGACCTTCGTCGTCTGGCTCCGGTCCTGCGGAGCGGCCACGCCGGAGGCGCCCGCGCCCATCGCGCCGCCGCCCGGGACCGGCCGGGTGCTGGTGGTCGACGACGACGCCTCGGTGCTCGACGTCACCGCGCGCCACCTCTCCGCGGCCGGCTACGAGGTCGTGCGCGCGACCGGGGTCGCGGAGGCGAAGGCCCGGCTCGACGCCTCGCTGGTGGCGGTGGTCAGCGACGTGATGCTGGCCGACGGGAACGGCTTCACGCTCGAGGAGACGCTCGAAGCGCGCGGGCTCGAGATCCCGTGCGTGTTCGTCTCGGGCTACCCGGACCAGGCGATGCAGAGCGAGTCGGGCGACCACGTGGTGCTGCCCAAGCCCTACCGCCCCGAGCTGCTGCTGACGACGCTGGCGGCGGCCATCGAGCGAGGCGGGTCAGCCGACGCCGCAGAACACGTTGACGGAGAAGCGCCCGTCTCCGAAAGCGAGGCTCGATAGCTCGGTCTCGGTGACCCGGTGCACCGCCCGGGACGAGAAGATCACCGCGCGGTCGTGCCGCGGCTCCACCTCGCGGCGCTCGCCGCAGAGGAGCCGGCCGCCGCGGGCGAGGCCGTCGGAGAGCTCGAGCCGCCCTCCCTCGAAGCGCGCGGGCTCCTCGAAGAGGTAGTAGACGATGGAGACCTGCCGGGCGTCGTCGCCGAGCCGGTCGAGGTGCCAGCCGTAGCGGTCGCCGGCGCCGTAGCGGCTGACCTGTGTCTCCCAGCGGTTGGCGCGCGCCAGGGCGTGCAGCGGGGCCGGCGCCGACTCCATCAGCTCGCGGAGCTCGCGGCTCAACAGGAGGGCGTCGACGCCGGCGAGGAGCGGGGAGCGCGCGGCCCGGCCCGCGATGGTCGCCTCGAAGGTGTCCTCCGCCGGATCGTGGAAGTGCGCGTCGGGGCCGAACACGAGGTTCGCGCGGAAGTCCGCCCGCTCCGCGCGGCCGCCGACCGCGGCGGGTACGAAGGCCGGCTCGAGCGCCACGAGGTGGTCGAGCATCGCGCGGCTCGCATCCGCTCCGAAGACGTCGTCGATCACGAGGTGCGGGACGGGCGCGCGGTGGACCGCGAAGCGCTGGGCGCGTAGCTGGAAGGTCACCGGCCCATCGTACGCGGGCCGATGTGCCATCATGAAGGCCACCGGATGGATGTCGCGAGCCCGAGAGATCTAGCGCTCCTCGCCATCTGCGGCCTCGACGTCGCCGCGTCGGCCTCGCTCGCCGCGCTCTTCTTCTTCCTCGCGCGCCGTGAGCCCGAGGTGTGGCTGAGGCGGTGGGGCCTCGGCTGGACCGGCATCACGGGGGCCGAGCTGCTGATCGCCAACGACATCCTCGGCCGGCCGGTGCCCCTGGTGCACCTGCTCGCGGCGCCCGCCGCGCTGGCGTCGATGCTGCTGCTGGTGAGCGGGACGTACGCGTTCCTCGGGCGGAGGTACTCGCACGGGTGGACGCTCGCCGCGCTCGTCGGGGGGGCCTGCACCGCGGCCCTCGACGCCTCGGGCGTGGACCCGGTCCTCGCGACCGCGCCCGGGATCGGCGCGCTGGCCCTCGCGATCGCGTGGTGCGGCTGGGCGCTCGTCCGGCGCGGCGGCGCCACCCGGCTGAGCGGCGTGATGCTGATCCTCTGGGGCATGCACGCGATGGACTACCCGTTCCTGGGCGACGTCGAGGGCTTCGTCCCGTTCGGGCTGGCGATCTCGGCGTTCCTCCAGATCGGCGCCGCGCTCGCCCTGCTGCTCGCCCACCTCGACCGGAGCCGCCGCGCGCTCGTCGAGGCCACCGCGCAGGAGCGGGCGCTGATCGATCACGCCACGGTGGGCATCTTCCGGGCGGACGCGTCGGGGCGACCGTCGCTCGCCAACCCGGCCCTGCTCGACATGCTCGGCTACGACGACCTCGACGCGCTGCGCGAGCGCGGCGCCGCCGATCTCTTCGTCGATCCGGGCGCACGCGCGGGCTTCCTCGCCGCGCTCGAGGCCTCCGAGAGCCTGGAGACGGAGGCGGTGTGGTCCCGGCGAGACGGCTCCCGGCTCCAGGTCCACCTCAGCGGGCGCGTGCTGACCGACGCGGGCGACGCCGGGCCCTGCTTCGAGGGCTTCGTGGTCGACATGACCGAGCGTCGGCGCATGGAGGCGCAGCTCGACGCGAGCCGACGGCTGCAGGCGGTCGGCCGGCTCACCGGCGGCATCGCGCACGACTTCAACAACCTGCTCACCGTGATCCAGGGCAACGTGACGGTCGCGATGCGGGGCGAGGACGAGGACGGCCCCCTCTCCGACGCCCTCCACGCGAGCGAGCGCGCCGCGAACCTGACCCAGCAGCTCCTCGCGTTCGCGCGCGCCCAGGAGAGCCAGGCCGAGTCGGCGCAGGTCGTCGCCCGGATCGAGATCCTCTCCCGCCTGCTCGCGCGCACCCTGCCCGAGAACGTCACCCTGCGGCAGTCGCACGCGTCGCCGTCGTGCGCGGCGCAGGCCGCGCCGAGCGAGGTCGACCAGATCGTGCTCAACCTCGTCATCAACGCGCGCGACGCGCTCGGAGCGGCCGGCGGCACCATCGACGTCTCCACCGCGACGATCGAAGGCGAGGTCCGCGTCCAGGTGGCGGACGACGGCCCCGGGCTCGACCCCGGGATCGCGGAGACGCTCTTCGAGCCCTTCGCCACGACGCGCGGCGGGAGCGACGGCTCGGGCCTGGGGTTGACCATCGTGCGCGATCTCGCCGAGCGCCGCGGCGGCCGGGTCGAGGTCTCGAGCGCCCCGGGGGCCGGGACGACGTTCTCGGTCTGGCTCCCATCGGCGGAGGACACGGAGGAGCCGATCGCGCCGCCGCCGCCGGAGCCGGGGAGCGGCCGGGTGCTGGTGGTCGACGACGACGAGGCCGTGCGCCGGGTGACGGTGCGCATGCTCGAGCGAGGCGGCTACCAGGTCCTCACCGCCGACGGGGTGACGTCGGCGCGCGAGCGGCTCGACCCGTCGCTGACCGCGGTGGTCTCCGACGTGATGATGCTCGACGGCGTCGGCTTCGAGCTGGCGGAGACGATCGAGGCGCGGGGCCTCGAGATCCCCTGCCTCTTCGTCTCCGGCTACCCCGACCAGGTGCAGGCGAGCGGCCACTCGCACGCGCTCCTCCCCAAGCCCTACCGCCCGGAGCAGCTGCTGTCGGCGCTGCAGGCCGTGATCGACGAGCGCGACGCGCCGGTCAGCGTCGCCGCGCGGCCTCGATCGCGCTGAGCGCGGCCCGCGCCTTGTTCACCGTCTCGTCGTACTCCGCGTCGGGATCGCTCGCCTCGACGAGGCCCGCCCCGGCCTGCACCCGGATCTCTCCGTCCTGCTCGACGACGGTGCGGATGGCGATGGCGACGTCGAGGTTGCCGCTGAAGCTGACGTAGCCGACCGCGCCGCCGTAGACGCCGCGGCGCACCGGCTCGAGCGCCTCGATGATCTGCATCGCCCGCACCTTCGGCGCTCCGCTCAGGGTGCCGGCCGGGAACGTCGCCCGGAGCACGTCGAGCGCGTCGCGCCCCTCGGCGAGCTGGCCGGAGACGTTGCTGACCACGTGCATCACGTGGCTGTAGCGCTCGATGATCATGCGCTCGGTGATCTCGACCGTGCCCGGCTCGCTGATGCGCCCGAGATCGTTCCGGCCGAGGTCGACGAGCATCACGTGCTCGGCCAGCTCCTTCGGGTCGGCGAGCAGCTCCTCGGCGAGCGCCCGGTCTTCTTCCGGGGTGCGGCCGCGCGGGCGCGTGCCGGCGATCGGGCGGACCTCGGCGCGCCCGTCCTCCACCCGGACCAGCGTCTCCGGGCTGGCTCCGGCGATGCCGACCTCGGGCATGCGCAGCAGGAACATGTAAGGCGACGGATTGATCGCCCGCAGCATGCGGTAGACGTCGAAGAGGTCGACGCCGCGCGCGTCGGCGGCGAAGCGCTGGCTCAGGACGACCTGGAAGATGTCGCCGGCGCGGATGTGCTCCTTGCACTGCTCCACCGCCGCGCAGAACGTCGGCCGGTCGTAGCTGGACGCGGGCAGCTCGCCCTCGAAGCGGTGGGTCGGGGGCGAGAGCAGCCGCGGGATGCGGGGCCGGCTGAGCTCGTCGGTGAGATCCTCGAGCTCGGCGAGCGCCGCGTCGTAGGTGGCGCGCAGGTCTCCCTGGTCGACGCGCCGCAGGCTCACCGCGTACGCCCGCTGCCGCAGGTCGTCGAAGATCAGCAGCGTGCCGCCGATGGCGAACGCGAAGTCCCACGCCTCCGGGTCGTGGTGCCGCTCGCCGACCGTGGGCTCGAAGGTGCGCACCGAGTCGTAGGCGACGTAGCCGACCGCCCCACCCCAGAAGCGCGGCAGCCAGTCGAGGCCCTCGCCGGGCGGCTTCCACTCGGCGAGCAGCGCCCGGAGGGGGACCCACGGGTCGTCGACCTCCCGGGCCTCGACCCGGCCGCCGCGCACCGTCTCGAAGCGGCCCCGCCGCCCGCGGGCGATGATCGCCGGCCGGAAGCCCACGAAGGAGTAGCGCCCCCACTTCTCGCCGTGCTCGACCGACTCGAGGAGGAAGCTGCCGGGCTCTCCGCCGATGGTCGACCAGGCGAGCACGGGGGTCAGGGCGTCCGCGAGGAGCTCACGGGTGACCGGGACGACGGTGGCGTCCTGCGCCAGGGTCTGGAATTCCTCGAAACCGGGACGAATTGCACCCACGAGGGGTGGGGTACCAGAGCGCGCGACGGACCGGAAGCGTGCTATGGATCCGGTCCCTTCCAGCACGTTGGAGTCACCGATGACCGAGCCTTCCCTGCGCGAGATCGACCCGGAGATCCATGAGCTCATCGAGCACGAGCGGACGCGCCAGGCCGACAGCCTGCGCCTGATCGCCAGCGAGAACTACGCCAGCCAGGCGGTGCTCGAGGCGGGCGGCTCGGTGCTGAACAACAAGTACTCCGAGGGCTACCCCGGCAAGCGCTACTACCAGGGCCAGCACAACATCGACGCGGTGGAGTCGATCGCCTGCACGCGGCTCAAGCGGCTCTTCGGCGCCGACCACGCGAACGTGCAGCCCTACTCCGGCTCGCCGGCCAACCTCGCGGTCTACTTCGCGTTCCTGCAGCCCGGCGACAAGACCATGGGCCTCGGCCTGCCGGCGGGCGGGCACCTGACGCACGGCTGGAAGGTCTCGATCACCGGGAAGTACTTCGACGCCATCCAGTACGGCGTGCGCGAGGACGACCACCGCATCGACTTCGATCAGGTGGCGAGCCTCGCCCGCGAGCACAAGCCAAAGCTGCTCTGGTGCGGCACGACCGCCTACCCGCGGCAGGTCGACTTCGACAAGTTCGCCGAGATCGCGCGCGAGGTCGGCGCCGTCCTGGTCGCGGACATCGCGCACATCTCCGGCCTCGTCGCCGGCGGCGCGCACCCGAGCCCCTTCGGCAAGGCCGAGATCGTGACCTCGACCACGCACAAGACCTTGCGCGGTCCCCGCGGCGGCATGATCCTCTGCGACGAGAAGCACGCCAAGAAGATCGATCGCGCGGTGTTCCCCGGCCTGCAGGGCGGCCCGCACAACAGCGCGATCGCGGCCCTCGCGGTGGCGGCCAAGGAGGCCTCGACCGACGAGTTCAAGACCTACGCGGCGCAGATCGTGACCAACGCCAAGGCGCTCGCCGAGGGGCTGAAGTCCCGCGGCATCGGCCTGGTGACCGGCGGCACCGACACCCACCTCATCCTCGCCGACCTCACGCCCAAGGACGTCCCGGGCAAGCCGGCCGCGGTGGCGCTCGAGCACGCGGGCATCGTCTGCAACTACAACTCGGTGCCCTTCGACAAGCGCTCGCCCTTCGACCCGAGCGGCATCCGCATCGGCACCCCCGCGCTCACCAGCCGCGGCATGGGCACCGACGAGATGAAGACGGTCGCGGGCTGGATCGCCGACGTCATCGAGAACGTCGAAGACGGCGCGCTGCAGAAGCGCATCAAGGCTCAGGTCAAGGAGCTGTGCGACCAGTTCCCGGCGCCCGGCCTCATGGTCTGACCGCGGCCATCAGCGCGACCACGCGGTCGAGGACCCGGCGGGCGACCTCGCGCTTGGGCAGCTCGTCGAGGGACTCGACGTCGTCCCGGGTGACGAGGTGCACCCGGTTGGTCTCCTTGCCGAAGGAGTGAGCGGCCTCGTTGGCGACGACGAGGTCGACCTTCTTCTTCTCGAGCTTGCCGCGCGCGCGAGCGACGAGGTCCTCGGTCTCGACCGCGAAGCCGACCAGGACGGGCGACGCGCCGGTGCGCCACGCGCCGAGGCCGGCGAGGATGTCGGGGTTGCGGACGAGCTCGACCGTCATCGGCCCCTCGCCCTTCTTGAGCTTGTGGGCCGCGAGGTCCTTCGGGCGGTAGTCGGCCACCGCGGCCGCCATCAGGATCGCGTCGACGCCGTCACGCCGGGCGGCGATGGCCTCCTCCATCTCGACCGCGCTGCGGACCCGGATGACGTCGACCCCGGGCGGATCGGGGAGCGCGGTCGGGCCGCTGACGAGGAGCGCGCTGGCGCCGCGACGGGCCGCCTCGGCGGCGAGCGCGTAGCCCATCTTGCCGGTAGAGCGGTTGCCGAGGTAGCGGACCGGGTCGAGGTCCTCCTGGGTGCCGCCCGCGCTGACGAGGAGCGTGCGGCCCGCGAGGTCGCGCGCCACCGTCGCCGCCTCGACGACGTCGGCGATGTCCTCGGGCTCGGCCATGCGCCCCATGCCCGACTCCCCGCTCGCGAGCGGGCCCGAGACCGGGCCGGCGAACGACGCGCCCGCCTCGGCGAGGTGGGCCACGTTGCGCGCGGTCGCCGGGTTCGCCCACATGCGGTGGTGCATGGCCGGCGCGTAGACGGTGGGGCCGTCCCAGCAGAGCAGCGTGGCGGTGAGCGCGTCGTCGGCGAGGCCCTGCGCGGCCCGCGCGATCACGTTCGCGGTGGCCGGCGCGACGACCATCACGTCCGCCCAGCCGGCGAGCTCCACGTGCACCTCGCCCGCGTAGCTCGGATCCCAGAGATCGGTGACCGGCGGCCGACCGGTCAGCCCGGTGAAGGTGACCGGCCCGACGAAGCGCGCGGCGGACTCGGTCATCACCACCCGGACATCGTAGCCGCGGCGCATCAGCGCCCGCACCAGGAGCGGGGCCTTGTAGGCGGCGATGCCCCCGGTGACGCCGACGACCGCGTTCTTCATGCTCGATGGGTAGCACGCGCGAGGTAGGCGCGTCCGCGCGGGCTCAGCTGGTAGCCGACCTTCAGGCTCTCGGTGAGACCGAGCGTCTTGAGCCGCCGCACCCGCTGCTTGAAGAGCTTCAGCGGGAGCGCGAACCGCGGCGCCAGATCCCCCGCGCGCCGCCCCGGCTCGGCCTCGATGGCCCGGAGCACGTCGCGGGTCCAGGGCGAGCCCGAGCTGAAGTCGCTGCGGTCGAGGGCGGCGTCGATCTTCGCCCACTCCTCGTCGCTGAGCGCGTCGTCGCGGCGGAGCGCGTCCCGCGGGTCGGGCCCGGCGGGGGAGAAGCGGACGCGGTAGAGCGCGCCCTCCCTCCCCTTCAGCGCGTCGAGCAGCGCTCGCCTGGACGGGTAGCCCGCCGCCGACGCGTCCTCGGCGGAGATCTCCTTCAGCGCGCAGGGCTCCACGGCGTGGATGGCGAGCAGACCGCCCGGGCTCCGGAGGGTCCCGCCCGCCTTCACCGTCGGGCGCTTCCAGCGCCGGAACGCGAGCGTGATCGAGCCGTCCGCGAGGCCTGCCCAGAACTTCTTCTGGAAGAGCACGCGCGGAGGATAGCCGATCACTCCATCGCGAGCGGGCCGGGTGCCCGATCGACGCAGACGAAGCGGAAGCGCCTCTGGTTCGGCTCCGGCGCGCGCAACAAGACCGTGCGTCCGTCGCGCTCCGCGACGACCCCGAAGGGCCCGCCGCAGCGCTCCGCCATGACGATCTGCGCCTGCGCCGCCCGCTCCATGTAGGCGCCCTGCACGCGCAGCTCGCCGCCGCGCGCGTGGCGCTCGACCACGTAGACGGTGCGCGAGGCCCCGCAGCCGACGGCCGCGAGCAACACGGCCGCGAGCAACGAGGTCGCGATGATTGCGTTCTTCATACCGGTCCTCCCCCACCCGACCCCGAGCACCGCGCGTGCCACCCGGGGCTCTCCCGTGGCGCCGACCTCTCGGCGGCCCCCGCTGCGCTTCGCGCGCACCGCTCGTGCACCGCGATGCGCGGGGGGCGCGTTGCGCACCTCGATGCGCAATCCGCGCATCTGCGCCCCGCGAGCACGGAGATGCGCGGGTCGCGCTCCGGGCTGCGCAGCTCGCACGCTTCTTGATGTACGCTGGAAACATGGGGGAGGGGTGGTCCTTCGTGGCGGCGCTCGCGCTGCTCGCGGCGGCGTGTCAGACGCCGCCGGAGGAGGACTGGCGGGTGCACCGCCGGCTCCCGCCCGGGCAGCTGGCGTCTCCCGAGCACCCCTTCGAGCCCATCCCGCAGGACCTCGGCCTCGACCCCGAGCGGGTGGAGCTCGGGCGGCGGCTCTTCGAGGACCCGCGGCTGTCGGGCGGCGGCGACGTGGCCTGCGTGGACTGCCACGCGCTGGACGAGGGCGGCGTGGTGCCCGGCGAGGCGCGCTCCAACCACCCGCTGAACGAGACGGGCCCGTACAACGTGCCGACCGTCTTCAACGTCGCGTTCAACTTTCGCTACAACTGGCAGGGCCCGTTCGAGACCCTCGAGGAGCACCTCGGCGGCCCCATGATGAACGAAAACGTCATGGACGCCGGCAGCTGGGACGCCGTGGTCGCGCGGCTCCGCGTCCCCTACGACGGCGCCTTCCGGAGCGCGGGCTACCCCGGGGTGAGCGAGGGGACGCTGAAGAGCGCGCTGGCGACCTACCAGCGATCGCTCATCACGCCCGACGCCCGCTTCGACCGCTTCCTGCGGGGCGAGGCCGAGCTCGACGCGCTCGAAGCGGAGGGCTACGCGCTGTTCCGGGACGTGGGCTGCGCGACCTGCCACCAGGGCATCAACGTCGGCGGCAACCTCTACCAGCGCTACGGCGTGATGGCCGACGCGTTCGACCGCGAGCTCACCGAGCGCGACTACGGCCGCATGCTGATCACCGGCCGCGACGAGGACGCGCACGTGTTCCGGGTGCCCAGCCTGCGCAACGTGGAGGTGACCGCGCCCTACTTCCACGACGGATCCGCGCCGACGCTCGAGGCGGCGGTCCGGCACATGAGCCGGGTGCAGCTCGGCGCGGTGCTCGACGACGGCGAGGTCCGGGCCATCGTCGCCTTCCTCCGCACCCTGACCGGGGAGCACGAGGGCGTCCCGCTCGCCCCGGAGCCGCCGTGACCCGGTCGAGCCGCACGCTGGGGCTGGCCGCGCTGCTGACGGCCGTCGCGCTGCTGGCGGCGCTGGCCAGCGCGCGGGCGGCCGAGGTGGACCTCGACGCGCACGAGGCCTACGCCCGCGCGCTCCGGAGGACGCAGGAGCTCGACGCGCGGATGGACGAGGAGGTCGCGCGCTCCCGGCTCCGGCTGGTGACCCACTACGACGATCTGGTCCGGGTGTGGGACGAGACGAGCGAGAACCGCGCCGCGCTCGAGCGGCCGCCGCCGCACCTCGACGCGGAGCTGCGCGCGCGCCTGATGACCGCGGTCACGCGCTACGGGGAGACCCTGGACGAGAAGCGAGCCCTCGTGGAGCGCTTCAAGAGCGACCAGGCGGTGCTGCGGAACGCGATGCGGGCCCTCCCCCGCAACGTGGCGCGCCGGAGCGAGGCGCTCCGGCAGGCCGGCGACCCCGGCGCGGCGGAGGAGCTCGACGCGCTCCTCCGGGCAGTGCTCCTCGCGGTGGTCGCCCCGAGCGACGCCCACGTCCACGCGGCCCGCGGCGCGCTCGCGCGGACGCCGCCCAGCGAGGCGCTCGTCGCGCCCCACGCCCGGCTCGTCCTGGAGCGCACCGAGCGACTCGAGCAGACGGTCGGGCGCGTCATGACCCTGCCCGTGAGCCAGCGGGCCGAGGCGGTCCGGGAGGTCTACGGGGTCGCGCACGCGGCGGCGACCGACCGCGCGGAGGCTCGGTGGCTCCTCGTCTACGCGTTCGGCCTCGGGCTCCTCGCGCTCGGCGCGGGCTACATCATCGTGCGCATGAGCGAGGCGGCGGCCGCGCTGCGCGACACGAAGGCCAAGCTCGAGGTGGCCCTGACCGAGATCGAGCTCGAGCGCGATCGAGAGGCGGAGCTCGCGCGGCTCAAGAGCCGCTTCGTCTCGATGACGTCCCACGAGTTCAGGACGCCGCTGAGCGTCATCCTCTCGTCGGCCGAGCTCTTCGAGGCCTACGGAGAGCGCTGGGATCGGGCCAAGCGGGCCACGCACCTCGACCGCATCCAGGGCTCGGCCAAGGCGATGTCGCGGATGCTCGACGACGTCCTCCTCATCGGGCGCGCGGAGAGCGGCATGCTCGAGCTCAAGGCGCGCCCGCTCTCGCTGCCGGCGCTGATCGACTCGGTGGTCGAGGAGGTGCGCGCGGTGGTGGGCCCCGAGCGGGCCCTCGAGATCACGAGACGCGGGACCGAGGCCGAGCGGGTGTGGCTCGACGACAAGCTCCTCCGCCACGTGCTCACCAACCTGCTGTCCAACGCCTTCAAGTACTCGCCGGACGAGAGCGCGGTGGACCTGCTGGTGGAGACGGACGCGGAGGGCGTGCGCCTCGAGGTGCGCGACCGGGGCATCGGGATCCCCGAGGCGGATCGGGCCCACCTCTTCGAGGCCTTCCACCGGGGCAGCAACGCGAGCCGGATCCCGGGCACCGGCCTCGGGCTCGCGGTGGTGCAGCGCTCGGTGGAGGTGCACCGCGGGACGCTCGAGGTGGAGTCGGAGGAGGGGCGCGGCACGACGTTCCGGGTTCGCGTCCCGTTCGTGGAGGGAGAGACATGAAGCGCGTGCTGGTCATCGAGGACGACCCCCTGATCCGCTCGAACGTGAGCGAGCTGCTCGACGCGGAGGGCTACGCGGTCGACGAGGCCGCGGACGGGAAGGCGGGCATCGCGAGCGCCCTGGCGCGCGTCCCCGACGTCGTCGTCTGCGACATCATGATGCCGGTGATGGACGGTCACCGCGTGCTGCGCGCGCTGCGCGACTACCCCGAGACCGCCGCGGTGCCGTTCATCTTCCTGACCGCGCGCGCCGAGCGCGAGGACGTCCGCGCCGGCATGAGCCTGGGCGCCGACGACTACGTCACCAAGCCCTTCACGCGGCGCGAGCTGCTCGACGCCATCGAGGCGCGCATCGAGCGCAAGGCGCAGCTCCTCGCCGCCCACGCCCCGGCCCCGGAGCCCGACGTGGAGGGCCCGGGCCGCCCCATCGTGCGCTCGACGAGGCTGCGCGCGGTCTACGAGCGCGCGCTCAAGGCGGCCCAGACCCACCTCAGCATCCTGCTGCTCGGCGAGACCGGCGTGGGCAAGGACGTGCTGGCTCACGCCATCCACAAGGCCTCCCCTCGCCGCGACGGCCCGTTCGTCCCTCTCCACTGCGCCGCGATGGCGGAGTCGCTGCTCGAGAGCGAGCTGTTCGGGCACGAGCGCGGCGCGTTCACCGGCGCCACCGGCGACAAGCCCGGCCTCTTCGAGGCGGCCGATGGCGGCACGGTCTTCCTCGACGAGATCGGAGAGCTGCCGGGCAGCGTGCAGGTGAAGCTCCTGCGCGTGCTCGAGGACCGGCGGGTGCGGCGGGTGGGCGGCCGCGAGGCGAAGGACGTCGACGTGCGCTTCGTGTCGGCCACCAACCGGGACCTGGAGGCCGAGGTCGAGGCGGGGCGCTTCCGACAAGACCTCTACTTCCGGGTCGGCGGCCTCACCCTCGAGGTGCCTCCGCTGCGCGAGCGCGTCGAGGAGATCGCGCCGCTCACCGAGCGCTTCACCCATCACGCGTGGCATCAGCTGCGGCGGCCGCGCGCGCCCACCTGGTCACCGGCCGCGCTCGACGCGCTCGCCGCGCACGACTGGCCGGGCAACGTGCGGGAGCTGCGCAACGTCGTCGAGCAGTGCGTGGCCTTGCTCGACGGCGACGAGGTCCGCCCCGAGCACCTGCCCGCCCGCCTCGCGCGCCGGGCCTCCTCGCCCGCTCCCGCGCCCGAGCGCCCTCGCTCGAAGATGGAGCACCTCGAGGCGCGCATGCGGGAGCTGGACCGGCAACGCATCGTCGAGGCCCTCGAGGCGTGCGGCGGCAACCAGACCCGGGCGGCGAAGATGCTCGGCATCTCCCGGCGCACGCTGGTCAACCGGCTCGACGCGTACGACCTGCCGCGCCCCCGGAAGTAGCGGCTTTTTTGACCGGGGTGACGCCGCCCGGGTAGCCGTGGGGGCATGGAGGGACTCCATCGCTGGCTGGAGCGCGCCCGGGTCGTGGGCGCGGTGACCTGCTTCGCCGCCGCGGGCGGGCTCGGCGCCTGGGTGCTCGCGCAGCACGACGGGCCCTCGGTGGCCCGCGCCGCCGCGCCGCCGGTCGAGGTCCGCGCCGGCGCGACGGCGATCGACAAGGGTGAGGACGCGCTCGCCTTCGCGCGGGCGCTGGCCCGGGAGTGGGAGGCGGCGCCGCTGACGCTCGAGGTCCCGGGCGAGGACCCGATCACGCGGCCGCGGCGCGGCTTCGGCGCGACCCTGGACGTCGAGCGCCTCGCCGCGCAGCTGCGGCAGGCCACCGACACCACCAGCGCGATGCGGCGCTACCACGCGGCGGTCGCGAGCGGCCGGCCGCTGACGCTGCGGCTGCCCGTCCGGATCGACGAGGCCGCCACCTTCGAGCGCCTCGCCGACCTGAAGGACCGCTACGACCGCCGCCCCTCGGACGCGCGCGCGAACGTGCGCACCGGCGAGGTCTCGCCGCACCGCGACGGCCGGCTGCTCGACGTGCACGGCACCCTCGACGCGATGCGCGACGCCCTCGAGCGCGGCGAGCGGGTGGCCCGGGCCGACGTGGAGATCCGGCGCGCGCACCGCAGCGCGGACGACCTCGGGGGGCTCGACCTCGGCCACGTGCTCGCGAGCTACGAGACCCGCTACGCCAACACCGCCGAGTCCCGCGACCGCACCTTCAACCTCCGCGTCGCCGCCGAGAAGATCGACGGCCTCGTGGTGATGCCGGGCGAGACCTTCGACTTCAACGAGGCGGTGGGTGAGCGCAGCGAGGCCAACGGCTTCCGCCCCGCCCCGGTCATCGCCGGCGGCGAGCTGGTCGACGGAGTCGGCGGCGGGACCTGCCAGGTCGCCGGCACCCTGCACGCCGCGGTCTTCTTCGCCGGCCTCCCGGTCGTCGAGCGTCAGCCGCACAGCCGCCCGAGCACCTACATCTTCATGGGCCTCGACGCGGTGGTCAGCTACCCGCAGCTCAACTTCCGGTTCCGGAACGACCTCGACACCCCGGTGGCCATCGGCTTCACCGTCGAGGGCGGCGTCGCCCGGGCCGAGCTCCGGGGCGCGCCGATGCGCCGCATGGTCACCTTCGTGCGCCGGGTCGACGAGATCGCGCCCTACGACGAGCGCGACGTCGAGGACAGCTCTCTGCCCCGCGGCGCGCGCGTCCTCCGCCAGCGCGGCGTGCCCGGCTTCACGGTCACCAACTTCCGCATCGTGCGCGACCTCGACGCCAACCAGGCCGAGCGCACCCGCGTCACCGACACCTACCCGCCCACCCAGCAGATCTGGCGCGTCGGCACCGGCGGCGTGGCCCCCGAGGACTACACGCCGCCCGAAGGCGACACCCACGGCGAGTACACCGCCGACGGCTACCTCTCGGTCACCCAGGGCGAGGGCGTGCAGGGCACCCAGATCCTCCGCCGCGCCGGCCGCTCCGGCAGCTACGGCTGGACCGAGCAGATGGGCTTCCCGCAGCCGGACCCGGCCCGCTTCGAGTGACGCTCAGGGAGAGCGGCGGCGCCAGATCGGCGTGTCGTGATCGGCGGCCGGCTGGTACTCGACCGTGAAGTCGTCGAAGGCGGCGACGCCGTCTTCGAGCGACTTGCCTTCGGCGAGCACGAAGGTGTCGAAGCCGCAGCGCGCGAGGTAGAGGAGCTGGTCGCGCAGCACGTGGCCGATCGCCCGGAGCTCCCCCTCGTAGGCGAAGCGGTCCCGGAGCAGGCGCGCCAGGGAGTAGGCGCGGCCGTCGGTGAATTTCGGGAGCTCGATGGCCACGAGGGCGACGCCGTCGAGCTGCGGCGCGAGCTCCTCGGGCGGCAGATCGCCCGGGACCCGCAGCCCGATCCGGCCGGACCGGGCGCGCAGCGCGGCCGCGCCCTCTCGCCAGCGGTCCAGCGAGACGATCACGTCGCCTTCGTCCGGGATGGTGACCTCGTCGGGGACGGCGACCCAGCCGTCGTCCTCCACCCGAGCCCCGTCCGCGTCACGCCGGATGAGCTTCATAGACCGCCTCCTTGAACGGGTTGGGGCCGAGGCGTCGGTAGGCGTCGAGGAAGCTCTCCGACTCGTCCTTCCGGTGCGCGAGGTAGGCGAGCACCGTCTTCTCGACCGCGTCGCCGATCTCGTCGTGGGTCAGCGCGCGGCCGAGCACCTTGCCGAGCGACGCGGTGTCACCCGAGGAGCCGCCGAGCATCAGCTGGTAGTGCTCCACCCCACCCTTGTCGATGCCGAGGATGCCGATGTGGCCGACGTGGTGGTGGCCGCAGGCGTTGATGCAGCCGCTGATGTTCAGCTGCAGGTCGCCCAGCTCGTGCACCTTCGCCAGGTCCTCGAAGCGCCGGGTGAGGTCCTGCGCGACGCTGATCGAGCGGGCGTTCGCGAGGTTGCAGTAGTCGAGCCCCGGGCAGCAGACCACGTCGGTGAGCTTGCCGACGTTCGGGGTCGCGAAGCCGAGCGCCGCGAGCTCCCGGTGCAGCGCCGGCAGGTCCTTCCGCTTCACGTCGGGGAAGACGAGGTTCTGGCGGTGCGTGACCACGACCCGCCCGAACGCGTAGCGGTCGGCGAGGTCCGCCACCTGGTCGAGCTGCGCGTCGGTGATGTCGCCGGGCGGCAGCTCGTGGCACTTCACCGAGAGGTTCACGATCGCGTAGCCCGGCACCCGGTGCTCGGCGACGTTGTGGTCGACCCACCGCGCGAAGTCCCGGTCCTTGCCGAGCAGCGCCGCGCCGAAGGTGGTGTCCCCGTTGGTCAGCACCTCGTAGGGCGGGGGGCGGAAGAAGCGCTGGAAGTGCGCGATGTCCTCGTCGCGCAGCTTCAGCGGGCCGTCGGCGATCTTCGCGTGCTCCTCGTCCACCAGGCGCGCGAACTCCTCGGCGCCGGTCTGCTTCACGAGGATCTTGATGCGCGCCTTGAACTTGTTGTCGCGCCGGCCGAGCCGGTTGTAGACGCGCAAGACCGCCTCGGCGTAGCTGACGAGGTCGTGCCTCTTCACGAAGGGGTTGATGCACGGGGCGAGGAGCGGCGTCCGCCCCTGTCCGCCGCCCACGTAGTAGGCGAAGCCCACCTCGCCGGCCTCGTTCCGCACGACGCGGATGCCGATGTCGTGCACCGCGATGGCTGCGCGGTCGGTCTCGGCGCCCGTCACCGCGAACTTGAACTTGCGCGGCAGGAACGCGAACTCCGGGTGGAACGTCGACCACTGACGCAGGATCTCGCAGTAGGGCCGCGGGTCCTCGATCTCGTCCTGCGCCACGCCGGCGTACGGGTCGCTGGTGATGTTGCGGATGCAGTTGCCGCTCGTCTGGATGGCGTGCATCTGCACCTCGGCCAGCTCGTCGAGGATCTTCGGCACGTCCTCGAGCTTCGGCCAGTTGAGCTGCACGTTCTGCCGCGTCGTCAGGTGCGCGTAGCCCTTGTCGTAGGTGCGCGCGATGTGGGCGAGCTTGCGCACCTGCGTCGAGCTCAGCAGCCCGTAGGGCACCGCGATGCGCATCATGTACGCGTGCAGCTGCATGTAGAGGCCGTTCTGCAGCCGCAGGGGCTTGAACTCGTCCTCGGTGAGCCGACCGTCGATGCGCCGCAGGACCTGATCGCGGAACTGCGCGGCGCGCTCCTCGACGATGCGCTGATCGAACGCGTCGTACTGGTACATGGCTCAGCCCACGGCGGCGCGCGCCGGCTCGGCCCCGCGCTGGGGGAGGTATCCGAGGCGCTGGAGCGTCGGGCGCGGGCCCTCGGCCCGGATGCGCTCGCGGGCGCTCAGCGGGAGCAGCCGCGCGCCCTCGAGGCCGACCTCGCACAGGTAGGGATCGCAGATCACCGCCTCCTGCCCCTTGGCCCAGGCCAGGAGGTCGTCGGCCGCCTGCGTGTCGTCGAGCGCGCGCGCCTGCTGGAGGTCGCCCGTCCAGCCGCGGTCGCCGCGGAGGTAGACCACCGCCCCGTCCGAGAGTCGATTCGCCGTCACGATCCAGTGTGCCATGGGCCCTCTCACATTCCTTATCGGAAAACCGTAGAACAGTTCTGCATCAGTTTCCCGAGGAGCGCAAGGGGGATCCTCTCCGCGCTTTTCAGCCTGCTATTCGCGGCGCGGCGGCCATGAGGGGCTCATTCGAGGGAGATTCCACACCATTCAGGTCGAGTACATGAAAAGCCGAAGGATTCCCGGCCCACGTTTCTCTTGACCAACCCCCCGGTGGGCGCTAAACACCCGGCTCCCGAGCGGGCGACAGCCCCCGGGAGTGACAAGCAATCGGGGATCGTCTAATGGCAGGACTCCAGATTCTGGCTCTGGCTATCTAGGTTCGAATCCTAGTCCCCGAGTAGCGGAGAGCGCTCACGACCTCGTTCACGTGGTCGGCGCGCTCGACCGATAGACGGCCCCATCGTCTAGTGGTTAGGACATCGGCCTCTCACGCCGGTAACAGGGGTTCGAGTCCCCTTGGGGTCATGACATTCCAGGCTCATACTTCCTCAGACGGCCCCATCGTCTAGTGGTTAGGACATCGGCCTCTCACGCCGGTAACAGGGGTTCGAGTCCCCTTGGGGTCACTTCGACGGCCTGCCTCCTCCGAGGCGGGCCGTTTTCTTTTCTGCTATCCCTGCGCTGATGAAGGCCCAGAACCCATCGGTGGCGCTGACCGACGGCATCCGCGTGACCGTCGCCGCGCGATACGTGGCCGAGCAGTCGAACCCGGCCGGCCGCCGCTACGTGTGGGCCTACACCGTGCGCCTCGACAACGAAGGCGAGCGCGCGGCCAAGCTGATCACCCGGCACTGGATCATCACCGACGCCACCGGGAAGGTGGACGAGGTGAAGGGCCCCGGCGTGATCGGCGAGCAGCCGCGGCTCGAGCCCGGCGAGAGCCACACCTACACGAGCGGCTGCATCCTCCAGACCCCGCGCGGCACGATGCACGGCACCTACCAGATGGTGCGCGACGACGGCGCCGCCTTCGACGCCGAGATCGCGCCCTTCGCGCTCTCGATGCCCATCGAGCTAAATTGACTTGTCGGGCAGGGGCGGGTCCGCCCCCGCCCCCCCGCTGCGCCGGCACAACGGTCACCACTCCGGCTGCTCCGCAGCCTACGCCGTGACCGCTGCACCGGCTCCGCGGGGCCCCCCCACCCACTCCGGGACCTCGCTCCGCTCGGCCCCGACCCCAGCGCGGGGCGCTGGGGGCCCTGCGGCTCGCGCTCGCGCTTCGCGCGAGCTGGCCGCCCGCTGCCGCGGAATCGAACACAGGTGGTGGTGCGTGCGGCGACCTCGCTGCGCTCGTCGCCTGCCGTGCTCGGCGTGCAGCCGAGCCCGCGGCGACCGTCGAGGCGCCGGCGCGGAGCCGCGCCCCCATCCCCTCTCTCTCCTCGCTTCCCACCTTCCTCGTTTCCCGCGAGTGGGGGGCGACGAGGCGGTCGCGAGTGCGAGGCGACGAGGCGGTGGCGATCGGGATCAGGAGGCGTTCTTCGCGTCCCAGGCGCTCTTGATCGACTTGAAGGTCTCGATGGCCTTCGGCGAGAGCTCGAGGGCGCCGGCGCCGACGAGCTTCTCGTGGATCGCCTTCGGGTCGCGCTCCCAGCCCGGCGGCACGTCGAGCTTCAGGTTCAGCGGCACGCCCTTCAGGTGTCCCTGCTCCTCGAGGGTCCAGAGCGCCTCGGCGGCGAGGAACTGCCCGGCCACGGTGCGGACGCTGCCGTCGAGGGTCGGCGACAGGGGGAAGACGTCGTAGACGGCGACCGCGTCCTTGGACCGGCCGGTCATCTGGCGCAGCGCTTCGAACGCCGGCGGCGCGACCGGGAGCTCGACGATGTCGAGGCCCGCGATGTCCTTGTCGGTCGTCGCGTCGAACGCCTTCTCCATGGCGTCCCCATGGCTGATGGTGATCTGCGCGGGTCGCGCGCTCCCGTCGAGGATCGCGGTCACCACGATGAAGGGGCTGTCGGCTCGCTCGCTCATGAGGGCCGCAGCTTGCCCGATGATCGGCCCCGAGTCAGGCGATTAATCCTTCTCGGTTTCGCCACGCGAATCCATTCGCGTCGGCGGTCCGACGTGCTAGTGACGGGGCCCATGGACGTTCAGCTCATCGCGTCCTCCGTCTTCGACCTCCCCTCGTCGCAGCGGGTGGACGCCATCGTCTACGACGGTACGACCGACATGCGCATCTGGCCCGGCCCCGGGCCCGACCGCGAGCTCGCCGAGCAGTACGGCGGCGAGCTGCAGTCGCAGCTCGATCGCGAGCGCGCTCGCCTCGACGCCGGAGAGCTCGAGATCGGCGAGATGCTGCGCCTGCACCGCGGCAAGCTTCACTGCGACTTCCTGCTGTGGATCGCGACGCGCCCGCCCGAGGATCGGGGCATCCGCGCGCCCGCGCCGAAGGCCGAGATCGTCACCCGCGCGGTCAAGGACGCGCTCGCCTTCGTGGCCGAGCGGCACGTGAAGCGCGTGGCCTTCGCGCCCCTCGGCGACGGCCCCGACGCGGTCGACGAGGTGCAGCGACTGGTGCTCATCGCGCGCGCGGCGAACGCGTTCTACGACGAGCGCTTCTCCTCCGGGCAGGCGACGCCGATCGAGGAGTGCCTCATCTGCCACCCCTACTCGAGCCGGATCAGCGCGGCGCGCCGTCAGCTCGGCCGCGACGTGAAGGTCGTCGCCGAGCCCACCCGGCCGGCGTCGAGCCCGAGCGGGACCACCACGCGCCGACGCCGCGTCGCCTCGGGCGGCACCGCCTCCAAGCGCAAGGCGCCGGCCCGCAAGGTCGCCCCCACGCTGAGCGAGGACGAGATCGGGCGCGCCCGCGCGACCGCCGAGACCTACGACCGCGCTCGCACATACGCGGTCGGCGACTACTTCCGACACTCCAAGTTCGGCGTCGGCCGAGTCGAAGAGATCACGCCCGAGGGCTTCATCATGGTGCTGTTCGAGGGGGGAGACACGCGCCGCCTGCTGCACGCCCGCCCCTGAGAGCCATGAAGAGAATCCAGATCGACCCGGAGCACCCGGACCCCCGCCTCCTGCGCAAGGCCGTCGACGTGCTCCGCCAGGGCGGCGTCATCGCCTACCCGACCGACACCGTCTACGGCATCGGCTGCGACTTCACGCAGAAGAAGGCGGTCGACCGCGTCTACGAGCTCAAGCGCATGAAGAAGGACCAGCCCCTGGCCTTCCTCTGCCCCGACCTCGGCGACCTGTCGAAGTACGCCATCGTCGACGACCGCACCTACCGGATGATGCGGCGCCTGACCCCCGGCCCGTACTGCTTCATCCTGCCGGCCACCCGCGAGGCCCCGCGCATCCTGCACATCCACAAGAAGCGCAAGCAGGTCGGCATCCGGGTCCCCCACCACGAGGTCGCGCTCGGCCTCGTCCGCGAGCTGGGGAACCCGATCGTGAGCACCTCCGCCACCTGGGAAGGCGAGATGCTCAACGACCCGAACGACATCGCGTCCTACTTCGGCCACGTCGACATGTTCCTCGACGCCGGGTGGGGAGGCCTCGAGTCGTCCACCATCGTCGACCTCACCGGCCCCGAGGTCGAGGTCGTGCGCGAAGGCGCCGGCCCCATCGACCTCCTCTGAGGGTCGGTCTCTCGGCTCACGCCGCTCCCGTTCAGCGGCCGGCCACGAGCTTCTCGATGAGGCGCGCGTCGGGCGGGGGCACGGGGTAGCGCTCGAGCTCGGAGGGGAGGACCCAGGCGTGGTCGGCGACGCCGAGGTGCTGGACCGCGCCGCCGCGGACCCGGCAGTCGTAGAAGAGGAGCAGGACCTCTTTCTCTGCGTAGACGTGGTGGGCCACCTCGAGGATGTCGAGGACCTCGAGGTCGAGCGCGATCTCCTCGCGGCACTCCCGGACGACGGCGTGCTCCGGGTCCTCGCCCCGCTCGACCTTGCCGCCGGGGAACTCCCAGAGGCCGGCGAGGTGCGCGCCCTCCATGCGGCGGGTCATGAGGATGGGCGCGCCGGGCGCCTCGCGGATGACGGCGGCGGCGACGACGATCATTCGTCCGCTCCGTCCTGCCCGAGGGCCCGGGTGAGGCGCGCCCGCGCGACCCGGGCGTCGATGGCCGCGGTGACCAGGTCGAGCTGGGCGCGGATCTGCTCGGCGCTCGCGTCGATGAGATCGCTGACCGTCGACGCGCCGGCGCGGTAGCGCTCCATCTGCACGCGGTAGCTCTCCTCGGCCGCCTCGATGCCGAGCTGGGCGGCCTCGAGCGAGAGCCGCGCCGCCTCGTAGTCGGCGTGGGCCTGGGTGACCTGGATCCGGATCGCGTCCTCGAGGCTGCGCAGATCGGCGCGGGCCTGATCCTGCTGAGCGCGCGCCTCGCTCGCCTGCGCCTCGCCGTTGAGCAGGTCGTGGGGCGACCAGGTGATGACCGCGCTGACGTCCCAGGTCTCTCGGAACTCCTGGGTCTGCGGGAAGATGCGCGGGTTCGGGTTCGCCACGTCGAGGTTCGCGGCCACCGCGAGGTGCGGGTAGCGGCTGCCCTCGGCCGCGTCGACCTGATGGCCGGCGGCGCGGATGATGCGGCGCACCGCCCGGACGTCGCGGCGCTGACGCACGGCGCGCGAGACCAGGTCGGGGCCCGAGGCGTCGAGCGCGGGGAGCGGCGCCAGCACGTCCTCGCCGACCGCGATCGACGTCTCGGGCGGAAGGTGCAGCAGCGTGCGGAGCGCGGTCGCGCCGACCTCGACGCCGGCCTCCGCCCGCACCACCGCGACCCGGGCCGCCGCCACCTGCGCGCGGATGCGCAGCTCGTCGACCGGCGCCGCGGTGCCGGCGGCGACGAAGGCGCGCACCTGCTCGTGCCGCGTCTCGGCCTGCCCGAGCGAGCTCCGCGCCACCGCGAGGGCGGCCCGGGCGCGCGCGTAGTTGTAGAAGGTCTCCCTCGCCTGGAGCGCGACGTCCTGCCGCTGGGCCTCGACCCTCAGACGCGCCGCCTCCTCGCTGGTGCGCGCGCTCTCGTAGGCCGGGAGGATCGACAGGAGCACGTCGCTCACCGGGTACTGGAGCGAGGCGCGCAGGGTGAGCTGGTCGAGGATCACCGGGAAGGTGAAGTTCGACAGCTCGGCCTGGGAGCGCAGGGTCTGCTCCCAGAGCGCGCGGGCGTCCGGGTCGTCGACGCCGGAGACGATGGCGGGGATGAGGTCCGGGTCGATGCTCGGCCCCTGGATGAGGCTCGGGTTGGTGATCTCGCTGAGCCGCGTGTAGCGGAACGAGAGGGTGAGCTGCGGGATGAAGCCGTAGAGCGCCCGCTCGGCGCCCGCCGCCGCCTGTCGCACCGCCGCCTCGCTGCGCTCCACGCCGGGGGCCGTCTCGACCGCGCGCGCGGCCGCCGCCTCGGCCGTCCATCCGCGCCCCTCCCCCCGCAGGACCTCGAGCAGATCGATCTCGGACTCGGGCGGCGGCGGGATCTCGCGCACCTGGTCCGGCGTGGGGGACGGGACGTCCTCTGCCGGCTGCGCTCGAGCCAGCGACGCGGTGAAGGCGGCGACGAGAGAGAGCAGGATCGCGGTCGTGCGCTGAGCCATGAGGCCTCCGTTCTGGGGCGTTTTCTGGCCACGTCCGCGCCGGCGCGCAACCGGAGCGCGCTTGAAGGATCCCGGGCACGTGGTACCGAGATGGGCGATGACTGAGAAACTGAACGTAGCCGTCCTCGGCGCCACCGGCGCGGTCGGACAGGAGATGCTCCGTGTCCTGGAGCAGCGCGACTTCCCCGTCGGGAAGCTCGTCGCCCTCGCCTCCCCCCGCAGCGCGGGCCGCGAGCTGACCTTCAAGGGCGAGACGATCACCGTCGCCGCCGTGACCGAAGAGGCCTTCGAGGGCATCGACGTCGCGCTCTTCAGCGCCGGCGGCGGCACCTCCAAGGAGTGGGCCCCGAAGGCCGCCGCCAAGGGCGCGGTGGTGATCGACAACTCCAGCGCCTGGCGCATGGACCCGGACGTCCCGCTGGTCGTGCCGGAGGTCAACCTGAAGGCGGGCGAGGACCGGCCGAAGGGCATCATCGCCAACCCGAACTGCTCGACCATCCAGATGGTCGTCGTGCTCAAGCCCCTCTACGACGCGGCGCGCATCACGCGGGTCGTCGTCAGCACCTACCAGGCGATCAGCGGCAGCGGCGCCCGGGCGGTCGAGGCGTTCGAGGCGCAGCAGAAGGCGCTGGTGAACGGCGAGGAGGTCGACACCTCCGAGCTGAAGGGGCAGCTGGCCCAGAACCTCCTCATGCACTGGAGCCGCGACACCGCGAGCGGCTACCAGGAGGAGGAGCTGAAGATGGTCAACGAGACCATGAAGATCCTCGGCGACCCGAACATCCGGGTCTCGCCGACCGCGGTCCGCGTCCCGGTGATCAGCGGGCACGCCGAGTCGATCACGCTCCACTTCGAGAAGGCGCTCTCGGCCGAGAAGGCCCGGGAGCTGCTCGAGAAGGCGCCCGGCGTCACCGTCGTCGACGACTTCGCCGACGGCGTCTACCCGCAGCCGATCCAGGTCGTCGGCAAGGACGACGTGCTGGTCGGGCGCATCCGCGAGGACGTCGGCAACCCCGGCGGCCTCCAGCTCTGGTGCGTGGGCGACAACCTGCGCAAGGGCGCGGCCCTCAACGCCGTCCAGATCGCCGAGGGTCTGTTCGTGAAGTGAAGAGCATTCGTGCTACGACGGCGGCCCGCTCGGTGAGCTCACCGGCGGGCCGCTCGACGTTTTGGCAGCGGTCCCGGACCTCTGGCCGCCCGGATGCCATAATGTCAGCGATGGGCTTGGATTCGATGCGGAGGCCACCGAGATGATGAGGGCACGACGCTTGCTTGGACTCGCGCGCATGAAGCGCTTGCTCACGGGGACGCTCTTCTGCCTCGCCGCGCTCGCACCGAGCCTCGCCTCGGCGCAGCTGACCGCCACGCTCCAGGACTTCACCGGTCGGTCGGACATCCCGACCTTCGAGCAGCTCGGCATGGCCGAGTTCGCGGTGACGGCCGAGGAGTGCATGAACGAGTCGCTCGACATCCGGTTCACCGGGATCGACACCTCGAAGGGGAGCCTGATCTTCTTCCAGGGCTCGAACTGCCAGACGAACACGCCGGCCCGGGGCAGCTCCGAGTCGACCTGCATTCCCCTCGGCCTGAACGAGCCGACCGACATGCAGGCGCGGCGCGACGTGCTCATCCCCCTGAGCTCGCTGCTGGACTGCACCACGATGGACGCCAGCCAGTACACGGTCTTCGCGCTCGCGATCGACAACGAGAACGACATGGTCACCGCCGATCAGGTCTTCTCGTTCCCGCTGCGCTGGGACTTCAGCGGCCCGGCCGCGGTGAGCAACCTGAGCATCACCGCGGGCGAGGACGGGGCCACGCTGACCTGGGACGGATCGACCGCGATGCTCCGCGAGTATCAGGTCTTCGTCGACCCCAACGGCTGCATGGACGGGATGGTGGTCGGCGAGCTCGCCGGCGACTCGCCGTCCGACACCTTCATCGTGAGCCGCCCCTCGAACACCGCCGCGCGGGCGACCGCGCCCTTCCCTTCGTCGGTGCCGATCGGCGGTCAGGCCGCGGTGGGCATCCGGGCGGTCGACGAGGCGGGCAACCCGGGCGAGCTGACCGCCCGCTGCGTGACCCGCATCGAGGTGACGACCTGGTGGGAGATGTACTGCGGCGGCCCGGACGCCTCCGAGGCGTGCTCCTCCTCCGGCTGCAGCGTGCAGCCCGGCCCCGCTGACGGCCCCTTCCGGCTCGCGACCCTCGCGGCGCTCGGCCTGGGCCTCTTCCTGACGCTCCGTCGGAGGAACCGATGAAGTCCCTGCTCAGCGCGGCCGCGGCCGGCGCGATCGCCCTCTTGGCCGCCACCGGCACCGCGCACGCGGATCCCGAGGACTGGACGGCGCCCTCGACCTACACCGCGAGCCCCGAGCACTTCGGGCTCGAGCTCCGGCTCGGCATCTACACCCTCGAGGGCCTGGGCGCCGACTTCGGCAGCCCGCAGTACTTCGGGGGCGACGTCGGCCCGATGCTCTCCTTCGAGCTGCACTACTTCCCGTGGCGCATCCCGTACATCGGGCTCGTCGGCGCGGGCGGCGGCCTCGGCTGGTCGCAGTGGGACACCCCCTCGCCCGGCTCGGTGCCGACCGGCGGCGAAGGCGAGAACAGCGACCGCAACGTGTTCGAGATCATCACGATGCGGCCCTTCCTCCTCCTGCGCTTCGACACCTTCGCGCGGGAGCTGAACTTCCCGATCGTGCTCACGCCGAAGATCGGCCTCGACGTCGTGTACTGGCTGACCGGCGCGGGCAGCACGACCGAGGCGACCGGCTGGAGCATCGGCCCACGCTTCGCCGGCAAGGTCTCGCTCGAGCTCGACTTCCTCGAGCCGCGCGCCGCCCGACAGCTCGACGAGGAGTGGGGCATCAACCACTCCGAGATCTTCTTCGAGCTCTACTACTCGATGGCCGGCGACCTCATCCAGGACCAGCTGCCGGTGAGCGGCTGGGGCTGGGCGGCCGGCCTCGGCTTCACCTTCTAGCGTCGTGCTCGGCGTCCGCCTCGTCGTCGCCTACGACGGGACCGCGTTCGCGGGCTGGCAGCGCCAGCTCGCGGAGCGGACCGTGCAGCAGGTGCTGGAGGAGGCCATCGAGAGGATCGCCGGCGCGCCGACGACGGTCCGGGGCTGCAGCCGCACCGACGCGGGCGTGCACGCCCACGGGCAGGTCGCCGCCTTCGACACCGAGCGCGACATCACCCCGCACGCCTGGGTGCGCGGGCTGAACTCGCAGCTGCCGGCCGACGTGTCCATCCGCTCGGCCGAGCCCTGCGCCCCGGGCTATCAGCCGCGCTACGACGCGCTGGGCAAGACCTACCGCTACCTCCTGCACCTCGCGGCGACGCGGGACCCGATGCTGCGCACCACCGCCTGGCACCTCGGCCCGCGCCTCGCGCGCCCCCTCCCCGGCGAGCTCGGCCGGCCCGAGCACCGCACCGCCCTCGAGCACTGGCTCGACCTCGACGCGATGGACGAGGCCGCCCGGCGCATGGAGGGCGAGCACGACTTCGACGCCTTCCGGAGCATGCGCGACGACCGGGAGAATTCGGTCCGGCGCCTCCACCACGTCCGCCTGACCCGCGGCTGGATGCAGCCGGAGCTCGTCGCGATCGAGGTCCGCGGCACCGCCTTCATGCAGCACATGGTGCGGATCATCGCCGGCACCCTGGTGGAGGTGGGCCGCGAGCGCCTGACCCCCGACGACATCTCGGCGCTGCTCGCGCGCGAGAAGGATCGCACCCACGCCGGTCAGACCGCGCCCGCCCGCGGGCTGCACCTGCTCCGGATCGAGCTCGGCCGCGCGGCGAGCGGCGGGCGTTCGAGCGGCTAGGCGTTCGCGCGGTCGGCGGCGGGCGGGAGCGCGGCGAGCTCGCAGATGCGAGCCCGCACCTCGCGCATCAGCTCCGGGAGCTCGAGCCCGGTGACGGTCTCGACCGGGAGCGGCTCTCCGACGTGCACCTCGGCCTTGCCCGGGAGGAGCTGCTTGCTGCCCTTCGGCAGCAGGTCGGCGGTGCCCCGGATGCCGATGGGCACGATCGAGACGCCGGCCTGGCGGGCGAGGTGGAAGCCGCCCTTCTTGAACGGCAGGACCTCGCGCACGCTGCTGCGGGTGCCCTCGGGGAAGATGGCGATCGAGGTGCCGTGGGACATGTCCCGAGCGGCGGCGGCGATGGCCTCGATCGCGCGGGCGTGCTGCGCCCGATCGACGAAGACGTGCCCTCCGACCTCCATCGCCCGCCCGAAGAGCGGGACCCTGCGGAGCTCGGCCTTGGCGAGGAAGCCCGGCACCATCGGCAGCGCCAGGAAGAGGCACGGGATGTCGACGTGGCTCTGGTGGTTGGCCATCAGCACGTAGGTGCCCTGCGGGTCCAGCCTCCAGGTCCCGTACGCCTCGACCTCGAGCCCCACCCCGGCCGCGACGGTGCGCGCCCATCCCCGGGTGTGCAGCTGGAACAGCGCCGCGTCCTTGCGGGGGATCTGCCGGCCGACGCCGTACACGCTCCAGGCGCCGGTGGCGCCGGTGGTCCAGATGAAGTTGAAGATCGCGCGCGGGGTCATCGCACCGTGACGGGGTAGCGGAATCGAGCCGCGAGGTCGAGGCCCGTCGATGTGCTAAGAGCCCCCCGTGCCGCGTCTCCTCGCGCTCTCGCTGCTCCTCCTCGCCGCCCCGCTGTCGGCTGCCGCGCAAGCGCCGAGCGACACCGAGCCGCCCCCAGCGTCCGAGACGGCCCCGGCCACAGACCCGGCATCGGACTCGGCATCGGTCTCGGCCACGGACTCGGACTCGGACTCGGCAGCGGACTCGGCAGCGGACTCGGCAGCGGACTCGGCAGCGGACTCGGCAGCGGACTCGGCAGCGGACTCGGCAGCGGACTCGGCAGCGGACTCGGC
>JAYZQJ010000032.1:0-22101 GCA_036149055.1 Myxococcota bacterium | reverse complement strand
TGGAGGGTTTGGTGCAAACCCTCCCCCCATTGGGCAAAGCGCCAATGGGGCCCCCCTCCCGACTCCGTCGGCGCCTCGCGCTTCGCGCTCGCGCCGCGACCCCAGCGACGGGGCGCTGGGGGCCCTGCGGCTCGCGCTCGCGCTGCGCGCTCGCTGGCCGCCCGCTGCCGCGGGATCGAACACAAGTGGTGGTGTGTGCGGCGACCCCGCTGCGCTCGTCGCCTGCCGTCGTCTCGGGGCAGTCGTCGTGGAAGCGGGCGTAGTCTGCCCCGGCACAATTGCCTGCCACCTCTTGCGCCGCGCTGGCCGGGGCCGCGCTGGCCGGGGCCGCGCTGGCCAGGTCCGCGGATCCGTGTCATGAGGGCGCTCCCCGGGTGGACCCGTCCGTCCGGGCGCCATTCGAAAGGAAGAGACGAATCATGGAAGCCAAGACGCTATCGGCTGAGGTCCGCGAGCTCCGCGGAAAGGGGCCGGCGCGTCAGCTCCGCAACCGCGGGCTGATCCCGGCCGTGTTCTATGGACCCGACACCGAGACGGTGTCCATCAGCTGCTCCCCCGTCGCGCTCGAGAAGCTCCTGTCGGGCAAGTACGCCCGTAACCAGGTGATCGAGCTCGACATCGCCGGGGACAAGAAGCTCGCGGTCGTGAAGGACCTCGAGGTCGACCCGGTCAGCCGCGAGCTGCTCCACGCCGACTTCTACGCGGTCTCCGAGGAGCGCCCGGTCACCACGACCGTGCCGTTCGAGACCAAGGGCCGCGCGCTCGGCGTCCAGAAGGGCGCGGCGATGCGGAAGCTCTACCGCGAGCTGCCCGTGCGCGCCTTCCCGCAGAACGTGCCGGACGCGATCGTGCTCGACGTCGCCCCGCTCGACCTCGGCGCGGTGGTCCGCGTCGCCGACCTGAAGCTCGACGAGGGCGTCGAGGTCACCTACCCGCCGACCCGCCGGGTCCTCATGATCGAGGCCAAGGAGCGGAAGAAGAAGGCGGACGAAGAGGAAGCGGCCGCCGCTCCCGCCAGCTGAGCGTGCGCCGGGCGCCCTCCCCCGAGGGCGCTCGGCGACCCATCTTCACCGTGTTTCTCGTCGTCGGACTGGGCAACCCGGGGCCCAAGTACGCCCGGAACCGCCACAACGTGGGCTTCATGGTCGTGGAGCGCCTGGCGGGATCCGAGCCCTTCCGGGACAAGCTGAAGGGGCGCTTCGCGCGGACCCGCCTGGCCGGCGAGGACGCGGTGCTCCTCGAGCCGCTGACCTTCATGAACCTCTCCGGCGAGTCGGTTCAGGCGGCGATGCAGTTCTTCAAGGTCCCGCTCGAGCGCGTGCTGGTGGTGCACGACGAGCTGGACCTCCCGTTCGAGACCGTGCGCCTCAAGAAGGGCGGCGGCGCGGCCGGCCACAACGGCCTCAAGTCCATCATCCAGCACTGCGGCGGCCCGGACTTCCTCCGGCTCCGCGTCGGCATCGGCCGCCCCGAGCGCGGCGCCGTCCAGGGCCACGTGCTGAGCGATTTCTCATCCGACGAGGGCGCCCGCCTACCGGATGTGCTAGAAGACGCGGCCCGCGCGGTGAACGCGGTCCTCGAGGTCGGAGTCTCGGCCGCGATGAACCGGGTCAACGCGCGAAAGCAGACAGACTGAAAACCCACGTCGCGCGACTCCACGGAGCGCGCGGCTCCTCGCTCCCGCCTCGTGCGGGGGCACAACCCGAGAGGAACCCATGAGCGCAGCAACCACGCAGCTCGCGCGCGAGTACGAGCTCGTCTACATCCTGCGGCCGTCGGTCAACCCGTCGGACGCCCGCAAGGTGGCGGACCGCATCACCCAGATCATCGACGGGCGGGGCGCCAAGCTCACCCGCGTCGACAACTGGGGCAAGCGCAAGCTCGCCTACCCGATCAAGAAGCACACCCGCGGCCACTTCGTCCTGGTGAAGCTCGTCGGCGGCAACGACGTCGTCGCCGAGCTCGAGCGGAACCTCCGCAACTTCGACGACGTGATGCGCTGGCAGACCATCCGCACCGAGATCGAGCACGATCTCGGCAGCCTCGAGGTCGACCCCGACGAGGTCGAGTTCAAGGAGATCGAGGCGGGTGAGGACGACGAACAGGATCCGACCTTCGAGGAGCGCCTCGGCATGAAGCCG
Source organism: Myxococcota bacterium (assembly GCA_036149055.1). Taxonomy (GTDB): domain Bacteria; phylum Myxococcota_A; class Polyangia; order Polyangiales; family Sandaracinaceae; genus JAVJQK01. The sequence goes on along the minus strand of JAYZQJ010000032.1, from coordinate 19,960 downwards.
CGGGAGCGCCAGGAGGCCAAGTCGGACCGCTCGGACGACGACTCGGACGACGACTCGGATTCGGACTCGGACTCGGACGATGACGACTCCGATTCGGACGACGACGACTCGAGCAACGACGACGACTCCAGCTCGGACGACGACTCGGATTCGGAGGAGGAGTGAACATGGCTGACAACGACGACAAGGCAGTCGGCGACATCGTCCGCAAGGCGAGCCGCGCGGACGATCCGCTCGGGATCCGCCGCCGCTCGGGTCGCAAGCGCGCCCCGGCGTTCGTCAACGAGACGGACTTCGTCTTCGACTACAAGGACCCGCAGACCCTGCGCCACTTCATCACGGAGCGCGGCAAGATCGTGCCGCGGCGCATCAGCGGTCTGACGGCCAAGCAGCAGCGCGAGCTCACGCGCCAGATCAAGCGCGCGCGCATGATCGCCCTGCTGCCCTACACGGCGGTGAGGTGAGCCATGGCGAAGACCACGGTGCAGGTCGTCCTCCGCGACGACGTCGAGAACCTCGGCCGCTCGGGTGAGCTCGTCCGGGTGAAGCCGGGCTACGCTCGCAACTACCTCCTCCCGCGCGGCCTCGCGGCGATCGCCACCCACGGCAACGTCGCGCAGATCGAGCACGAGAAGAAGGCGGCGGTCGCCCGCGCCAAGAAGCTGCGCGCCTCCGCCGAGGAGCGGGCCGCGGAGCTGTCGAAGGTCTCGGTCGAGATCTCGGCGCAGGCGGGCGAGAACCAGAAGCTCTTCGGGTCGGTCGGCTCGAAGGACATCGCCGAGGCGCTCACCGCGAAGGGCGTGGAGGTGGATCGCAAGAAGATCCAGCTCGACGAGCCCATCAAGGAGCTCGGCGACTACGACATCGCGATCAAGCTCGGCTACGAGGTGTCGGCGACCATCAAGGTGAAGGTCGTCGCCGCGAGCTGAAGCTCCGCGTGCGCGAGGAGCGGGGTGATCGGCTTCGGCCGGTCGCCCCGTTTTTCGTTTCCGTCAGTCCGCTCCGCGGTCGCTCGTCCGTATCCTCGATGCGACCTACCCCGCTCCGCCCTCTGATGTTAAACCGGTCCGTCCGATGGTGATGCCCGATCCGCAGTCCTTCGATCCCGGGCCCTTTGGTGGCGAGCGACCGTCGGGTGGGGGGCGCGTCCCACCCCACTCGCTCGACGCGGAGCGCGCGGTGCTCGGCGGCATCATGCTGGAGAACAACGCGCTGAACTCGGCGACGCAGATCCTCTCCGCCGAGGACTTCTACAGCCGGGCCAACGCGACGATCTTCGAGGGCATGGTCGAGCTGTTCCGCCGCTCGATGCCGGTCGACCTCGTCACGCTCCGCGCCTGGCTCGTCGATCGCGGCGCGCTGCAGAAGGCCGGCGGCGACGAGCACATGCTCTCGCTGACCGAGACCATCCCCACGGTCGAGAACATCGAGCACCACGCGATCATCGTGCGGGACAAGGCGGTCGTGCGGCGGCTGATCACGCGCTGCCACGAGATCGCGGCCAAGGGCTACGGCGACTACGGCCCGGTCGAGGAGTTCGTCGACGAGGCCGAGAAGCAGATCTTCGACGTCGCCAAGCAGTCGGCGCGAGCGCCCTACGAGCACATCAAGGACGTGGTGATCCGGACCTTCGAGCAGGTCACCACCGCCGCCGAGCGCAAGGAGAAGATCACCGGCATGCCGACCGGGTTCTCCAAGCTCGACAAGATGACGGCCGGGCTGAAGGGCGGCGAGCTGATCATCGTCGCCGGGCGCCCGGGCATGGGCAAGACGGCGTTCGCGCTGAACGTCGCGCTCAACGCCTGCGCCGCGCGCGACTCACCGGTCGCGGTGTTCTCGCTCGAGATGGCGAAGGAGGAGCTCGCCCGACGTCTCCTCTGCAGCGAGGCGCGGGTGGACGGCGGACGCATGCGGACGGGCATGCTCAGCCGGGAGGACTGGACGCGCCTCACCAGCGCGGCCGGCACGCTGACCAACCTCGGCCTCTTCATCGACGACACGCCGGCGCTCAGCATCACCGAGCTGCGCGGCAAGTGCCGCCGCCTCAAGGCCGAGCACGGGCTCGGCCTCGTGGTCATCGACTACCTCCAGCTCATGCGGGCCGGCTCCAAGGTCGAGAGCCGCGAGAAGGAGATCTCCGAGATCAGCCGGTCGCTCAAGGGCCTGGCCAAGGAGCTGTCGATCCCGGTGATGGCGCTCTCGCAGCTCAACCGTGGCGTCGAGACGCGGAGCGGCAAGGACAAGCGCCCGCAGATGAGCGACCTCCGTGAGTCCGGCGCGATCGAGCAGGACGCGGACGTGATCATGTTCATCTACCGCGAGGAGTTCTACAACCGCGACGACCCGGAGCTTCGCGGCCTGGCGGAGGTGATCATCGGCAAGCAGCGCGCGGGCCCGGTCGGGATCGTGAAGTGCCGCTTCTTCCACGAGTACACCCGCTTCGAGAACCTCGCCGACGAGGACTACGACGAGGACTTCGGCGGCGGCGGCGGCGGGGGAGGCGGCGGTGGCGCCATCGATCCCGGCCCGGACGACTTCGCCGATCCCTGATCGCCCACGCGTTGGGGTAACCTGAGCCGTGGCCGAAGAGCCGGTGTCGGGAGAAGATGAGGGCCCGCCCCTCGGGACGGTGCTCGAGGGGCGCTACGAGCTCGTCGATCACCTCGGCGAGGGCGGGGTCGGCTGGGTCTACCGCGCCAAGCACCTGCGGCTCGACACCGAGGTCGCGATCAAGATGCTCCAGGCGCCCTACGCGCAGCACGAGCTGTTGCGCCCGCGCTTCGAGCGCGAGGCCCAGGCGCTCGCCGCGCTCCGCCACCCGAACATCGTCTCGCTCACCGACTACAGCATCGCCGCCGACGGGCACCCCTACCTCGTGATGGAGCTGCTCGAGGGGCAGACCCTGACCGAGCTGATCGCCGCGGGCCCGGTCCCCGAGGCGCGAGCGCGGCGCATCCTCGGCCAGACCCTGGACGCGCTCATCTACGCCCACGGCCGCGGCTTCGCGCACCGCGACCTCAAGCCGGGCAACATCTTCCTCGTCGAGCTGCCGACCGATCCGGATCACGTGAAGATCCTCGACTTCGGCTTCGTGAAGCTGATGGACGCGGCCGAGACCGAGAGCCGGCCGGCGCTCACCCGCAGCGGGATCGCGTTCGGCACGCCGAGCTACATGTGCCCCGAGCAGGCGACCGGCGCGCCGACGGATCCTCGCGCCGACCTCTACTCGGCGGGCGTGGTGTTCTTCGAGATGCTCGCCGGCCGCAAGCCGTACGTGGGCGAGATCCCCGAGGTCATCCGCGCGCACCTGACCGAGCCCGTCCCCGGGCTCTCGGTTCGGGGGCCAGCCCATCGCCGCGTCGCCGCCGCTGCGCGACTTCCTCGAGCGCGCGATGGCGAAGGCGCCGGGCGAGCGGTACCAGAGCGCGCGCGAGATGAAGTCGGCGCTCGAGGCGCTGCCGACGCCCGCGATCCGGCCCGCCTCGGGGCCGCTGATCACGACCGACATCTCGCTGGTCGAGGAGGAGCACACCGAGCCCGCGACCCCGGCGCAGATGGCGGCCGCGCGGGCGAAGAGCGAGGACTCGATCCGGATCCCGACCCGGCGCGGGCCGATGGGGTGCTTGCTCGGGGTGGCGCTGATCGGGGCGGGGGCGGCGGCGGGGATCTGGGTGGGGGAGCGGGAAGGGCTCTGGGACCGGGAGCCGTTCGTGAGCTGGATCGGCGCCGTCGCCGGGTCCGAGCCCGAGGCCGTCGCCGAGCCCGAGTCGGTCGCCGAGACCGTCGCCGAATCCGTCGCCGAGACCGAATCCGAGACCGAAGCCGAATCCGAGACCGAAGCCGAATCCGAGACCGAAGCCGAATCCGAGACCGAGACCGAGTCCGAACCCGAGTCCGTCGCCGAATCCGAGCCCGTCGCCGAGGTCGTCGCCGAGCCCGAGGCCGGCGTCGGGGTGGGCGACGGCCAGGCGCTGGAGGGGGCGCCGGATCCGGCGCTGGATCCCTGGACGGCGATGGCGGCGGACGGGACGCTGTCGGCGGCGCGGCGGCGGGTGGTGGAGACCGGGAGGCCGCTCTCGAGCGCGGCGGAGCGGCGGCTGCGGCAGTACGTGCGCGAGCACCGGAGCGATCCGCGGTCGCACCTCGTGCTCGCCGAGCACTTCCTCGCGCGGGGGTTCGAGACCGCGGCGGTGCAGCGCTACTCGCTCGCGCAGCGCGTCGACCCGAGCGCCAAGCACGACGCGCGCATGCTGCCGAACCTCGTGCACCTGGCCTCGCGGCCGACGACGTCCGAGCAGGCGGCCGCGCTCCTCCGCGACGTCTACGGCGAGGCCGGCCTCGCCGCGGTGGACGCGCGGCTCGCCTCGGGGGAGCTCGACGACGAGCACCGCGCGCGCCTCGCCGCCGCCCGCGAGACCGTGGCCGCTCGATAGGCTGTCGGGGAATCCACCGCGAACGGCGCGCGTCCTCACGGTACAGTGGCCGCATGCGACGATGGCTGACGACGCTCGCGCTCGGCTGCATTCTCGGCGGCGTGAATGGCTGTGGCGGGGCGACGCCGGCCGCGCGCACCGCGCCGACGGCGGAGGCGTCGATCGATCCCCCGGCGTTCCTCGAGCGGGTCGGCGCGGAGTCGACCGCGCTGCTCCAGCGGCCGAGCGCGTCGCTGGACGAGCTCGAGGCGGCGCGGACCGAGGCGCGCGGGCAGGACCGGCGGCAGGCGACGCGCGACCTGGTGGTGGGGCTGATGTTCGCGGCTCAAGACGCCGAGGGGCGCGAGGCGCGGCGGCATCGGCGGCGCGCCGATCGCTTCGCGACCGCCACCGTGCGCGGCTCCCGCGACCGCAACCTGCACGCGGAGATCGCCTTCGTGAAGATGTGGATGGCGTGGCAGAGCGGGGCCCGGAGCGCCGGCCGCCTCGCCGAGCGCTTCACCGAGCGGCACACCCAGTCCGGTCAGCTCGTCGCGCTCGCCTGGATGGTGCGGGGCGAGATCGCGTTCGCCGAGGAGCGGCACGAGGACGCGATCGCGGCCTGGCGCTTCGCCTTCGGGCAGCTCGGCACCCCGCTCTACGCCTACGCGCTCTACCGGACGGCGGCCGCGCGGCAGGCCCTCGGGCAGCCCGACGAGGCGGAGCAGGCGCTGGCCGAGGTCGAGCAGCTCGGCTGCGACGCGGAGGCGCACGCGGAGATCCGGCGGGTCGCCGTCGCCGCCGCGAGCGAGAACGGGCGCGGGCTGCGCCTCGACGTCGACGGGGTGACCCGCCCGGCGGCCTGCCCGGTGCCGACCGAAGAGGACGAGGAAGAAGACGAAGGCTGGCGCCCGGCCGAGTAGACCCATTCGCGGACAGGCGGGTATCCTCGCCGGCTGGGATGGGACCACGATGAATTCTCGCGCGCCGCTCGCCACGCTCACGCTGCTCCTCACGTCGCTCTCGCCGACCCTCGCGCACGCGGGCGGCTTCGAGTTCGCCGGGCCCGGCACCCGCGCGCTCGGCCGCGGCGGCGCCTTCATGGCGCGCGCCGACGACCCGATGGCCCTCGGCTACAACCCCGCGGCCCTCGCGTTCCTCCCCGGCTACCAGCTCCAGCTCGGCAGCCACCTCATCTTCTACGACGCCTGCGTGGACCGCGCGGGCGGCTACGACGACAGCGACGTCTCGAGCACCTGGGCGTTCGAGAGCCGCTTCGGCGCGCCCGACTCGGGCGATCCCGGTAACTGGGTCAACCAGCCCTTCCCGCAGGTGTGCCGCAGCGGCGCGCCCGGGCCGAGCCCTCAGCTCGTCTTCACCATGCACCCGCTCCCGGAGCTCGGCATCGGCTTCGGCATCCTCGCGCCGTCCGGCGTGGGCAGCGGCCACTGGGGCAACGACGACGGCACCCTCGAGGCGAACGGGCAGACGCTGCCGACCCCCACGCGCTACGGGCTGGTGAGTCAGGAGCTCTTGCTGTTCTATCCCTCGGTCGGCGTCGGCTACAGCCCGGTCGAGTGGCTCAGCTTCGGCGTGACGCTCCAGTGGGGCATCGCGGTCGTCGACTTCGTGAACCACACCAGCGCCGGCAGCGGGCCCGAGGATCCGGGCGACGACGTGCGCACCCACCTGCAGGCCTTCGACGGCTTCGTGCCCGCCGCCATCTTCAGCGCCCACATCGTGCCGATCGATCAGCTCGACATCACGCTGATGGCGCGGGTGAGCGACGGCATCGACGCCGGCGCGACCCTGAACCTCACCACCGGCACGTATGGGACCGGTCAGGTCGGCAGCCTCCGCCCGCTCCGGACCGAGCTGCCCGGGACGCGGCTCCAGGCCGGGCTGCCGATGCAGTTCGGGCTCGGCGTGCGCTACGCGGATCGAACCGAGCGCCGCTACCGCGATCCCGAGGAGGCGGGCCGGGTCACCGGGCGCGTCGAGGACCGCATGCAGAACGAGGTCTGGGACATCGAGCTCGACCTCGTCTACACGTACAACGGCGCGGTGAAGGACTTCGTCGTCACCCCGCCGGCCGGCGCGGCGGCGAACGTCTGCGAGGCCGACGGCTCGGACGACCCCGACGGCTGCCTCAGCCGCTTCGACGCCTCCCTGCCCGGTCAGCTCCCGCTGCCCCACGGCTGGAGCGATCAGTTCTCCGCTCGCCTCGGCGCGGACTGGAACGTGGTCCCGGGCACGGTCGCGCTCCGCGCCGGCACCCACTTCGAGACGAGCGGGCTGAGCTCGCGCTACCAGATCCAGGACGTCCTGCCGGGCATGCGGCTGGGCCTGCACCTCGGCGCGACCTTCCGCTTCGACGTCTTCGACTTCTCGATCGCCTACGCCCACATCTTCCAGTGGAGCGAGACGGTCACCGCCGCCGACGCGAACTACCGGCACGTCGCCGCGACCGGCATGGAGGGGCAGTGCCCGGATCCGGGCGGGGCCGCCTACGACCCGGAGAACCCGGTCACGAGCCGCGGCTGCTACCCGCAGGGCTTCGGCAACGCGGTCAACGCCGGCACCTACCACGCGGAGTTCAACGTGGTGAGCGCCAGCGTGCGGATGCACTTCCAGTGACCGTGCGCGCCTCGCGGAGAGGCGCTACCCCGATGACATGACGATCTGGCAGAGGCCGGGGACCCGCCGGGTGCTGGTGGCGAACGACCACTTCGAGATCGTCGACGACGGGGCCATCGTCTGGGCCCGCCGCACCTCCGCCGGCTACGACACGCCGCAGCAGGTCTCCGACGTGCACGCCGACGTGGTGCGGATCCTCGACCGGCTCCCGCGCGACGCGCGCCAGCTCTTCCTCGATCTGCGCCGGGCGACCGGCCGCAACGACCCCGAGTTCGAGCGCGCGCTGGCCCCGCACCGCAAGCGCTTCCTGCACGGCTGGGTGCGCACCGTGATCCTCGTGCGCAGCCAGGTGGGGCGGATGCAGGTCCAGCGGCACGGGCAGGACGACGGCGGCGCGCCGATCGTGGTCACCGACCCGGCGGAGGCGGCGCGGCTGCTCGGGGTGGACGCGGTCGAGTGACCGGGACGTGAGAGAGCGCCTTGGGCGAGGGCGCCGGGCGCGATAAGCCCAGTCCCGGAGGAACCGCATTGCGCATCCAGATCCTCGGTGGCGGCCCCGGCGGCCTGTACGCGGCCATCTTGCTCAAGCTGCGAGATCCGTCGCACGAGATCCACGTCTTCGAGCGCAACGCGCCCGACGACACCTTCGGATGGGGCGTGGTCTTCAGCGACGAGACCCTCGGAAACCTCGAGGAGGCCGACCCGGTCGTCTACGCGCGGATCACCGAGTCCTTCGCCTACTGGGACTCGATCGACATCTTCTATCGCGACGCGCGCGTCCGGAGCGGAGGCCACGGCTTCTGCGGCATGTCCCGCAAGCGGCTCCTGCAGATCCTCCAGGAGCGCGCCCGCGACCTCGGGGTGGAGCTCACCTTCGAGACCGAGGTCGAGGACCTCGAGCGGCTGAAGGCCGAGGCGGACCTGCTCATCTGCGCCGACGGGGTCAACAGCAAGGCGCGGCGGCGCTGGGCCGACCGCTTCGAGCCGCACGTGGAGGCGCGCAAGAGCCCTTACATCTGGTTCGGATCTCCGGCGAGCTTCGAGGCGTTCACCTTCAGCTTCCGCGAGAACGACCACGGCATCTTCCAGATCCACGCCTACCAGTTCGAGGCGGAGACGAGCACCGTCATCGTCGAGACCGACGAGGAGAGCTGGAAGGCGGCGGGGCTCGACACCGCGAGCACCGAGGAGAGCATCGCCTACTGCGAGCAGCTCTTCGCGCCGGAGCTGGGCGGTCAGCCGCTGCTCGCGAACCGCTCGAGCTGGATCCGCTTCCAGACCGTGAAGTGCGCGCGCTGGCACTTCGAGAACGTCGTGCTGCTCGGCGACGCGGCGCACACCGCGCACTTCTCGGTGGGCTCGGGCACCAAGCTCGCGATGGAGGACTCGATCGCGCTCGCCGACGCGCTCTCCGCGCACGCGGCCCTGCCCGACGCGCTCGCGGCCTACGAGGAGGATCGGCGCCAGTGGGTCGGCCGGACCCAGAAGGCCGCGCAGCAGAGCCTCGAGTGGTTCGAGGACGTCCGGCGCTACTGGCACTTCGAGCCGACGCCGTTCGCCTTCAGCCTGCTGACCCGGTCGCGCCGCATCACGCACGAGAACCTGCGGGTGCGGGACGAGGCCTTCGTCGAGGACGCCGACCGCTGGTACCTCGACCACGTCGGCCAGCCGCAGCCGCCCGAGGGCGCCAAGCCGCGCACGCCGATGTTCACCCCGTTCGCGCTGCGGGAGATGCAGCTCGACAACCGGGTGGTCGTCTCGCCGATGTGCCAGTACAGCGCCGACGACGGCGTGCCCAACGAGTGGCACCTCGTGCACCTCGGCTCGCGGGCGATCGGCGGCGCGGGGCTCGTCTTCACCGAGATGACCAACGTCGCGCCCGAGGCCCGCATCAGCCCCGGCTGCACCGGGCTCTGGAACGAGACCCAGCGCGACGCCTGGAAGCGCGTCGTCGACTTCGTGCACGCGCGCAGCCGGGCGAAGATCGCGATGCAGCTCGGTCACGCCGGCCGCAAGGGCTCCACCAAGCTGCTCTGGGAGGGCATGGACGAGCCGCTCGACGGGGGCAACTGGGAGGTGCTCGGCCCGTCTCCGGTGCCCTACGGGCCGCGCAACCAGACGCCGCGCCCGATGACCCGCGAGGACATGGACCGGGTGTGCGCGCAGTTCGTGCGCTCGACCAAGCTGGCCGAGGAGGCGGGCTTCGATCTGCTCGAGATCCACTTCGCGCACGGCTACCTGCTCTCCAGCTTCCTCACCCCGGTGAGCAACCGCCGGGACGACGACTACGGCGGCAGCCTGCACAACCGGATGCGCTTCCCGCTCGAGGTGTTCGACGCGTGCCGCGCGGTCTGGCCGAAGGACAAGCCGATGAGCGTGCGCATCAGCGCGACCGACTGGGTGGAGGGCGGCTTCGACTCCGACGACTCGCTGGTGGTGGCGGCGGCGCTGAAGGAGCGCGGCTGCGACATCATCGACGTCTCCACCGGGCAGACCACCCCCGAGGCCCAGCCGGTCTACGGGCGCTGCTACCAGACGCCGTTCGCCGACCGCATCCGCAACGTGGTCGGCGTCCCGACGCTCACGGTCGGCAACATCACCAGCCACGACCAGGTGAACACCATCCTGCTCGCGGGGCGCGCCGACCTGGTCGCGCTCGCTCGCCCGCACCTGCGCGACCCCTACTTCACGCTCCGCGCCGCCGAGGAGCTCGACGAGCACGACGTCACGTACCCGCCGCAGTACCAGTCGGCGAAGCCGCGTCGCCGGCGGTGAGCGGAGGCGTCGCCGAGCTGGCGGATCGCCCGGTCGATCCCCGGCGGGTCGCGCGCTGGATGGCGGCCTTCGGGCTCCTCGCCGCGCTCGGATTGCTCGCGTCGGCGGAGCGCCTGCTCGCGACCGCGGACCTCGAGCCCGAGGCGGGCAGGACGCTGCGGCGGCTCGAGCGAGACGGCCCCGCGCCTGCGCCCGGCGCGCCCGGCCGCCTCGTGGTCCTGCTGATCGACGGGCTGCGGCGGGACGAGGCGGCGCGGCTCTCGAGCTGGCGTCGGCTCGCGCCGGAGGCGGTGACCGGCGAGCTCGCGCTCGACGCGCCCACGCTGAGCCGGCCCTTCCATCACTCGCTCTTCACCGGCGTGCCGGCCGACGTGTCGGGGGTGCGGAGCAACCGCTTCACGGGCCCCGCGCGGCACGACTCGGTGATGGACCGGGTGCGCGCGGCCGGCGGCGCGGTGACGATCCACGCCGAGGGCCTCGACTGGATGCGGCGCATGCACGGCCCGGCCGAGGGCGGCGACGAGGCGATCCCGGAGGCGCTGGGGGTCCAGGGGGGCGAGGTGGAGGGCGCGCCGGGGCTGCTCGTCGTGCACCTGACCGCGGTCGATCGCACGGCCCACGAGGGGGGCCTGGGGAGCGAGGCCCACCGCGCCGCCCTGCGCGCCGCGGACGAGACGCTCGCGCGGCTGGCCGCGCTCGAGGGGGTCGCGCTGGTGGCGCTCAGCGATCACGGCCACGTCGACGGCGGCGGGCACGGCGGCCTCGAGCCGGAGGTCGCCCGGGCGCCGCTCCTGGTGCGCGCGCCGGGCCTCGCGCCCCGAGCCCTCCATGCGCCGGTGCCGACCGCGGCGCTCGCCCCGGCGCTGTCAGCGTGGCTCGGCGTGCCTCGCCCGCGCTCCGCCACCCGGGCGGCGCCGCCCGCGCTGCTCGCCGCGCCGATCGACGACGACGGCCTCCTGCGCCACGCCTCGGTCGTCTCGAGCGGGGTGACGCTCGCGCGCGCCCGGCTCTCGCAGCGCCGCCGCCTCGGGCTGCTGCTCGTCCTGGTGCTCTCGTTCGCCGCGCTCGGCCCGATCAAGCGCGCGTTCGGCTTCGACCGCTCCGTGCTGCTCGGGCTGCTGCTCTGGCCGGCCCTGTTGCTCGGGATCCACCTCGCGCTCGGTCGCCCGCTCTCGCTCTCGGCGATCGACACGCAGGCGCGCCACGTGATCCGGGTCGTCCTGCTCGGGGCGGGCTGCGCGGTCCTCGCGTGCGCGCTCCTCTTCCCGCTCGCGCGCGGACGCCTCCGCCTCGCCCGGGTCGCGGCCGTCGTCGGCTGGAGCCAGCTCGCCGCCGCCTCCGGGGCCCTCGCCTGGGTCGGGCTCGCGCTCGGCCCGTGGCCCCTCGGCTCGCTCGGCCGCTACCTCGCGCTCCTCTTCGCCGGCGCCGCCGCCGCCGGCTTGCCGGTCGTGGCCGCGGCGCTGCTGACCGCGACTACCGATCGCGCGCGATGAGCGGCATCCCGTCCGAGGGGGCGAAGGTGATGCTGCGGCGGACGAGCCGGATGTCGACGCCCGGCGCGGCCTCGACCGTGAGGTGGCGGAGCACGGTGGCGAGCACGACCTGCATCTCGTAGAGCGCGAACGCCATGCCGATGCAGCGGCGCACCCCGCCGCCGAACGGGAAGAAGCCGTAGGGGCTCGGCTTCGCGTCGAGGAAGCGGCGCGGGTCGAAGCGATCCGGGTCCGGCCAGACGTCCGGGTTGCGGTGGGTGAGGTAGATGTTCGGGACCGCGATCACGCCGGCGGGGAGCGAGACCCCGCCGAAGGTCATCGGGCGCTGCAGCCCGCGGCCGACGAGCGGCACCACCGGGTTCAGGCGCAGCGTCTCCTTCACCACCGCGTCGAGCCAGGGCAGGCCGCGGGCCGCGTCGGGATCGATCTCTCCGTCCGGGAAGGCCTCGTCGAGCTCGGCGTGCAGCCGCGCGAGCGCCTGCGGGTGGCGGATGAGCCGGTGCAGCGTCCAGGCGAGCGAGGTCGCGGTGGTCTCGTGGCCGGCGAGGAGCAGGGTCATCAGCTCGTCGCGCAGCTCCTGCTCGAGCATGCGCTCGCCGTCCTCGTCGCGCGCCTCCACCAGCATCGAGAGGATGTCCTCGCGGTCACCCCGGCCCTCGGCGCGCCGCGCGCGGATCTCCGCGAAGAGGATCCGGTCGACGTCGTCGAGCAGCCGGCGCAGGCGGCCGCCGGGGCTCCTCGGGCCGAGGTCGACGCGCAGCGCCGGCACCAGCAGGAGCGGGTTCGAGACTCCGTCGAGCAGCTCGCCGAGGCGGGCCCGCAGCTCGGTCAGCGCCGCGCCCTCCTCCATGCCGAAGACGGTGCGCAGGATCACGTCGAGCGTGATGGCCTGGGTGTGCTCGTGGACCGGGAAGACCTGGCCGCGCGGCCAGCGCGCCATCGAGGCGATGGTCAGGTCGCGCATCGTCTCGCCGTACTGACGCATGCGCTGCCCGTGGAACGGCGGCAGCAGGAGCCTGCGCTGACGCATGTGCCGCGGGCCGTCGAGGAGCAGCACCGAGTGCTCGCCCAGGATCGGCTCGAGGATCACGTTGGCCTCGCCGGCGTGGAGCTCGTCGCTCGGGCCGGTGAAGACCTCCTTGACGGCCTCGGGCGTCGACAGCGACACGAAGGGCGGCATGCCGACCAGGCGCATGGTGAAGGTGTCGCCGTAGCGAGCCCGCGCGCGCCGGACGAAGGGGATCGGCGTCCGGATCCACTGCGCCGTCTGGATCGCGGTCGGCGCGGACGGGCCGGGCGGCAGTCGCCCGTGACGGCCGCGGGCCCGCACGGTCTCGACCGCGGCTTCGAGAGGGCTGAGCACGACCGCAGCGTAGCTCAAACGTCGGCGAGGCCGAGCAGCACCAGGCAGAGATCGGCGACGTCCTGGAGGTCGGCCTCCGCCGTGCACCCGACCGCGCGGTCGGCCTCGCACACGAGCCGCTGGTAGCTCGGGGTGTCGAGGGTGCGCGGGCCCCAGACGACGACCTGGTGGTCGGCGAGGTCCCCGCTCGAGAGCAGGCGCAGCTCCTCGTCTTCGCCCACGCGCCGGTCCATCAGGACCAGGGCGATGTCGTCGCCGCAGAGGCGCAGCCGGCTCAGGGTGGCCTCGACGCTCCGCGCGACCCGGAGGTCGGCGCGCGCGCCCATGAAGTGCTGGAGCGCGGTCGCGGCGCGGTCGTCCTCGGTCCACACGAGCACCGTGCAGCCGCTGGCGCGCGGGATCAGGGTGGGGATGGGGCCGGTCTTCTTGCGGCGCACCTGGCGCACGCCGGAGCTGGCCGCGGGCGTGGCCTCGTCCGGCACGAGGTCCTCGAGATCGACGTCGATCTCGACCTCCTCGAAGAGGCTGGCCGGGGGCTCGCTGGCCGGCACGAGCAGGGCCCGGACCTGGCGGCGGGCCTCGTCGGCGCCGGCGAGCCCGAGCCGGGCGCCGAGCAGCGGGTAGAGCACGCGGTCGATCCACTCGGCGATCCCGAGCTGCGTGTCCTGGGGCTGGGCCCGCGAGACGTCCCAGTTGGCGCGGCGCAGCAGCTCCTCGCGCGTCATCGGGTCCATCAGCGCGTCGAGCGCCTCGTTCAACAGGTGCGCCCGCATCTGGCGCTGCGGATCGGAGACGCGGCGGACCGGCAGGTCCGGGACGGTCTGGGCTCTTCTGCGGGCGGCGCTCATGGTCGGGTTCCTCGTTTGCCCCTCGACGAGACCAACGACCGACCGCTCTGGATCTTGAGGCGCTCCTCGACCCCCTACTCGACCCCCTACTCCACCCCTTACTCCACGCGGTGCGCGATCTCGGGCGGGGCGCGGTGAAAGGCGTTGCGTTCCGGGTCGTTGAAGCTCTCCCAGTCGATGGTGAACGGGGTGATCGTGGTCTCCCCGTCCCGCGACCGGTGCAGGGTCATCCCCATGGGCGTCACGTTCCGGTAGCTGCTGTTCGGGGGCAGGTCGCGGTTGCCGTCCCCGCCCGCGCTGAAGAGCGTGATCAACAGCCCCGCGTCGTCGTCGTAGACGCGCCGGAAGCCCTCCTCGACCTTCTCGTGTCCGCGCACCAGGGTCGTGCAGCCGATCCGGCGCATGAACGAGGCGAACTGCAGCTTGCCGAAGGGGAAGCGCGCGGTCTGCTCCTGCAGCGCGGCCGGGATCACGTCGGCGGCGCTCGGGTCGCTCCACATCATCTGGAAGCGCACGTCGGGGTCGTTGAACGTCGACAGATCCTGCCAGCGCTCCTTGAGGGTCCGGTCGCGCGGGATGCCGCCGTGCACGAAGAGCGTGCGGTCGAACAGGAGCACGTTCGGCAGCACGTCGAAGAGCCGCATGTACCGGCGGAAGACGTCGACCGGCAGGTGCGGCTTGAGCGAGTTGATCGCCTCGGCGGGCTTCACGCCGCCGTACACCTGGCCCTTGTACTCGATGTAGTACTCGTGGTTGCCGCGCAGCACGTAGACGTGATCGGGCGCCCGGGTGGCCATCTCCATCACCGTGCGCAGCACGCCGTTGAGGCTGAAGATGCCGCGATCGATGTAGTCGCCCAGCAGCACCAGCTTCGGGTTGGGGTGGTTGGCCGGGTCGCGCTTGTAGGCCTCGACCTTCTCGAAGAAGCGGGCCTGGGTGACCGCGCCCTTCAGGCAGCTGTAGCAGCCGTGCAGGTCGCCGAGCACCGTCAGCTCGCAGGCCTCGCCCTCGGCCGGCATCCACGCGTGGGTGTGGCCGTCGAGGAAGCTGGCGCCGCGCGGGAGATCGGCGACGGACTGGGCGCCCGCGAGCCTCCCCGCGCCCGCCGCGGCCCGCGCCTCGAGCGTCTCGATCATGCGGTCGACGAGGGCCAGATCCGCCGCGACCTGCTTCTCGATCTTCGCCGGGTCGGCGCTGTAGTGGAACTCGAACTGCTGGAAGAAGGGGTGATCGGCCTCGGCGCGCACGGTGACCGGCGCGGAGACCGACGCTCGGGGACCCTCGGCGGCGTCCTCGAGCAGCTCCATGTCCAGGCTCGACTCGAGCAGGGCGGCGAGCTCGGCCCGGAACTTCAGCTCGGCCGGGTGCAGCTCGCCGTCGGCGCGGATCAGCTCGTCGACGCTCTCGAGCAGCGCCTCCTGGTTGCCCTGGTCGAAGCCCTGGAAGAGCTCGAAGCAACGCTGCTTGAGCTTGGCGTGCACGAAGTCGTCGCGGCTCTCGTCCTTGGCGACCGGCTCGTGGAAGAGCTCCTCCACCTTCGCGTCGATGCGCTCGAACTTCTCGTGGAAGTGCTTCGTGAAGCGGGCGACGAGGTCGGCGCGCACGTCGGCGCTCGCGTCGGGCATGCCGGTGTCGACCCGTCGCTCGACGAGCCCACGAATGGTCTCCTTGATGAGGCCCCTCTCGGCGTCGTCGAAGTCACCGTCGATGTAGCCGAAGGTGGTCAGCGAGAAGATGAGCGCTTCCATCTGGCGCTCGGCGACGGACGGATCGGTGCTGAAGCGGAGCATGGACCGGAGAATAGCTCCGTCGCCGGGTGCGCAGGCGCTCGGCCGTGGTTACCCTTTGCGACGCGACGGGGCGGCCTTACGTCCCGCGTGGGAGCGAGATTGTTGTCCGAGGCACCCCCGAGCGTAGACGAAGCGGCCGAGTACGCAGCCGAGCAGGCCGAGATCTTCAAGGGGAGCCACCGGGCGCTCTGGCGCCGCTTTCGCCGCCAGCCCATCGAGCTGCGCCAGTTCGCCGGGCCCGAGGAGCACGTCCGTCAGGTCTCGCACCTCCGGGTCGCGCACCTGACCGACATGCACTTCGGGCGCGTCACGCCCGAGCGGGTGCAGCGCGAGGCGGTGCGCATGACGAACGCGCAGGCGCCCGACCTGGTGGTGATCACGGGCGACTTCGTCTGTCACAGCCAGATGTACCTCGAGCAGCTCGAGAGCGTGCTCGCGGAGCTCGACGCGCCGACGATCGGCGTGCTCGGCAATCACGACTACTGGTCGGGCGCCGACGAGGTGCACCGCGCGCTCCGGCGGGCCGGCGTCGAGATCCTGAAGAACCGCAACACGGTGATCACCCTGCGGCACGAGCGCCTGCAGGTGGTCGGCCTCGACGACGCCTACACCGGCCACGCCGACCGGGACGCGGCGGTGAAGGGCCTGCGCAAGGACCTGCCGACGGTCGGGCTGAGCCACATCGCCGAGGAGGCGGACTGGCTCTGGCATCACGACGTGCCGCTCGTGCTCGCGGGCCACACCCACGCCGGGCAGGTCACGCTCGCGCGGCTCCACGAGCTCGCGGTCGGCAAGCTCGCCGGCCACAAGTACGTGCACGGCCTCTACGGCGCGCGCCAGAACGGGGGCGCGGAGAAGGGCGCCCTCTACGTCGGCGCGGGCATCGGCGCGGCGGTGATGCCCTTCCGGATCGGCGAGCGCGGCCGCCGCGAGGTGGCGCTCTTCGAGCTCGGCCTGCAGCTCGGCTCGATCGACGAGCACCACAGCGAGCAGCCCCCGCTGCCCGGCCGCAAGCCCACGCCGGCCCAGACCGAGAAGCGCAAGGCGGCGGTGAAGAAGAAGGCCGAGAAGCGCGAGCGCCGCCGCCAGAAGGCGATCAAGCGCCGCTCCTGAGCGTCAGGAGAGCCGCTCGAGCACCCGGCGGGCGAGCGCCTCGGAGGCGGTGAGCCCCGGCGACTCGATGCCGACGAGGTGCACCACGCGGCGCGGCTCCTCGGCGAGCACGAAGTCTCGCCTCGGCTCGCCCGGGCCCTGGAGCTTGGGCCGGACCCCGGCGTAGTCCGGGCGGAGGTCCTCGTCGCGCACCTCGGGCAGGTAGCGGCGCAGCGCCTCGCCGAAGCGCGCCGCCTTCGAGGGGTCGACGTCGTAGCGCGGGGCGTCGACGTACTCGGTGTCGGGGCCGGCGCGGAACACGCCGCCGAGATCCATCGTCACGTGGATCCCGAGGCCGGCCGCGCTCGGCAGCGGGTAGACGAGGCGGCGGGTGATCGCGCCGAGGCGGGGAGACAGGGCGAAGTAGTCTCCCTTGCACGGGTGCAGGCGCCATCCGCGCGCGTCCACGTCCACCCCGGCGAGCGCCGCCACGCGATCGCTCGCGAGGCCCGCCGCGTTCACCAGCGCGCCGGCCCGCAGCCGCACCGTCTCGCCCGCGCTCCGCGCCTCGACGCGCACGCCGCGGGCGTCGGCGTCGATGGCCACCGCCTCGGCGCGCCAGGCGAAGGTCGCGCGGTGGGCCTGCGCCTCCGCCAGGTAGCTGCCCACCAGGCCGTGCGCGTCGACCACGCCGGACTCGGGCGAGCGCAGCCCCGCGCGGGCCCGGACCCGCGGCTCGAGCCGCCCTACCGCCGCGCCGTCGAGGAGCTCGAGGGCCCCGGCGCCGTTGTCGATCCCGCGCGCGCGCAGCGCCTCGAGCCGGCCCTCGTCGCCGTCCTCGGTGGCCACGATCAGCTTCTCGGTCTTGCGGTGCGCGACGCCGTCGCGGCGGCAGCGTGCGTAGAGCAGCGTGCGCCCCTCCACGCAGGTCTCGGCCATCAGCGAGCCCGTCGGGTAGTAGAGCCCCGCGTGCACCACGCCGCTGTTCCGGCTGGTGGTCTCGCGGCCGGGCCCCGCCTCGCGGTCGAGCACGAGCACCTCGCGCCCCGCCCGTGCCAGGACCGCGGCGCACGCCAGCCCGACCGCGCCGGCTCCCACGATGACGACGTCGACCTCGTGCACGGCGCCCAGAGTGTACAGTCGGCCTCATGAGCGTGTTCAAGGACGACATCCTCGAGGGCAAGGTCGCCTTCGTCACCGGCGGCGGCTCGGGCATCTGCAAGGGCATCACCCGCGCCTTCATGCAGCACGGCGCGGACGCCGCGATCGTCGGCCGCAAGGCGGACCGCCTCGAGGCGGTGGCGAAGGAGCTGAGCGAGGAGACCGGCCGGCGCTGCGTCGCCACCCCCGCCGACGTGCGCGAGCCGAAGGCGGTGGAGGCGGCGCTCGACGCGGCCATCGAGCAGCTCGGCGACGTCGACATCGTGGTGAATGGCGCGGCCGGCAACTTCCTGTGCCCGGCCGCGACGCTCTCCTACAACGCGTTCAAGACCGTGATCGACATCGACACGATCGGCACCTGGAACGTCACCCGGGCCGCGTTCGAGCGCGGCCTCCGCGACCGCGGCGGGGTGATCCTCAACATCTCGGCCACGCTGCATTACGCGGCCACGCCGCTCCAGACCCACGCGTCGGCGGCCAAGGCGGCGGTGGACTCGCTGACCAAGAGCCTCGCGCTCGAGTGGGGCTCGATGGGCATCCGGGTGAACGCGATCGCGCCCGGCCCGATCGACGACACCGAGGGCATGACCCGCCTCGCGCCGCCGGACATGAAGGCCAAGCTCGAGAAGGCGGTCCCGCTCGGTCGCTTCGGCCGGGTGGAGGACATCGCCAACGCCGCGCTCTTCCTCGCGAGCGACGCGGCGAGCTACGTGCACGGGGAGATCTTCGTGGTCGACGGCGGCGCGTGGCTGCCCGGCATGGGCGCCGCCTTCTCGATGTGATCAGTCGCCGCGGGCGGCGGCCGCCAGCTCGAAGACGTGCGGGTCGTCCTCGCCCTGCGCCCGGAGCCACGCCTCGAGCTCGAGCAGGTACTCGAGGTTCGGCCCGCTCGGCCCCCGCGCGCCGCGGATCTGCGCCGCCATCTCGTCGAGGGGCGCGGGCCCGAGGAAGCTCGGGTTCTCGGCCGAGGCCAGGTAGACGAGGCCGGGGAGGGCGTCGCCCGCCGCGCTCAGCTCGACCTCGTGTCGCTCGTAGCCGCCCTTCTCGCGGTGATCGAGCTGGGCGATCACCTCGGCCCAGACCGTCTCCGAGACCCGGTAGGCCATGCCGGCGGTGGACGCCGACGGGTCCCTCACCAGGGTGACGACCCGGCCTGGCGCGCCCGGAACGCCGCGGTGATCGGTCGAGCCCTGCCAGAAGCGCCGCGCCCAGCCCCGAAGCCGCGCCGGCCGCCGTTCGAGGTGCTCGAAGGCCGGCCGCCACACCAGCGACCCGTACCCGAAGATCCATCTCAGCCCGCTCACGGTCCGAAGATGGCGGGTGGCGCCTGCACTCGCCACCGTGCCAACTCGCCCGGGGGGAATCGTCGCCAATTCGCGGGCGTCGAAGACAGCTGAGGCGCTGATGTCACAGTGGAATCGCCCGGATCAGCGACGATGCGCCGATGCGGCCCGTGGCCCAGTATTTGTATGAAAGTCCTCTCGGAGTGGAATCGAACATGGACGCAGCCGAGAAGAACGCCAAGACCCCGCCGCCCATCCCGCGAGGCACGTTCTCGGACGTGGTCCCGGTGAGCCGGAAGCGGGTCGACGTGCCCAAGCCGCCGCCGCTCCCCACCGGGCTCGCCTCGTCGCGGCCCCCCGCTCCCGAGAAGAAGGCGATCCCGGCGAAGAAGGTGGCGGCTCCCCCGCCGCCGCTCCGGGTGCCGCGCCCGGTGCGCATGCTCGCGCCGCTGCCCGAGGTCTCCGACGACGAAGACACCGTGCCGGAGCTCGCCGAGGACGACACGCTCGACCTCGACGCCCCGCCGGAGCCCGGGCGCGCCGCGCCTCCGATCCGCCTCGCGCCCACCCCGCCGGCGCTGCCCACGCTCGACGCGACCCTCGACCTCGACGGCGACCTCGGCGAGGAGCTCGAGGACGCCGAGACCCTCGACGTGCGCAGCGACCGCGTCGACCTCGAGGACGTCGTCGGACAGATGGGCGGCCCGCGCGCCTCGCTGATGCCGAGCCTCGCGCCCCAGCCGCTCGGCCCGCCGCCCGCCGCCGAGCAGGACGACGATCGCCGCCGCTACCTCGCCGCGTGGGTCGTCGCCTCCCTCGCCCTGGTGGTCGGCTTCGGCGTGGCCGCCTGGTGGGTCGTCGCCCGCTCCCCCGCGCCGACCCCGGAGCTCGCCGCGGCTCCGACGCCCGCGCCGGTCGTCGAGGCGCCCGAGCCCCCGGCTCCCGCCGAGCCCCAGCTGGCGGCCGAGCCCGAGCTGGCGGCCGAGCCCGAGCTCACCGCCGAGCCCGAGCCCGAG
This sequence comes from Myxococcota bacterium, assembly GCA_036149055.1. Classification (GTDB taxonomy): domain Bacteria; phylum Myxococcota_A; class Polyangia; order Polyangiales; family Sandaracinaceae; genus JAVJQK01. The sequence goes on along the minus strand of JAYZQJ010000032.1, from coordinate 90 downwards.
CCGGTCGTCGTCGAGCCCGTCGCCATCGCGCCGCGCCCCGAGCGCATCGCCCGCCGCGCCGCGCGCCCGCGCCCGACCGCCAGCCCGACC
>JAYZQJ010000031.1:0-79660 GCA_036149055.1 Myxococcota bacterium | reverse complement strand
CCCCGGAGGCGGACCCGCCCCTGCCCAGCAAGGACGGGCGGCCAGCTCGCGCGCAGCGCGAGCGCGAGCCGCAGGGCCCCCAGCGCCCCGTCGCTGGGGTCGCGGCGCGAGCGCGCAGCGCGAGGCGTCGGCGGAGTCGGGAGGGGGGCCCCATTGGCGCTTTGCCCAATGGGGGGAGGGTTTGCCCCAAACCCTCCAGCAAGAAGCAGCGGGAGGGGGGCCCCATTGGCGCTTTGCCCAATGGGGGGAGGGTTTGCACCAAACCCTCCAGAAAAAACAGCTCAACGCCCGCCGATGCGGATCGGCAGGCGGGGCGCGGCGGGCGCGGCGCGGCGGACGCGACGGACCCGGCGCGGCGGGCGCTCCTCCTCGAACTCCTGGTCGAAGACGAAGACCGCGTCGCGGTTCGGGATGGTGAAGCTCCGGCTGGGCTCCTGCGGGCGGAGGCGCTCGTTGGACGCGGTCGCGATGCGCACCTCGAAGGAGGTGTTGGGCTGCATGCGCACGTAGAGGTGAGCGGCGCCGCTCTCGTCGGTGCGGGTCACCTCGCTGCCGTCGAGGAAGACCGGCAGGTCGGTCTGGTCGTGGGTGCGCACGACCACGACCGCCTCGCGGTAGTCGGGGGCGCACTCGAAGGAGACCTGGATGCCGCGGTTGGTCACCGCCGGGTCCAGGCTGGCCACCCGGCGGAGGGTGTGCGACTGCGCGCCGCCGACCAGGTGGTAGCCCTCGGGGCAGCTCGCGTTGACCGAGATCGGCGCGCCCTCGGGCCCGGTGAGGTCCTGCCGGAAGATGCCCTCGCCGTTGGTGTCGCCCTTGGGGTCGTCGTTGACGCTGATGGTCACGCCCTCGAGGGGCTGGCCGTCGGTGGTCGCGCTGAAGGTGAAGGAGTAGCGCGGCGGCGGCGCCTCCTCCTCCTCGCAGGCGACCAGCGCGGCGGCGCAGGCGGCGATGATCAGGGCGTGGCGCATGGCTGTCCTCCCGGTCCGACCCCGTCGACGCACGCGGTCTGAAGCTCGCGGACGAGGATGCGCACCATCGCCTGGTAGGTGCGGTCCTGCGGGTGCGCGGCGAGCAGGCGCCGATAGAGATCGAGCGCCTCGCCTCGCCGGCCGGCGATGTACGCGTCGGCGGCGCGCCGCGCGAAGGTGGTGCCGTCCTCGTCCACGTCGGACACCTCGGACCCCGCCTCCGAGTCCGAGCTTGGGGTGCCCGGGCTCGCGGTGTCGGAGCCCGCGTTCTCGGCGCTCGGCGTCGTCTCGGCCACCGGAGGCGTCTCGGGCGTCTCGGTCTCGGCCGGCGCCTCGGTCTCGGCCGGCGTCTCGGTCTCGGCCGGCGCCTGGGTCGCCTGCGCGCTGGGCTGCTGCGCCACCGGCTCCGGGGTGTCGTCCCAGAGCAGCCAGCCCACCGTCACCAGCACCGTGACGCTCAGCAGGATCCAGGTCCGGAGCGGCATCGCCTGCTTGGGATCGCCGCCCTCCGGGGTCTCGGCCGCGTCCTTCTTCTTGAAGATCCGCTCGAGCAGGCTGGGCTTCGGGGCCGCGGGGGGCGCGGCCGGGGGCGCCACGAAGCCGCCGGGCGACGACGCGCCCTGCGCCATCTGCGGCATCTGGGGCATCTGCGGCATCTGCGGCGCCTGCGGAGGCGCGGGCATCGAGGGCGGCGGCGCGCTCGGAGGCGGCGCGGGCATCGGCGGCGCGGGGGCCGACGGCGGCGCGGGGGGCGGGGCGACCACCGGGGCCGGCGAGCCCTGCATCGGAGGAGGGTGACCGTAGCCGCCGTGCGAGTGCACCGGGTTCGGCGTGGTCGGCAGCGCCGCCCCGAGCCCGCCGCTCGGGTTGGGCACCATGCGGGTCGCCTCGGGCGCGTGGGCGGCCGGCGCGGGGCCCCCGCCGAGGCGAGGCCGCAGATCGCTGCCCATCGCCGGGGCGGCCGGAGCCCCGGGAGCCGCGATCTGGGTGCGGTCGGGCGGGAGCGGCGCCTTGCCCACCGCGACGCGGGTCTTCTCGGCGTCGAGATCGGGCACCGACTCGTCCCCGGCCGCGCCGCCGAACAGCGGCCGGCTCGGGCGCGCGTCCTCGGGGGGGGCGACCATGTCGGTGACGGTCACCGGCCGCGCCTCCGAGGGGCTCGAGACCATCTGCTGGGCGACCGGCGCCGAGGTCTCGATGTCGAGCGAGGCCTGGCCGAAGCGGAGCTCCGCCGGGCCGTGCACCTGGGTCCAGTCGTAGACGCGGCTGCCGTCGAGGAAGACCCCGCCGACCCGCTGGCTGTCCGCCACCCAGAGCGTCTGGCCGTCCCAGAACAGCTCGCAGTGCATGCCGTGCACGCCGGGGGCCTCGATGGGCCACCCGGCGTCGGCGGCGCTGCCGAGGGAGAGCCTCGCCTCGGGGTAGTTGGCGTCGATCTCCCACACCTGTCCGCCCGAGCTGCCGCGCGTGAGCTTCGCGCGCGCCCACGCGGTCGAGGTCGAGGGGTGTCCGTGGGGAGCTGCCACCAATGCGATCGTCGTTTAGCGTCCGCGCGCCGGGCCCGCCAGCGGCGAGCCGAGCGCGGTCAGCATAGCACCCCCGCGGCCAAGGTCGCGATTCCGTTCAACCTTCCGAGGGAGGCGGCGGCCGGCAGAAGCCCCGATCGCCGGTGAAGAGCGTGTAGCAGAATTCGCCGGGCACGGTGCAGTCGGCGTCCGCGTAGCAGACGGGCTTGCAGCGCCAGTCGTCGAGGTCGTCGCAGACGCCCATCGCGAAGCTCTCGCCGTCGACGCCGCACATGAAGTTGCCGGGCGTGCAGGTCTCGCCCACCGCGGCCGTGTCGACGCGCTCTTCCGTCGGGACGCCGCACCGGTCGCCCTCGGCCGAGAAGATGCAGACGCCGCTCTCGCAGGCGACGGTCCGGCCGGGGTGATCACAGCGGGCCGAGCACTCGCCCTCGAAGGTGCAGACGCCGTCCGGGCCGCAGCCCTCGACGGGGAGCGGGGTCGGGTCGCAGCTCGGGTCGGGCGGGAAGTCCGAGCACCGATCGCCGCAGTCCGGGTCGAAGGCGCCGCAGCCGCAGTGGCAGGTCTCGCCGTCGTTGAACTGCTCGTTCGCGCAGGTCCAGCCGGGGCTCGGGAAGTTCTGGTCGACGGTCGTGACCTCCAGGTCGAGGCAGGCGCCGCCGGGCACCGGGGTGGAGACGAGGGCGCCGGTCGGGTCGGCCTCGATCGTCACCTCGATCAGCCGCGCGTCGGTGAGCGTCGCGTCCAGCTTCTGGGTGAAGGGATCCTCGCGCAGCTCCAGCGTGCCCTCCGAGGCGAAGTAGCCGCGGTCGAGCATCGAGCCGTAGAAGGCGACCACGCAGCGGGCGCAGCTGCCGAAGTTCTCGTCCTGGCCCTCGCCCAGCGGGAAGGTGCCGACGTACTCGGTGTCGTAGCGCTGGAAGTCCAGGTAGAGGTCCCAGGGCTGGTCGCTCAGCTCGGGCGCGATGCGGGCGCGGTAGCGGATGGACACGTCGTCCATGTTGTCGAGGCGCCAGTTGGAGACCGTCACGTCGATGCAGCCGTCGGGATCGCCCGCGTCGCCGGGGCCGCCGTCCTCGGGCGGGGTGTCGGCGTCCATCGGGTCGGTCGTGCCGCCGTCGCGGCCGGCGTCGTCGGGGTCGGAGGGGGCGTCGCCGCAGGCGACGAGCAGGAGCGCGCACGTCAGGATGCGAAGGGTGGAAGACATCGGATGGACTCTCTCTCGAGCAAGTGAAGCGGTCAGAAGGTCGCCAGGCGGCGTTCGTCTTCGGCCTCGCTCGGGCGGACGAAGAGCTGGCCGCCGAGCGCGTCGGTGGAGACGTCGAGCTCCACCAGCAGCGTGGCCGTCTCGGGGTCGACGCCGTCGAGCGTCAACGTGCCGCGCAGCGCGGCGAGCGGGAGCCGGGCGTGGGCGGCGGCGCGGTCGTGATCCTGGAGCGCGATCGCGCCCTCCAGGGTCTCGTCGAGCGCGCCGTCGGCGGTGCGCAGGCCCACCGTGATCGGGACATGCAGGAAGGGCCGCTCGCAGCCCTCGCCGCCGACCAGGGTGGCCGGCTCGCCCGCGAGCGCGAGGGTGACGGTGAGCGCGGCGTCGGCGCCGTCGGCCCAGGCAAGCGTGCCCTCGGCGGTCGTGGTCAGCCGGGCCAGCTGCGTCTCGGCCGGCGCGCCCGCCTCGGAGGCGTCGTCGGTCGCGACCTCGCCGAGCGGCTCGCGGCAGGCCCCGAGCTCGGTGATCTCCCCCGTCTGCCCGCCCGCGCACGCGGCGAGCAGGAGCGTCCAGGTTCCGATCGCGAGGGTTCGAGGCGGCATCGCGGGGTCTGACGAACGTAACGAGGCCCCGGAGCCCGGACCAGGGCTGCCTATGACGGATTCGCACTTTTCGTCTGGCACAGGTGGGCGTCGACGTGCATCTCTGACATATGCTCGAGCTCGACGCGGGGCGCCTGGTGCGGCAGCTGGTGCGGGCGCGGCGGGGCCGTCGGTCCCAGACCGCGCTCAGCCGCCGGCTCGGCTACCGCTCGAACGTCGTCTACACCTGGGAGAGCGGGCGCCGGGAGCCGTCGGCGTCGGAGCTCTTCCGGGTGGTGGCGCGCACCGGGAGCGACCCGGAGGCCGCGCTCGCGAGCTTCCCCGTGCACCTCGAGGAGGCCGATCTCTGCTCGCCCGAGGGCGTCGCGGCCCTCATCGGGCAGCTCCGCGGCGAGACGCGGGTGGTCGACGTCGCCGAGCGCTGCGGGGTCAGCCGCTACACCGCCTCCCGCTGGCTGCGCGGGCAGAGCGAGCCCCGGGCCTCCGAGCTGCTGTCGCTGATCGAGGCGCTGACCTTCCGGGTGGTCGACTTCGCGGTGGCGCTCGCGTCGCCGGACGCGCTGCCCGAGATCCGCGCGGCGTGGGAGGAGCTGACCACCCGGCGCAACGTCGCCTTCACGCATCCCTGGTCGCAGGCGATCCTCCGCCAGCTCGAGACCGAGGACTACCGCGCGCTCCCGCGCCACCGGGTGGGCTGGCTCGCGCGGCGGCTGCGCGTCCCGAAGGCCGACGAGGAGGCGTCGCTCGCCGCGCTGGCCTCCGCGGGGCTGGTGCGCTGGGACGGCGAGCGCTGGGCGACCGAGCCGGTGGCGGTCGACACCTCGATGGCGAGCGACGCGATGCGACGGCGCCTGAAGCTGCACTGGGTCGACGTCGGGCGCGCGCGCCTGGAGGCCGGCGACGACGGGCTCTTCTCCTGGGCGGTCGTCGCCCTGTCCCGCGAGGACCTCCAGAAGCTGCGCGGGCTCCACGTCCGCTACATGCAGTCCCTGCGGCAGCTGGTGGACGCGAGCGAGCCGAGCGAGGTGGTCGCGGTCGCGAACGTGCAGCTCTTCGCGCTCGAGTAGAGGCGTCACCCGTCCCAGGGCAGCTTGGCGCGCTTGCCGGTCTGCTCGGCCCAGCGGTCACGCACCTCCTCGAGCTCGGCCTTCGCCTTGGCGGTGGAGCGGCGGCGGAGCGAGACGTCGTGCGCCTTCGCGAAGACCTTCCAGCTCACCAGCTCCGTGCGGTGCTCACCGGTCTCGACGTGCTTCTGGTCGCCGACGACGAGGAGGCGTCGCTCCAGCTCCTTCACGTGGGGGCCGGTCTCCTGCACGCGCTCGCCGCCGTCGACCCGGGTGAGGAGGGCCTCCGCGAAGGGGCCGAGGTCGCGCATCTGCCAGGGCTCCTGGGCCCGGCCGATGCAGGCGAGCGCCGACCACAGCGCGCGGTGCACCAGCGCGACCTTGCCGTCGAGCACCTTGAAACGCGCCACGTCGGGATCGTCCTCGATCGCCTGAATGACCCCGAAGATCGCCTCGCTCCTCGCGTGCCCCCACCACGATCCCCGGATGGCCTCGCCGGCGACGAGGGTCACCAGGCTCGGCAGCTTCGCGTCCTGCACGAGCAGCATGCCCTCGCGCTCGAGCGTCCCCCGCACCGCATCCAGCATGGCCAGACAGTGCCCGATCCAGCCCGGAGGGCGCCAGGGATTCATCAGATCGCGCCAGAACCGGGTGAGCCGGCTGGCCGCGGGCCACGTTCGAGGCTTCCAGGGGAGGGCGCATGCTCCAAGCGGTTCGGTTCGACGAGGACGACTTCGGGGTCGATGACGAGCGCACGGTCGTCGAGGATCTCGAGCCCTCGGTGACGCGCGCCCCGGTGCCCTTCGAGCGCCTCGCCGCCCTCGCCCACGGCGGCATGGGCGTGATCGAGCTCGCGCGCCGCCCCGGCAGCGCCGACCTCTTCGCGGTGAAGCGCATGTTCGAGTCGGACCGCGACGACCCCGAGGTCGTCGACATGTTCCTCGACGAGGCGCGGATCGCGCGGGCGGTGCGGCACCCGAACGTGGTGGCGGTCACCGAGGTCGGCTTCGACGACGGCGGCCCCTTCATCGCCACCGAGTACGTCGAGGGACTCACGCTCCGCGACATCATGAAGGGGGACGCGCCGCTCCCGGTGGCGTTCTGCGTCGAGGTGATGACCCAGGTCGCGCGCGGGCTGCACGCGGCGCACGAGGCGGTCGACGAAGACGGCCTGCCCCTCGATCTGGTGCACCGCGACGTCTCGCCCCCGAACATCCTGGTCGGCGTCGACGGGGTGGCGCGGGTGCTCGACTTCGGGGTGGCCAAGGCGACGGGCCGGGTGACCCGCACGGTGGCCGGCACCCACAAGGGCCGCTTCTCGTACATGTCGCCCGAGCAGCTCGCGCACGCGAAGATCGACGCCCGGAGCGATCTCTTCGCGCTCGGGGTCGTGCTCTACGAGCTGCTCGCGGGCTGCCACCCCTTCGGCGAGGAGGGCGGGGTCGGGCGCGCCTACGCGGTGCTCCAGGGGCGGCCCCCGGAGGACGTCCGGGCCCACCGCCCCGACGTGCCGCCGAGCCTCGCGGTGCTGCTGCGGGAGCTGCTCGAGACCACGCCGTCGCGGCGCCCGGCCACGGCGGGCCTGGTCGCCGGCCGGCTCGAGGCGGTGGCCGCCGAGCTCGCCCTCCGCGGGGAGACGCCCGCGATCGGCCGCCTGCTCGACGCGCGCCACGCCGACGCCCTGGCCGACCAGCGCCGCTACGTCCACCGCGTCAGCGGCGCGCCGCCGCCCCCCGCGACCGCCCGTCGCCCCCTGCCGCCGCTGTGGCGCGTCGCCCTGACCCTGCTCGGCGTCGGCTTCGTGCTCGGCTGGCTGCTCCCCTTCGCGTTGCAGTAGCTGGGAGGGGCTTTCAGCCCCTCCCCCCCGCTGCGCCGTCAGACCTGTCTCCGCTCCGGGTGCCTCCGCACCCTCCGCAGAGACAGGTCAGCCGGGGGGGGGCGTCGCGGAAGCGGCGTGGCGGGTCCCACGCCATCGTCTGCCGGCTCTCGAGAGAAGCGGCGGGGTGCCGGCTACAGCTCGCAGACGTGGGTGCCGTCGACGCAGTAGAGCGCGGCGCCGCGGCCTTCGATGCAGCCCTGCACGCGGCAGGCGTCGATCTCGAGCGTGGCGGGCGGGGGCGGCACCGCGAGGGTGAGCGAGGTCTTCACGCCGGGGTAGAAGGCGCGCTCGATGCGGGCGCGCACCGTCGGCGGGGACGGCTCGCCGGCGCAGTCCGGGGCCTCGCAGAAGCGCACCCGCACGTGAAGGGGGGCCTCGAGGTCGGCGCCGGCCACCAGGCTCACGTGGGCCTCGTCGCCGGGCGCGAACGCGACGGTCGGGCCGGCGCCGTCGGGCGGGGCGCCGGGCGCGGCGTCGAGCACCGCGAAGCGCGCGTCGCCGCGATCGGGCAGCTCGAGGCTGAGCTCGAGCACCGCGCCGTGGCTGCAGCTCGCGAGGGCGAGCGCGGCGATCGCGAGCGGCGCGCGCCTCACAGCCGGATCACCTGCGGGCCGTCGGGGCGGGGCTCGTCCGCCTCCCAGACGGCCCAGCCGAGGGCCACCGCGCCGGCCGCGAGGGCCACGCCGCAGGCGGCGAGGATCCACAGCAGGATCTCGGGGTCGTCGCCTCCCGTCGCCGCCGGGGCCAGGCGCACGTCGACGCGCTCGATCGCGCCGTCCGCGAGGGTCCCTCGCCACTCGAACGGTGCGCGCCCGTCCGCGGTCACCACCACGTGCCGGGGGCCCGGATCGACGGCGAGGCGGAGGGGCCGCGCGCCGTCGTCCGCCACCTCGACGCCGTCGAGCAGGGCGCGCGGCGCGGGCGGCGGGGGGAGGCCGGCGAGCACGAGGGTCGCGACCCTCGCCCGCTCCTCGCGCAGCATCGCGTCGGCGGCGGCGCGCATCTCCGGGTCCAGCTCGGGGTGGGCGGCGAGGAGCCGCTCGAGCGCGGCCCTCGCGTCGACGTGCCGCCCGAGCGCCCGCAAGGTCGTGGCGACGTTGAACAGGGCGGCGCCCACCCCGCTCAGCGCGTACGACGCCTCGAAGGCCTCGAGCGCGTCTCCCCAGCGCGCCTCGTCGACCGCGGCGAGCCCCTCGGCGTAGCGCGCCCGGGCGCGGTCCACGTCGCCCTCCGCCTGCGCCGAGGACGTCGCCGGCGCGGTCAGCGTGAGGGCGAGCGCCAGCGCGGCCCATCGAGAGAGCATCCGGGGACGCTACTCCGTCGACCGGTCCGGGTCCACGCGCGCGCGGCTGCGGAGCCCACGGTCGAAGGCGTCGAGCCGGGCCGGCCGGCCCACCGCGGGCGCGTCGCGGGTGGGCGTGGTCGATCGCGCGGCCCGGGATCGGCGCCGTCGAGCCGCGCGCGATGCGGACCGGGCCTCTCGCGAGGCCTCCGGGGCGGCGGGCTCGGGAGGCGGACGCGTCGGCTCGGCCGGGGCGGCGACCCGGGTCGGCTGCCCGGTCGGCTGCGGGGTCGGCTCCGGCGGAATGGCCAGCGGAGTGGCTGGCGTCGAGGGCTCCTCGACCCGAGGTCCCTCCGGCGTCATGCCGGTCACCTCCGTCGAGCGCGCGGGCCGCGGCGTCGCCTCCTCGGTCGCGCCCCGAGGCCACGCGGCGAAGACCGCGCCCGCCACCGCGAGGGCCCCGAGCCCGGCGAGCGGGAGCCGCCACCGACCGGGCGCCTCGCGCTGCACCGTCGCCTCGGCGGGGAGGGTGGGCGGCCCGGTCGAGGTCGTGTCGTGGGCTCCCGGGCCTGCGGGCAGCGTCCGCGTGGGCGCCGTCTCGACGGGCAGCGTCTCGGGGGCCAACGACTCGGGCGGCAGCGTCTCGGACGGCAGCGTCCCGGGCGCCGTGGCGGCGGCGGTGCCGGCGTTCGTCCCTGCCTGCGTCCCCGGGAGCGCCACCGCGGGGGCCGTGCCCGGCGCCTCCTGCCCGCAGGCCCGGAGGCGCGCGCGGAGGGACTCGACGCGGGGCAGGCGGGCGGCCTCGAGGTAGGCGGCGACCCGCGCGGGGCCGGCGGCGAGCCCGGCCTCCCGGGCGCCGGCCCGGAGCCCCGCCGCCAGCGCGGCCGCCGTCGGCAGGCGCCGGTCCACGTCGCGCTCGAGGGCCCTCGCGATCGCCGCCGCCGCCGCCGCCGGCAGGTCCGGGCGCAGCGCCTCCAGCGGCGGGATGGGCGCGGTCCGCAGCGCGATGATCACCTCGGCCGGCGTCGGCCCGGTGAAGAGGCGCCGCCCCGCGATCGCCTCCCAGGCGACCACCCCGAGCGCGAACACGTCCGAGCGCCGGTCGAGCTTCTCGGCGCGGCTCTGCTCGGGCGAGAAGTAACTCCACTTGCCCTTGCGCTGGCCCGGCTCCGTGTAGGCGAAGCGGTCCACCGCGGCGGTGGCCACGCCGAAGTCGCTCACCTTCGCGCGACCGTCGACCCCGACGAGCACGTTCTGGGGCGAGACGTCGCGGTGAACGATCGAGAGCGGCCTTCCGTCCGGCGTCTTCGCCTCGTGCGCGTCGTGCAGCCCGTCCGCCGCCTGCGCGAGCACCTCGAGCGTGACGTCCAGGGGGAGCGGCGCGTCCCGGCGCTCGGCGTCCGCGACGAGCTCGGCCAGCGTGACCCCGACCACCAGCTCGAGCGCGATGTAGAGCGCGCCGTCGTCGGTCCGCCCGAGGTCGTGCGTCGCGACGACGTGGGGGCTGTCGACGTGCACCGCGACCCGGGCCTCGTCGAGGAACATGCGCACGAACGCCTCGTTCTCGGCGAGGTGCGGGACCATGCGCTTGATCGCGAACAGCCGCTCGAAGCCGCCCGCGCCCTCGCGCCGCGCGGCGAAGACCTCCGCCATGCCGCCGGACGCGACCCGGAACAGCAGCTCGTACGGTCCGAAGCGGAGCGGTCCGGGCACCGCCCCACGATAGCAGGCTCCGCGCTCAACACCCTCCGCCGAAGGGGGCGCAGAAGTTTCGTCCGGGGCAGTCATGGCAATAGAAGTTGCTGCCGCAGCCGCCGCCGCGGCAGACCCCGTTGGAGCCGCACTGGCACTCGCAGCCGTCGCCGCCCTCGGGCCAGCAGGTGGCGGCGCCGTTGAGGAGGCGCTGGCACTGGGGCGTGGTGGCGCAGCGTCGGCAGCTGTAGCCGCCGGTGCCCGTGCCCTGGCAGCGCAGGCCCTCGGAGCGGCAGTTCACCCGGCACGCCCCGCAGTTCCGGTCGTCCCGGAGATCCACGCAGGAGCCCGAGCAGCAGCGGCGCCAGCGGCCTCCGCACGACTTGCCGTTCTGCACGGTGCGGTCGCAGCGATCGGTCTCCTGGGCGCGCCGGCGCACGCACACCTCGGCCTCGCACGCGTAGGTCGTGACGGTGCGGGACCGCTGCCCTCGGTCGTCGCAGGGCCCGTCGTAGCGGCAGCTCGTCCAGCTCGTGCGGCTGGTCGCGCCGCAGCGCTCGCCGTCCGCGCGGCCGGTGCAGGGCCCGAGGCAGGCGCCGTCGGCGGTGCAGACCTCGTCCGGCCCGCCGCAGGGCGTGCCCTCGGGCTGACCGGTGCACGGCCCCACGCAGGCGCCCATCGTGCATGCCTCGCCGTTCTCGCCGCAGCTCGCGCCCTCGGGCTGGTCGGTGCACGGGCCCCGGCAGGCGCCGTCGACGCAGACCTCGTCGAACTCTCCGCAGGGCACGTCGTCCTCGGGCGCGGCGTCCCGGCAGAGGGTGGGCTCGCAGTCGCCGGAGGCGTGGCAGTACTCGCCGCTCACGCAGCGCGGCCGCCCGTAGCAGGCGCCCTCGACGCACTGCGCGTCGTGACACGGGGCGACGGCGTCGACGCAGTCCGCGTCGGCCGCGCACGGGACCGGGCAGTGCTCGGGCGTGTCGGGCGTGCATCGAGGATCGACGCACGCGTTGCCCAGGCACTCGGTGGCCTCGGGGTCGTCGCCGTCCTGGGGGCACACGAGGCTCTCGCAGCTGCGGGTGAGGAGGACCACCAGCGCCTGCGGACCGTCGAGCATCAGCCGCACGTTGCGGGTCAGCCGCGGTCGGCCCTCGTGGAGGAGCGAGACCCGGGCGGTGAGCGGCCCCGGCGGCAGGTCCGCGATCGCGGCGACCTGGGTCACGCCGGGCAGGAAGTCGTCCTCCGGCGAGACCGCGTAGATCCGCCCGGCGCCCGCGTCGCCCGGCCGCGCCGGCTCGACCAGCTCGACCGACACCTCCTGGAACTCGGCCCCGGGCTGCAGATCGGTGCGCACGTTCACCAGCAGCAGGAAGCCGGGCGGGTCGCAGCCCACGAGGAGCGCGAGCAGGCCGATCGCGGCGATCCGCCTCATCGCAGGCCGTGCTTCTGCGCGAGGGAGGTGAGGTGGTTGCGCGAGATGCCGGCCTCCTCGGCCGCGCGCGAGACGTTGCCGTCGTGGCGCTCGAGGAGCCGCCGCACGTACTCGCGCTCGAAGGAGTCGACGACCCGCGCCTTGGCGTCCTTGAAGGGCACGCCCTCCAGATCCGCCGCCGCCGCGACGCCCGCCGGATCGCTGGCGCCTTCGCCCGCCTCCGACGGCCGCAGGATCAAGACCTCCTCGATGGCGCCGCGCAGCTCCCGCACGTTGCCCGGGAAGTGGTGGGCGCGCAGCGGCGCGAGGTCGGCGGGCGTCATCTGGAGATCCCGGCCGGCGAGCTGCTGGCCGAGGGCCGCGATCAGGACCGGCAGATCCTCGAGCCGCTCGCGCAGCGGCGGCAGCGTCACGCGGATCACCGCGAGCGAGAAGAAGAGGTCCCGGCTCCAGGCGCCCCGCTCGACCCGCTCCCGGAGGTCGCTGGTGCTGGTGGCGAGCACGCGCGCGTCGATCGCGCCCCGCTCGATCGCGTCCAGCAGCGGCAGGAGCTCGCGGGTCGTCCAGTCCGGGATCTCGTCGACGTGCTCGAGCAGGAGGCTGCCGCCGCGCGCTCGCGCGACCCGCTCCTCCAGCTCGCCCGGGTCGAGCGGCTGACGGAGGTCGATCCGCTCCAGGGGCCCGCCCGCCCGCTGCGAGCACTCGTGCAGCGCCACCGCGGCGGTCGACTTGCCGGTGCCGCGCTCGCCCTCGATCACCACCGGGGCGGCGCTCGGGGCGACCCGCTCGAGCAGCCCGAACACCTGCCGCATCGCCGCGCTCGTGCCGACGAGGCCGCCGAAGCGAGCGCGCGGGGAGGGGGCGGGCGGCGCCGGCACGTCGGCGGCGGTCAGCTCGATCCGGGTCCGCGTGCCGAGCCGGAGCTCCACCGGCGGCTCCACCACGATCGCCTCCACCCGCGAGTCGCCGAGGAAGGTGCCGTTCGTGCTGCCGAGATCCTTCACCCGCACGCCCTTCGCCAGCAGCGCGATCTCCACGTGGGCCCGCGACACGCGCGCGTCGTCCACCCGCAGCTCCGACTGCGGCCCGCTCCCGATGAACAGGCTGCCTCGCTCGAGGGTGAGCTCCGCGCCGGCGGTGGGCCCGGCGACCACGCGCACCCGGACCCGCCTCTGGACGAGCTCGCCGGCGGCGGTCGTGCTGAGGAGCTCTCCTTCGCGCTGGGTCAGGTGGGGATCGTTCGCCGCGTTCACTCCCGGCGGGCCTCCACGAGCAGACTGCACAGCGAGACGCGGGGCCGCAAGCATCGCGTCAGCCCGCGCTCCGGGCGCGCCGCAGGATGTCGCCGATCTGCCCGTAGAGCGCGTCGCCGGGGCAGCTGGTGGCGCCGTAGTCGCGGTGCCCCTTCACGTCCCGGCGCGTGAGCGAGATCGGGAAGCCCCGGCGGCGCAGCCGCACGAGGGTCCGGGCGGCCTGGCGGCGCTGACGGAGGGTGGCTCGGTCGCGGGTGTGCGTGCCCATGAAGGCGACGCCGACGTTGCCGGAGTTGTGATTGGAGACGTGGGCTCCGAGCCAGGCCGCCCCGCGCCCGCGCCACACCCGGCCGTCGCGGCTGATGAGGTAGTTGTAGCCGATGTCGCACCAGCCCCGGCTGTCCATGTGGTAGGCCTGGATGAGACGCAAGCGACGCTGCGGGCTCACGCTGTCCCGGGTCGGGGTGACGGTGTGGTGGAAGGTCGCGCGGGTCGGGCGCGCGTTGCGGCTCCGGCAGCGGGGGGCGCGGGCGCCCCAGGCGCGGCGGCCCTCGATGCGGAAGCCCGACAGGCTCAGCGCGTCGCTGCGGGCGCCCACGTCGCCGTCCGCCGCCGCCGGCGCGACCGCGTCGCCTTCGTCCGGGTCGTAGCCCTCGACCGGGGCCTCGCCCGCGAGGTCGGGCAGCTCCACGATCGGATCGAACGCGACCGAAAGCGGGGCGCCGCCGGGGAAGCGGACCTGGTAGTGAGTGGCGAGGCCGTCGGGCGCGTCGAGGTGGCCCGCGTGGCTCTCGCCTTCGCTGAACACGACGGTGGCGGGGGCCCACGGCGACCACTCGCCTTCGGCGCGCATCCGGACCTCGGGGGCCGCGCTCGCGGCGCTCTCCCAGAGGAGGCCGAGCCGCACGAAGGGCTCGGGCGCCTCGCGGGGCTCGGTGCTGTGGTGGGCGTCGAGCAGGCCGCTCATCGCTTCGGCGTCGAGGAAGGCCTCCATCCGGTCGTCGGCGTGCTGCTCGGGGGCGGCCTGGCAGCCGAGGGCGGCCAGGGCGAGGGCGAGGGTGAGGGTGCGGGTGGTCGTCATGCCCCTCGGCTCAGCAACCCCCGTGCCCTTCGCCCCGGCGCCCCGAGGAGGCCGCGCTGCCCACTGCGCTTGTCAGCGCCGCGGGCTCGGGGTGGGGCGCGGCGGCGCCCGGCGTCCAGACGCTGGTCGGCGCGGCCGGCGACTGCGGCGCGGAGTCCGCAGCCCGGAGACCGCAGCGAGAGAACGGAGCCGCGTGGTATGAGCGAGCCCGTCATGAGCGTCGCCACCACCCTGTTCTTGCTGCTGATCGTCGCGAGCGCGGTCGCCATGATCGCGCGCCGCCTGAAGCTCCCCTACACCGTCACCCTCGTGATGGCCGGGCTGGCGCTCGGGGCGGTCGACGAGCGCTCGGACGTGGTGTCGCTGGACGCGGTGCGGCTGACCCCGGAGCTGCTCTTCGACCTCTTCCTGCCCGCGCTCCTCTTCGAGGCCGCCTTCCACCTGAGCTGGCCCAAGTTCAAGAAGAACCTGCGCGCCGTGCTCCTGCTCGCGGTCCCCGGCGTGGCCGCGGCGATCGCGATCGCGGGGGGGCTCGCGTTCTATCTGGAGCCGCTCGCCGAGGCGCCGCTCCCGCTCATGGTCGCGTTCCTCTTCGTCGCGATGTGCGCGGCGACCGACCCGGTCAGCGTGGTCGCGCTGTTCAAGGAGCTGGGCGTGCCCAAGCGGCTCGCGGTGCTCATGGAGGGCGAGTCGCTCCTCAACGACGGCGTCGCGGTCGTCGCCTTCATCGTGCTCGGCGCGGTGCTCGGCATCGGCCAGCACGGAGAGCCGGTGACCGCGTGGTGGGCCGCGCGCTTCCTGCTCTGGGAGATCTTCGTCGGCCTGGCGATCGGCGTCGGCGTCGGGCTGCTCGTCAGCTACGTGACCACGCTCGTGAGCGACCACCTGGTGGAGATCATGCTCACCACCATCGCCGCCTTCGGGAGCTACCTGGTCGCCGACGTGGCCCACGCCTCGCCGGTGCTCGCGGTGGTGGCGGCCGGCATGGCGACCGGCAACGTCGGCGCGCGCTTCGGCCTCACCCCGACCAACAAGATCGCGGTCGAGTCGTTCTGGGAGTACGCGGTCTTCGCCGCCAACAGCTTCGTCTTCCTGCTGCTCGGCAAGGAGATCGACCTCTCCCGCATGTTCTCGCACTGGGCGGCCATCCTCATCGCCTGGGCCGCGCTGATGGCCGCGCGCGCGGTGGTGATCTTCTCGGTGGACCTGGTGCTCAAGAAGAGCAAGGAGCGGCTCCCCGAGCGCTGGCCGGTGGTGCTCGTGTGGGGCGGGCTGCGCGGCAGCCTGAGCATGGTGCTCGCGCTCAGCCTGCCGGAGGACTTCGCGCAGCGGGATCTCCTCATCGACCTGACCTTCGGCGTCGTGCTCGTCTCGATCCTCGTCCAGGGGCTGTCGATGAGCAGCGTGCTGAAGTGGGCCGGCGCGGTCGAGGGAGGCGCCGGGCACCGCGAGTACATGCGGCTCCGCGGCGCGATGCGGGCGACGCGCGAGGCCCTCCACACCCTCGACGGCGCGCTCGCCGCCGGCGAGATTCGGCAGGAGACCCACGATCGGCTCCGGGCGCAGCTCTCCGGGCGGGAGGCGGAGCTCGAGATGGAGCTCGAGAACGTGCAGGCGGACACCGGCGCGGTCCTGGCCAAGGAGCTCGAGACCACCGCCGAGCGCCTGCTCGAGGCGGAGCGCAAGGCGGTCGAGGACGCCGAGCGGAGCGGGGTGATCGACGAGCCGGTCGCCCGGGCGCTCCTCGAGGACATCGACGCGCGCCTCGTGGCCCTGCACGCCACCGGGGTCGACGCGGCCGGACCCGAGCCGGAAGCGTCCTGATCCCTCAGCCTCGGACCGAAGCCGCCGTTCGGAGTGTCCGTGCAGCTCCGTTCGGTGGCCCCGGTGTGCCTCGCGCTCGCCGTGATGGCGTGCTCCGCGCCCACCGGGCCGGTCGAGCCGCTGGTCCCCGAGGGGGATCGGGTCTCGCTCGCCGGGCACGTCGAGGTGTGGGTCGAGCCCGACGACCGCCCGCGCTCGGCGCGTGAGGTGCTCGCGCGTGAGGACTTTCGCCCCACCGATCGGCACCACCTCTCGTTCGGCATCACCGACCGCGCGCACTGGCTGCGCTTCACCGTCGACGCGCCGGAGCCCGGGCTGCTCGCGATCGAGTACCCGCCGCTCGACCTCGCCGAGCTCCATCGGGTGGAGGGCGACGGCTTCGACGTGCAGCGCGCCGGCGACGCGGTGCCGCACGGCGCCTGGCCGCGCGACTCGCTGGGCCCCACCTTCGAGGCGCCCGAGGGCCGGCATCGGTACCTCCTGCGCGTCAGCTCGACGAGCCCGCTCGAGGTGCCGCTGCGCTGGTCCACGCCGGCGGCGTACGCGCGGGTGGAGCGCGTCGACGCGGCCTGGCACTGGGCGCTGTTCGGGCTGCTCGGGGGCCTCGCGCTCTACAACCTCTTCCTCTTCGTCTCGCTCCGCGACCGCAGCTACCTCTGGTACGTGCTCTACGTGGTGAGCGTCGGCCTGCTGAGCGCGACGCACTCGGGGCTCGGCTTCCAGCACCTCTGGCCTCGGGCCACGTGGTGGAACTCGGTGGGCACGGTGGTGCTGATCGGCACCAGCGCCTTCTTCATGGTGGGCTTCACCTCCACCTTCCTGTCGCTGCGACGGCACCTCCCGCGCGCCGAGCAGGCGATGCAGTGGATCGCGGGCGCCGTGCTCGGCTTCATCGTGCTCACGCCGCTCTGCTTCGGCGCGCTCTGGCAGGTCGGCGGCGCGGTCTTCGTGCTGGTGATCCTGATGTTCACCGTCGCGCTGGGCGTCCGGCGCTGGCGCGACGGATTCAGCCCGGCCCGGTGGTTCGTGCTCTCCTATGGCGCGCTCGTGCTGGGCGTCGCGGTCTCGCTCCTGAACGCCCTCGGCCTGCTCCCGCCGGTGGGCGTCTCGGCGGAGGCGTTCCAGATCGCCTTCGCGGTGGAGGGGCTGCTCCTCTCGCTCGCGCTCGCCGACCGGATCCAGCGCTATCGCCGCGCGCTCGAGACCCACAAGACCCACCTCGAGGAGATCGTCGCCGAGCGGACCGAGGCGCTCTCGAACGCGAACGCGAGCCTGCGGGCCGAGATCGAGGCGCGGGCCGAGCGCGAGGCGGAGCACGCCAAGCTCACCGAGGAGATGCGGCACCGTCAGCAGCTCGAGGCGCTCGGGCGCCTGGCCGGCGGCGTGGCCCACGACATGAACAACGTGCTCGGGTCGATCGTCGGCTTCGCGACGCTGCTCGAGCAGGAGCTCCCCGAGCGGAGCCGGCAGCGCGACGACGCCTCGTCGATCGTTCGCTCGGCGGTGCGCGGCCGCGACCTCACCGCCAACCTGCTCGGCTTCGCCCGCCGCGGCAAGCGCATCCGGACCCGCGTGTCGCTCCACTCGGTGATCGGAGACGCGCTCACCGTGCTCCGCGGCACCTTCCGGGAGCGGGTGGAGGTGGTGCAGCAGCTCGACGCGTCGCCCGACGTGATCGAGGGTGACCCTCATCAGCTCGCCCACGCGATCACGAACGTCTGCCTCAACGGGGTCGACGCGATGGGCGGGGAGGGGCGCCTGACGATCGCGACGCGGGTCGAGGAGGGGCGCCTCCTGCTGACGGTGCACGACACCGGCTGCGGCATGAGCGACGAGACGATCCTGCGCGCCTTCGAGCCGTTCTTCACCAAGCGGCCCAAGGGGGAGGGCACCGGGCTCGGGCTGTCGATGGTCTACGGCTGCATCGAGAGCCACGAGGGCACGATCACGCTCGACAGCCAGGTGGGCGTCGGCACCACCGCGAGCATCCGTCTGCCGCTCGCCGCGCCGAGCGAGCCCGAGCGCGAGAGCCACGCGCCCGCGCACCGCGTCCGGACCGGGCGGGTGCTGGTGGTCGACGACGAGAAGCCGCTCGCCCGCGCCACCGCCCGGCTGCTCAAGCGCCTCGGCTTCACGCCGGAGTGCGTGCACGGCGGCCACGAGGCGCTGGCCCGGGTGGAGAGCGGGGCGCGGTACGAGCTCGTGCTGCTCGACATGGTGATGCCTCGCATGGACGGCCCCCGCGCCTTCGCCGCCATCCGGGCGCGGGTCCCGGAGCAGCGCGTGCTGATCATGAGCGGCTACTCCGAGGCCGAGGTCACGCCGCTCATCGCCGACGGCGCGAAGGGCTTCCTGCCCAAGCCGTTCGACGTGGACGGCCTCGCGCGCGCGGTCGACCAGGCGCTCGAGTCCTGAAAAGAGACCCAAGGACCGCCCGCCCGCGTCCTCCAAGCACGTATCCGGCGCGGCGGCCACCCCACCGTCGCGCGACGAGAGCGGCGGCTCCCTCCTCGCGAGAAGGAGGGCGCGCGCCCGAGGAGGAGTCTCATGTCCGACGCGACCCACCCGGGCCGCGCGCGGCGTCGCGCATGGATCTGCGCGCTCGCCGTGTGCCTGGCCCCGACCTTCGTGCACGCCCAGGAGGCTTGCGTGCCTCCAGAGGCGGCCATCTCCTGCGAGGGCGTCGAGGCGGCCCGGCCCGCGCGCCGGAGAGCGCCGCCCTCCGCGCTGCCCAGCGCGACGCCGTCGGCGCGCCCGAGCGGCGAGACCGCGCCCGGGATCGAGATCGATCCGACCCGGGGCGCCGAGACCCCGCCCCGGGCGCGCGGGCTGCTCGAGCGAGAGCTCACGGTGCTCGAGCGCCTCGCGCAGCGCACGGGCCCCAGCGATCCACGGCACGCCGACGTGCTCGAGCGCCTCGCGATGACGCACGACGAGCTGCGTCGCGAGTCCACCGGCCGGGCGCGCGCGCTCGACGGCCCGGTGCATCGGGCGGAGGGCGCCGAGCGTCAGCGGCTCGAGGACGCGCGCCGGCACCTGGAGCAGGACGCGCGCGTGCATCGTGACGGCGCGATCCGGGCGCTCGCCCGCGTGGTGGCCGACCACCCGGACCGCCGCGATCTCGACGTGACGCTCTACACGCTGGCGCTGCACCTCGAGGCGATCGGGCAGCGCTCGCGCGCCCGCATGGTCTACCAGCGGCTCCTCCGCGCCTTCCCGCAGAGCCGCTTCGTGCCCCAGGCGTGGCTCGCCTTCGCCGAGCACGCGTTCGCCGGGGGAGACCTCGACGCCGCCGAGCAGCTCTACGAGCGCGTCCTCGGCATCCCGCCCGCCCGGAACCCGGTGTTCGGCTACGCGCGCTACAAGCTCGCCTGGGTCCGCTACAACCGGGAGGACTTCCGCGGCTCGCTCGACGCCTTCGTGCAGCTCCTCGCCCACCTGCGCGATCACCCGGACGAGACGAACGCCGACGCCCTCGCCCGGCAGGCCCGCCGCGAGCTCGTCCTGCCCTACGCCCGGGTCGCTCGGCCCGACCGCGCGCTGGCGTTCTTCCGGCGGGTGGCGGCGGGCGAGGCGGAGGCCTTCGAGATGCTCGAGTCGCTCGGCGCGCTCTACCACGACACCGGGCAGTGGACGGAGAGCGCCGGCGTGCACCGCCAGCTCATCGCCGAGCGCCCGGGCGGCGCCCGCTGTCGCTGGCAGCTCCGGGTGCTCGACGCGACCATCGCCTCCGCCCCGAAGGCGGCGCAGCGGCAGGAGGCGGAGCGCCTGATCGCGACGGCGCCCGGGGCGTGCGGCGCGGAGGCGGCGACGACCCTCGTCCTGCTCGCGACCGCGTGGCACCGCGAGGCCGTCGGGACCGAGGACCAGCCCGGCACGCGCGACGCGGCGACCCTGCGAGAGGCGGAGGCGATGTACGGGCTGGTGCTCGACGCCTACCCGCGCTTCGACGCGCTCACCCTCGACCGCATCGACGCGCGCGACCGACCGACGCGGGCGCAGCTTCACTTCCACCGCGCGGATCTCCTCTTCGAGATGCAGCGCTGGTCCGCGTGCGCGGCGTCCTTCGAGGCGACGCTCGACGCGGCGCCCGGCGGTCAGCTCGCCGCCGACGCCGCCTACGGGGCGGTGCTCTGCTACGACCGCCACCTCGGCTCGCGCGAGCCTCCGGGCACGCCGAGCGACGAGGCCCTGACCGCGCGGGCGCTCACCGCGGAGGAGGCGCGCATGGCCCGCACCTTCCACCGCTTCGCCTGCGCCGCCCCCGAGCACCCCGAGCGGCCGGTGGTGCTCTATCGCTGGGCGCGTTTGCACTACGAGGCGAACCGGTTCGCGGACGCCGCCGCGCTCTTCGAGCGGGTGGCGCTGGATCACCCGGACTCCGAGGTGGGCCCGTTCGCGGCGAACCTCTGGCTCGACAGCCTCGGCGTGCTGGCGGAGCGGCGGGGCCAGGCGGTCTGCTTCGACGCCCTGCGGGCCGCGATCCCGCGGGTCGAGGCCGCGCACTGCCCGCGCCACGCCGAGGTGTGCGAGGCGCTCGCCCCGCTGAGCTGCCGGCTCGGCGCCCAGGAGGCGTACGACGCCGCCGAGGCGGGCCGTCACCGCGAGGCGGCGGAGGCCTACGTCGCCCTCGCCCGGCGCCGCTGCGACGAGGCGCCTCGCTACCTCTACAACGCGGCCATCGCCTTCGAGGCGGCCCGGCTCCTCGGGCGCGCGATCCGGGTCCGGGCGGCCCTGGTGCGCGCCTACCCGGAGCGGCGGGAGCTCGCGATCCGCGCGCTCCATCAGAACGGCGCGAGCTACCACGCCCTGGCGATGTACGGGCTCGCGGCCGAGCACTACCAGCGCTACGCCGAGGCCCACGCGAGCTGCGCGCCGCTCGAGGGGCAGCCCTGCCCCGATCCGGCCGAGGGCCTGCAAGACGCGGTGCTCTTCCGCATGGGCCTCGGGCAGACCGACGAGGCGCTGGAGGCGGCCGCGCTCGCCGCGCGTCTTCTCGGGCGGCGGCGCCCGGAGGCGGTGGCCCGGATCGACTTCGCGGTCGGCGCGCTCTTCGAGGGCGACCCGCGGCGACTGACCCGGCACTACGCCGACTTCATCCGTCGCCACGCCCGGCACGCCACCCCCTCGCAGCTCGCGCGGGCCCACGTGCTCGCGGCTCGCGGCTGGCTCGCGCTGGAGCGGGTCGAGCGCGCGGAGCCCGGGTGGCGGGCGGCGATCGCGATCCACGAGCGCGGCGGAGAGGAGGCGGCGCTCGCGCTGGAGGGGACCGACGAGGAGCGGCAGCTCGAGCTGACCCTGCTGCGGGACGCGGCGAGCGAGGCCCACTACCAGCTCGCCGAGCAGAGGCGCCGCGCCTTCGAGGCCCTGCGCTTCCCGACCTTCCACGGCACCGCGACCGTGATCCGCGTCCAGCGCTGGTCGGAGCGAGAGCTGCGGCCCTGGCTCGAAGAGAAGCAGGCCCGGCTCGCGGCGGCGGAGGAGGCGTACGCCCGGGTCGCGCCGCTCGGCATCCCGCGCTGGCGCATCGCCGCCGCCTCGCGCCTCGGCGACATGCGCGCCGAGCTGGCGTCGCAGCTCCTCGAGAGCCCGGTGCCGGACGCGATCGCGCGCGACGACGAGCTGCTGGCCCTCTACGAGGCGGCGATCCTGGAGGTGGTCCACCCGATCGAGCGGGCCGCGATCGAGCGCTACGAGCACTGCCTGACCGCCGCCACCCGCGCCCGGTGGTTCGACGCGCGCTCGCGCCACTGCGAGGAGGCGCTCAACCGCCTCGACGCGGCCCGCTTCCCCATCGCCTCCGAGCTTCGCGGCGAGGTGGGCTACCGGTTCGCGCCTCCCGCGGCCCCGCCCGCCGCCCTCCGCGGAGGGTGATGTCTCCATCGGCGGACACCCCCGGGGCGGTCGAAATCGGCGGGCCCCGGGGGCGTTCATGCGTCAGAGTGTCCGGGGTCATCCAAGATGACGGCTGCGGGGGCGGTCCGTGCGACGCACCCATGCCCGCGAGCACGAGACCGCCATGACCGACCACGCCCCCGATCTTCGCGTCGTCCCTCCGCCCGCCGAGGAGGGACCCGACCCTCTGCTCGGCCAGACCCTCGACGGTCGCTACGCCATCGAGCGCATCCTCGGCAAGGGCGGCATGGGCCTCGTGTACGAGGCGCGGCACGTCATCCTGGGCAAGCGCCTCGCGGTGAAGGTCCTCAAGGAGGAGGTCTCGCGGGACGAGCAGGTCATGGCCCGGTTCCGGCGCGAGGCGCAGAGCGCGAGCGCGATCGGGAGCCAGCACATCTGCGACGTGAGCGACTTCGGGTCGCTGCCGGACGGCGCGACCTACTTCGTGATGGAGTTCCTCGACGGCCCGTCGCTCAGCGCCGCGATCGAGCAGCAGCGCCCGATGGACGTGCAGCGCATCGTCGACGTGGGCATGCAGCTCTGCGACGCGCTCGGCGCCGCTCACGAGCGCGGCATCGTGCACCGCGACCTGAAGCCCGACAACGTGCACCTCGTCCGGCAGGGCAACCGCGAGGACTTCGTGAAGGTGCTCGACTTCGGCATCGCCAAGGTCGGCGACGGGGGCAACAAGAAGCTCACCCAGGCCGGCCAGGTCTTCGGCACGCCGCACTACATGTCGCCCGAGCAGTGCTCGGGGCGCGAGGTCGACCACCGCACCGATCTCTACGCGCTCGGCGTGATGCTCTACGAGATGGCGACCGGGAAGGTCCCCTTCGACGCCGACAACCTCATGGGCGTGCTCACCAAGCACGTCTACGAGCGGCCGATCCCGCCGCGCGAGGTGCTCCCGCCGCCCGCGTCGGTCCCGCCGGGGCTCGAGGCGGTGATCCTGCGGTGCCTCGAGAAGCAGCCCGAGGCGCGCTACGCGACCATGGGGGAGCTGCGGGCCGATCTCGCGCGCATCGCCGAGGGCGGGACCCCCGACGCGGTCATGCGCTCGGTCGGCGGCGTCGCCCGGACCCAGGTGATCGGCGAGCGCCCCAGCGCGATCGAGATGGCGCCGGCCACGCCGGCCGCGGTCGAGGCGCCGTCGGGCCGCGGTGGCCTGATCGCGCTCGCGATCCTGACGCTGGTGCTGCTCGGCGCGGGCGCGTTCGCGGCCGCCTTCTTCCTCTTCGGTACGGACGATCCGGTCGCGGAGGCCCCCGAGACCCCGACGGTGGACGCGCCCGAGGTCACTGCGCCCGACGTCACTGTCCCCGACCTCACTGGGCCGGAGGTCACTGGGCCGGAGATCACTGCGCCCGAGGTCACTGCGCCCGAGGGGACCGCGGAGACCGCCTCGCCCGCCGAGGTCGAGACCATCTCCCTCACCAGCGACCCCGAGGGCGCGCAGGTGTGGACCGCGGACGGCGCGCTGCTCGGCAACACGCCCTTCGAGCTCCCGCGCCCGGCCGAAGGCGAGCGCACCGAGCTCGAGCTGCGGCAGCCGGGGCACCAGAGCACCGCCGTGGTGCTCGCGCACCGCAGCCAGGCGGAGCTCCGCGTGACCCTGCCGCCCGAGGCGCGCGCGACGCGACGCTCGAGGACGCGGCCGGAGCGCCCGGTCGCGCCGGAGGTCCGCCCGCTCGCGCCCGCGCCCCCGCGGCCGCCGCCCTCGCGCAACGAGAGCGAGATCATCAACCCCTGGTAAGCGGGTTTTCCGAGCCGAGCGCGTCTTTTTTTGCAACGATCGCGTGGTTCGCGTCACTGGACCTTGTCGGGGTGTCGGATCGGGAGCACCCTGATCGCCCCGGGGAGGAACGATGCGAAGAGAAACGTTCGTGGTCTTGGTCCCGCTCGCGCTCGCGGGCTGCTACTCCATGGGGCTCGAGCCGCCCGACCGGCCCGGACCCACGGACGCTGGAACGGGGACGCCGGACGCGGACGCACCGATCCCGAGCGGCCTCCCGGCCCCCACCGCCGCGCGCCCCGCGATCGCGGGCGGCACGCTGCACGTCCTCGCGGATGGGCGCGCCGTGGTCGGCCACCCGCAGCACGCGGCGGTCAGCGTGGTCGACGGCGCCGCCGTGGTGGGCTCGGTCCCGATGCCCGACGGGGGCGTCCCGGGGCGCATCACCTCGGACGCGGCCGGCCGTGTGCACGTGGTGCTCACCAACCGCGGGGAGCTGGTGACCCTCGACCCGAGCGGCCCCAGCATCCTCGCCCGGCGTCATCTCTGCCCCGAGCCGCGCGGCGTCGCGGTGGACGGGGAGCGGCTGCACGTCGCGTGCGCGAGCGGCGAGCTGGTGACGCTCCCGGCCGCGGGCGGGCCGGCGACCCGGCGGCTCCGTCTGGACGACGACCTCCGCGACGTGGTGGTCCAGGGCGATCGCCTCTACGTGAGCCGCTTCCGGTCGGCGGAGCTCCTGACGCTCGACGCCGAGGGGCGGGTGATCGATCGCCGCTCGCCTCAGGCCCGCACCGTCACCGCGTCCATGCGCCGCGAGCCGACCCGGCTGACCTTCGTGCCCAACGTGGCCTATCGGCTGCGGCCGCTCCCGGACGGCGGGGTGGCGATGCTGCATCAGCGCTCGGTGGTCGACCCGATCGACGTCGGCACCGACGGCTACAGCGGCGGCGGCGACGACTGCCCGAACGGCGTGGTGCACGCCGCGATCACCCGCTTCCCGCCCGACGGGGAGC
Source organism: Myxococcota bacterium (assembly GCA_036149055.1). GTDB lineage: Bacteria > Myxococcota_A > Polyangia > Polyangiales > Sandaracinaceae > JAVJQK01. The sequence goes on along the minus strand of JAYZQJ010000031.1, from coordinate 55,210 downwards.
CCAGCGCCGGTGGCCCGATCGCCTTCGCCTCGCTCGTCGTCGACTTCGCGCTCGACGCGGGCGGGGAGACCTACTTCATGGCCAGCGCGGCCCTCCCGCACGACGTCCTGCCGATCCCGGAGGTGAGCGGCAGCGTCCGCTCGGTCGCCGCCAGCAGCCTCGACCAGCCCTGCCTCGACGTCGGACCGCGCATGGTCTCGCCCGAGCCCTCGAGCGCGGTCGAGCTCGCCCCCGACGGCCGGGTGATCGCCCTCTCCACCGACGGCGACACGCTCTTCGTGCAGCCGACGCGGGGCGCGCCGATGACCCTGACGGTGGCCGGCGCGATCGGGCCCGACCCGGGCTTCCGCCTCTTCCACGCGGCCACGCCGGCGATGCTCGCCTGCGCCTCGTGCCACCCCGAGGGCGCCGAGGACGGCTTCACCTGGAACTTCCAGCCCGCCGGGCCCCGCCGCACCCAGACCCTGACCGGCGGCATCCTCGACACCGCGCCCTTCCACTGGTCCGGGGACCAGCCCGGGATGCGCGACATCATGCAGGGCACCTTCACCGAGCGCATGTCGGCGCCCTTCTCGAGCGGCGACGTGGACGCCATCGCGCGCTGGATCGACGCCCTCCCGGCCCCGGCCGGAGACCTGCGGGACGCCGAGGCGATCGCGCGCGGCGAGGCGCTCTTCGGCGGGGACGCGGGCTGCGCGGGCTGCCACTCCGGCGCCTCCCTCACCGACGATCTCAACCACGACGTCGGCACCGGGGAGCCGTTCCAGACGCCCAGCCTGGTCGGCGTCTCCTATCGCGCGCCGTTCCTGCACGACGGCCGGGCGCCCACGCTCGAGCAGACCTTCGTCGCCGGTCACGGCGAGGCCCACCGGCTGGGCGCCGAGGAGCGCCGGGACCTGGTGACCTACCTGCGCTCTCTCTGATCCCAGCCGCCCTATTGCAAAGCGCGCCCCCGCGCGGTGATACTCGCGGCCGATTTCAGCGGAGGCTCTGCCTCTGGGGGAGAAGAGAGAGAGATGAAGATTCGCATGAGTTTGAGCGTCGCCGTCGCCACGCTGGCCTTGCTGGTCGCGAGCGCCTGCGGCGGCGGTGAGTGCCCCGAGTGCAACTGCCCCGTGTGTCCGCAGCCCGCGGCGCAGCCTGCTCCCCAGCCCGTGGCTCAGACCGGCCCGTGCACCGAGGAGTGGGTCCACATGCCCGTGCTCATCAACTTCCCGACCGGCGGCGCCGAGCTGGACGCGCAGAACCGCGCGATCCTCCAGGAGGTCGTGCGCACCGCGCAGAGCCGTCAGGACATCCGCCGCGTGCGGGTCGAGGGTCACACCGACACCTGCGGCGACGAGAACAACAACATGTCGCTCTCGCAGCAGCGCTCCGAGGCGGTCGCGCTCGCGCTCGTCGAGATGGGCGTGCCGCGCGAGATGATGGAGACGGTCGGCTACGGCTCGACCCAGCCCCGCGCCAACGAGGCCTGCGAGACCCGCCAGGCGCGCTCCGCCACCGAGCTGAGCCGCCAGACCAACCGGCGCGTCGAGTTCAGCATCCTGGTCTGCCGCGAGGGCACCGCCGGCGGCATGTGAGCCCCGGCTCACGCCCACCGGAGGCCGTCGCGGGCGACCGCGGCGGCCTTCTTCAATTCTGCTCTCGCAAAGGCGCGAAGGCGCAAAGAGAGGGTCGGGGGGCGGCGGGATGGGGGGTCACCGGCGAGTCAGGGGCCGCCGACGGTGACCCGGCGGCGTCCCGTCATCGCGTCGCCAGGTCCCCCTTGGCGGCTTGGCGGCTTTGCGAGAGCCAGTTCCGCTCTTCTCGATGCCGCGTCAGGTGCGGGGCAGGGTGACGCGGAAGGTGGAGCCGGCGCCGACCGTGCTCTCGACCTCGATGCCGCCGTCGTGGGCCTCGACGATGCGCTTCACGATCGCGAGGCCGAGGCCGGTGCTCTTCTCCCCGGCGGTGGCGCGCACGCTCGTGCGGCCGAACGGCTGGAACAGCCGGGCGCGCTCGGCCTCCGGGATGCCCTGCCCCTGGTCGCGCACCTCGAGCACCACCGCGCCGTCCTCGACGCGGGCCCGGACCTGGACGGTCGTGCCCTCGTGCGAGTACTTGATGGCGTTGCTCAGCAGGTTGTCGACGACCTGACGCAGCTTGCCGCCGTCCGCCTCGAGCGCGAGCGCCTCCGGGACCTCGAGCGTCACCTCGATGCCCTTCTGCTCGGCGATGAGGCCGTGGATCTCCACCGCGTCGCCCAGCATCTGGGACAGGTCGAGCGGGGCCCGCTCCACCGAGACGCGGCCGGACTCGATGGCCGAGAGATCGACCAGGTCCTCGACCATGCCGAGCATGTGCTCGCTGGTGCGGGTGATGCGCTCGAGGAAGCGTCGGTGCCGCTCGTTCGGCGGCCCACCCATGCCCTCCAGCATCGAGCGCGCGTAGCCGGCGACCACCCCGAGCGGGTTGCGGAGATCGTGGGCCACCATGCCGAGGAGCTGGTTCTTTTGCTGGTTCAGGCGCTCGAGCTGCACGTTCTGGCGGGCCAGCTCGCGCTGCAGGGAGGCGAGCTCGTTGTTGAGCTCCATCATCTCGTCGAGCGTGTCGGTCGGCCGCCGCCGCTTCACGCTCGTGAGCTCGAGCACCGTGCTCCGCAGCAGGTTGGCCTGCTCGTTGTTGATGCGCAGGAGGTCGTCGTACAGGCGCTCGATCTCGAGCGCGGTCCGGCCGCCGAGGACCACCGCCGAGCCGTCGTGCTCGCGGCCCGAGAAGGTCAGCACGGTGAGCTTGCCGGCGTGGGGAACCGTGAGCTCCCAGTCGAAGGCCACCCCCTCGCGCGCGATCTGATCCAGGAAGTGCCGGGCCTTCTCGGCGCTCGCCGGCTCGACCAGCTCGTCGAGGCGCGCGCCGGTCTTCGCGAGGCCGAAGCCGTCGACGAGGATCTCCTCGATGACCCCGCCCTCGCCGAGGCGGAGCGCGATGCCGAGCCGGATCGAGCCGCTCACGCCCCCTCCACGAGCCGGCGCCCGATCGAGACCGCCTCCTCGGCGTCGCGCGCGTGGCCGCTCGCCCCGAGGCGCCGCCACAGCTCGGGCTCGAGGTTGAACGGGTAGCCGCCGACGAGGACCGGGACGTCCCGGGTGGCCGGCCGCGCGCGCAGCGCCTCGAGCAGGCTCGCGATGCCCCCGGTGTGCTTGGAGATCGTCGCCGACACCGCGACCAGATCCGCGCCCTTCTCTTCGACCGTGTCCACGATGCTCCGGAGGGGGACGTTCGCCCCCAGGTAGATGGTGTCCCAGCCGTCCATCTCGAAGAAGTCGGCCACCATGCGCACGCCGAGCTCGTGCAGGTCGCCCTCGATGCAGGTGGCGACCAGGGTGCGCCCGCGCCGCTCGCCCGCGAAGACCCACGGATAGAGCTGCGAGATCACCAGCTGGGTGATCGCCGTGCAGTAGTGCTCGGTGGCGACGGAGATCTCGTTCTCCTGCCAGAGCCGCCCGATCTCGTGCTGCACCGGGGCGAAGACGTGGAGGTAGATCTCGCGGACCGGGGCCCCGCCCTTCACCGCGTCCATCACCATCTCCATCGCCCGGCGGCGCTCTCCGGCGAGCATGGCGTCGAGGTACCGTCGGGCGAGCCCGGCGTGAGGCGCGCTCGGGTCGATCAGCGAGGGCAGCGACGAGGGCATGTCGTCGAGCTGCGCGAGCGCGGCGTCGATCGGGGCGCGCAGCGTCGCGCCGTCCGCCTCTTCGGCCGCCTCCAGCACCGCCTCGCGCAGGATCTCCAGGTTCAGCCGCAGGTCGTCGGCGCCGACCCCGTACGCCGCGAGCAGGACCTTGGCCCACTCCACGTAGCGCACGAAGAGCGCCTCCGAGGCGCCCCGCAGGGCGGACGCGAGGTAGTCGAGGTGATGGCGGGCGTCCTCCTCGCAGCGCTGGCGCCCCGCGTCTCCCCAGCGCTGGGCCAGCTCCGGACGGCGCGCGTACTGCAAGTCGGTGACCCTGGCCGCGAGCGCGGGCGCTCGCTCGATCAGCCAGGCCGCCCCCTCGGCGCTCACAGCGCGACGCTCCGCATGCGGCGCACGCTCGCGCTGCCGCGCACGAGCTTCAGCCCCTTCGGGATGCCGGCGTGCGAGTCGTGATAGGTGTGGCCTCGGTGCCAGGCGACGTAGCTCGCCTCGTCCCGCCAGTGGGTGATCAGCCAGAACTCCTTCGGATCGTCGACGCCCCGGAGCACCTCCATGCGCACGAAGCCGTCGGCGCCGTCCACCAGGTGTGGCCGCGCGCGGAAGGCGTCCTGCACGGCGTCGTCCATCTCGTTGGCGACGACGAAGACGCTCACGGCGACGAACAGCTCGGGGTCCGCGGACACCGCCGCATGATCGCTCATGTCCGGGGGCTGTCAAAGCCGGGATTCTTGGCCCCGAGGGCGCGAGCCGGTAGCTTCGAGGCTCCGCCCGCCATGTCCTCCGCCGTCGAACCCACGCTGCCTCGCCCGACGTGGCCCGCGCGCATCGGGCCGCGCCGGCTCGCGGGGGCGTTGGGGCTCGCGCTCTCCCTCGCGGCGCTCGGCTGGGGCGTCAGCGCGCTCACTGCGTACGAAGGTCAGCCCATCACCCTCGCCGGCGTGGCCGTGCCCGAGGGGGACTGCGAGCGCTTCGTGCGTCGCCTCGCCGCGCAGTGGCACGAGACCGAGGTCAGCCTGGACGCGGGCTCGCAGGTGGTGCGCGCGACACGGCGAGAGCTCGGTGGGGCGGTGGACGTCGAGGCGGCGCTCGCGGCGGTGCGCGCCGCGCGGGGAGACGCGCCGCTCCACGCCCGGGTGATCGCCGCCTGGACCCGTGAGAGCCGGGCGCTCGACTGGCGCCGCGAGGTCGACGCCGAGGCCGCGCACGCCTTCCTCGCCGACCTGCGCCGGCGGGCGAGCGTCGATCCGACGCCCACCGACGTCGCGGGGTACGGGGGGCGGCCCGGGGTGTCGCTGAACCTGACGCCGGCCACCGCCGCGGTGTCGGAGGCGCTCCGCACCGACCAGACCTTCCTGCGCCTTCCGGTCCGCTCGCTCGCGCCGGCCGCCTACCCCGTCCGCGACGCCCACGAGGCGCGCTTCGACGAGGTCGTCGCCGCCCACGAGACCCGCTACGCCTTCTACGGCGACGCCGCGGGGCGGGCCCGCAACATCGAGCTGGCCACCCGGTTCCTCGACGGCGCGGTCATCGAGCCCGGCGGCGAGCTCTCCTTCAACGAGGTGGTCGGGGAGCGCACGTTCGAGCGCGGCTTCGCGCCGGCCATCGAGCTCGCCCGGGGCGGCCGCCGCACCGAGGGCATCGGCGGCGGGGTCTGCCAGGCCGCGGCGACGCTCCACGCGGCCGCCTTCTTCGCCGGCTTCGACATCGTCGAGCATCACCCCCACACCCGCAACTCGACCTACATCCCCGCCGGCCTCGACGCCGCGGTCAGCTGGCCCAACAAGGACGTGCGGATCCGGAACCCGCACCCCTTCCACGTCCGCGTCCGCGCGAGCGCCTACCGCGGCACCATGCGGGTGGAGCTGATGGGGGCCCGGCGCGCGCCCCGCGTCGAGTGGAACACCCGGGTGCTGCACCGCCGCCACGCGGCGGTCGAGCGCGAGGTCGATCCGCGCTTGCCCGCCGGCAGCGAGGAGGTCGTCGACGAGGGCGAGGACGGCTCGGTCCTCGAGCGCACCCGCACCGTGTTCTGGGCCCGCGGCGCCGCCACCCAGACCGACCGCCTCCGCTACCCGATGGTCACCCGGCTGGTGCGCGTGGGCCCGGGCGGGGAGGGCGGAACGTGAGGGGGCTTTCTTGCGATCCTGGACCCCGTCCCTGTAGCTTGCCCCGGGGGCACGCGCGATGAAGACGCAGGGCATGGTCGGCGCCACCCACCAGGGGTTGGGGCCCGACGCGAAGAAGACGGACCAGGGGCGCCCGGAGTCCGGCGTCCAGCCGGTGGCGAAGCCCTCGCCCATCGAGCAGGTGCTCTCCGGGACCCAGAAGGGGCTCGGCGTGCGCATCGCGACCAAGGCCGCCCCGACCACGCCGCCGCCCATCCGGGTCGAGACTCCCGCCGAGCCGCCGCCGTCTCCGATGGGCGCGCTCGGGAGGCTGCTCGCGGCCACCCAGCGTGGGCTCGGGCTGAAGCTCGCGACCCGCAGCGCGCCGATCGCCACGCCGGCCCTGGCGAAGGGCCCGGCCGAGAAGAAGGCGCCCGCGCCGAAGGAGGCCGCGAAGGTCGGCGCGTCGGTGAAGGTCGTGATGGCGAGCGGCCTCTACAAGACCGCCGCCGGCGTCGTCGGCCAGCGCCTCATCAAGGAGCACGCGGCCGCGCTCCGCGCCTACCTCACCGTGCAGATGCGCGACGGCGAGGCGGCCCAGCGGGCGATCGCGGCCATCGAGGACGACTGCGAGCAGGGCATCACCGAGGAGATCGACAAGGCGCCGACCAAGAAGGCGGGCCTCTTCCTCTCCGCCAAGAACCTGGTCGAGTACGAGCGCCTCTTCGGCGACGGGCTCGACGCGCCGATGAGCGCCGTCCCCTGGGAGCCCACGCCGCCCGGGCGGCCCGACGGCTGGGGGCGCGGCCTCGACGAGGTCCGCTTCGGGCTCGGCGCGGAGGAGCAGGAGATCCTGCAGCTCCACGTCTGCGCGGGCCTCACGGTGGAGGAGCTGTCCTACGTGCTCGGCGTCCCCCGCGACGCCATCTCCCGCAAGGTCGAGGCCGCCCTCGGCTACGCGAAGCTCCTCCTCGAGGACGTGTTCGACGAGGCCCCGGCGCTCGACGGCCTGCTCGACGACGCGTTCCAGATCGCGCCGCCCACCGCGGAGCAGCTCGCGGCCGCGCGCCCCAAGGTCGTGCCGCTGCCGGCGGGGACGGTCATCGGGGATCGCTACGAGATCGAGTCCAAGCTCGGCGGCGGCGAGTTCGCCTACGTCTACCGGGCGCGCGACGTGCGCGTCCCCGGCCACGTGGTCGCGCTCAAGCTCCTGCACCGCAGCGCCCGCACCCCGGCCGCGCGGGAGGGCGCCATCCGCGAGCTCTCGCTCATCGCGAGCGCGTTCCACCCCTCGCTCGTCCAGTTCAAGGACCACGGCTGGTTCGAGGAGCGGCTGTGGTTCGTCATGCCCTTCTACCAGGGCGAGCTGCTGCTCGACCGCATCCGGCGCGGGCCGCTCCCGCTCGACGACGCGCTCGCGCACTTCGAGCGCCTCGCCCGGGCGCTCGCGGCGCTCCACGCGGCCGGCATCCGCCACCAGGACATCAAGCCCGAGAACCTCTTCCTGGTGGAGCTGCGGACCGGCGCGAACGAGGAGACGCCCGAGACCCTGCCCATCCTGCTCGACCTCGGCGTCGCCGCGCCCAACGGCGAGATGGCGCTCGCGGGGACCCCCATGTACTTCCCGCCCGAGGTCGCGGCGCGCATCTTCGACGAGCAGGCCTCGGTGCCGCTCACGCCCAAGGCCGACGTCTTCGCGCTCGCGCTCTCGCTCCTGCACAGCGTCGAGGAGGCGGATCTCTCCGACCTCCAGTCGACCGACGTCGACGGCTTCCTCCGCAAGCGCACCCAGGTGGTGCCGTCGGGGCCGCGCTCGCCGGAGCTGGCGTTCCTGAAGCCCTGCTTCACGCGCTGGCTCTCCCCCGACCCGGCCGAGCGCCCGAGCGCCGGTGAGCTCGCCGACGAGATCGCGCACCTGCGCGCCGAGCGGATGCGCGGGACCGGCGGCGTCGCCCCGAAGAAGCTGCGGACCCTCCTGGTGGGCGCGACCCTCGCGGCCCTCTTCGCCGGCAGCGCGATGCTCACCGACGCGCCGCCCCGCACCCTGGAGGTCGTCCAGGGCGCGCCTGCCGCCGAGCTGGCGCCGTCCGACGCGAGCGAGCGAGAGCTCCTGCTCCAGGAGCGGCTGCGCACCGAGGAGTCGCGCAGTCAGGCCCTCGAGGACGAGCTCACGACGCTGCGGCGTCGACAGCTTCGTCTGCCCGAGTAGCGTCGAGCGCGCGCCGGATCTCTCCGGCCAGCTGCTCCACCCGGAAGGGCTTCCAGAGCACGCGGCCGAGCTCTCGCGCCGCCTGCTCCCGCTCCTCGCGCGCGTACCCGGTCATCAGCACCACCGGCAGGTCGGGTCGCTCGCCGCGCGCCCTCCGCGCCAGCTCCACCCCGTCGATCGCGTACGGCATCACGATGTCGGTCACCAGCGCGTCCACCGAGCCGAGGTGCCGGAGCGCTTCGTCGGGCGAGGCGCACGTCGTCACGTCGTAGCCGAGCGCCCGCAGCCCGGCGGCCATCACCCGGAGCAGCCCCTCCTCGTCGTCGACCAGCAGGAGCGACTCGGAGCCCGCGAGGGTCGCGTCCTCCGCTCGCGCGTGGAGGGACGGCGTCGCCGACGCGGTGGGCAGGTGCAGCGTCACCGTCGCGCCCCGACCGAGCTCGCTCTCGATCCCGACGAAGCCGCCCGCGTCGCGCATCGCGCGTTGCACCATGCTGAGCCCGAGCCCCGTCCCCGTGCCCTCGCTCTTGGTCGTGAAGAGCGGCTCCAGCGCGCGCCGCTTCACCTCCGGGGACATGCCGGGCCCGTCGTCGCAGACCGCCACGAACGCGTACTCGCCGGGCGTCGTGTCCAGCCCGCTCGCCTCCTCCTCGGACACCACGCGGCGGCCGGTGCGGATCACGATGGTGCCGCCCGGCCCGCAGGCGTCGCGCGCGTTCACGACGAGGTTGAGCAGCGCGTTCTCGAGCGCGTCGACGTCGCAGCGCGCGCCGAGCTCGCCGTCTCCGTGCTCGAGTCGCAGCGTGATGGGCTCGGGCACCGCGGTGCGGAGGACCTTCTCGGTGCGCTCGAGGAAGGCGTGCAGCTCCGTCGACACCAGCCCCTTCGACTTGCGGCGCGCGTAGCGAAGCAGCGACTGCACGAGCGACTCGGCGCGCCGCACGCCCTCGTGCATCTCGCTGACCAGCTCCTTCTGCTCTCCCTCCGCCGACATCTCGAGGAGCCCGAGGTTGCCGGCGAGGGTGGTCAGGATGTTGTTGAAGTCGTGGGCGATGCCGCCGGTGAGCTGACCGAGGACCTCCATCTTCTCGAACTGCCGGAGCTTGAGCTCCTGCGTCTTGAGTCGATGGATGTCCTGCATCGTGCCGGTGATGCGGGTCGGCCCACCCGCCTCGTCCCACTCCGTCACGTAGCCGCGCACGAGCACCCAGCGCCACTGCCCGTTCGCGTCGCGCATGCGGTGCTCGGTGTCGTAGAGGCGATCCTCGTGCGCGAGGAGCCCCTGCATGCTCGCCTCCGCCGCCGGCAGGTCGTCGGGGTGGATGAGGCTCGCCCAGGTGTCGTAGCCGGGCTTCCACGCGCCCGGCGCGTAGCCGAGCACCGTGAAGTAGCTGTCGCTGACGGTCGAGGTGCCGTCCTGCAGGTTCCACACCCAGGTCGCGAGGTCCCCGGCGCGGATCATCGTCTCGACCAGCGCGCGGAGCTCCTCCTCGCGGCGGGCGCGGGCCTCGATCTCGGTGAGGTCCTGCACGGTCGCGAAGTGGAGCGTCTCGCCCCGGACCTTGGCCGTCGCCGGGTGCACCATCACCGGGAAGCGGGTGCCGTCCTTCTTGCAGAAGATGAGGCGCGCCCGGACGTCCTTGCCGGCCTCCATCTCCTCGAAGGCCCGCAGGATGTCGGGCATGTGCTCCTCGGGCCAGTACGGGTGCGGCGGTGGGCCCCCCGCGATCAGCTCCTCCTTCGTGAAGCCGACCATCCGGCAGAAGGCGGGGTTGACCAGGCGGTGGGCGCCGTCCTCCCGGAGCACCGAGAACCCGTCGGCCATCGCTTCCAGCAGGAAGCTCGCGAGCTTCTCGTCCATCTCTCCCCAAAGCATAGAACGGCGGGAAGGGCGCCGGCGGCCGGAACACGGCCGCTACGACGGTTTCCCTCCGGGGGTCCCCGTTTTCCGTACTAACGGCACCGACCTTGCTGTTTCGTAGGGGGTATGGGCTTGGGGGCGTCTGCTTTTGGCTTCTTATTACTCTCGCAAAGGCGCAAAGACGCAAAGGCGTGGGGGGCCCCGGGATGGGGGGTGGCCACGGCTCTGCGTCGGGCGGCCTCTGCGCCCTCCAGGCTCGATCAGTCGTCCTTGCCGAGGCTGGCGTCGAAGCCGACGCTCGCGCCGGACAGGCCGACGCCGTCCTTCTTGCCGGCGGTCGCGTCGCCCTTGACCTCGGCCGCGCTCCCGGCGTCCGGCTTCGGGGCCGCGCTCTCCTCGGCGCTGGCCTCGGGCGCGGGCACGCTCCACCCGAGGGGGAGCGGGAAGGCGATCTCGAAGGGCACCGACGCGATCGCGGGGTTCGCGGCGGCGCGGATCATCACGTGGGCCTCGCCGTCGATGTTGACGGTCGCGGCGCGGACGTGGGCGGCGGTCTCCTGGCCCGGGAAGAGGAAGACGCTCGCGGCGCTGACGAAGATGTCGTTCGCCGTCTTGCTGTCGCAGCCCTCGGGGAGCTGCGCCTTGACCCAGCTCGCGAAGCGCACGACCCGGCCGGTGAGGATCTGCGCCGGGAGGGGCACCGCGTCGGCGGCGCCGCGCACGCAGGAGGCCTTGATCAGCGCGAGCTGATCCGAGTTCCGGGCGCTGCCCACGCCGAGCACGCCGTTCTTCGCCAGCAGCTCGCAGGGCTGGATCGCGTAGAAGGCCTCCGTCGGCGCCGCGGTGTCCGCGTAGCGGCCCGCGCCGAGGGTGTGGCTCGCCGGCGCGCGGAGGGAGCCCGCCTTGCCGAAGATGCGCGCGAAGCCGCCCGTCGCCCGGTAGCTCGCGGCGAGCATGGCCGCGACGCCCCAGACGCCCGAGCCGAACACGGTGCGCTGCGCGACGCCCGCGCCCTCGGCGTGGAGCGCCACCCGGTTGAGCGCGACCACCAGCCAGCGGGTGGACTCCGCGAGGCGGAGCTCGTCCCACGCCCGGGCCCACTCGGGGAGGTCCTCGTTGCGCGCCTTCTCGAGCGCGTCGAAGGCGTCCGGCACCGGCTGCAGCTCCTCTTGCCCGAAGAGCGCCGGCGCGCCGCCCACCACGATCGGGATGAGCTCCTGCTCGGCGAGGTCGGCCACGTCGCGCAGCCCCTCGGTGGTCTCGAAGTCGAACGGCACGAAGATGCAGTCCGGCTCGTCGATGTCGTCCCCGCGATCGCGACCGGCGAGATCCTCCACCAGGTGCTCGGCGTCGGTCTCGAGGAGGATGACCTCCATCTGCGCGTCCTTCGGGCACTCGGTCAGCAGGAACCGGAGCCCGCGCCACGAGGTCTCGACCGCGCGCACCTCGTCGCTGCGGAGCACGTCGGCGGCGATGCCCCAGACGACCTCCTCCACGAGATCGCGGAGCTGCCGCGAGACCGGCTTGGACTTCGGCTTGGCGCTCGAGGTCGCCTTCACGAACATGCTGATCGCGCTCTTGGCGCTCTTCTTCTGGACCTCCGCCTTCTCGAAGATCGCGTCCGCGTCCCCGGTCGCGTCGCCGCCCTCGGCCTTCGGCGCGTCCTCGGGCGCGACGAGCGCCTTCATCGCGTCGAGGAGCTTGCCCTCGCCGACGATCTCGCGGAGCCCGTCCACGCTGGGGTCCTTCAGCTTGGCGACCTGGTCCGCCTTGGCGGCGAGCTCCGTGAGCTCGGGGATCGCGCCGACCACGTGCTTGAGCGTCAGGTTCTTGAGCGACTCGACCTTCAGCGTGTAGCTGCGGGTCTCGCCGGCCCCCACCGCGTCCGGCACCTCGGCGGTGACCTGGATGCCGCGGCTCTTCAGCGCGTCGTCGAAGTCCGCCCGCGTCAACGAGAGCGTCTTACCGCGCTCGCCGAGCCCGAAGCGCCCCGCGACCAGCCAATGTACCTGTGCTCCGCCCCGATCTTCCTGTTCGCCAGCCACGCTCGCTCCCCTGCGTTCGAGAAAGGTGGCCGGATTGTTCCCCGATCACGCCCCCGATCGCAATCGGGGCGCGATCAATTCCGAGCTTGGGCGTCGCGGTCGGACTCGCCGACCGGGAGCTGGGTCGATCCGTCCGCGCGAATGGCGCGCTCGAAGAGGGGGATGCCCTCGCTGCGCATGCCGCCGCGGCGGAGGTGGACCACCCGATCGGCGTCGGTGGTGCGGAAGAGTCGGGCCGGGCGGCCCGGGTCGCGCGGGTCGCGGTCCTCGGCGACGACCTGCTCGTGCACGATGATCGCGCCGCCGCGGTACTCCATCGACGCCGCGAGCTGGAAGGTGCGCTCCCAGCCGTTCTCGAGCGCGACCGTCTGCTCGCGCGACAGGTAGATCTGCGCGGGTCCGAGGCACTGGCCTTCGCGCGTCCGGAGCTCGGGGCTCATCAGCTGGTCGCCGACCACCGGCAGCACGCGGGCGTAGCGGATGCACGTCGGCTCCTCCTCCTCGGCGGCGCCCTCCTCGGACTCCACGTTGGTGGGCGCGTCGCTCGCGTCCTCGTCCTCCTCCGGGCAGCGCTCGCCGTCCGCGACGACGATCTGCTGACCGCCGGTCTCGCGGAGCCGGAGCCGGGCGCGGTCGGTCGGCATGCGCAGGGTCCCGATCGCGCGGACCGCGACGCCCTCCGCGGTGCGCTCGGTGAGCGCGACCGGGCCGAAGCCGTCGCCGTCCTCGAAGCGGTGCGTGATCACCCACACCGGCTTCACCGAGACGGAGTCGCTGCGGCCGATGACCACCGACTCCTCGGTCAGCTCGGCCGCCTGCGGCGGGCGCTCGTCGTCGGGCTCGTGGACCTGACAGGCGCGGTCGGTGGGGCGCCACTGGATGGCGTCACCCACGCAGTTCTGGTTGCTCGACGCACCCTCGCGGTAGCCGCGCACGACCAGGTCGGCCCACTCGTTCGAGTCGAGGTTGCGCATCATCCCGCCGTCGGGGATGGGGTGCGAGAGGTAGCAGACCGGGGGCGGATCCTCCGGCGTATCGCTCCCGCCGCAGGCGAAGGCGACGAAGGCCGCGCCCGCGGCGATGAGCCCCGGCGCCAGGAGGTGGTCGAGACGGAGACGAGACATGGTGCGGAGTCTACCCAGCCACCGCACCCGGGAGGAAGAAAGTGCGTCCACGACCGCCACGGTCGCCGAACGCGGACGGTCCTACTGGTTGTAGGGAGAGGTGTGCGGGTGGCCGTACGTGGGCTGCTGTCCGGTCTGTCCCGGCTGGCTCCCGTCCTGGCCCTGCATGTGTCCGCCCGTGACCATGAAGTACGCGCGGGCGAAGTTGCGGCCGAAGACCTCGCGGCTGAACCGGTCCTCTTCGGTCAGGCGCTGGTGGGCGTCGGCGAAGGCCTTCCACAGGCTCGCCTTCTTGCCGTTGAAGATGCCCTCGAGGAGCCCGCCGCCGCCGCTCCTGGCGAGCGCGTAGTTCTTCTGGCCGCTCAGCTGCTGCGGCGACACCGACGAGAGCAGGCTGCGCACGCCCTCCATCACCCCGCTGAGGAGCGCCACCTGGTGCAGGGCGAGGTCGGCGAAGGCGCGGGTCAGCTCCCGCACCCGCTCGCCGCCGTCGGTGCTCCAGTCGAGGAGGTAGTCGAGCACCTCCTGCCCGCTCTGGGCGTCGCGCAGCGGGGTCCGCTCCTGCACGAGCTGGAGCGCCATCTCCTCGCCGAACTGCTCGTAGCCCTTGCGCAACTCCACGAAGGCCTGGCTGTAGCTCTCGAGGATCGCGCCGACCCGCTCCATCGCGAGGGCGGTGTTGATCTGCTGGCCAGCCGGGGGCTTGGAGCCGCCGAGGCGCTCGATCCACGCGCTGGCGTCGACCTCGCCGAGGGCGGCCGGGTCCACGCCGAGGCTGTCGGCGAGCTGTCGGAACTCCGGCTCCTTGGCGAGCTGGGGGAACTGCTGGCAGAGGGAGAGCACGAGCCCGGCGCGCTGGGGGCCGGGGGCCGCCTCGAGCTGTCGCTTCAGGGCCGAGAGCACCTGCGCCCACGCGCTCCGGTACTGCTGATAGAACGGCTTCGCGGCCTCGGTGATCGCGAGCAGCCGCTGCATGTCGACGGCGGCGCCCGCGGCTGGCTGCTGAGGGGCCGCGCCCGGCGGGACCCCCTGCGGCATGAAGAGGGTGTTCTGCTGCTCGGTGGCCGGCTCGTTGGGGTTGAACGCCATCGTCGCGTTCATCCCGTCGCCGCCGCCGCCGCCGAGGGTGTTGAGGTTGAAGATCGTCGTCCGCGGCGCCGCGTACATGTCGGGCGTCACCTGGGCCCGCGCGAACGCGAGCTGGATCGGCCCGATGCGCAGATCGGACTGCGGGTCGATCTCCACCTGCATGTGCCGCGCGAGCCGCCGCCCGTTGAGCATCGTGCCGTTCGTCGAGCCGAGATCGACGTACCGGACCTTGTGCTCGTCGAAGCGGACGACGGCGTGCCACTGCGACACGAACGGCTCGTTCAGCACGAGCTCGTTGAGCTGGTTCCGCCCGATCCGAACCGGTGAGCTCGGAAAGGCGGAGTGCTCGGTCTCACCGGTCTGCGTGTTCGTGATGCGGACGAGCAGCGGAAGCATGAGGTTCCGTCGGAAATCCTTGGGGTTTTCCCGTGGGAGTCGGCATCCTCTCACGCGGAATCGGGGGCCGCAAGGACCCCCTGCCGTCCACGGTCAGGCGACGTCGACGTCGACGCGCCACTCGCCGCTCGGCGCGATCGAGACCTCGATCCCGGAGGGCTCCTCGCCGTCGGCCATGCGCTCCAGGAGGCCCTGGGCGATCATCGGCGTCAGCGTGCTGCGGAGGATGTGGTCGACGTTTCGGGCGCCGGTCTCGCTCTCGGTGCAGCGCTTCGCCAGCTCCTCGACGAGATCCTGATCGAAGGTCGTCTCGATGCCGTGCGAGTCGCGGATGCGCCGGACGAGCCGGTTCAGCTTGAGCCCCGCGATCATCTTCATCGTCTCGGGGTCGATCGGGCGGTAGGGCACGATCGTCATGCGCGCGAGGAGCGCCGGCTTGAACCACTTGCTCAGGATCGGCCGGATCTGCGCCACCACTTCGCTGACCTCGGGGACCTCGTCGCCCTCGTAGGCCTTCATGATCTCGTCCGTGGCCAGGTTGCTGGTCAGGATGCAGATCGTGTTGCGGAAGTTGATGAGACGACCCTCGGAGTCGTTCATCTCGCCCTTGTCGAACACCTGGTAGAAGAGGTTGAGCACCTCGGGGTCGGCCTTCTCGCACTCGTCGAGGAGCACGACCGAGTAGGGCCGCTGCCGCACCGAGTTGGTGAGGATGCCGCCCTCGCCGTAGCCGACCAGGCCGGCGCGCGAGCCGATGAGGCCCGAGATCGCGCTCTTGTCCTGGTACTCGCTCATGTTGATCTGGGTGACGAAGCGCTCTCCGCCGTAGAGCTCGTCGGCCAGCGCGAGCGCGGTCTCCGTCTTGCCGACGCCGGACGGGCCGACGAAGAGGAAGACGCCGACCGGCGCGTCCGGGTTGCGCACGCCGGCGAAGGCCATGCGGCACGCCTGCGAGATCGCCTCGACCGCCGGCTCCTGGCCCTTCACGCGCTCGCGGAGCTTCTCCTCGAGGGCGAGCACGTTGCCGACCGCGTCGCGCTGCATCTTGCCGAGGGGCACGCCGGTCCACACCGAGACGGTGTGGGCGACCGCGTCGGCGTCGACGTCGACGTGGATCAGCTTCTCGTGGTCTCCGGCGCCGTTGCTCTTGGACGGCTCGGCGCTCTCCTCGACCGGGGCCGGCTCGGCCTTCGCGGTCTCGCTCACCGCGTCCTCGGCCGGCTTCTCCTCGCCGTCCGCCTCCGCGCCCTCCTCCTCGTCCTCGAGCTCGCCGCGCTCGCGGAGGATCGCCTCGACCTCGGCCAGCTCGGTCTGCCAGCGGTCGTGCACCTCCTGGCGCAGCACCTTCTTGGCCTCGAGCTGCCGCAGGCTCTCCTCGAGCTCTTCGCGGCGCTTCTCCTCGCCCTGCTCGACGTCGCGCTGGATCGCCTGGGTCGCGCGCTCGAGCGCCGCGATCTCCGCCTCGAGGTCGATCAGGGCCTCGGGCTTGGTCTGCCGGCCGACGCGGACGCGCGCCGCGGTGGTGTCGAGGAGGTCGACCGCCTTGTCGGGCAGCAGGCGCCCGGCGATGTAGCGGTTCGAGAGCTCGACCGCGGCGACGATCGCCTCGTCCTTGATGCGGACCTTGTGGCTCTTCTCGTAGAGCTCGCGCAGGCCGCGCAGCATGACGATCGCGTTCTCCTCGCTCGGCTCGTCGACCTTGACGGGCTGGAAGCGACGCTCGAGGGCCGCGTCCTTCTCGAAGTACTGCTTGTACTCGGCCCACGTGGTGGCGGCGATGGTGCGGAGCTCGCCCCGGGCCAGCGCCGGCTTGAGCAGGTTGGCCGCGTCGCCGCCGCCCTTCTGACCGCCCGCGCCGATGAGCGTGTGCGCCTCGTCGATGAAGAGGATGATCGGCTTCTCGGAGCCCTTCACCTCGTTGATGACCGCCTTCAGGCGGTTCTCGAACTCGCCCTTCATCGCCGCGCCGGCCTGCAGCGCGCCGAGGTCGAGCGCCATCAGCTCGCAGCGGGCGATGTGCTTGGGCACGTCGCCGGCGACGATCGCGTGGGCGAGGCCCTCCGCGAGCGCCGTCTTCCCGACGCCGGGCTCGCCGACGATGATCGGGTTGTTCTTGCGGCGCCGGCTGAGGATGTCGACGCACTGCCGGATCTCGCGGTGCCGGCCGAAGATCGGATCGAGGCGGCCCTGGCGGACCTCCTCGGTGAAGTTGGTGCAGAAGCGGTCGAGCGCGCCCTCGCCCTTGCGGGGGGCCGGGCCTCCCTCGGCGCCCGCCGCGCCGCCGCCGCCGCCCGCGCTCTGGACCGCGCCGGCCTCGAACTCCTCGCGGGTCACGCTGAGCGCGTCGTCGAGGTCCTTCTCGAGCTCCTCGAGCGAGAAGTCCTCGAGCTCGGGGAGCACCTCGCCGATGTAGCGGCCGGGGTGACGGATGAGCGTGTAGAAGAGGTGGCCGGTGCGGATGAGCCCGGCGCCGTACTCGAGCGAGCCGTAGACCCAGCCGTCCTGGATCCACTTCCAGAGCGAGCCGCTGAACACCGGACGAGACGAGTTGCCCGTCTTCATGTGCTGGATGAGCTTCTCGACGCGGTTCTGCAGCGGCTTCCGGTTCTTGCCGAAGTGCTGGTAGATCGCGGCGACGTCACCGTCGTCGGGGTCGACCATCTGAGCGAGGAAGTGCTCGATGGTCACCTCGTAGTGCCCGGAGCTGGCGGCGCGCCCGATGGCGGCCTCGAGCATCTGCCGAGCTGTCGGCGTCATCCGGTTCACGAGCGTCTTCGGCTGTACGGACACGTCTCTCCCCTCCACGCTGGAATCTGGTGCGCGAGCATACGCGGGCTGACGAGGCAGATAAACCCCGGCGTCACTCCGCGGCGTCTTCGACCGGCGCTTCGTCCGGCTCGTCGTCGAACTCCATGTTGCCGACGTCCGAGATCGTCATCACCTCGGCCGCGCGGGTGGCGCCCCGCAGGCGCGTGTCGCGGCCCAGGGTCGCGCCGCCCTCGCCCGAGGTCAGGTTGAACGACGGCACCGCGTCGGCGGCGAGGTGCAGCTCCACGTCGAAGTCGAGCGACTCCCGCGAGCACAGCTCGACCACGTCCTTGACCAACGGCAACATGTCGCCGTCGCGCAGGAAGCGGTGATAGTTGTCGCGGTGCAGGGGGCCGATCTTCACGCAGAAGCGGCCGCTCTGGTCGTACGCGCGCTTGCCCAGGATCGCCTCGACCCCGAGATACGCGTTGCGCTCGCCGAGGGCCATGCGCTGCGCCTCGTCGACCTCGATCCAGCCGCCCGCGAACTCCTCGATGTGCACGGTGCCGTCGGGCTCGAGGGCCTCGGACAGCACCTCGCGGAGCGCCAGGGTCAGAACCCGGGGCCCTCGCCCGCGCCCGGCCAGGAGCGGCGCGAGCCGGACCAGCTTCGACGGATGCACCCGCATGCCGCGGGTCTGGATCTCGGGATCGAGCCCGGTGAGCGTCAGCGCCCGACGCATCCACGCGTCCGAGCGGTGGCTCAGGTGCTCCCGCGCCGGCATGTACTTCGAGACCGAGCGGTAGAGGAGCGAGATGAGCCGGTGATGGAAGATGTCGAGGAAGTCCCGCCGGACGGGGTTCTCGCCCTCCTCGAAGAGGACCTCCTCCGCGATGTAGAGCGGCAGGGGGGAGACGATCCCGGTGAGCCCCAGGAAGGTCGTCGTGACCTCGAACACCGGCTTCGGCGCCTCGAGCGAGCGCTCCGGGCCGGTGGGCAGGGGCCGGACGAGCACGCGCGTGATGTCGCCGGCGCTGAAGCCCAGGTCGTAGTCGTGCCGGAAGCGGATCTGCTCCTCGGACGGCGGCCCGTCTCCTCCCACCCGGGCCGCGGCGGTGGTGAGCCGCTCGAGCAGGGCCACGATGTGGAAGAACGTCGAGTGCGGCGCCGCCTTCAGCACCGGCGCGGCGAGCTCCTCCAGGGCGCGGATCGGCTCCGGCGGCAGCTCGGAGGGGCTCGGCTCGGGGGTGGTCTCGCCGGTGGACGCCATCAGAAGATCGGGTGCGTGCCCGTGCGCGGGCGCCAGTCCATCTGCGTCCCGGAGGGGTGCAGCCGGACCGACAGCTGGTGGAACGAGTTGAGCGGGGTCTCGCTCGCGAACAGCCAGTCGAGCGCGCTCCCGAAGGCGAAGACGTCGCCCTCCGACGCGAACGCGGCCTGATCGACCTCGATGGTGGTGTGCTGGCCCCGGACCGGCACCCGATCGATCAGCCGGCGGGCGGCGCGGACCTCGACGTCGCGGATGGACTCGACCCGGAGGCGGTTCTGGCGCCCGAGCTGCTGATCGGCGTCCTCGTGGAAGTTGTAGAGGCTGAGCAGCGACTGGAGCGACTCGACGTTCGCGAGGGTGCGCACGTTGAGCGCGAGGTGCGCCACCAGCCGCCAGTGCAGCTCGCCGCCGATCGGGGGGCGCACCGGGCGGGTCACCTGGGTGATGTTCTTGAAGCGCGCGATCGTCGGCGAGCGCGGCGTCGGCACCGAGATGTCACCCGCGCGCAGCTCCGCGGGGAGCAGGCGGTTGGTGCAGGTGAGGTCGATGCTGAGCGTCTCCTCCTCGAAGTCCGGCTCCACGTCGGCCGGGGTCAGCACCGTCAGGTAGGTGTCGAGCCCGTCGTCGATCGGCGAGCGCGCGCGCCGCGTGAGGAAGAAGGCCTGCTCGCCCTTCTTCTTCATGACGTGCTGGAAGCCGTAGAAGGGCGTGTAGTTGCGCCGCCCCCGCCGGTTCGCGAGCAGGCCGGTCACCTGCTGGACGTCGTAGACCTCCATGTGGAGCGGGTTCACGCCGCTCGCCCGCACGAGGTACTCGTGGTGGCGGTGGTCCCGCGCGATCGGATCGGCGGTGATGTCGAAGAGGTTGACGACCGGGACGCAGTGGAGCCGGAAGTTGTCCTTGTCGAGGCGCTCGGGCAGCTTCGGCGGTCGGTCGAAGCGGAACGTCAACACGAACTGATCGGTCGCGTGCTCCGCGGGGATCTCGTCGAGGCCGTGGACATCGATGAAGAGGAGCTTCTGCGTGAGCGTGAAGTACTCCTGCATCACGCGGAGGCCGTCCGGCGCCAGCTCCGGCCAGGGCAACATCGGCTGCTCGGGGGACACGCCCACCGGGCGGACGGCGTCCCTGCCCAGGGAGTGCGTGTAGCCGTCCGAGCCCTTGTACTGGACGTCGGAGAGGTGGCGCAGCAGCCAGAGATAGGCGGTGGTCGTCAGGCCGAGCGGCCCGTGCAGGAAGAGCCGCAGCTGCTTGGTCTCGCCGAGCAAGGCCTCCGCCGACTGGGCGCACCGGAACCCGAGCCGGATCTCCGGGTGCGCCTCGGTCGAGTGATCGAAGGCGAAGTCGGTGAGGCTCAGCGGGAGCAGGTCGAGGTCGACGGTGGTGCGGAAGAGGCACGTCGTGCCCTCGACCGGGCGCGCCCCGACCTCCGTGCCCGCGGGCAGGCGGTGCCGCCCCCGGAGCGCGGTCTGCTGCGGGGTGAACTCGACGACCGAGCAGGCCGGGAGCGTGCGCGTGTACTGCGGCACGACCATCTCGGCGAGGGCGTCCACGACCTCGGGGACCGCGTCCTCCATCCGCTCGCGGATGCGCGCGGTCAGGAAGGCGAAGCCCTCGAGCAGGCGGTCGACGTCGGGGTCGCCCCCTTGCTCGGCGAACAGGCCGGCGAGCGACGGATTCGCTTCGGAGAATTCCCGGCCGAGCTCGCGGAGATAGCTCAGCTCACTCTGGTAGTACTTGTTGAACAAGCCGCCCCGCTCCCTCTGGCTGCTCCTGCGGAGCGCCGAGAGTAAACCGCCCGGCCGCGAGAGGAAAGCGCCGTTACTCGATGTCCATGTGACCGCCGGCCGTCAGGGCGGTGCGGAGCCGGACCACGCTCCGGCGCGCGTCGGCCAGGCGGGCGACCACCTCGAAGCGGACGGTCAGCGGATCGTCCCCGGGGACGAAGCGGACGCTGACGTTCTTGAGCCGCGGCTCGTACTTCAGGATCGTGGCGCGGATGGACTGCTGGATGGCGCCGATCGCCTCCGGCATGTTGTGGCAGACGTCGGAGAAGTCGACGAGCCCGTAGTCGGGCACGGTGACGGAGTCCCCCTGACGCGTGTTCAGCATGTCGCGCAGGTGGTCGACCACCGACGAGACCACGTCGGCCCGGCGCGAACCGGTGGACAGGCGCGAGAGCAGCCCTCGGCTGGACATGAGCGAAGCGTACCTTCGGGGGGGCGCAAAAAGAAAGCGCCGGGCTCGAAGGAGCCCGGCGCTTCTCATGGTTCGGCTGACCTCAGACCGCGGTGGACCAGTTGTCCTGGTACTCCTTGCTGTCGATGAGGTCGGTGTAGGTGATGGTGTGGTAGGTCAGCTTGACGCGGACGTACACCGGACGGTTCGACTGGTCGGCGTCGAACGCGTCGGGGCTCTCACCCTCGATCGAGATGACGCGGCCGCCCTCGATGATGATGTTGAAGCGCTCGCGGGTCGCGCCGTCCTCGGGGTTGGTGTCGAAGATGCGGAGCGTGCCCGTGACCGTCTGGTTCTCGGTCAGCGCCTGGTGCCACATCGGGACCGTCGCATCGAGGCGCTGCTCGAAGACGAGCGGGAGGCAGGTGCGGTGCGCCGCGCTCCGCGAAGCCTGCCGCTCGTGACCGATCATCGTGCCCCAGTTCACCTGGTAGCACTCGACATGATTCGAGGAGACGTCGACCCCCCCGATCTCGTTCATCGTACTATCACCGTCGAGGGCCGCACCGTTGATCTGGAACTCACCGTACGCGTTGAAGGCCATGATGTTTCTCCCTGTTTCCTTTGTTCGGAGCGGGTGAAACCCCATGTCCCCCCCGCCGAGAACCGACGATAACCATTTCTCGGTCGTGTCAAACCCCGGATTCGATTTTTTTTCGGGGACCGGGTTCGGGGACGTCACGGGAGTTCGTCACTCTGTTGCCCAGTCGGCGGCGCATCGGGCACGCTTCGACGCGAAACGATTTCTGGGCGGGGGCGATGACCTCCGCGCGAGGCGACGCCGACATGATCAAGCCCACTACGACGCGAGCCGCCCTGCTGGGGATGGCCCTCCTCCTCGGCTGCAACGGCAACCAGGCGCGGCCGGCCTGTGATGCACAGGAGAACGCGAACCTGCGCATCGTGGCCACCGACCGGGCCAACCCGGACACCGACGGCAGGCCGCTGCCCACGATCGTGCGCATCTACCAGCTCGCGAACATCGGAGCGATGGAGACCGCGACCTTCGAGGAGATCTGGAACACCGACGAGGACATCCTCGGTGACGCCCTGCTCGGCAAGGACGAGCTGACCGTCTACCCGGACACCACCCTGAACCGGCAGTTCGAGCGGAACCCCGAGGCCAACTACATCGTCGGCATGGCCGTGGTCCGCCGCCCGACGGGCGTCTCGTGGCGCACCATCCTCGAGCTGCCGCCGCCGCAGCAGGAGGCGCAGTGCGCCGCGCTGCAGGAGAACCCGGAGGAGGCGCCGCCGGAGCCGCCGAACGTGTATCTCGCGTTCGAGCTGGACGACTACCAGATCGAGGGCGCGGTCCGGCTCGAGTACCCGCCGCCCCCGTGCGACCCGAACGACCCGATCTGCGCGGCCGAGCGCGCCGCCGAGGAGCAGGCGTCCGGCGTCGAGGCGCCCGAGACCCCCGAAACCCCCGAGGCTCCGCAGCCGGACGTCCCGAGCGCGGAAACGCCCTCGGCTCCGGCGCCCTGATCGCGTACCGTCCCCCCGAACGACGAACCCGATCGAGGCATTGACGATGAAGACGCCGCTGAGAGTAGTGTGGTCCGAGGGGCTCCTGATGAGCCCCCAGCACATGCAGCAGCAGGACCTCTATCACGAGGTCTTCACGAGCTCCCGACTCGACGCGCTCGAGCCGCTCAACTGGGGCGTGGTCCGCGTGGAGGTGGATCGCCGGGCCCTCGAGAGCGGTCAGGTGCGCATCGAGGCGCTGACCTGCGTGCTGCCGGACGGGCTGGTGATCGACTGCGACTCCGGCGACCCGGAGCTGCCCGCCTCGCGCCCGGTCGAGGGGCACTTCCCGCACACGCAGAACGTGCTCGAGATCTACGCCGCGGTGCCCCGCGAGCGGGACGGCGTCGCGAACTACGCGCAGAACGGAGCCGGCCGCTCGCGCTTCCGCATCGCGAACAAGTCCGTGCCCGACCTGACGGGCGAGGGGCAGAGCCTCGAGGTCGGCTTCGCGCAGCGCAACCTGCAGATCCTCTTCGGGAGCGAGCCCAAGGACGACTTCGAGGCGCTCAAGATCGCCGAGGTCACCCGCGACGCGTCCGGGAACCTCACCGTCAACGAGCCGTACATCCCGCCGTGCCTGCGCATCGAGGCGTCGCCGTTCGTGCTCGCGGGGATGCGGCGGCTCCTGCGGCTGATGAGCACCCGGCGCCGGTCCCTCGCCGAGGCGGCGCGCGAGCGCGGCGACGCGACGGTCGAGTACAACGCCGGCGACGTCACGCGGTTCCTCCTGCTGAACGCCATCAACACGTTCATGCCGGTGCTCAACCACCTCGTGGACATGCCCGAGGTCCCGCCGCGTACGGCCTACATGTGGATGCTCTCGCTCGCGGGTCAGCTCGCGACGTTCAGCGCGGACTTCGACCCCGCCGCGCTGCCCAAGTTCAACTACAACGACCTCCGGAGCACCTTCGAGCCGCTCTTCGCGCGCATCACCGAGCTGCTCCAGGCCACCGTCAAGGAGCACTACGTCTCCATGATGCTCGATGGCCGCGAGGACGGGATGTACCTCGGCCAGATGACCGACGACCGCATCATCGGCTGCGCGAAGTACCTCGTCGGGGTGCGCGCGCCGATCGGCGAGCAGGAGATCGCGCAGAAGCTCCCGATGCTCTGCAAGATGGCGTCGTGGGGCGACATCAACTCGATCCTGAGCGCCGCCACGCCGGGCGCCGCGGTCGAGGTCACCTACCGCCCGCCGCCGGAGATCCCGGTCAAGGCCGGGGTCGTCTACTTCGTCGTCTCGACGGAGAACAACTACTGGCGCAACGTCGTCACCGATCGACAGATCGCCGTTTATCTACCCAGACCGTTCGACCCGCAGCAGACCAAGGTCGAGCTCCTGGGGATCCCCCGGAAGGGCTGAGGAGGGGCTGAGCCATGGACCGCGTCAACGAGGTCACGAAGGAAGTCTTCAACGCGCTCGCGCAGATCCGCCGCGCCGACGAGCGCTCGCAGCCGATGCCGGAGATGCTCTATCAGCGCATGCGATCCTTCGTGGATCGCGCGATGCGTCGCGCGAGCGAGCTGGGCTTCGCGCAGCAGGACGTCCAGGACATCGGCTACGCCCTGGTCGCGCTCACCGACGAGCTCGTCATGAGCAAGGGCGGGGAGCTGCGCGACTACTGGCTGCCGCGCTCGCTCCAGCTGCAACTGTTCAACACGAACGTCGCGGGTGAAGGTTTCTTTCAGAAACTGCAGACCCTCAGGCAAGATCGTTCGCGCATGGAAGTGCTCAAGGTCTACTACCTGTGTCTCCTCTTCGGATTCCAGGGGCAGTACCGCGTCCGGGGCGGCGAGATCGAGCTCGCCTCGATCGTGGAGTCGGTCGGGACGGACCTGCAGCGCGCCGGAATGATCGGAGAGACGAACCTCGCGCCGCACGCGGCGCGGCCGCAGGAGAGCCTGGGGGGCGTCCGCAGCCACATGCCGCTGGTCTGGATCAGCGTCGCGGCGGTGGTGGTGTCGCTCGGCATCTACTTCGGCCTCCAGTGGAGCGTCTCCAATCAGGCCGACGATCTCGTCGAGCACATCCAGCAGACGCAGGCGTCGAGCCAGCCGTGAGGCGTGCGCTCGGGGGGATCTGAACTCCAATGCTCAAGTACATCGTAGCCGCCATCGTCGTCGTCCTGGCGTGGGCCGCCTGGCTCTTCATCCCCGGGATGGAGCCGTTCTGGTGGGTCCCGCTCGGCGTCACCGTGCTCGCCGTCGCCGTGCTCGTCGCGATCGTGATCGCCCGGAAGATCCGGGCGCGTCGCGCCGCGCGAGAGCTCGAGAAGGCGCTCGCCGCTCAGGCAGCCGAGCAGGCCCGGAGCGCTCGGCCCGACATGCAGGCCGAGATCCTGCAGATGCAGCAGGAGTTCCAGAAGGCCATCGGCGCGCTCAAGAGCAGCAAGCTCGCGCGCGGCGGTGAGAACGCGCTGTACGCGCTGCCCTGGCAGCTCATCGTCGGCCCGCCCGGCGCCGGCAAGACGACCGCGCTCCGCAACTCCGGCCTGCAGTTCCCCTACATGTCCACCTCGGGCGGGGGCGTGCGCGGCGTCGGCGGCACCCGCAACTGCGACTGGTGGCTGACCAACGAGGCGGTGCTGCTCGACACGGCGGGCCGCTGGACGACGGAAGAAGAGGACCGCGACGAGTGGCTCGGCTTCCTCGACCTCATCAAGAAGTTCCGGCCGAAGAAGCCCCTCAACGGGATCATCGCCGCGGTGCCGCTCGACCAGCTCGGCGGCGCGCACGACGAGGAGGTCTCGGCCCTCGCGCGCCGCATGCGCGAGCGGATCGACGAGGTGCAGAGCCGCCTCCAGATGTCGCTGCCGGTCTACGTGCTCTTCACCAAGTCGGACCTCGTGCCCGGCTTCGTCGAGACCTTCGGGGATCTGTCGAAGCAGGAGCGCGGCCAGGTCTGGGGCTTCACCGTGCCCCTCGCCGACGCGCCGCCCGATCCGGGGCTGCACTTCCAGGAGCGCTTCGACGAGCTGTCGACCATCGTCGAGAAGCGCGCGATGAAGCGCATGAGCGAGGAGCGGAAGATCGAGACGCGGGAGCTGATCCACTCCTTCCCGCAGCAGCTCGCCTCCCTCCGCCGCAACTGCACGTCCCTGGTCTCGCAGCTCTTCGAGTCGAGCGTCTACGGCGAGACCCCCGCGTTTCGCGGCGCCTACTTCTCGAGCGGCACCCAGGAGGGGCGGCCGATCGACCGCGTGATGCACAAGATGGCCGAGGCCTTCGGCATCCGCAGCGAGGTCAACCTCGGCGAGCCGGTCAAGGAGTCGAAGAGCTACTTCCTCCGCGACGTGTTCCTGAACGTCGTCTTCCCGGACGCCGACGTCGCGTCCCGGAGCGACGCCGCGATCGCGCGGGAGAAGCGCAACCAGTTCATCGCGGCGGGCGTGATCTTCGCCACCGCGCTGCTGCTGACGATCTTCCCGGCCATCGCGTGGGCCAACAGCCGCGGGTTCTTGAACGACATCCGCGACGACGTCGATCGCACGGCGGAGGCGGCAGAGGAGCGCGGGCCGCTCGAGCCGGGCGAGCTCCAGCCGCTGCGCGAGCGCATCGAGCAGCTCCGCGAGTACGACTCGAACGGCGCGCCGATCCTGATGCGGATGGGCATGTACCAGGACGACGTGCTCGACCCGCTCGGCGACTACTACACGCACCTGCTCCGCAGCGAGGTGGTGGGCCCGATCGTGTCCGCGGACGAGTCGGCGATGGACGACTTCGGCCGTCGCTACGAGGTGCTGCGCGAGGCGATGCCGACCGGCGCCGAGCACTCGGACATGTACGACCGTCTGAAGATGCACCTGCTGGTGTCGCGCCCGACGATCGAGGGCGAGCCCAGCCTCGACGAGGACGACGACGCGGCGGAGTGGCTCACGAACCGCATCGCGCGCGAGTGGTTCGAGGCCGCGGGCGGCGAGGAGGAGGTCGACGAGGGCGAGGAGGCGGAGATGCGCCGCCAGGCCGAGCTCTTCACGAGCCTGCTCGCCGACGAGGACGAGCGGATCGCCGACGATCCGACCTCGGTGCAGCCGGACGAGTCGCTGCGCTTCCCGCGCGACGACGACGCGGTCACCCGCACGCGCCGGGCGCTCACCCGGGTGTCGATGACCGACATGGCCCTCGAGCGGATCATCCAGCAGATCGAGCCGATGGGCTACGACCTGAACCTCGACGCGCTCGTCGGGAACACGGTCCGGCCGATGCAGTCGGACGGGCTGGTGCGCGGCGCCTTCACCCGCCGCGCCTGGGACACCCGGGTGCGCGAGATGCTCGACGGCGAGGACGGCAACGTCTTCGGCGAGCCGTGGGTGCTCGGGCAGGAGGGCATGCGCGCGGCCGAGGACGTGGAGCAGCGCGAGGAGGACCTCCGCCAGCTCCGCAACCAGTACTTCCGGGCGTACATCGAGGAGTGGCAGAACTTCCTCCGCTCGGTGCGCGTCGTGCCGCCGCAGGGCAACGTGCAGACGCTCGCGTCGCTGCGCGACCTCACCCGCGGCGACCCCGAGCCCTACCGCCGCCTGTTCCAGCAGACGCTCTACAACACGACGCTGCCGGTGCCGGGCCAGGAGGACGAGGGCGACGACGACTCCAACGTGGTCGAGGAGACGGCGTGGAGCGCGTTCTGGCGTCGGGTCCGCCGCGTCCGCGGTGGTCAGACGATCGCGCGCATCCTCCAGGGCCAGACCGGGCCCGGCGCGGAGAACGAGGACGACGACGACCTCACGCCCGAGCACGTCTACCTCGCGTTCGAGGGCTTCACGCGCTTCGGCGCGGTGCCGCCCCCCGAGCCGCCGGCCGAGGGCCAGGAGCCCCCGCCGCCGCCGGAGCTGCCGATCGGCACCTACGAGGAGCAGCTCGACACGGTGCGCGACGCGCTCCAGGCCCACCTCGACACGCCGGACGGCACCGAGGAGGCGCTGACGACCGCGCTCCAGACGGCGCGCACCAGCACGCGCTCGCTGATCGAGAGCCAGGAGATCGGCTGGCGGCCTCGCCTCGAGGCGCTGCTCTGGCCGCCGATCGAGGGCTCCGCGAACAGCGTGGCGATGAGCCAGGCGTCGGGCGCGGGCCGCTCGTGGTGCACCGAGGTGTTCATGCCGTACCACCGGAACATCGAGGGCGGCTACCCCCTGAACCCCAGCGGTCACGACGTCCCCCTCGCCGACTTCGCGGCGTTCTACAACCGCGAGGGCGGCACGCTCTGGGCCTTCTACGACGAGGTCCTCGACCGGCGCATCCCGAAGGAGGGCGACAACTTCGTCTTCGCGACCGCGCTCGGCCAGGACTCGAGCCGCGCCTACCGTCGGCAGCTCCTGCAGTACCTCGAGCGGGCCAACGACATCTCGAACGTCTTCTTCCCGCCGGGCGCGGAGGAGCCGCAGGTGCAGTTCGACGCGCGCATCCTGCCGTCGCCGCGGGTCGCGACCCAGGAGCTCTGCGTGGGCGGCGAGTGCGTCGAGTACCACAACGGGCCCGAGCGCTGGCACCGCTTCACCTGGCCGGGCGAGAGCCCCGAGGCGGGCGCGACGCTCGAGATCCGCGGCGCCGACGGCATCCACGAGCGCCTCGAGCAGACGGGCGAGTGGGGCCTCTACCGCCTCCTCGAGCAGGGCACGGTCACCTCGCAGTCGCGCGGCAACCGGGTCTTCACCCAGACGTGGCGCCTCCGCGATCACCAGGTCGACGTGCACGTCGAGATCCGCCCGGTCCGCGGCGACGCCCCGTTCTTCGGCATCTCCGGCCGCGAGCGGAACCCGGTCTTCCTCCAGCCGCTCCGCGCCTCGCAGGTCGACCCGCCCCGCGAGATCGTCAGCGGCCGCACCACCTGCCGGGGGCAGTGACTTCGGCCGGCGAATTGGCTCTCGCAAAGGCGCCAAGGCGCCAGCCCCCTAGCCGCAAAGGGCCGGAGCGGCGGCGGGACGGGCGCCCGCCACCGCTCGGCTGACTGCCTCTCCGTTGGGGGAGGCTCCGGTGGCGACTTGGTCTCGCGCAGAGTCGCAGAGTAGGGGCGGGCGGGGCGCTGAACCGGGGCTGGACGCGCGGGTGGGGCGTCCCCACGCTCGCTGCTCGCATGACCGAAGACATCGACAGCGGGCGGCCCGCGCCGGAGATCCGGCGGGCGGCGCCCGGAGACCGCGAGGCGGTGGTGGCGATCGCGCGGGACCTCGTGCGGAGCGGCGACACCTACGCCTACGACCCGGACGTCACCGACGACGCGCTCTGGGCGTACTGGAGCCCGCCGGAGCGGGGCGACGGCTTCGTGGCGCGGCTGGCAGCGCGCGGCGAAAATGACTGCGCGCGGCCCGCCGCGCTGGACGCGACGTCGCGCTCGCCGATCCATCACGCGCTGCTGGAGGGGGAGGTCGGGATGGAGGTGGTCGGGATGTTCGTCCTTCGACCGAACCACCCGGGGCCCGGCGCTCACGTGGCCAACGCGAGCTACGCGGTGCGCGGCGACCGGCGGGGGCTGGGCCTGGGCCGCGCGATGGGGGAGGCCTCGCTCGAGCGGGCGCGGGCCCTCGGCTACGCGGCGATGCAGTTCAACATCGTGGTCAGCACCAACCACGCCGCCGTGCGGCTCTGGCGCTCGCTCGGCTTCCGCGTGCTCGGCACCGTGCCCGGGGGCTTCCGTCTCCCGAGCGGCGAGCGCGTCGACCACCACATCATGTTCCGCGAGCTGTAGGCCTACTCGCAGAAGTTCTCGAACGGCGCGCGGTAGATCGCGCTCGTGCCGTCGTCGTGGCGCACGGCGT
Source organism: Myxococcota bacterium (assembly GCA_036149055.1). GTDB lineage: Bacteria > Myxococcota_A > Polyangia > Polyangiales > Sandaracinaceae > JAVJQK01. The sequence continues at coordinate 26,167 of JAYZQJ010000031.1, read as the reverse complement.
AGGTCGCCTCGTCGGCGCCCCAGGCGGTGATCGTGCCGGCGGCCATGACGTCGTCCAGGAGAGCGACCCGGGGCCCGGGGCGTCCGTCGTCGGGGCGCGCGTCGAGGAAGCCCTCGGTCCCGATCACGACGCCGTCGTAGATCGCGATCGGCGCTCCGATCGCCGCGAGGTCCGCCGCCGCCGGACGAAACGAGCGCGCCGGGTCGAGGTCGGGCGCGTCCCCGGGGAAGGCGATCCCGTGAAACGTCTCGCCGTCGAAGAGGTAGGGCGCCCCGTCTCCTTGCACGAGGCGGCCGGAGCCGCGGGACGACACCCGGGTCTCGCTCGCCCGGGTCGAGTGACAGAACAGACCCCCGTCCGCGAGGGTTCCGCACACATTGCTGGACACGACGACCAGCTCGTCGGGCGGCCCGGGCAGCGAGACCTCGTGCACGTCGTCCAGGGGGCGTGCCCAGACGACGTCATCGAGCGCGACCGCGGCCCCGCCGCGCGCGAGCCGCGCGCGGGCCGCCGCCCCGAGCGGCGTGGCACTCGCAGCCCCGTCGCGTCCGACCGCGTCGAGCGTCCAGCCGTCGGGGCCGCCCCGCAGGATGAACAGGCGCCAGCGGGCCGCCGTGACGTCCACGAAGGGGCCGATCGGCTCGGGCTCACCGTTCGACACGATCGAGTCGGCGGTGGCCCACAGTCGCTCGTTCACGATCGCGCGCACGTCCGCGCTCTCGGCGACGCGGCGCAGCGGGGCGAGCGCGACCTCTGCCTCGCGGACCGCGACGACGGCGCGACCGTCGGCGCCGATCAGCCGCCCCTCGAAGCGGACCGGCCGCTCGAACCCGACGATCGCGACCTGGCCACCGGGATCGCCGGAGGACCCGCCGCCGGACACTCCGCCGCCAGACACGACGTCGCCCACCCGCCAGCCAGAGCCCTCCGCCGCCGCGGTCACCCGCCAGCACGTCCGGGAGATCGCTTCCGGTGACGGTCCTTCGGTGGCGTCCCAAAACAGGCGCGCCACGTGCAGCGGGTACTGAGGCGGCGTGCAGGGCTCGCCGCCCACGCTGAACCAGGCCTCGACCTCGGGCAGCGCCGCCGACCAGAGGGCTGGATCGTCACAGCCCGAGACGAAGACGGGCGGGGCGGCGTCCTCCGCCGGGGCGTCGGGCGGGGGCGCGGCGTCGTCGGGCTCGACGGAGTGCGAGCAGTAGCACCCCGCGAGGAGGAGGCCGACGAGCGCGGGTCGCATCGCCCCAGCCTACAGGAGACCGCGCGGCACGGGCACGCTCCTGGCAGCGCGCGGCGAAAACGACTGCGCGCGCCTCGCCGGCGGGACGCCGCGCCCAGCGCGCCAGTCGCTCCTCCGAAACGCTGAAGCATTTCGTCGTCGGCCCGCCGCGCTGGACGCGACGTCGCGCTCGCCGATCCATCCCGCGCATTTCCGGCGCGAGCTGCTACGCTCGACGCGTGTTCGGGCTGGGCTGGATGGAGATGCTGATCATCGGGGGCGCGATCATGCTCCTCGCGGGTCCCGTGGTCGGGAAGCGCCTGCTCGCGTCCGCCAAGGCGCTCGACCAGACGCGGCGTGATCTGACCGGCCCGGGCGCCATCGATCGGCTGCTCGGCGACGAAGACGAAGAAGAGCCGAGAGACAGGGCGTCAGACGATTGACCTGAGGGCCCCTTCTGGGGTCTCATCCCCCCGGTTCCCACGTCCTGGAGATTCGATGGCGGAGCTGGGGTTCTTCGGAAAGATTCCTGCCAAGGGCGACTTCGTCCGGCAGAACGTCGCGGACGACGCCGCGCGCAGCTTCGAGCAGTGGGTGCAGGAGTCGAACGACGCGCTCCGCGGCGCCGGCGGCGAGATGCCCGACCACCCGATCCGCGTGGTGTTCACGCCGCCCGGATCCGCCAAGACGGTGGTCGCGGCGCTGATCCCGAGCCAGGACGGCGTGGGGCGCAAGTTCCCCATCGTCTTCTTCGCGCTCGCGCCGGCGAGCCAGGCGGCGGAGGCGTTCTCGACGCTGCCGATCGCCTACAGCCCGTTCCTCGACGCGGCGGTCGCGCTCGGTCAGCAGGCCGGGGAGATGGAGCTCGACGCGCTGCGGAACGCGCACGAGCACTTGCCGCTCCCGCAGCCCGGCGACCTGTCGAGGGCTGGCGAGATCGCGCAGAAGACGCTGTCGCACCCGCTCGCGGACGAGGTCCACGCGCGGCTCTTCGGCGCGAGCGACGGCGGGCACCTCTACGCCTACCAGACCTTCCTCACGGCGTGTCAGGACGCGGCCAAGACCGACCCGGGCAAGGCGTCGACCCTGCTCGACTGCCCGGTCCACGTCGACGTCGATCTCTTCGTGTGGCTGGAGCTCGCCCGGCGCGTCTTCGGCTTCCCGCCGGCGCATCCTTCCTACTTCTGGATCGAGGACCCCGCGCCGCGGCTGCTCCTGTCGCTCGGACCGGCGCCGCTCAACACGCTGCAGCTCCTCTCCGACCCGAAGATGGAGCACCAGCGCCTCTGGCCGCTCACCACCGAGCGCGAGAAGGCCATCGAGGCGGCGAAGCAGACGCTGGGCCCGACGCTCTCGGGCCTGAACGAGACGAGCCCGCTCGGCGGGTTGATGGACACGCTCGCGCAGCGCGCCGCCGCCGGCACGCTGCGCTGAGCCGCATGGACACGATCGGCTGACTCGGACCGAGCAGCCAGGGGAGGGCGGAGCAGATGAGCGAAGCGGTGGCGAAGGCACGCATCGAGCCGTGGCTCGCGCCCGTGTCGGACGCGAGCCCGGCCGGCGAGGACGCCCGCTACGAGCCCCTTCACGAGGAGATCCGGAACGAGGCGGCGAAGCTCGAGTCGGCGACGACCGGGATGCCCGACTGGGATCAGATCGTGAAGAGCGCCGAGTCGCTCACCACCTCGAAGAGCAAGGACCTGCTCATCGAGAGCTACGCGGCTTACGCCCTGTACCAGACCGAGGGGCTGATGGGCCTCGCGGCGGGGCTGTTCCTGCTCGCCGAGTCGATGGACCGCTACTGGGACGCGATGCACCCGCCGGCCCGGCGGATCCGCGCCCGCGTGAACGCGATCAGCTGGCTGACCGAGAAGCTCGACGTCTCGCTCCCCGAGACGCAGGTCGGCGCGGGCGACCACGACGCGGTCGAGGCGCTCGACGCGGCGGTGAAGCGCCTCCGCTCGGTGGTGGGCGAGCGCTTCGAGGATCAGGCCCCCGCGGTCCGTCCGATGGCCGACGCGGTGGAGCGCCTGAAGCTCTCGCTCCCCGAGCGCGCCGACGCCCCGGCGTCCGACACCGAGCCTCCGCCCCCGCCCGACGCCGCGCCTCCGGTGCCGGACAATGGCGCGGGCGCCGCCGCTCCGGCCGCAGCCGTGCCCGCGGCCGGTCCCGCGCCCACCCCCGCTCCCGCGCAGGCGCCGCCTCCCGCGGCCGAGCCCGCCCCGCCCGCGAGCCCGGCCCAGGCCGAGGCGCCGAAGGAGAAGGACCTCGGCGCGGAGCTCGCCGAGAAGGCGGCGAAGTGGATCGAGCCCATCCCGGGCGACTCCCCCGTCGGCATCGACGCGAAGTACGAGCTGGCGCACGAGGAGCTGCGCAACGACGTCACCGCGCTCGACTCGCCGACCGGCGGCAACCTCGACTGGGACGACGGCATCCAGCGCGCGGGCGCCATCCTCGAGAACACCTCGAAGGATCTGCTCATCGCCACCTACCTCGCCTTCGGCCTCTGGGAGACGAAGCGGGTCGAGGGCCTCGCCATCGGCCTCGAGGTGATCTCGCAGATCTGCGAGCGGTACTGGGAGGACTGCTACCCGCCCGCGCGACGCATCCGCGGCCGGAGCAACGCGCTCTCCTGGCTGCTGGACCGAGTGGAGGGCCCGCTCCCCGACGAGAAGCTGACCGCGAAGGACCGCCACGCGGTCGAGCTGCTCGAGGAGGCGTCCAAGCGCTTCGCCAACGTGGTGCGCGACAAGTTCGAGGACGCGGCGCCGTCGATCCGCCCGCTGCTCGACAACGTGCAGCGGCTGAAGATGTCGGTGCCCGAGCCCGCCGCGCCGAAGCCGGCGGCGCCGCCTCCGCAGGCTCAGCCCGCCGCCGCGCCGCGCCCCGCGCCCGCCGCCGCGAAGCCGGCCGCCGCCGCCCCCGCGCCCGCGGCCCCGAGCGCGCCCGCCGATCTCGCGGACACGAAGGAGATCAAGAAGTTCGCCACCGACGTCGGCAAGTCGCTGCTCGACGCGTCGAAGGCGCTGCGCGAGGCGTCGCTCGCCGAGCCGATGTCCTACACCTTCCTGCGGGTCGGCCTCGCGCTCGGGGCGAACGTGCCGCCGGCGGAGGGGGGCCAGACCAAGGTCCCGGCGCCGCCCGACATGGTGGTCAAGGACTTCGACGCGAAGCTCTCGGCCGGCGACTGGGAGGGGCTGCTCAAGAAGGCGGAGATCACCCTCGGCGGCAAGCGCTACTGGCTCGACATGCATCGCTACGCGGCGCTCGCGCTCGGCAACATGGGCAAGGAGTACGCGGGCGCGCGCGACGCGGTCATGGCCGGCGCCGCGCTCTGGGTGAAGCTCTTCCCCGAGCTGCTCGACATGTCCTTCGCCGGGGGCCTCCCGTTCGCGAGTGACCTGACCAAGGACTGGATCGCCAACGAGCTCGCCGGCGGCGGGGGCGGCGCGGACGCGGGGGAGGGCGCGGAGATCCTCGGCAAGGCGCGCAGCCTCGCGGCCGGCGGCAAGGTCGACGAGGCGCTCGGCGCGCTCGAAGGGCTCTCGCACTCGGCGCGCAGCGGGCGGGCGCGGTTCAAGGCGCGCCTCGCGATGGCCCAGGCGCTCGCCTCCGGCAACACCGCGCCGGCGGCCGAGGGCATCTACGACGCCCTGCTGGCGGAGATCGACGCGGTGCGGCTCGAGCAGTGGGAGCCGGAGCTCGCGGCGGAGTGTTACCGCGGCCACCTGTCTTGCTTGAGGGCCATGAAGAAGGCAAATGACCCGGTCATCGCGCAGCAGACCGCGCTGGTGTACCGGCGGCTGTGTCGGGTCGACCCGCTCGGAGCCGCGAAAGCGCCGGTTTGAGATCAATTGCCACGAAGACGGGGCTTCACGAACGCTCGCGAGTTGGGCACACTGCGGGTTCAGCTGAGAGGGGGGCCTCTCACGGTTCGTTCGTGGGCCCTTCGTGAAAGCACTCTGGAACCAGAGATAGGAGAGCAAAGCGATGGGTAAAGAGGGCTCGGTCGCTCCCAAGGAGCGCGTGAACATCACCTACAAGCCGGCCACCGGCGATCAGCAGGAAGAGGTCGAGCTTCCGCTCCGCTTCATGATGATGGGCGACTACACCGGGAAGCCGGACGAGACGCCCCTCGAAGAGCGCAAGCCGATCAACATCGACAAGGACAACTTCAACGAGGTGATGGCCGAGCACAACCTGTCGCTCGACCTCACCGTCGACGACAAGCTGTCGGGCGATGATGGCTCCGAGATGGCGGTGAGCCTCAAGTTCAACGGCTTGAAGGACTTCACCCCCGAGGGCATCGCCGAGCAGGTGCCGGAGCTCCGGCAGCTCATGCAGCTGCGCAGCGCGTTGACGGCCCTCAAGGGCCCGCTCGGGAACATCCCGAAGTTCCGGAAGAAGATCCAGGGACTCCTCGGGGACGACGCCGCCCGCGAGCGCCTCATGAAGGAGCTCGGCATGGGTGACGACGAGGGCGGCGACGAATAGGCACTCACGAGTTGGGGTAGAAGAACATGGCTGAAGAACAGACTGCAGCGGAGGGCGCAGAGGCCCTCGCCGAGGACGCGAGCCTCCTCGAGAGCATGCTCGCGGAAGCGAAGATCAAGCCGGAGGACGAGACGTACGACGTCGCGCGCCGCGGCATCCAGGCGTTCATCACCGAGATGCTCGCGCCCTCCCGCAAGGGCGAGCGCGTGGACAAGGCGGTGGTCGACGCGATGATCTCCGAGATCGATCAGCGCATGAGCGCGCAGATCAACACGATCCTCCACCACCCGCAGCTCCAGAAGCTCGAGTCGACGTGGCGGGGTCTCAAGTACCTCATCGACAACGTCAACTTCCGCGAGAACGTCCGGGTCTCGATCCTCAACGTCTCCAAGGAGCAGCTCCTCGAGGACTTCGAGGACAGCCCGGAGATCGTGAAGTCGGGCCTCTACAAGCACGTCTACTCGAACGAGTACGGCACCTTCGGCGGCAAGCCCTTCGGCTGCCTCGTCGGCAACTACGAGTTCGGCCCGGGCCCGCAGGACATGCAGCTCCTGCAGAACATCGCCAGCGTCTCGGCGATGTCGCACGCGCCCTTCCTCTCGAACGTCGCGCCCGACATGTTCGGCTGCGAGAGCTACCAGGAGCTGCCGAAGCTCAAGGATCTGCAGAGCCTCTTCGAGGGCCCGCAGTACGCGCGCTGGCACAGCTTCCGCGAGAGCGAGGACAGCCGCTACGTCGGCCTCTGCGCGCCGCGCTTCCTCCTCCGGCTGCCCTACGGCCCGGACACCATCCCCGTGAAGTCCTTCAACTTCAAGGAGGAGGTCGTCGGGGACCACGACAAGTACCTCTGGGGTCACACCGCGATCGCGATGGCGACGCGCGTGGCCGACTCGTTCGCCAAGTACCGCTGGTGCCCGAACATCATCGGCCCGCAGGCGGGCGGCGCGGTGGAGAACCTGCCGCTCCACCAGTACGAGGCGATGGGCGAGATCCAGACCAAGTGCCCGACCGAGGTGCAGCTCACCGAGCGTCGCGAGTACGAGATGAGCGAGCAGGGCTTCATCGGCCTCACGTTCCGCAAGGACAGCGACAACGCGGCGTTCTTCTCCGCGAACAGCGCGCAGAAGCCGAAGATCTTCGCCAACACGCCCGAGGGCAAGGAGGCGGAGACCAACTACCGCCTCGGCACCCAGCTCCCCTACATGTTCATCATCACCCGCCTGTCTCACTACCTGAAGGTGATGCAGCGCGAGCAGATCGGGACGTGGAAGGAGCGCGCGGATCTCGAGCGCGAGCTCAACAACTGGATCCGCCAGTACGTGGTGGACATGGAGAACCCGGCTCCCGCCGTCCGCTCCCGCAAGCCGCTCCGCGCCGCGCAGATCGTGGTCGAGGACGTCGAGGGGCAGCCCGGCTGGTACCGCTGCGGTCTCAAGGTCCGGCCCCACTTCAAGTACATGGGCGCGAGCTTCACGCTCTCCCTCGTGGGTAAGCTGGACAAGAACTGAGGCTAGCCGGAGGGTTTGAGGCAAACCCTCCCCCCATGGGGCCGAGCCCCATGGGGCCCCCCTCCCGACTCCGTGGCTTGCCACCCTCCCCCCGTGGGGCCCCCCTCCCGACTCCGTCGGCTGGGGGGCCTTCGCTTTTAATCCCTCGACGTCGAGGGCGCGCTCTTCGATGATGCGCGCGTGAGCGACGCGGCACCCGAAGACGAGAAGCTGACCGGGTATCACTGGAGGCTGTTCGTCTTCCTCGGCGTGGCCACGTTCTTCGAGGGCTACGACCACATCGCGCTCTCCCAGATCCTCCCCGAGTTCCGGGCCGACATGGGGATCGACGAGACGATGGGCGGGCTCGTCGTGGCGGTGATCAACGTCGGGACGATCCTCGCCTACCTGCTGGTGCGGCAGGCCGACAAGTGGGGGCGACGCCGCGTCCTGACGATCACGATCGCGGGCTACACGGTCTTCACGTTCCTCACCGGCCTCGCGCCGAACGTGTGGTGGTTCGCGGCCGCGCAGTTCCTCGCGCGCATCTTCCTCATCGCGGAGTGGGCCATCAGCATGGTCTACGCGGCGGAGGACTTCCCCGCGAAGCACCGCGGGCTGATGATCGGGCTCATCCAGGGGTTCTCGTCGTTCGGCAGCATCGCCTGCGCCGGGCTCGTGCCGCTGCTGATCGAGACGGACTACGGCTGGCGCATGGTCTACTTCGTCGGCGCCATCCCGCTGGTCCTGCTCGCGGTCGCGCGGCGGAGCCTGAAGGAGAGCAGCCGGTTCGCGGCGATGACCGCCGAGGAGCGCGCCGCGCCCAAGCCGATGATGCGCATCTGGAGGACGCCCTACCGGAAGCGGGTGCTCCAGCTCGCGCTCATCTGGGGGCTGACCTACGTCTGCACCGCGACCGCGATCATGTACTGGAAGGAGTACGCGTCCGCGCCGGCGCCCGCCTACGGGCCGCACATGGACGCGACCGCGGTCGGCGGCGTCATCAGCCTCGCCGCGGTGGCCGCGATGCCGCTCGTGTTCGCCGCCGGCAAGCTCCTCGACTGGATCGGGCGGCGCCTCGGCGCGGTGATCATCTTCGTCGTCACCAGCGCCTCCTGCGTCGCGGCCTACACCCTGACCGAGCCCGGCCCCTGGCTGACGCTCGCGGTGGTCGGCGCCATCTTCGGGGTCAGCGCGGTGCTCCCGGTGCTCAACGCCTACAACACCGAGCTCTTCCCCACCCACCTGCGCGGCGACGCCTTCGCCTGGTCGAACAACATCCTCGGCCGCATCGGCTACGTGCTCGCCCCCTGGGCGGTCGGCGCGGCGGCCGAGGCCTTCGGCTACGGCCCCGCGGTCGCCATCACCGCCATCGGCCCCATCCTCGCCCTGATCCTCATCCTCTGGCTCCTCCCCGAGACCAAGGGCAAGGAGCTCGAAGAAACCTCCCGCGCCCTCTGAGTGGGGGCGTTTGGGGGGTGATGGGCTCTCGCAAAGCCGCCAAGCCGCCAAGGGGCTGGGTGGCCGCGGGGTGGCGGCTCGCCGGGGCTGGGCGGGCTGCCGCTCGGAGTGGTGACTGGGTCGAACAGGTCTCTCGCAGAGACGCAGAGTCGCAGAGGGGCGGCGGGGTGGCGGCTCGCCGAGGCTCGGTAGGCCGACGCTCGGAGTGGTGTCCGATCAGGTTCGTTTGGGGGTGATGGGCTCTCGCAAAGCCGCCAAGCCGCCAAGGGGCTGGGTGGCGGCGGGGTGGTCGCTCGCCGGGGCTGGGCTGGCTGCCGCTCGGAGTGGTGTCAGATCAGGTGCGCGTGGGGGTGATGGGCTCGCGCAAAGCCGCCAAGCCGGCAAGGGGGGGGGCGGCGGGGTGGCGGCTCGCCGGGGCTGGGCTGGCTGGCCTCGTGGGGAGGGCCCGCGCGCCGCTCGGCACCTGGCGGCGAGCGCCCATCCCGCGGCCCGCTCTCTCTCTGCGTCTCTGCGTCTCTGCGTCTCTGCGAGAGAAAAAGCAGCTGCCGACCCGCGCTCGTCCGAGCCCCCGGCGGCGAGCCTCCATCGCGCGGCCCGTCCGCCCCTTTGCGGCTTGGCGGCTTGGCGAGAGCAAAATTGCTACTCACGCGCCGCGCTCGTCCGAGCGCCCGGCGGCGAGCCTCCATCCCGCGGCCCGCTCTCTCTCTGCGTCTCTGCGTCTCTGCGAGAGAAAAAGCAGCTGCCGACCCGCGCTCGTTCGAGCCCCCGGCGGCGAGCCTCCATCGCGCGGCCCGTCCGTCTCTTTGCGGCTTGGCGGCTTGGCGAGAGCAAAAACTCGAAGCTGCCGACCCGCGCTCGGTCGAGCCCGCGAGCGGCTTGGCGCGCGCCACTGCCGAACGGCGCAATTCGCCGAACGACCCCTCGTACGAAGGGGCCGGCGCGGTTAGAAATGGGGCCATGACGGAGAAGCTTCGGACCGTGTCGCCCGTGGATGGCTCGATCTACGTGGAGCGCCCGCTCGCCTCGGCGGGCGAGCTGAACGAGACGCTCTCGCGCGCCGAGGAGGCGCAGCGGGGGTGGCGGGAGACCTCGAGGGAGAAGCGCGCGGAGCGGCTGAGCGCGTTCGTCGACGCGGTGGTCGCGGACAAAGCGCGGATCGCCGAGGAGCTGACCTGGCAGATGGGGCGGCCGATCTCCCAGACGCCGGGCGAGGTCGGCGGGTTCGAAGACCGGGCGCGCACGATGATCCGGCTGGGGCTGGAGGAGCTGCGCGACGTCGAGGTGCCGCAGAAGGACGGCTTCACGCGCTTCATCCGCCGCGAGCCGCTCGGCGTCGTGCTCGTGCTCGCGCCCTGGAACTACCCGTGGCTGACCGCGGTCAACGCGGTGGTGCCGGCGCTGATGGCCGGCAACGCGGTGGTGCTGAAGCACAGCGATCAGACGCCGCTCGTCTCCGAGCGCATGGTGGAGCACGCGCGGGCGGCCGGCATCGAGCCGGGCGTCTTCGACTTCTTGCACATGAGCCACGATCGCGTCGCCGAGGCGGTGGCGGATCCGCGGGTCGGCTTCGTCGCCTTCACCGGGAGCGTGCCGGGCGGCCACGCGGTGGAGCGCGCGTCGAGCGATCGCTTCGTCGGCGTCGGCCTCGAGCTCGGCGGCAAGGACCCCGGCTACGTGCGGGCGGACGCCGATCCCGAGAAGGCGGCCGAGGGGCTGATCGACGGCGCCTTCTTCAACAGCGGGCAGAGCTGCTGCGGCATCGAGCGCATCTACGTGCACGAGGCGGCGTACGACGCGTTCGTCGAGAAGGCGCGGGCGCTGGTCGAGGCCTACCGCCTCGGGGACCCGACCCAGGCGGAGACGAACCTCGGCCCGGTGGTCCGCGCGAAGGCGGCCGAGGGCATCCGCGCCCAGATCGAGGCGGCGGTCGCGGCGGGGGCCCGGCCGCTCGTCGACGCGGCGCGCTTCCCGATCGCGGCGGAGAAGGGCGACCCCTACCTCGCGCCGCAGCTCCTGGTCGACGTCACCCACGACATGGAGCTGATGCGCGAGGAGACCTTCGGCCCGGTCGTCGGCGTGATGAAGGTGAAGGACGACGAGGAGGCGGTGCGGCTCATGAACGACAGCCGCTTCGGCCTGACCGCCGCCATCTACACCGAGGACCTCGACGCCGCGTCCTCCATCGGAGACCGGCTCGAGACCGGCACCGTGTTCATGAACCGCTGCGATTACCTGGACCCGGAGCTGGCCTGGGTGGGCGTGAAGGACTCCGGACGCGGCTGCACCCTCTCCAGGCTGGGCTACGCGTACCTCACCCGGCCGAAGTCCTTCCACCTCCGGCACGCGTGAGCGGTCTCACCGTCACCGTGACGCGCTGACCGGTCGAGCCTCCACTCCACCGTGAACGAGTGGTCACGCCACCAGCCAGTCCGTCCCGATCTCTCCCGCGTGCGGGGCTGGTCCGGATTCTGCTCGCGGGCGCACCCATTCGGATCCAGGGGAGAGGGCATGCGGAAGGCGACGATTCTGGGCTTGGTGGTGATGGCGACGCTCGCGGTGGGCTGCGGGAGGCGGGGGGTCCCGCTCCGCACGACGACCGCGGGGGCCATCGGCGGTCGACACGCCCCCGGTGACGTCCGCGCGGCGCTCTTCCGGGCGCTCGAGGCGGATCAGTTCGTGGTGGAGCAGGAGGCGCAGAACCAGCTCGTCGCGCGCTACACGCGGGGCCGGATCACGCTCCGGGTCGGCATCGCCTACAACCCGGCCGGCTACCAGATCCAGTACCTCGACAGCGCCGGGCTCCGGCACAGCGTCGACCGGGGCGGCGCCGCCTGGATCCACCCGCGCTACGACCGGATGATCACCCACCTCCAGCGGCAGATCGACGAGGAGATCGCGCGCCCCCTGCGGGAGGCTCGGGAGCATCAGATCCGCCTGGCCGAGGCGGCGCCCGACGTCGTCGTCGCGCCGACCGTCGCGCCGGTGGTGGTCCAGCAGCCGCAGTACGCGCAGCCGCAGCCCCAGTTTCAGCAGCCGCAGCTCCAGCAGCCGCAGTACGCGCAGCCGCATCAGGCGCAGGTCAGCGTCGGCGCCGGCGTGGTCGGCCCCGACGTGGCTCACCCCAGCGCGCAGCCGAGCTGCGAGGCCGCGCTCGCCGACATCGGGCACCCGGCGAGCGCGGAGATCTTCTGCGACGGGGCCGAGCCCACCTGCGCGCAGGAGCTGCTCTACCAGGGCCACGAGCCCAACGAGCTGATCTTCTGCCGGGACGCCGAGCCGAGCTGCGCGATGGCCCACCTCCGCGGCGGCGGCATGCCGGTGGGGCTCTCGGCCTGTCGCTAGCGGGGGAATCGATCCGCGGCTCCGCGCGTAGGGCAGGGCGATGAGCCAGCTCGTCCTCGTCGCCGTCTTCCTCGCGGTCCTCGCCGTGATCGTCTGGTGGTCGTTCGGCGGCCGCGGCCCCCGCGCGAAGCGGAAGGCGTCGGTCCCGGCGCTCTGGCGCACGCTCCGCAAGCTCGTGCACGACCCGCTGGTGGCCCAGCGCCTGGTCGACGCCGAGCGAGACCGCCACCCCGGGATGTCCGAGGCGGCGGTGCTGAAGAAGGTGATCCGGCGGCTCGAGCGAGACCGCCGACGCTGACCGGTCAGAAGCGCGCGACGACGCAGGTCACGTTGTCGGTGCCGCCGTCCTGGAGCGCGTCGTCGACCAGGGCCCGGGCGGCGGACTCCGCGGTCTCGCCGCCGGCCACGCCGCCGAGCAGCTCGCGGATGCGGTCGTCGGTCACGTGTTTGTTGAGCCCGTCCGAGCAGAGCATGAAGACGTCGCCCGGGAAGAGCAGCGCGTGGTGCAGCTCGACCCGGAGCTCGTCGCTGTCGCCGCCGAGCGCGTTGACGAGGATGTTCGAGAACTCGCTGTCCTCGGCCTCCTCGGAGCTCATGACCTTCGACTCGACCAGCTGCTGGGCGAGCGTGTGGTCGTGCGTGATCTGGTAGAGGCGCCCCTCGCGCATCGCGTACATGCGGCTGTCGCCGACGTGCACCACGAAGAGGTTGGGCCAGGTGACGTAGGCCATGGTGAGGGTGGTGCCCATGCCCTTGCGGCCGCTGCTGCTGGCGGCCTCGCGCATGTCCTGCTGCACCTTCTTCACCGCGTCGCGGAAGCCACTCGCGAGCACCCGGCTGTCGTCGCGGCTCCGCGGCAGCGACCAGGGCATCAGCGTGAAGGCGTAGCGGGCGAGGGCGTCGGTGGTCATCGCGCTCGCGACCTCGCCGCCCGCGTGACCTCCCATGCCGTCGGCCACGATCAGGATCCAGCCCTGCGGGGGGCCCTTCACCTTGGTGCCGTCGTCGACCGGGCGGCTCGATTGATAGAGCCGCATGTAGCGCTCGAGCTGCGCCACGAGGAAGCTGTCCTCGTTGTGGTCGCGCACCTTGCCCACGTCGGTCAGGCCGAACACGTCCGGATGTATCGCCGGGGCGCCGAGCCCCTCCACCGGCCGAGCGGGCGGCGATCCCAACGTCTCGATCTGCTGCGTGGCGTCGTCTCGGAATCGACTGCCCATCGGAGTTCCTCCCAGCTCGTCTTCTTCCATCATACCAAGCGACTCGGGCGTTTTCCCAGCCGGGAGGAGCCCGACACGTGCACGGGGCACCTGCTACATTCCGCCCATGCGAACCGCTTGCCTGCTTCTCGGGTGCCTCGCCCTCGCCGCGTGCGACGGGGAGGACCCCGCCACCGACGCCTCCACCCCGCCGCCGCGCGACTCCGGCCCGCGTCCCGACACCGGCCCCCAGCCGGACTCGGGCCTGCCGCCCGATCTCTGCGACGACCTCACCTTCCCGACCCTGGCGACCGAAGAGGTGGCGCCCGGCACCCGCTTCGAGAACCCGGTGTTCCTCACCCAGCCCGCGGGCGTGGACGGCCTCTTCATCGTCGAGCAGGTCGGCCGCATCCGGGTGGTGCGCGGCGGCGGCGTCGAGACCTTCCTCGATCTCACGGGCCGGATCGGCTTCGGCGGAGAGCGCGGCCTGCTGGGGCTCGCCTTCCACCCCGACTACGCCGACAACGGGCGCTTCTTCATCTACTACACGCCCAACGACGCGATGCAGAACGTCGTGGCGGAGTACGCGGCGCCCTCCGACCGGTTCGTCGCCGACCCGACCGAGGTCGCGCGCCTGATGGTCATCAACGACCCGGAGAACAACCACAACGGCGGCATGATCGCCTTCGGGCCCGACGGTCACCTCTACGTCGGCACCGGCGACGGGGGTGGCGGCGGCGATCGTCACGGCCCGACCGGGAACGGCCTGAACCTCGACACCCTGATGGGCAAGATCCTGCGCCTCGACGTCGACGCGGCGCCCTCCTACGCCGCGGCCGGCAACCCCTTCGAGGGTGGCGGCGGCCTCGCGCAGATCTGGGCCTACGGCCTGCGCAACCCGTGGCGGTTCTCGTTCGACCGCGCCACCGGCGACCTCTACATCGGCGACGTCGGGCAGAACGAGTGGGAGGAGATCGACTTCCAGCCCGCGTCGTCCGCCGGCGGCGAGAACTACGGCTGGCGGGCCTACGAGGGCACCACCGTCTTCAACCCCGACAACCTCGACCTCGTGCCCGAGCACGCCGAGCCGGTCTTCGAGTACGCCCACGACGGCGGCGCGCCGATCGGCGGCTGCTCGGTCACCGGCGGCTACGTCTACCGCGGCTCCGCCATCCCCGACCTCCAGGGCTGGTACCTCTACGGCGACTACTGCAACAACGAGCGCGCGGCCTTCAAGGTGTGCGACGGCGAGGCGGTCGGCGCGCAGCTGGCCACGGGCCTCGGCGGCGGCCTCTCGAACATCACGTCGTTCGGCGAAGACGCGAACGGCGAGCTCTACATGCTCGGCTCGTCGGTCGTGCGCATCGTCGCGCCCTGAGCGCGGGCTACTTCTTCGCCAGAATCTTCGCGGCGTCGGGCGGCGGAGGGACCAGGTCGCCGACCCGGGCCTGCTCCTCCTCGCCCCAGCCGCGCTTGATGTTCTTGCCCATCCACTCGACCACCTGAGCCTCCGCCTTCTCCATGTCGCTCGCGGTGCGGAGCGCGGTCTGGAGGGGCTCCTTTCGCCCGGCGGAGTAGTCGGTGAAGAAGGTCACGAAGGGCGGGTAGCCGCGGGCGTCGCCCTTGTTCGTGTCGACGATCATGTACTTGCGCACGGCGACCTTGCCCTTGGTCGTCTTGGTGAACACCGCGCGTCGCACGACCTCGGCCGGCTTCTGCTCCACCGGCGCCGCCTGCTCCTCGGGCGTGGAGAGCGGCACGCGGCTGGTGATCTGGGTCATGCCGATGCTCTCGACGTCGACCGCCTTGTCGGTGCGCTCGCGTAGGAAGATCGGGTGGATCATCACCGCGGTCGGCGTCTCGCGGATCGGCTCCCAGCCCTTGTTCTCGGTGTAGCGCAGGCTCATCCGGCGGATGGGGGCGTCCCAGCTGTCGGAGGCGAGGAGATCCGAGCAGCGCACCTCGACCACGATCTTCGGCGCGACGAACTGGCTCAGCGTGCCCTCGCGGTTGGCGAGCCGGAAGCGGCTCTCGACCTGCATCGGGGAGAGGCGCTGGAACCAGTCGGCGCGATCCTGCTCGCTCAGGCCGTTGCCGACCGCGCCGAGCAGCTGGAAGGTTCCGTCGTCCCGCATGAGCGCGACGCTCATCTCGCGCACCTGGTGCACGTCGCCGGTGATGCGCTCGCCGAAGGCGATCACCACCGCGTCGAGGGTCAGGGTGCTCTTGATCTTGTAGGTGAGCCCCCGCTCCGAGCGCACCACCAGGCCCTCGAAGCGATCGGAGACGACCCACTCGCGGTAGAGGCGGACGACGTCCGCGGGCTCCCCGACCACCGTCTCGGCGACGCGCACCCGGCCGCCCTCGCCGAGCAGCTCGCTCATGCGGCTGACGCGCGCGTCGTAGTCGACGAGCAGCGTGTCCTTGCCGTCGTCCTCGACGAGGTCGAAGGCGTGGAAGGACAGCGTCTTCTCGAGCTCGTCCGCGCCGAGCGCGGTGGCCACGTGGTGCACGCGCGCGCGGCCGCTGCCGCTCTCCGGCTCCGCCACCAGCTCCCCGGCGAGGATCACGTCGCCCGCGTCCGCGAGGCGCTCGGCGGCCTCCTTCGCGAGCGGCGTGCCCATGAGGACCCGGCCGTTGTAGGCGCAGAGCGCGACCTCGCCCTCGCGCTTGACGAGGAACCAGAGCTCGCCGTCGAGCTTGGTGGAGATGTGATAGGGGCCCTGCGTCAGGAGGCGCTCGATCTGCTCGGGATCGATCACCCGGTAGCGCTTGGCGACCTGCCGCTTGTAGATGCGCAGCCGCTTCGCGAGCGCCTCGTCGGCGAGCCCCCCGACCGGGGCGCGCTTTCCGTCGGCGTAGCCCGACCAGCTCTCGGACCAGAGCATCAGCCCGCCTCCTCTTCGTCTTCGGTCACGCGCTTGATCTCGAGGTTGGAGAGGTGCAGCACCAGGCGGTAGCCGCCGTCCTGCACGCGGCCCTCGAGGAAGCCGCGGAAGGGGGTGCCGTTGGTCTGGAAGATCAGCGGGCTCTGCCCCTTCTTGCCGGCGCCGACGAGCATCAGCTTGTTCTCCTTCTGGAGCGCCTCGGCGATCTCGTAGAGGAAGTCGAAGGTCAGCCCGTTGACGTGACGCAGCTGCAGCTTGCGCACGAAGGCGAAGCGCCGGATCACCGTGTCGATCGGCATGAGCCGGCCGGTCCAGGGGATCGGCGGCAGCTCCTCGCCGACCGTGGCCTCGACGTCCACGAAGTCCTCGCGGCTCTGCTCCTCGCCCTTGGCGTCGTAGACGACCTTCAGGATGCGCGCGACGTAGAGCACGTTGCCGGCGGGGCCGAGGTAGACGCGGGAGGTGTGGGCGAGGCGCCGGCCGACCTGATCGAGATCGAGCTCGGGGTCGCCGTCGATCAGCGCCTGCGCGAGCGCGTCCGGATCGCCGGCCTCGGCCACGAGCGCCTCGTAGGTCGTCTTCTCGGTGCCCTTGATGACGCGCTGGTGCTGCACCGGGTTGCCGGCCGGGTCGACGTAGCGGTGACGCTCCTTCTTCTTCGGCGAGTCGACCTCGATCTGAGCGTCTCGCTTCTTCGCGTCCATGATGGAAATCAGGCGGGGCATCGGCGTCCTCTCACATCATCGAGAAGTCGAGATCGTCATCGAGCTCGTCGACCTCGTCCTCGTCCTCGTCGTCGGCCTCGGGGGCCTCGCGGGTCAGGAATTCGAAGCCGGTCTCCTTGGCGACCAGGGCGAAGATCCCCTCGTCGTTCTTCAGCAAGAAGAGCACGTCGGGGTCGTAGCCTTCGCGGTAGTTGTAGACGCTCTCGAAGAGGTCGCCGTCGTCGAGGGACTTCTTCAGCGCCGCGCCCAGCTCCTCGGCCGCGAGCTCGTAGACGCTGGTCACGAGGCAGTCGAGGACCCGCGCGGGATCGACCGGCGTCAGCGGCTGCGGCTCTCCCAGGGTCGAGGCGTAGGGCTCGAGCGGCTCGCCCTCGTCGTCGACCGCCTTCAGGTCCGAGCGCTCGACCGTGTCGAACGCCTCGTCGACGTAGATGTGCGCGGTGCCGCCCGGGGGGACGAGCGCCGCGCCGTCGTGGGTGAGGTAGGCGGGGACGCAGCGCTCGCCGTCTTCGTCGAGGATCACGCGCTCCTTTCGACCGTAGAGCTTGCTGCGGTCGACGCGCGTGAACTTGAAGGCGGTCTGCTCTTCGCCGTAGGTGAGGACGATCTCCCGTCGGGCCATGAGCGGATTCGTACACCTTCGCGGCCCGGAGCGCGACCGACGTGCCTCGACGCCCCTGGATCGGGTTGCTAGCGTGCCGCTTCACACGAGGTGAACATGAGAAACCTGACTTGGACGACTCTCCTTCTGGCCAGCGCGCTGGCCTTCGGCTGTGACGACGGCGCGGGCGATCCCGACAGCGGCACGGACATGCCCGACACCGGGACCATGATGGATCCGGACACCGGGACGACGGACCCGGACAGCGGCGTCATGATGGGCGACGGCAACGACACGTTCGCCGACGCCACCCCGCTCACCGAGGGCATGGCGATGGGCGCCATCGGCGAGCCCGGCGACCTCGACTACTACTCGTTCGAAGGTGCCGCCGGCGCTTGGGTCATCCTGAGCACCGAGGCCAACGCCGACGACGACCCCGAGATGGTCGACACCGTCATCACCCTCTACGACAGCGCGATGAACCAGATCGCCGAGAACGACGATGGGCAGCCGCGCGTCAACACGGACAGCGAGATCATCACGCAGCTCCCGGCGGACGGCACCTACTACGTGCTCGTGCAGGAGTGGTCGACGTGGGCCGGCGAGACCCCCGAGGGTCAGGCCGACTTCACCTACGAGCTCTCCATCGGCGGCCTGAACTTCGACGCCGAGGCGGTGACCGGCGATCCGGAGAGCGGTGACGACGCGGCCAGCGCGACCGCGCTCGGCTTCGCGGCCGACACCATGGGCATGGCGAGCGACTTCGGCATCATCGCGGGCGACTTCCGCGACGGCTCCGACGTCGACGTCTTCTCCTTCAGCATCACCCCCGGGCGCGTCGCCGCGCGCGTGATTCCGATGCCGGTGGGCACCGACGGCAACGGCTCGACGGTCACCCCGAACGCCATCTGGATCACCAACGCGGACGGCTCGGACGTCATCGCGCGCATCGACCCGTCGGCGCTCGACGGCCTCAACCCGCCGCTCCCCGAGGGCGACTACCTCCTCTGGATCGACCACGGCGGCAGCGCCGGCGCGGCCGACTTCTACGTCCTGAAGATGTTCCGCGGTCGGGTCGACAACCCGGCGGAGACCATGGAGGCGACCAACGGCGTCGCCGCCACCCCCGAGGCGCTCAGCTTCGAGGCGGTCATGGGCGTGCCGGGCGCGGAGCGCGCCTTCATCGGCGCCAACGTCGGCGACGGAGACACGGACTTCTTCTCCCTCGAGGTCACCGACGCGACCGAGGTCGTGAGCATCTTCTGCGGCTCGCGCACCGCCGGCTCGGGCGTGGTCGGCCTCCAGGCCGCCCTCACCGACTCGACCGGGACCACCGTCATCGAGATGGACAGCGAGTCGGCCACCGAGGGCGTCGCCATCGAGGAGGCCTCGGTCAGCGCGGCCGGGACCTACCTCCTGCGCCTGACCAAGGGCTCGCAGGACCCGATGGTGAGCGGTGACTGGGTCCGCTGCGGCGTGCTGGTCGGGCCGCCCGCGGCTCCCTGACGCGTCGGCGATCGACCGAGAAGGCCTCGCTCCGCTCCGGAGCGGGGCCTTTTTCGTGGGAACCGAGACGTTTCCCGGAAAACGAATGACAGTCCGCAACAGGTCACGTGACGAATCCCCGAAGCGGTGAGACACTCGCCGCCGCCGCGGGCAGGCCCGTCACGGTATGGGCGTTGCGACGCGGGGGGAGATTCGAGCTCCTCGAACGTATTCATGGAGCCCGAGAGAACTTTCAGGGAGATAGAACGACATGCGACGCATTCTGATCGTGTTGGGGGCCCTCTCGCTGCTCGCCGCCTGTGGTGGTAGCTACGAAGCGGCTGACCGTAACGAGAGCGGTGACATCGCCGACGGCGACACCGAGTACGACGGCAAGAAGTGTGACAGCTACGACGTGAGCGTCGGTGAGGGCTGGACGATTCGGGCCGACATGGACAGCGAGTACGACAACTACGTCGCCGTGACCCACGGTGGCGCCGAGGTCGGCTACAACGACGACGGTGAGGGGCTCAACGCGCGCCTCAACCACACCGCCGCCGAGGCCGGTGACTACACGATCCAGGCCTGCGCCTACAGCGACGGCCGCGGGGCGTACACGCTCCACATCGTGACCGCCGCCGGCAACTGAGGCCTCCGCCTCGACCGGAGCGGGAGCGGCGCAGCGCGTCGCTCCCGTTTTCTTTTCCGTCGGCCGCTCAACCCGGGGGCGGGCTCTGGAGCGGGAGGCTCGGCAGCGTGGGCAGGGAGAGATCCGGGTTGCGTGGGTAGACCCAGAGGACCTGGTCCCAGGTCACCGCGCCGCGCCGCACGACGAGGCGCTGGGCCCGGTCGAGCTCGTCCTCGGGGTTGATGAGGGCGTGGTCGGCGACGAAGCCGTCGTAGAGATGGTCGGTGAGCTCGCCGGCGTGCAGGACGCCGTCGCGGGGGCGGCTGTCGGCCTCGCCGAGGAGCCCGCGCCGGAGGTGCCAGGAGAGGTAGCCGCCCGCGCGGTGGGGCTCGGCGGTGTCGCTCAGCACGTCCTCGTCGCTCGAGAAGAGGCCGATCCGGTTCGGGCGCTGGACCCAGTCGTCGGCGAAGCCGCCCGCGTGGCAGGCGTCGATCGCGAGCAGCACCGTGCCCTGCACGCCGTCGAGCGCGGCCACCACCTCGTCGTCGGTCAGCGAGCCGTCGTGCAGCACGATCGTCTCGTCGAGGTCGTCGAGCTCGTCGTCGTCGTCGCCGTCGGGCTGCTGCTGGCCGTGGCCGCTGAAGAACACCACGACCACGTCCTCCGGCCTCGACTGGCGAGCCATCTGGGCGATCGCGCTCAGGAAGCCGTCGCGGGTGGCGAGCCCGTCGGGGAGGACGACCTGATCGGACTCGTCCTGCAGGTGCGCGGCGCGCATCGACTCGGCCAGCAGGCGCGCGTCGTCGGCGCAGCCGTAGAGCCGGCCCTGCGTCTCGTACTCGGTGATCCCGGCGAACACGCCGAGCAC
The DNA here is from genome assembly GCA_036149055.1 of Myxococcota bacterium. Taxonomy (GTDB): domain Bacteria; phylum Myxococcota_A; class Polyangia; order Polyangiales; family Sandaracinaceae; genus JAVJQK01. The sequence continues at coordinate 5,770 of JAYZQJ010000031.1, read as the reverse complement.
CCGGCCGCCGCCGTTCGCGCCCGCGAGCCCCTCGGGGCGCCGCCCGTCCTCGAGCACGACCGGCGGCCGCACCTCGCTCCGGACCGCGAACGCGCCGGTCCCGCGCCCGTACGGCGTCACCACGAGCTGGTAGACGCCCGTCTGGGGCAGCGCGGCGACGACCGTGCTGTCGAGCGCGCGCTCGCTGCCGTCGGGGCCGAGGTCGTTGGCGTCGTCGTTGACCCAGGTCTGTCCGCCCGGGCCGATGAGCGTCGCGATCGTGTCGAAGGCCTGCGAGGTGACGCGGAGCCGGACGATGCTGCCCGCCTGACCCTCGAAGCGGATCCAGCTCCCCGGCAGGCCGTCGATCGAGTGCTGCCCGAGCTCGGCCGCGGCCCCCTCGCCCAGGGTCAGCGGGAGGCCGGTGCCCTCGGGGGAGACCGGCTCCACGCTGAGGTCGTAGGGCCCGGTCTGGCCAGCCGCGTAGGTGGTCGTCCAGATCTCGTAGACCCCGGGCTCACCCGGCTGGAAGTCGATCATCGCCTCGAGCGTGCCCGGGAACGCGTCGTCGTTCCGGAGGCGCTGCTCGCCCGGTCCGCGGATCTCCATCAGCGGGTCGAGCGCGCCGCTGCGCATGCGGACCCGCACCCGCTGGCTGCCGTCCAGCTCGAGCTGCCAGACGTGGTAGTGGGCCTGCCCGTCGTTGATCGGGTCGGCCGCGGTCAGCTCCGCGCGCTGGGTCCCCATCGTCGCGGCGCGCCGCTCGACCGCGGGCGTGGGGGCGGCGTCGCTCGTCCCGACCGGCGCGTGTCGAGGGGTGGGCGCCGGGCTGGCTCCACAGCCGGTCAGGCAGCAGCCGAAGAGGGCGAGGGCGAGCGTCACGCGGGTCGACCACATGCGCGAAGGGTAGCGCGGTCAGCGGTCGAGCACCGCGCGGAGGGAGCGGACCAGGACGTCCCGGTCGTAGGGAAAGAGCCGCTCGCCGTAGTGCGTCGCGAGCTCCTCGGGGGTCCACAGGCTCTGGATCGCGACGCGCGTGTCGCTCTCCAGCCCGTCCACCCACGCCCCGATCTCGTCCGCGTGTGCGAGCGCCGAGGGGAGGGCGGCGAGGAGGCTCAGGGTCAGGACGACCGCCGGCGCCAACGCGGCCGCACGCCGCCGCTGCGCGCGGGCGACGAGGAGCAGGGCGAAGACGTAGGGCAGCGCCACGAGCGTCTGATAGCGCCCGGGGACCCAGGCCCACTCGCCAGCGGGCACCGCCCTCGTCAACGCGATCGCCAGCCACGCCGACGATGCGCCGACCAGCCCGCCCCACAGGGGCAGCAGCCGCGTCCGCGTGACCCCGAAGCGAAGCGTGACCGCGCCGGCGGTGAGCCAGAAGAGCGCGACCGGGGCCACGGTCAGAGGCCAGCGGGCCGGCACGCGATCCAGCACGGTCAGCGTCAGAGCGCCGAACGTGTAGAGCGCGTCGGTCACGGGCACCTCCGGCAGCTCCGCGCCCGACGCGCCGGCGGTGAGGGCCGCGCCGAACGCGCAGACGCCCACGACGACGGCGGCGCCGCGAGGGGCGCTCCGCGCGCACCAGGGGAGACACGCCGCGAGGCCGATCGCGAGGCAGACGCCGTTCACGCCGCAGCCGAGACAGGCCCCCAGAAGGACGACGCCGCACAGCTCCCGCCGATGCAAGAGCGCGTAAGCGCTGCCGACGGCGAGGAGCGCCGGGAGCCCGAAGTGGAGGTCGTAGGCGTGGATGGCACCGAAGGCGTGCCACGGGCCCGCCAGCAGGAGGGGAAAGCTGATGTCCGCCGCCGTCGTGCGACCCCGCAGTCGGCGGGCCAGCCGAGCGGCGACGCCGGCCGCGATCCAGGGACAGCTCCACGACGCGGCGCGCATCGCCGCCGGTCCCCCGAGCTCGTACAGGCCCCAGAGGATGAGCCTGGGGAGCGGGATGCGATGCCCGTAGTGCGACGCCAGCAGGTCGGACGGTCGCGTGAGCGGCACGAGCACCTCGTCGAGCAGGGGGAGCCCGAGGTCGTGCCGCCACTGGAACCACGCGCACCACGCGCCACACGCGAGCCAGACGAGCGCGACGAGGCGCTCCGATCGGGAGAGTTCGGGGGGCACGGGCACGGGGCCCGGCGCCTGAGGGTCGAGGCGCCGAGCTAGAGCTCGCGGAGCTCCTTCAGCACATCCTGCATCATCTTCTTCGCGTCGCCGAAGAGCATCGACGTGTTCGGGCGCTCGAAGAGCGGGTTCTTGATGCCGGCGTAGCCCGCGCTCAGGGAGCGCTTCACGACGAAGACGGTGGCCGCGTCGTGCACGTTGCAGATCGGCATCCCGTAGATCGGGCTGCCCTCGTCCTCGAGCGCGGCCGGGTTCGCCACGTCGTTGGCGCCGAGCACGATGGCCACGTCGCAGGTGGCGAAGTCGGCGTTGATCGCCTCGAGCTCGAAGAGCTGCTCGTACGGCACGTCCGCCTCCGCGAGCAGCACGTTCATGTGGCCGGGCATGCGGCCGGCGACCGGGTGGATGCAGTAGCGGACGTGGGCGCCGCGCTTCTCCAGCTCGCCCGCGAGCTCCTTCACCGCGTGCTGCGCCTGGGCGACCGCGAGGCCGTAGCCGGGCACGATGATCACGTTCCGCGCGCCCTCGAGCACGAGCGCCGCCTCCTCCGGGCCCGCGCTGGTGACGCCGACGTACTCGGAGTCCTCCTGCGCGCCGCCTCCGTCTTGCCCGAAGCCGCCGAGCAGTACCGCCACCAGCGAGCGGTTCATCGCCTTGCACATGATGTTGGTGAGGATGAGCCCGGCCGCGCCGACCATGGCGCCGGCGATGATGAGCGCCGGGTTGCCGATGACGAAGCCGGCCGCGCTCGCCGCGAGGCCCGAGTAGCTGTTGAGGAGCGAGACCACGACGGGCATGTCGGCGCCGCCGATCGGGATGACGAGCAGCACCCCGAGCACGAGCGAGATCGCGGTGAGCGCGAGCAGGCTGACGGTCAGGTCGTCCGGCCCGGCGAGCACCCCGCTGAAGGCCACCGTGCTGCCGACCGCGCCGAGCACCAGCAGCGCGTTGATCACGTGCCGGCCCGGCAGCATGAGCGGGCGGCCCTTGGCGAGCCGGCCCTGGAGCTTGAGGAACGCGATCACGCTCCCGGTGAAGGTGACGCCGCCGATCAGCACCGAGAGCGCGGTGGTCACGCTCTCCGCCGGTCCGAGCACCGACCAGGCGCTGCCCGTCTCGCCGGCCTCCACGAAGCGGCCCCAGAAGACGCTGAGCGCGACCAGCGACGAGGCCGCGCCGCCGAAGCCGTTGAAGATGGCGACCATCTCCGGCATCGAGGTCATCTCGACCCGGAGCGCGGCGATGGCCCCGAGCGCGCCGCCGAGCGCGACGCCGCCGAGGATCCAGCGGTAGTCGACGAAGCCGAGCTCCACCAGGGTGCCGGCGACCGCGAGCAGCATCGCCGCCGCCGCGATCGCGTTGCCGCTCCGCGCGGTCTTGACCCGGCCGAGGCGCTTCAGCGCGTAGATGAACAGCGACGAGCTGAGCAGGTACGCCAGCGGGGGGAGCGACGACTGGATGGCGGCCGCGCTCACTTCTTCCCCCTGCGTCCGCCGAACATGCGCAGCATGCGATCGGTCACCAGGAAGCCGCCGACCACGTTGATGGTGGCGAGCGCGATCGCGGCGAAGCCGAGCCAGGTGGCCACCGACGGGTCGGCGTCCTTGGCGGCGTAGAGCGCGCCGACGATCGTGATGCCGCTGATGGCGTTCGCGCCGCTCATCAGGGGCGTGTGCAGGGTGGGGGGCACCTTCGAGATGAGCTCGAAGCCCACGAAGATAGCCAGCACGAAGACGTACAGGCCGATGAGCACCGGTCCCATGGTCATGACTCGTCTCCTTCGAGGCGCGCGCGGGTCGGCGCGTGCCGGACCTCGCCCGCGTGGGTGAGCAGCATCGCGCCGAGGATCTCGTCGTCGAGCGCGAGCTGGGGGGCGCCCTCGTCGCCCGCGAGGTGCTCGAGCAGGGCGAGCACGTTGCGCGCGTACATCAGGCTCGCGTCCCGCGGCATCGCGGCCGGCGCGTTGACCGGGCCGACGATCACCACGCCGTGGCGCCGGACCGTCTCGCCGGCGACGCTGAGGGCGCAGTTGCCGCCGGTCTCGACTGCGAGGTCCACGATCACCGCGCCCGGGCGCATGCGCTTCACCACCTCCTCCTCGACGAGGCGCGGGGCGGGGCGGCCGGGGATGTTCGCGGTGGTGATGACCACGTCCGCTTGAGCGACGCGCTCGGCGATCAGCTCCCGCTGCTTGCGCAGGAAGTCCTCGCCCATCTCCCGCGCGTAGCCGCCCTCGCCGGCCCCGCTCTCCTCGAGCGGCAGGTCGATGAAGCGGCCGCCGAGGGACTCGACCTGCTCCTTCACCTCGGGGCGGATGTCGCTCACCTCGACGGTGGCGCCGAGCCGGCGACAGGTCGCGAGCGCCTGGAGCCCGGCGACCCCGGCGCCCATCACCACGACCTTGGCCGGCTGAATGGTCCCGGCCGCGGTCATCAGGAGGGGGAAGTGCTTGTCGAGGTGGGTGCTGGCGAGCAGCGCGGCCCGGTAGCCGGCGATCGAGGCCTGGCTCGAGAGCGCGTCCATCGACTGCGCGCGGGTGATCCGGGGGAGCAGCTCCATCGCGAGCGACGACACCTTCCGATCCCGCAGCGCCTTCACCTCGTCCACTGCCCGGTGCGGCGCGCAGAAGCCGACCAGGATCGACTCGGCGCTCATCTCCGCCGTCTCCTCCGGCGTCGGCGGGGCGACCTTGGCGACCACCTGCGCGTCGGCCCAGGCCTCGGTCTCGCCCACGAGCTCGGCCCCGGCCTCGGCGTAGGCCTCGTCCGGGAAGCTCGCGCGCTCACCCGCCCCGCGCTCCACGTGGACCGAGTGACCTGCCTTGGCGAGCCGGCCCACCGTCTCGGGGCTGGCGGCCACCCGGGTCTCCCCCGGCGCTCGCTCTCTCGGAATCAGGATCTGCACGGACGCTCCTCTGCTGCCATGTGGGTCGATTCGTCCCGCCGGCCATGACGCGGTCTTGACGCGCCGCGTCAGGGCGTGTCTTGAGCCCCGAGAGGCGATCTCGCAAGGCGGCCCTGCGAGCCGCGGCGCTCGGGAGTACCCTGTCCCGATGACCCGCTGGATCTGTCTTTCGTCTCTCCTCGTCCTGAGCGCCTGCGGGAGCGACGCGCCCTGCGACCCCGCCGACTGCGCCTACGACGGCACGGCCTTCAGCTGCCCCGGCTCCGAGGCCTGCGGCGGCTTCTCGAACGTCGCGAGCTGCAACGCCTCGGGCGACAGCTGCAACCTCGAGTGCGGCGCCGCCGAGAGCTGCGCCGGCTCCTGCGGGGACAGCTGCAACCTCGACTGCGACGGCACCGACTGCACGCTGATCACGGGCAACAGCAGCTCGGTCGAGTGCGCCGAGGGCGCCGACTGCGACGTGACCTGCCAGGGCAACAGCTGCTCGCTCTCCTGCCGCAGCGGCTCGAGCTGCGACTTCGTCTGCGAGGGCGAGAGCTGCTCGATGAGCTGCGACGCCGACGCCTCCTGCCGCATGCAGTGCCCCGGTGACGACTCGCTCCAGCCCGTGACCGAAGGCCGGAGCTGTTGAGTTTCTTGGAGGGTTTGGTGCAAACCCTCCCCCCATTGGGCAAAGCGCCAATGGGGCCCCCCTCCCGACTCCGCCGGCGCGTCGCGCTTCGCGCTCGCGCCGCGACCCCAGCGACGGGGCGCTGGGGGCCCT
>JAYZQJ010000030.1:0-21854 GCA_036149055.1 Myxococcota bacterium | reverse complement strand
CGACTTCGCTGCGCTCGTCGCCTCTGGGAGGGCGCTTGGCGACTTCGCTGCGCTCGTCGCCTTCCGTGTTCGTTTCGGCGACTTCGCTGCGCTCGTCGCCTTCCGTGTTCGTCTCGGCGACTTCGCTGCGCTTCCGTGTTCGTTCGGCGACTTCGCTGCGCTCGTCGCTTCCGTGTTCGTCTCGGCGACTTCGCTGCGCTCGTCGCCTCTGGGGGGCGTGCGCGTCGCTCGTGGGAATTGATGCGGGCGGGGGAGTCGTGGGAATCTCCGGGGCGTGTCGGAGCGGCTCGAGGACGATGTCTCGGCGGAGGTGCGCATCGCGCGTCTCGAGCGGGCGCTCGCGCGGGAGCAGGCGAAGACGCGGGCGCTGGCGGACATCTCGAGCGCGCTCGGGTCGACGCTGGATCTGGACGAGCTGCTGGCGCTGGTGGCGTCGAAGATCACCGAGGTGATCGACGCCGATCGCTCGACCATCTACCTCCTGGACGACGACGGGGAGCACCTGGTGTCGCGGGTGGCGGAGGGGCAGGGGCGGAGCGAGATCCGGCTGCAGGTGGGGGAGGGGCTCGCGGGGTGGGTCGCGCGGAGCGGGGAGAAGCTCAACATCAAGGACGCCTACCAGGACGTGCGCTTCGACGCGGAGTGGGATCGGCGGACTGGCTATCGCACGCGATCCACGCTCTGCGTGCCGATGAAGAACCGGCACGGGCGGACGCTCGGCGTGGTGCAGGTGCTCAACAAGCGGCTCGGGCCGTTCACCGCCGAGGACGAGGCGCTGCTCGGGGCGCTCGCCGCGCAGGCCGCCGTGTCGATCGAGAACGGCAAGCTCTTCATCTCGGTCATCAACAAGAACATGGAGCTGCTCGACATCAAGGAGCAGCTCGAGAAGCGCGTGCACGAGCTCGACGTGCTCTTCGAGATCGCGACGGTGAGCGCGAGCGCGACCGACCCGGAGGACATGCTCGAGGGCGTGCTCGCGCGGGCGGTGCGCGCGATCGACGCCGAGGCGGGGGCCATCCTGCTCGCCGAGCCGAACGGCGACCTGCGCTTCCGGAGCGCGGTGGGCGGCGACCCGGAGGCGGTGAAGGCGCAGGTGATCCGGCGGGGGAGCGGCATCTCGGGCTGGGTCGCCCGGCACGGCAAGCCGCAGGTGGTCAACGACGTCGAGGAGGACGCGCGCCACGCGAAGGACATCGCCGACCGCGTCGGCTACCACCCGCGCTCGGTGCTCGCGGTGCCGCTCTCGTGGGAGGACGGTAACGGCGCGCTGGAGCTGCTCAACAAGCACGGCGGCAGCTCGCCGTTCACCGACGAGGACGTGCGGACCGCGAGCCTGATCGCGAACCACATCTCCACCGCCATCGGCCTCGCGTCGGCGCGCATGCGGCGCGGCAAGCAGGAGCGGCTGAGCACCATCGGGCAGCTGCTCTCGAGCGTGCTGCACGACCTCAAGACGCCGATGACCATCATCAGCGGCTACGTGCAGCTCCTCGTCCGGGAGGACGCCGAGGGCGAGCGCGACCGGCTCGCGGAGTCCGTGCTCCGGCAGGTCGAGCTCATCAACGCGATGACCCGCGAGACCATCGCCTTCGCGCGCGGTGACCGCTCGGTCTGGGTGCGGAAGGTCTACCTCCACAAGTTCTTCGCCGAGCTGAAGGATCAGCTCGAGCGCGAGCTCGAGGGGCGCGGCGTCGTCATCAACCTCGACCTCCGCGACAAGGGCATCGCCCGCTTCGACGAGCACAAGATCCAGCGGGCCGTGCACAACCTCGCGCGCAACGCCGCCGAGGCCCTCGGCGCCGAGGGCGGCCGCTTCGACATCACCGTCGACCGCGACCACCTCGACAACTCCCTCGTCCTGACCTTCGAGGACGACGGCCCGGGCATCCCGGAAGAGATCCGTCACGCGGTGTTCGACTCGTTCACCACCCACGGCAAGCAGGGCGGCACCGGCCTCGGCCTCGCGATCGTGCGCAAGATCGTCGACGACCACGAGGGGACCATCGAGGTCCAGAGCGAGCCCGGGAAGACCGTGTTCCGCATCCGCCTCCCCCAGGTCGCGGGAGAGTCCGGCATCCACCCCGCCGTCGCCTGATCCCGCACGTCCGGATCCTTCCGTTCTAGGGGAGAGGGGAGGAAGGAGGCGAGGAGGAATTACCTGGCGGGGGGCGGAGGCGCAGGTTCGTGAACCGACGGACGCCTCCATCGCGCAGCGCGGGCGCGTGAAATCCCACCAGCAGCGCCGCCTCGTAGCCGCCCATGTACATGTATGTCCGTACCTGGGCTTCGTGCGTCGGGTGGAGGTACCGAGCCGCCTTGAGCTCCAGCACCACGCGCCCTTCGACGATGAAGTCTGCGCGCAGCGCCCGCGCGAAGGTCACGCCTCGATACTCGAGGTCGACCGACTTCTGCCGCTCGAACGAGAGTCCCCGATGCGCCAGCTCGATCGCCACACAGCGTTCGTAAACCGACTCGAGCAGCCCGGGGCCGATCGACTGATGGACCTCGATGCAGGCCCCGATCACCGCATAGGTGAGGTCCTCTAGCTCTGCCGCTTGGCTGGGCACGACCGAGCTGTCGACCCGAGGACGGCTCGGTTGCGTCGACAGCCCGCTTTCCTCTTCGCCTCCTGCCTCCCCACTCCCCTGATGAGGAGGCGTCCCGCACACTCTAGCCGTTGGACAGGACGGACCGGACCTCGCCCATGACGGCGCGGTAGGCGGTCTTGAGGTCTTCGCCGGCGTCGAGGCGCGCGCGGATGCGGAGGGCGAGGAGGACGTGGGTGAGCTTCTCTCCCTCGTCGCCGCCCGTGATGGCGATGGCCGGCTCGCGCTCGTCGCCGAGCGCCTCGGCCGCCGCCTGGAGCGCGTCGGCGTCGTGTTGCTCGGCGAGGCGGCGGGCTTCGGCGGGCTTCACGTGGGGGACTCGGGCTTGCCGAACTGCTCCTCGAGCAGCTCGCGGAAGCCCGCTTCCTTGGTCGTGGTGAAGCCGGAGACGAACTCGCCCTTACGGTAGAGACCGAAGTAGGGGAGGTTCTCGATGTTCACCGACTTGCGGGACTCGGGGGCGCGCTCGCCGTCGCAGATGAAGAACTCGACGTGCGGATACTCGTCGGCGAGGCGCTTGAACTTGGGCTTGAACATCATGCAGGGGCCACACCAGCCCGCATAGAAGTCCACGACCGCCATGTCGGCGGCCTTCAGCTTCGCTTGGAAGGTGTCGTCGGTCAGCTCTTCGACGGCCATGCTCTCTCCTCCTGGGAGAAGGTGTGGAGCCATCCGCGCGGATGGCCACCCGCCAGGCTACTTGAAGTCGCGCTCGTTGCGCTCCTGGTCTTCCTTGCACCGGATGCAGAGCGTGGTCTCGGGGCGCGCGTCGAGGCGCTTGCGCCCGATGGGCTCCTCGCACGACTCGCAGATGCCGAACTCGCCGTCCTCGATCTTCCGGAGCGCCGTCTCGATCTTGTCGAGGAAGTTGCGCTCACGGCCGCGGAGGCGGAGGGCGAAGGACTGGATGTACTCGCTCGACGCGAGATCCACCTCGTCGGGCATCTCGTTGGTGTCGAGCGTCATGTCCTGCTCGAGGCTGTCCTGTGCGCTCTTCACGAGCGCGATGCGCTTCTCTTCGAGCACCTTCTTGAAGTGCTCGAGGTCCGCCGCGCTCAGCGGGTTCTCGTCTTGCTCGTCGGAGGACGCGGTTGCCGGAGTTGCTGCCATGTTGGTTCGCCGAGGTGAGGAGTGCCGAGGTGAGGAGTGCGCCGGAGATCAGGGTAAGGGATCAGGGGGGTAGGTGGGCACGAGAAATCGAACGTCGAGGTCTCGGTCCGTGACGGCTCCAACGTCCGTCGAGCGGACGAATTTAGAGCGCGGCCTTTCGCAGTCAAGCAACGCGCGACCGCGTCGGCGGGTCACGCCGCGCGCGGCGCACGGAACTTTCGATCGAACAGGCGGACGCGCCGGAGCAATAGGTCCAGGACGAAGAGCAACAACGCAAAGAAGAGCACCTTCGGCCAGAGCTCTTCGTGATGTCGGATGTGCTCGCCCTGCGGATCGAAGAGGTCCTGCACGCTCGGCTCGAACGCGCCCCCGGTCAGCTCGGCGGCGCGCGTGAGCAGCGAGACGTCGGGCTCGAGCGTGAGGTACTCGCGCGGGTAGGGATTGGTCAGCTGGGCCGTACTCTCCGCGACCGGTCGCTCGTCGCGGCGGTGCTCGGCGGTGAGGACGAACGAGCCGAAGCGCTCGAGCGGGAAGCGCGCCTCGTAGCGTCCGGGCGCGGTCTGGCGCAGCGGGTGGTCCGCGTCGACGCGCTCCGCGCGCGGGGCGCCCATCGGGCCCTCGACGTGCACGGTGCTGTCGAGCCCGTTGAGGAAGTCGTCGCCCTGGCCGATGGCGTCGACCACCACGCGCACCTCGCCGTCGCGAACGTCGGCGGTCATGTCGAGCGTCTGGCGTCGTCGCTGGCGCATGTGCTCGCGCACGAGCTGCGCCCAGAAGCGCGAGTAGCCGGGCCAGCGGAGCCACTCCACCGACCAACGGTTCTTGACGTCGCTCGTCCACGCCATCGACCAGCCGAGGCCGACGCGCCAGCGCGCGAGGATGGGCTCGCCGAGGTCGCTCGTGAGGATCACCTGCGCGGGGCTCGGCTTCGCGCGGGTCGCGACGTAGCCGTGGAGATACGGCGCGCTGCGCAGGTCGAGGCCGCGCAGGAAGTCCGCCGGCTCGCTCACCGCGGGCTGGAAGTACTCCTCGACGATGTTGCTCCGCGCGACGGTGCTCGTCTCGCGCATGAAGATGCGCGGGATGTTGTGCGGGTCGGCGGTGAAGTAGCTGCGGCCGCCCCCGAGCGTCGCCACCTGCTGCAGCAGCGCGCGGTGCACGTCGCCGCCGAGGCCGACCGTGCTGACCGTGATCCCCTCGGAGCGCATGACCTGCGCGAGGTCCGGGATGCCCTGCTCCTGGGTGTTCCCGTCGGTCAGCAAGATCACGTGCTTGATGCGCGCGCGCGTGACCACGAGATCCTGGTAGGCCATGTCGAGCGCGGGGAAGATGGCGGTGCCGCCGCGGGCCTGCAGCCGCCCGATGTCGCGCACGATGCGCATCCGGTTGCGCGCGCTCTGCATGCGCACGATCCGGGTGGGCTGCGAGTCGAAGCCGACGACCGAGATGTAGTCGTCGGGGCCGAGCATCTCCGCGGTGGCGATGGCCGCCTCGCGCGCGAGCTGCATCTTCTGCCCGTTCATCGAGCCGCTCTTGTCGATGACGAGGGCGAGCGCGAGCGAGGGCTGGTCGCGTCGCCGCTCCGCGTCCATGCGCACCGGCAGGAGCCGCTCGATGCGCGTGCCCTGCCAGCCGCCGAGCCCGAACGCGTTCTCCCCGCCGGCCATCAGGAAGCCGCCGCCGAGGTCGCGCACGTAGCGCTCGATCGCGTCCTGCTGGGTCAAGGAGACCTGGTCGGCGGAGACGTCGCTGAGCACGAAGAAGTCGAACCGCTCGAGCTCCCGCAGCGAGGTCGGGATGGCGCGCGGGCTGCGCACGTCGACCTCGTACTCGGCGGCGGTGAGCGCGCGCGCGAGGTAGGTGGCGCGGCCCGGGCTGCCCTCGACGTAGAGGACCGTCGGCCGCCCCGGGACCACGACGGTGGTCGCGAAGCGGTTGTTGGCCGAGAAGCGGTCGTCGCCCTCCGGCTCGACGGTGAGCGCGTAGGTCACCGGGCCCGCGACGCGCACGACCGAGCGCATCTCGATCACGTTCTCGCCCGGGCTCAGCGTGACGTCCCGGACTCCGTCGAGGCCGTTCAGGGTCTCGCCCTGGTAGAGCCGCACGCGGGCCTCGGTCTCGGCCGTTGAGAAGACGTGCGCGCGGACCGGGAACGGCTCGCCGACCTTGAGGCGCTCGGGGATGACCAGGTCCACGACCGCGACCTCGTTCGGCGCGCCCTCGGTGTAGGCGTCGGCGTAGAGCCGCACCCCGAGCTCGGCCGCGCGGCTCGCCTCCGCCAGCACGTCGCCTTCGGTCTGTCCGCCGTCGCTGAGCACGACCGCGCGCCGCAGGTGACCGGGCGGGAAGAGCCCGTAGGCGAGCTGCACCGCGGCCTGCAGGTTCGAGCCGGCCTCCTCGCCCTCGTGGCGGGTGAGCTCGGGGACCTGCTCGCCTTCGATCGGCACGACGCGGGCGCCGCGCGCGAAGGTCACGAGGCGCACGTCGTTGTCTCCGCGCGCGTCCATCGCCGCCTGCACGCGCTCCCGGGCGCGGTCGAGGCTCGCGCCGGTGACCGACTCGCTGACGTCGACGAGGAAGACGGTGCTCACCAGGGTCGCGTCGGTGGTGCGGGCGGGGCGCGCCAGGGCCACGCAGAGCGTCGCCAGCACGAGGCCGCGGACCAGCACGCCGATCCAGCGCTGGGCCCGGGGGAGGTCGGCGAGCGAGACGCTCAGCCCGAAGACGAGCAGCGGGGTGACGCCGAGCAGCGTCAGCCAGCGCGGCGCGAGCAGCTCGTAGCGCTCCCCCGACAGCTCGAACGTCAGCGCGTCCGGGCCCACCGACGTGAAGATCCACGCGGCGAGCGCCGCACCGAGGGCGACGGAGAGGCCGAGGCCCAGGCCGAGACGCGCGCGCCGGGACATCAGACCGTGATCCTCCGGTGATAGGTGAACCACTCGAGCAGGAGCGCCGCGAGCACCCCGAGCACCAGCATCGTCCAGATCTCGGTGCGCACCCCGGCGCGGCCGATGGTGGGCGGCGCGGCGTCCACCCCGCCGATGGACAGCTGCTCGGCCGGCTCGACGATCGCCTCGTCGCTCGGCCCGAGGTTCGCCGCGAAGACGTCCTCCTGGTCGCCGGCCCGCAGCGTGTAGAAGCCCGCGCGCGTCCCCGTGCACACCGCGCGACCGTCGACGATCGGCACGGTGGACTCGGCGCCCTGCGGCGTGATCAACCTCGCGCTCTCGACGCCCGCGGGGGCCGGCACGTGCCAGGTGTCGCCGGTCTCGTAGCTGGAGAGGTAGCCGGCGTCTTCCTGCACGAAGTGGTCGATGCTGTTGAGGAGGAGCAGCGGCCAGGCGACGCGCAGCGGCAGGTCGCTCCGGCGCACGTCGAAGAGCAGCGCGACGATGCGGTGGTCGTTGCGGGTGCCGGTGACGATGAGCGGCGCGCCCTCGTCGCCGGCGATGACCCGGTCGCCCTCCTGCAGCTCGACCTCGAGGCCGGCGGACACGTTCACGTCGCGCAGGGCGGTGAACTGCACGAGCGGGTGATCGTGCTCGATGCGATCGAAGTAGGGGCGCTCGAGGGCGCCGGTGACCTCGAAGGGCCCCTGCACGCCCTCGGCGGGGACGGGGTGCAGGTAGATCGCGTGGGTGTCCGGCGGGGAGGGCGGCACCCAGCCGTCGAAGATGGTCACGTCGAAGCGGCCCTCGGCCGGGTAGTCGGCCGGGGAGACCTCGACGACGTCGAGGTACTCGTCGAGCAGCAGCGCGGCCGAGAGGTAGAGGTTGCCGGCCGTGACCGCCTGCACCCGCGCCCGGCGACGCTCGGGGAGGCGCGCGTAGGCGCGGTCGTCCGCGGGCTGCGCGTCGCGGGTCCCGTCGGCGAGGGTCAGCCGGGCCTCGAGCGTCCGGTCGGCGCCGGAGACGTTCTCGAAGAAGCGGCGGAGGCGCTCGCCGCCGGCCACCACGATGCGCTGCACGTCGATGGGCTCGCCGTCGCCGAGCAGCGACAGCTCCACGCCCTGATCCTCTTCGCCCGGGTTCCACAGCTCGACGAGGACCTGCGAGCGGCTCTTGTCGAGCGGATAGCGGCGCACGCTGAACGCGGTGATGGCCACGTTGGGCCCGCCCTCACCGATCTTTTTCCAGGTCAGCTCCACGCCGGCCTCGGCCGCGCGTCGGGCCGCGTCTCCGCCTTCGCCGAGCACGCCGTCCGAGACGATCACCAGGCGGGGCCGCGGCCGGTCGCGGAGCACGTCGAGCGCGAAGCGGAGCCCCCGCGAGAGATCCGCCGCGACGTCGGTCGGCGCGAGCCGCGCGAGGCCCTCGCTCAGGAGCATCGGGTCGCCGGTCAGCGAGGTGAGGGGCACGGTGCTCGCGTCCATCTGCGCGACGATCATCCGGTCGTCCGGGCCGAGGCCCTCGATGAGCCGCTCGACCTCCGCGCGTCCGGCCTCGAGGCGGCTCGGCTCCACGTCGGTCGCGCGCATGGACGCGCTCGCGTCGATCAGCACCACCGTCGTCTGCCCCTCGTCGCTCGCCCCCGCGTAGCGCGGGTCGCCCATCGCGAACGCGACCGCCGCGACGACGGCGAGCGCGAGCAGCCACGAGAGCAGCCGCTTGAGCGCGCTGAAGAGGCGGGTCGTCTGCTTCTCGGCGAGGACCTCCTGCCAGAGATGCACGAAGGGCACCTCCACCTGCCGGCGCCGGAGCTTGAGCAGGTAGAGCACCGTGACCGCGGCCGCGAAGCCGCCGAGCACGGTGAGCACCTCGGTGAGCGAGAGACCGACGAGCTCCATGTCAGCCCACGAGCCCCCCGCGGCGGAGGATGTCGAGCACCGCCTCGTCGAACGGCACCGAGGTCTCGAGCGGGTAGTACGGCACCTGCTTCTGGGTGCAGAAGTCGGCGATGCGCTTGCGGTACTTCGCGTGGGCCTCGGCGTAGCGCTCGAGCACCCGCGGGGTGATCGTCACCTCGCGCACCTCGCCCGTCTCGTTGTCGACCAGGCGCACGTCGCCGTGGAGGGGCGGGCGGACCTCGGCCGGGTCGAAGACCTGGATCACGTAGGGCTCGAACTTGTGGAAGCGCAGGGTGTTGATGCCGCCCTCGAAGCCCTCGGGGTCGTAGAGGTCGCTGATGAGGATCGCGACGCCCCGGCGCTTGTTCTGGGTGACGAAGGTCTTCATCGCGTCCGCGGTCCCCGTGCGCCCGTCGGCGGTGAGCGGGCGGAGGAACTCGAAGACCTTGAAGATGCGGTTCTTGCCGCGGGTCGGCGCGAGGCGGCCGGAGACCCCGCTGTCGAAGGTGACCACGCTGACCCGGTCGAGGTTGGCCAGCGAGATGTAGCCGAGGGCGGCCGCGAGGCGCTTCGCGTAGTCGAGCTTGGGCGGGTCGCCCACCGCCATCGAGCGCGAGACGTCGAGCAGGACGTAGACCGAGAGATCCTCCTCCTCCTCGTAGAGGCGGAGCAGGAGCCGCCCGGTGCGGGCGTAGAGGTTCCAGTCGAGGTGCCGGAAGTCGTCGCCCGGCGTGTACTGCCGGTGGTCGGCGAACTCGATGCCGGCGCCCGTCTTCTTGGAGCGACGCTCCGCGCGCGTGCGCCCCGCGACGAGGCGGCGAGAGACGATCGCGAGCACCTCGAGGCGCCGCTGGAACTCCTCGTCGAAGAGATCCCCGTCCTTCGACGCCTTCCTCGCCGTGGCCTCACCGCGGCGACGGAGCCAGTCGAGCATCAGCCGGACGTTTCTTTCGTCGTCTCGAGGATGCGATCGAGGATCGCGTCGGTCTTCACGCCCTCGGCCTCGCCCTCGAAGTTGAGGATCATGCGGTGACGCAGGGCCGGCTTGGCGACCGCGCGCACGTCGTCGGTGCCGACCGCGAAGCGGCCGTCCATCAGCGCCTGGATCTTCGCCGCGAGCAGGCACGCCTGCGCGCCGCGGGGCGAGGCGCCGAATCGCACGAAGCGCTGCACCATGTCGGGCGCGGCGTCGCGGTCCGGGTGGGTGCCCTCGAGGATCCGGATGGCGTAGTCCTGCACGTGCCGCGCGACCGGGACGTCCCGCGCGAGCGAGCGCATCTCGAGGATGCGCGGCCCGTCGATGACGGTCTCGAGGGTGGGCTTGTCGCTCCCGGTGGTGCGGTCGAGGATGGCGTGCAGCTCGTCGCGGCTCGGGAACGTGACCTGGAGCTTGAAGAGGAAGCGGTCGAGCTGGGCTTCGGGCAGCGGGTAGGTGCCCTCCATCTCGAGCGGGTTCTGGGTGGCGAGCACGAAGTAGGGCTGCTCGAGCGTGTGGGTCTGCTTGCCGACCGTGACCGAGTGCTCCTGCATCACCTCGAGGAGCGCCGACTGGGTCTTCGGCGTGGCGCGGTTCACCTCGTCGGCGAGCACGATGTTGGCGAACACCGGCCCCGGGCGGAACTGGAAGTCTTTGTGCCCCTCGTCGTCCTCCGCGATGATCGTCGTGCCGAGGATGTCCGAGGGCATCAGGTCGGGCGTGAACTGAACCCGGCTGAACTGCAGGTGCAGCGCCTCGGCGACCGAGCGCACGAGCATCGTCTTGCCGAGCCCGGGCACGCCCTCGAGGAGCGCGTGGCCGCCCGCGATGAGGCAGGTGAGCACGCCGTCGAGGATCTCCTCCTGACCGACGATCATCTTGCCGACCTCGCTCCGCACGCGGTCGAGGTCTTCCCGGAATCGGCGAACCAGCGCCTCGGGCTTCTTGTCTTCGTCGCTCATCGCGCTCCCGCGGCCGACGTCAGTCGCGCGGCCGGATCAGTTGGAAGTAGCGGCGCACGTAGAACCGGTAGCCGGGCGGGACCTCGTCCCGCTCCAGCACCTCCTCGGCGTGCCCCGAGTAGTCCGTGTACACGTCGCGGTAACCCCGGTCGGCGAAGCCGCGCTGCGCCGAGCCCATGATCACCTGGCTGCGGCTCGGCCCCTCGCCGTGCTCCCCCTCGACCCGCACCGTCTGGTGCTCGCCGCGCATGCGGGTGGGATCGTCGGCGAGCGTGGGATCGTGGCCGACGCCGGCGCCGTCGCCCGGGCGGAGCTGACCGCTGCCCTGACCCTGGCCCTGCTGCGACTCGCCCATGCCGGGGATCTCGAGCATCGCCGTCGGCTCGCCGTCGCCGCCGATCCGGAGCACCTGCTCCTGGCTCTCGCCCTGGCCGTTCTGGCCCTGGCCACCCTGCTGCTGGCCCTGACCCCCGCCGGGCTGTCCCTGCTGCCCTTGCTGCTGCCCCGGCTGCTGGCCTTCCTGCCCCTGCTGGCCGGGGCCGACGACGCGCATGCCCTCGCCCTGGCCGTTGGCGCGGAGGACGAAGCGATCCATGCGGCCCTGGCCCTGACCGCCGCCCCGCTGCTGTTGCTGCTGCCCCTGACCGTTCTGCGCCTGCTGCTGGCGGGCGCGGCGGATCATCTCGCGGAGCTGGGCGAGCTGCTGCTGGAGGCGCCGCATCTCCTCTTCCGACATCTGCTCGCGCGCCATGCGGTTCAGCTGCTCGGCGGCGCGCTCCAGATCCTCGGCGCTCTGCTGCTGCTGCTCGCGCTGGTTCAGCGACTCGGCGCTCTGCTGCAGCTCGCGCTGGAGCCGGTCGAGCTGGCGCCGACGCTCCATCGCCTCCTGGTGCTCGCGGCGCAGGCGGTCGAGCTCGCGCCGTCGTCGCTGCAGGAGCCGTCGCTCCGGGGGCGTCTGCTCGGCCTGCTCGCGCTGCCGCTGGAGGAGACGGTTCATCTCCTCCTCGCGCTGCTGCAGCTGCTCGGAGAGATCCTCGGGGCGGTTGTCCGCCGCCCGCTGGAGCGCCTGCCGCAGCCGCTCGATCTCGGCCCGGCTCAGCTCCTCGTTCCGGAGGCGCTCGGCGAGCCGCCGCATCTCGGCCTCGGCGCGCTCGGCGTCTCCGTCGCGCAGCGCCTGGCTCAGCTCCTCGGCCACCGGGGCGCGCCGCATGTCGTCGCCGATCTGCTCGAGCGACTCGCGCATCAGCTCCGCGTCGGCCGGCCGGGTCCGGTCGAGGCGATCCTCGAGCTCGGTGATCCGCCGCAGCGCCTCGGCCCGATCGAGCCGCTCGTCGGCCAGGTCCTCGACCAGGCGGTTGAACTCGCGGGCCGCGTCCCGGACCTCCTCGGGGGTGTCGGGCGAGTCCAGCAGATCACGCAGCTCCGACTCGTACGCGTCGAGCTCGTCCGCGTGGAGCTGCACCGGGTCGATGCCGCTCAGCACCAGCCGCTCCTCCACCACGCGCGGGACCTCGACCAGGGCCAGCAGCGCGACGCCGACGCCGACGCCGAGCGCGGCGAGCAGATCACGCGGGACCCGGAGCGGCATCGCCCGGCTCGCCGAGAGCCCGCCGGCGTGGGCGCGCGCGTCCTCGAGCGCCGCCTCCATGAACGGCGTGCGCTCCACCTCCCGCGAGAACGCCACCGCGTTCGAGACCCGGTCGTGCAGGCCGTGCGCCCGGTCGAGCAGCTTGGCCGCGAGCAAGGGCTCGAGCGGCCGCAGCGCGCCGAAGAGCAGCCCCAGGACGGGCAGGGCGCCGGCGGCCCAGAGCCACGGCGCGGCCGCGCCCTCCGCGAGCGCCTCCGTCTTCACGAGCGCCACCACCAGCCCGGCGAGCCCGAGCCCGGGCAGCGCGAGCGTCGCCCCCGCGTCCAGCGCCCGCTGCAGACGGATCCGTAGCGCCGTGGCGTTCAGAGGGCGTCTCAGATCGTCGGGTAGCGTCATGCAGGGTCCCGCGCGTAGACGAACGGCGGGGCGAAAGGGTTCCCGGGAATCGTCTCGCCCAGTGTACCGCCGCCTGGTACCCCGTCGAGCGTCCTTCCGGCTATGCAAACGGATGCGAGGCGGCTCCGTCGCGCCTGCGCATGTCGAGCCCGCGCACCTCGTCACCCGCCTCGAACGACGCGCCCTCGGGGAGGTGGAGCAGCACGTCCAGGCCGACGAGCGACGTCAGGTCGGCGCTCCCCTGGGTCCGGTGCGGGTGCGCTCGGTCGTCCGCGTCGAGCCGCGCGCGGGCCAGCTCGTCGCGCCCCCTCGGGCTGCGCAGCGGCGAGGCCAACCGGAACGCGCCGCTCGGGCGGAACGGGCGCGGGTCGCCCTGCATCGCGCGGAGGGCAGGGCGCACGAAGAGCTCGAACGTCACCAGCGCGCTCACCGGGTTGCCCGGCAGGCCGAGCACGAGGGTGTCGTCGCGCACGCCGAACCGGACCGGCTTGCCGGGCTTCACCCGGATCTTCCAGAAGACCTCCTCGACCCCCGCGGTGCGGAAGGCGTCGTGCACGAGGTCGTACTCGCCGACGCTGACGCCGCCGGTCGAGAGCAGGACGTCGCTGCGGCGCGCGGCGTCGCGGACGCAGGCGGTCAGCGTGTCCGCGTCGTCGGCGCCGAGGGGCAGCAGCTCGGGCAGCCCGCCCGCGTCCCGGACCGCGGCGGCGAGCGCGTGCGCGTTGCTGTCCACGAGGCTGCCGGGCCGCGGCGCCTCGCCGAGCTCCCGCAGCTCGTCGCCGGTCGAGAGGATCGCGACCCGCGGGCGGCGCGCGACCGGCAGGAAGGCGTAGCCCTGGCTCGCGAGCACGCCGACCTCGCCGGCCTCGATCCGGGCGCCGGGCGCCATCAACGGCGCGCCCTCGGCGAGGACCTCGGCCCGGCGGCGCACGTGCTTGCCCACCGCCGACGACTCGCGGATCACCACGGCGTCGCCGTCGCGATCCGTGTCCTCCTGGATCACGATCGCGTCCGCGCCGGGCGGCAGCGGCGCGCCGGTGAAGATCCGCATCGCCGCGCCGGCCTCGAGCGCCCCCGGGGCCGGCCCGCCCGCGCGCGACTCGCCGCGCACCGGCAGCTCGACCGGCACCGAGGCGACGTCGGCCGCGCGCACCGCGTAGCCGTCCATCGCGCTGTTGTCGAAGCCCGGCACGTCCTCGCGCACCGCGAGCTCGGCCGCGAGGATGCGCCCCGCCGCCTCGTGGAGCGGCACCCGCTCGGTCCCGGTCGGCCGGACCCGGGACATGACCGCGTCGATCGCCTCCGCGATGGAGATCATCTCAGAAGTCCCGGCGGATGCGGAGCACGTCGGCGAGGTCGTGCTTCTCGGCGACGGGGGCGAACCGCGGGTCGAGCAGCAGGTCGTCCTCGCGGAGCGCGCCGGCCTTGTAGGCCGCGGCCATCGCCGTCCAGCTCGCGTCGACGTCGTCGTGGAGCTCGAGGTCCGCCTCCTGCGGCGGGTCGGGGGGCGGCGCGGGCTCGCCCGCCCGGATGGCCTCCCGGATCGCCTCCGCGGCGGCGCGGTCGTCGTCGTCGAGCGCCTGCGCCACCAGCTGATCGCAGAGGCGCAGCCAGGGCTCGAGCGCCTCGCCGGGCGGCGGGCAGACCTTCGAGAGCGCGTAGGCGACCCGCGACGGAGTCGTCTCGCGCAGCTCCCACATCGACTGGGGCGCGCGCTTGGCGAGCCGAGCGCCCGCTTCGAGCGCGTCGGCCGGGTAGCGGAGCAGGGCGGCGAGCTTCAGCGCCTCCCAGTCGGTCCACGGCACCGCCGGCACGCAGCGGCCGGCCCGCAGATAGCTCTCGAGGGACAGCTCGGGCTCGCCGCAGCGGCGGAGCGCGTGGGCCACCGTCACGTGCGCGATCGAGACGTCGGTCTCGATCTCCGCGTGGCGCTTGCCCTGCTGCAGGTACTTCTCGATCGTGAACGGGGCGGCGTAGTCCTCGGCGGTCCACTCGGCGACGCAGAGGCGACACCACCCGTCGAAGGTGCGGTGGATGAGCCGGCGCTCGCCGGTCTCGAGGTCGTAGTCGACGATCGGCCAGGTGTCGCTGACCGGCGCCGCGCTCCGATCGAACGCGAGGTAGCTGCCGGCCTCGGTCCGGTGGAACGGCAGCAGCAGCTCCGGATCGAGGAAGCTCACGTCCTCGTCTTCGGCGAGCGCTTTCAAGGCCGCCTCGATGGTGTCGCCCGGACCGGGAGCCGCCGACAGCAGCGTGCCGTTCGGCAGGCTGGCGCCGTCGAACACGCCGAGGACCAGCTTGAGGTCGGCGGGCAGCGGCGTCCCGAGCTGGTGCTCGAGCGCCGTCACCTCCTTGGCCAGCGCGGGACGGTGGGCCTGGACGGTCTCGCCGCCCTGGTGACTCTCCACCCACTGGATCAGCTCGCGAACGCCGCGGTGCATGGGTCACGACTGTACTATTTTTGACGCCGGATGGGTTCGTTCGGCTTTCTGGCGGCGGAGCAGACGCCGCGATAGCTTCGCGTCCATGTCCCCTGGTGCACCGTCCCCGGGTGCACAGTCCCCGGGTGCACTGTCCCGTGGCGCGTCCGCCGCGGCGGTCGTCGCCGCGCTCGCCCTCTGGGTGGCGCCCGCGCTCGCGCAGGAGGCGGAGGACGACGGGCTCGTGGGGCTGGTCGACGGGGACGAGTCGCCCGAGCTCCGGGCCCTGAGGCTGGCGGAGCAGGAGCTCTTCGGGGGGCAGCCGCTGACCGAGGCGCCCGACGCCGCCGGCGCGGTGCGGGTCTCGGACGGCCCGGCCGCCGTCACGACCGACACCCCGCGGCGTGCCCCCGAGCCGCCCCAGGCGAGCCGCGACCTGAGCTGGCTGCGCGGCCTGACGCTGCCGGACATCCCGGTCCGCTGGGACGAGCGGGTGATCCGCTACCTGGAGTACTTCCGCAACGATCCCCGGGGCCAATCCTTCATCCGCGCCTGGCTGCGGCGGGTCGACCGCTACGGCCCGATGATCCGGCGCGTGCTCCGGGAGCAGGGCCTGCCCCGCGACCTGATCTTCGTGGCGATGGTCGAGAGCGGCTTCGATCCCACCGCGCGCTCCCACGCCGGCGCCGCCGGCATGTGGCAGTTCGTGCCCCGCACCGGTGAGGAGCTCGGGCTCACCATCGATCACTGGGCGGATCTCCGCCTCGATCCGGAGCGCTCGACGGTCGCGGCCGGCCGCTACCTCTCGATGCTGCACGATCGCTTCGGCACCTGGGAGCTCGCCTTCGCGGCCTACAACATGGGCTACGGCGCGATGCTGCGGAGCATCCGGAAGTACAACAGCAACGACTACTGGGAGCTCGCCCACCTCGAGGCGGGGCTGCCCTTCGAGACCAACCTCTACGTGGCCAAGATCGTCGCCTGCGCGATCGTCGCCCACAACCGCGAGCGCTTCGGGCTCGGCGAGCTCGAGCTCGAGGAGCCGATCCGCTGGGAGACGGTCGAGGTGCCGGGCGGGGTGTCGCTCGGGGTCGTCGCGCGGGCCGCCGGCGCCGATGCGCAGACCGTTCGCCAGCTCAACCCGGCGCTCCGCCGCGGGCGCACGCCGCCGGGCCGCGACTCGTTCGCGGTGCGCATCCCGCAGGGCTCGGGCGAGCGCTTCGCCCGCCAGTGGGCGCGCGTGCGCCCGAGCCACCCGGTGCATCGCCCGCAGGTCCTGCGCTTCGGGGAGACCCTCGCCGACCTCGCCCGCGCGCACGGCACCACCGAGGACGCCATCCGCGAGCTCAACGGCGTCGAGGAGGGGGAGCGCGTCGGCGCGGGGACCACGCTGCTCGTGCCCGAGGGCCGCCGCCGCGGCCGCGCCGAGCCGAGCGAGCCCCCGGTCATCGCCGTCCCCGACGGACCGCGGGCCATCGAGGGGCGGGCGCGGGTCTTCTACCGGGTCACCCGGGGCGACGAGCTCGCCGAGGTCGCGCGCTTCTTCCGGGTGCGCCCGGACGAGATCCGGCAGTGGAATGCGATCGATCCGAACGCCTCGCTCCAGAGCGGCATGTTCCTCCAGCTCTTCGTGCCCCGCGAGGTCGACCTCACCCGAGCGGTGGTCATCACCCCGGACGAGGCGCGCGTGCTCGTGATCGGCAGCGAGGAGTTCTTCGCCTACCACGAGGACCAGAACGGCCGGACCCGCTTCCGCTACCGCGTGCGCCCCGGCGACACCCTCGGCCACATCGCGCAGCGCTTCGGCCTCCGCGTCGCGTCGATCGCGCGCATCAACCAGATCGCCCAGAGCTCCACCATCCACCCGGGCGACGAGCTCGTCCTCTACGTCGAGCCCGACCGCGTCCCCCGCGAGTACCGGCCGGACGCCCTCGAAGGCGACGCCCTCGAGCCCGGCGGAGAGGCCACCGCCGAGCGCACCGGCCCCGAGCTCGGCCCCCGCGAGGATGGAAGCGAGGAACCCGCTCCGGTTCCCCCCGACGATCCGAGTGAGCAGATCCCTGCTCCCTGACGCCAGCCTCCTTCCTCCGGACTCGGGGGAAACGAGGAAGGTAGGAAGGGAGGAAGAAGAAGAGGAAAGGTGGCGGGGCGAGCCGGTGGGCCCGACCCGACCCGGCCACCGGCGGCGAGCGCCCATCCCGCCGCCGCTCGGCTGACTCCTCCTCGCCTCTCGTCTCCCGGCTCCCGCTTCCCGGCCACAGCGGCCGAGGCGGAGGCAGCCGGCCGAGCCACGGCGAGCTGCCCCGACGTGCCCCATCTGCTCCGCTCCTCGCTTCCTACCTTCCTCCCTTCCCGCGAGTGAGCCCGGGGCTGTCCGAGGCTTCCGCGAGGCGGGAGGCGGCGAGTGGGGAGGACGGAGGAGGGAGGCGGGAGATCAGCTGCGGTAGGGAACGGTGAGGACGAGCGCGGTGATGTTGTCGGCGCTGCCCGCCATGTACGAGGCGTCGACGACGGCGTCGGCGGGATCGGCGTTGGAGGTGAGGGCCCAGCCGATGGCCTCGTCGTCGAGGGCGTCGGTCACGCCGTCGGTGCAGAGCAGGAGGCGGTCACCGGGCATGAGCTCCTCGACCCGGAGGTCGGGCTTGGCGTCCGGGCCCTGGCCGAGGGCCTGGGTGATGATGTTCGAGAAGGGCATGCCGCGCTGCGACGCGCTGGTCAGCCCGGCCGCCTCCATCTCGGCGACGAGGGAGTGATCGCGGGTGAGCCGCTCGACCTCGCCGTCGCGGAGGCGGTAGACGCGGCTGTCGCCGACGTGGGCCAGGATCGCGCGTGAGCCCTGCACCGCGACGCAGGCGAGGGTGGTGCCCATCTTGGACAACGTCCCGACCGCGCGGCGGGTGACCTCCCGGTCGGCGATGCGGACCGCGAGGCCCATGCGCTCGAGGGCGACGTCTTCGGACTCGTCGAGGCCGAGGCCGCCCTGGCCGAGGAGCTCGAAGTAGGTCTGCAGGCTGGCGAGCGCGAGCTTGCTGGCGACCTCTCCGCCCTCGTAGCCGCCCATCCCGTCGGCCACCGCGTAGAGGCCGTGCTCGGGGAGCGCCACGAAGGCGTCCTCGTTGTTGTCCCGGCGGCCCGTGTCGCTGCGACCGTGATGCTCGATGCGCATGTCGTCCACACCCTTGCGAGCGACGTGCCACTTCTCGAGGGACAAAATACTCCGGTTCGGTGACGTCGCGCAGAGGCTCGTTTTGGCTGCTAACCGCCTGAAATGATGGCGCTCTTGCGGCGAATCTCGGGTCGAGACGAGGGCGCCCGGGTTTCAGGACTGCAAACTGCGCCTTTCACCCCCGGCGAGGCAGGTAGCCACTGCCGCGACAGGCGGTCGCGGGTCGAGCTGGCGCGATCGCCGCCGAGTCGCTAAGAGCGGCGATCAGTTTGGAGAGCCGAGGGATACGGGAGCGCGAGGGCGGTCAGGCGTGCTCGGGCGGGACGAGGCGATGCTAGGGCATCGCCGAGGAGCGACCGGGCGCGCCTGGCCGCGGTCCCGCCCCGCAGCGCCGGTGGTTTCAAACTGATTGCCGCTCTTAGCAGGCGACGCGGTTGCGGCCGCCGCGCTTCGCTTCGTAGAGCTTCTCGTCCGCGGCCTTGATCAGGCCGAGCACGTCCATCTCGCCGGTCAGCTCCGCGCAGCCGAGGCTCACGGTCACCGGGATGGTCTCGCCCTCGAACACGAAGGCGCGCTCCTCGATGCGGCGGCGCAGGTCCTCGGCGATCGAGGCGCCCCCAGCGAGCGAGGTCTCGGGGAGGGCGGCCGCGAACTCCTCGCCGCCGTATCGCCCGAGCACGTCGTCGGGGCGCAGCCGGCTCTTCACCAGGCTGGCCAGCTCCTTGAGCACGTAGTCGCCGGCGAGGTGGCCGTAGTTGTCGTTGATGTGCTTGAAGTGGTCGATGTCGAACATGACCACCGAGAGCGGGCGCTGGTGGCGACGGGCGCGCGGGATCTCGCGCTCGAGCGTCTCCATGAGATAGCGCTTGTTGTGGATCTGGGTGAGCCCGTCCACGATCGTCATGTTGTAGATCGTCTCGTGGTACTGGGCCTCGAGGTCCGTACCGGAGAGGAACTTCACGATCGTGTCGCCGATCTTGATCTGGTCGGCGCGCCGCAGCGGGTATTCCGTCACCTGCTCGTCGTTGACGTAGGTGCCGTTCGTCGAGTCGAGGTCGACGACGTACCAGTTCTGATTGCGCTTCTCGACCCGGCAGTGCCGCCGCGAGACGCTGTCGTTGTCGAGCACGAGGCGGTTCTCCTGCCCGCGTCCGACGGTCAGCGGCTCGTCGCCGAGCACGTAGCGCTTGCCGAACTGGCGCTGGTCGTTCGAGTAGATGACGACCAGACAATCCTGCCCGCTTCTCTGGGGCCGGAGCTCATCCAGAGGGGTGACGCGCGTCTTGATATCGGAGTCTTGCACGTGGGCTGTACCCCGCTCGCACCTAGAGGCTAAAAAGTGACGCCGCCTCCGTCAACGACGAGTTGACCCGCAAAGGCGCGAAATTACGTCCCCGAATCGGGGAAATCGCCGATTCCGGCGTGATCTCGGCCGCTTGAGCCGGTCGACGTTGTGCAGGTCTCGTGCACCTCGCCGTGGTAGGGTCCGCGATCGTGACGGGACGCGTGTTCCTGGCGGTCGCGGGCAACATCGGCTCGGGCAAGACCACTCTCACCCGCCGCCTCGTGGCCCGGCTCGACCTGAGCGGGCTCTACGAGGACACGGCGGACAACCCCTATCTGGCCGATTTCTATGGGGACATGCCCCGCTGGGCGATGGCGCTCCAGCTGCGCTTCCTCGGGCTCCGGGTCGCGCAGACGCGCGATCGGATCGCCCGCGGCATCGGCACCATCCAGGATCGGACCTGCTACGAAGACGCGGAGATCTTCGCGCGCAACCTGCACCAGCGCGGTGACATGGACGCGCGGGACTGGGAGACGTACCGGCTGATCGCCGAGCAGCTGCTCGACGGGCTCGACGCGCCGGACCTGCTCGTCTACCTGCGTCGCTCGCCCGAGAGCTGTCGCGGCAACATCGCCCGGCGGGGTCGCGACTACGAGGCGTCGATCCCGGCCGACTATCTCGCGGACCTGGGGCAGCGCTACGACGCCTGGTTCGAGTCGTACGAGCGAGGCCCGAAGCTCGTGGTGCAGGCCGAGGAGCACGACTTCCTCAACCGCGAGGACGACCTCGAGGCGCTGGTGGGCCGCATCGTGGAGGCGCTGCCGCAGCGGCCGCTACCCTTCGGATGACCATGCGCGCCCTGCTCGTCGCCCTCCTGCTGGTCGCCTGCGGCGGCGCCCCCCGGGGCCCGCGGGGAGCCGGCGAGACCACCGCGCTGGAGGGGCGGGTGACGTACGACGCCCGGCACCCGACCCCGCGCGGCGCGTCCGAGGCGATCGAGGTGCGCCCCGCGCGCCACGTCGATCTCGCGGTCCTCGACGCCGGCGGCCGCGTGCTCGCCGAGGGCCGGACCGACGCCGACGGCCGGTTCGCGCTCGACGCGCCGGGGGAGGCCACGACGGTGCGCGTCTTCGCCCGGGTGCGGGTCCGGGGCCACGACGCCGCCATCGCCCGCGACGCCAACGGCGCCGAGACCCACGCGCTCGACGCGCCGATCGAAGGGGACGGAGCGCTCGCGATCCACGCGCGCGACCAGGACGGCGAGGCCGGCGCCTTCCACGTGGTCGACACGATGCTGCGCGGGCTGGACGCGGTGCAGGGCTGGACCGAGGTGACGCTCCCGCCGGTGTTCGCCTACTGGGTGCGCGGCGGGACCCGGGAGTGGAGCTTCTATCGCGGGGAGCGCCCCGCCGGCTCCGGCCGCTTCGCGCTCGAGCTGCTGGGCGGGGACCCCGGGCAGGCCTCCATCTCCGACACCGACGAGCACGACGAGGCCATCATCCTCCACGAGCTCGGCCACTTCGTGATGGACCGGCTCTCGAGCGACTCGTCCACCGGGGGCACGCACCCGCGGGGGGTTCGCGTCGATCCCGGCCTCGCCTGGGAGGAGGGCCGCGCCACCTGGTTCGCGCTCGCGGTGCTCGGCGCGCCGCTCTACCAGGACACCATCGGGGTCGAGCCGTGGGGCCGGCTCCGGGTGGACGCGGAGCTGGAGTCCGAGGAGGACGAGGTCGCGGGCTATGGCTCCGAGACGAGCGTCTCGAAGATCCTCTGGGACCTCTCGGACGGCGACGGCGTCCTGCCGGACGCGGACGGGGACGGCGTCGCGCTCGGGCCCGCGGTGATCCTGCGCGCGATGGCCGCCCACGCCGAGGAGCCGGGCGTGTTCCCGTCGCTCGTCAGCTTCCTGCGGTTCCTGGTGAGCGAGGAGATCGTGACCCGGGAGGCGCTGGCCGCGATGCTGACCCGCACCGGCGAGCCCACCGCGGAGCTGCTGCCGGAGGGCCCGCTGCCGTGGCCGCGCCCGGTGGCGTTCGGCGACGTGATCGAGGGGACCATCGACGGGATCTCCCAGCCCGCGCCCTCGGGCGGCGGGAACATCGCGATCTCCGGCTTCGACGCCATCCACAGCTTCCTGATCGACGTGACCGAGCCCGGCATGA
This sequence comes from Myxococcota bacterium, assembly GCA_036149055.1. Taxonomy (GTDB): domain Bacteria; phylum Myxococcota_A; class Polyangia; order Polyangiales; family Sandaracinaceae; genus JAVJQK01. Next base: position 397 of record JAYZQJ010000030.1, on the reverse strand, counting down.
TCGTGGCGCGGCTGACCATCGACGGCACGGGGTCGCCGCAGGAGCGGAGCGACCTCGATCTGCAGCTGCTCGACCACGACGCGGATCCGATCGCGGTCTCGAGCCTCACCGGGCCGGACGAGCGGCTCTCCCACCTCGTGCAGCCCGGCGTGTACGTGCTCCGCGTCCGGGACGCGGGCCGGGGCAACCGCGCGGCCTACCGCCTCGAGGTCCTCTTCGAGACTCTGGGCGGGCGTCCGATCGCTCGCTGAGTTTCTTGGAGGGTTTGGGGCAAACCCTCCCCCCATTGGGCAAAGCGCCAATGGGGCCCCCCTCCCGACTCCGCCGGCGCCTCGCGCTGCGCGCTCGCGCCGCGACCCCAGCGACGGGGCGCTGGGGGCCCCGCGGCTCGCGCTCG
>JAYZQJ010000029.1:0-39564 GCA_036149055.1 Myxococcota bacterium | reverse complement strand
GGCCCGGCCCCGGCCCCCGCTCCTTCGCCGGCGCAGATGTCGCCGGCCCCGGCCCCCGCGCCGTCTCCGGCCCCCGCGCCGTCGCCGGGCCCCGCGCCCTCGCCGGCGCAGATGTCGCCCGCTCCGGCGCCCTCGCCCGGCCCGGCTCCGGCCCCCGCGCCGTCGCCCGGCCCGGCCCCGGCCCCCGCGCCGTCGCCCTCGGCCGAGCGCTTCCCGCTCGACGAGGAGCCGCAGGAGGAGAGCTCCGCGCCCTCGCCCCGGGTGGTCTCGTCGTCGGAGGGCTCCGGCCCGGCCGCCGCGCCGACCCCCTCGGCCGGCTCGTCGTCCGGTGGCGCGCCTTCGCCCGGCATGGGCGCGCCCGGCGTCGCGCTCAACGGCGGAGGCGAGAAGGACTTCTGGCGGGCTCTGGTCGTCGCGGCGGTCTCGGCCGGCAAGGACGCCGACTCGGCGATGTCCCTCGCCGACACCATCGTGCAGCGCGCGCGCGACTGACCGTCGTCACTCCTCGACCGAAGAAGGGGCGGACTGCTTGTTCAGCGGTTCGCCCCTTCCGCGTTCTCCGGTGTCGACGAAGAAGGTGCCGAGCGAGACCGCCGCGATCACCAGCGCGACCACCGCCGCGACCCAGTCCCAGTGACGGAAGCCGCGGCGCTCGCCGGTCTTCTCGAAGGGGTCGACGTTAGAGGCGAGCAGATCGGTGGTGTCGCTCATCGCGCTGCGCCGCGACTCGCCGGCTAGCTCCTCGCGCACGCTCTCGACCGTCTGCCAGGCCCGGGCGCCGCGCGGCAGCTCCGACTCCTCGGCCGCCCTCGAGAGGGCCCGGCTCATCGCCGCCGCGTCCGGGAAGCGGTCGCTCGGATCGAAGGCGAGCGCGCGCTCGATCACCTTCACCAGCGGCTCCGGCACCCCGGGGCGCGCCTTGGCGAGGTCCTCGCGCTCCCCGGCCAGGGCGCGGGCCAGCACCGCGTGCGGGGTCTTGCCGCCGTAGGGCGGCTCGCCGGCGAGCGCCTCGAAGAGCACCGCCCCGATCGCGTAGAGATCGGTGCGGTGGTCGAGCACGCCGGCCTCGATCTGCTCGGGCGCCATGTACTGCGGCGTGCCCACGATGGTGTTGGCCGCGGTCAGGGTCTCGACCCGCCCCTCCTCGCTCGCGTCGCGCGAGATGCCGAGGTCGATGAGCTTCACGATCACCCGGCCGTCCGCCTCGCGCTTGAGCACGACGTTGCTCGGCTTGATGTCGCGGTGCACCAGCTCGTGCTCCTCGAGCGCGCTGACCGCCGCGCAGAGCTGCACCCCGAGGTCGACCGCGGCCGCGATCGGCAGGGTCCGCTCCCGGTCCAGCACCGTCGCGAGGTCCGGCCCCTCGATCATCTCCATGATCAGGAAGGGGATGCTGTCGTCGGTCTCGCCGGCGTCGAGCACCCGGGCGACGTTCTCGGTGCAGAGGCGCGCGCCGAAGATCGCCTCGCGACGGAAGCGCTCGCGCATCGCGTCGTCGTGCTTGTACTCCGGGTCGAGCATCTTGAGCGCCACCGGGTAGCCGAGCTGCACGTGCTCGCCGCGGAGCACCTCGCCGTGGCCGCCGCGCCCGAGCGTGCCGCAGATGCGGAAGCGCCCGGCCACGATCTCGCCCGGCTGCATGGGGGATGATGAGGTCACGACCCCTTCCATGGCACGTGCCGTGCCGCGGCCCCGCGCGCTGCGGATCCGGCGTGAGCCCCAGGGGGCCTCGCCACGGCGGGGCGTTGTGCCGCGGCGCGTCTCGCCCCGGGTAAAACCTTACACCGTTCACGTCCCACCCCTGGGGGTGATTCCCGTCGGCGGCTCCACGTCGGAGGCTGGCCCCATGCGCCCCGGCGAGCACGCGATCGTGATCGGCGCGGGCATCTCGGGGCTGATGGCCGCGCGGGTGCTCGACGCGCGTGGCCTGCGGGTGACGCTCCTGGAGCGCGACGCGCTGCCGCTCGAGCCCGGGGCCCGCGCCGGCACGCCCCAGGCCCGTCACGCCCACGCGCTCCTGGCGCGGGGCCTGGTGATCCTGGAGCGGCTCTCCCCGCGCTCGAGCCGGCTCTGCGCCCGGACGGCGTGCACCGGGTGGACTGGGGCCGCGACTTCGCGGTGTTCGACGAGGGCTGGCTGCCCCGGGAGCCGAGCGGCGTGGCCTCGCTCGCCTGCAGCCGGGACAGGCTCGAGCACGCCCTGCGCGCCGCGGTGCTGCGCTCCGGTCGGGTGCGGCTGGAGCGCGCCGTCCGGGCGCGCGGGCTCCTGCTCGACGGGCGCGGCGAGGCGGCCGGGGTGAGCACCGGCGCCGGCCCGCTGCCCGCGCACTGGGTGATCGACGCGATGGGGCGCGGCACGCCGCTGCCCCGCTGGCTCGCGGCTCTCGGCGTCGACCCGCCGCCGACCACCCGGGTCCGGGCCGGGCGCGCCTACGCCACCCGGCACTACCGCGGGCTCTCGCGCGACTGGGGCGCGCTGCTCGGGGTCACCCGCCCGCCCGACGTGACCCGCGGGGTGATCGTCTACCCGACCGAGACCGACTGGGACTACGTGACCCTGGTCGGCGCGGCCGGCGACGCGCCGCCCCGCGATCCGGCGGGCTTCGAGGCGTTCGCCCGATCGCTGCCGTATCTCTGGGCGCCGCTGTCCCGGGCCGAGCCGATCTCGCCGGTCTGGTGTTACCGCGACACCGAGACCCGGCAGCGGCACGTCGACGCGCACCCCGCCTGGCCGCCCCGGCTGCTCGCGGTCGGCGACGCGCTCTGCGCCCTCAACCCGGTGCACGCCCAGGGCATGACCGTCGCCGCGATCTGCGCCGAGGCCCTCGACGACGTGCTCGCCGCCGGCCGGGAGGACGTGACCCGCCGCTATCACCGCGCGGTCGCGGCCGCGGTGAGCGACGCCGTCACCCTCGCGGTGGCCGAGGACCTCCGCTGGTGCCGGCCGCCCCAGCGCGATCACCCGACGGTCTCGCGCCGGCTCGCCCGCAAGGTGCGCGATCACCTCGATCGCCTCGACCCGCGGGCGCCGGCGCAGCGCGCGGCTTACCTCCGCCTCTGGCACCTCCTCGATCCGCTGCCGGCCGAGCTCCGGGCCCGCCCGGTGAGCGCGGTGCACGAGGCGCCGGCGGGCGTCTCAGCCCCGGAGGTGGTGGGCGGTGACGTCGAGTAGGCGATCGACGTCGCCCTCGTCGTCGAAGTAGTGGCAGGACACGCGCACCCCGCCGACGCGGTCGGTGTAGCGCACCGAGACGAGCACCGACGCGTCGAGCAGCGCGCTCATGCAGGCCTCGTTGGCGGCGGGCTCGCCGAGATCGAAGGTGACGATGCCGGCGCGCCGGGCCGGATCGGTGGGCGTGACCACCCGGACGCCGAGGCGGGTCAGCCCCTCGATGGCGCGGGTGGTGAGCGCCTCGATCCGGGTCGCGATCGCGTGCTGGCCGAGCTCGAGCACCAGGCCCATCGAGGCGGCGAGCGCGACCGCGCCCGGGTAGTTCGCGGTGCCCCCGGTCTCGAGCGCGCGGGCCTCCTCCACGAGGCGGTAGTCGCGGAAGGGCGTGATCGACGGGGTCTGGAAGTAGGTGCCCCAGCCGCCGTCGGGGGGCGTGAGGCTGAGGTAGCCGCCGAGCGGCACGGCGAGCTCGGCGAGGCGCTCGCGCCGCACGTAGAGCACGCCGGCGCCGAACGGGGAGTTGAGCCACTTGTGCCCGCCGGCCACCACCGCGTCGACCGGGGTCTTCGACACGTCGATCGGGAACGCGCCGAGCTGCTGCACCGCGTCGACCACCAGCCACACCCCCCGCTCGCGGCAGAGGGCGGCGATCGCGTCGAGGTCGCAGCGGAAGCCGTGGCTCCACTGCACCGAGCTGAGCGCGACCATGCGGGTGCGGGGGCCGATCGCGCGGGCGACCTCGTCGACCCCGAAGACGCCGCCCTCGTGCCCGATCGGGTCGAGCGCGACCCCGTCGAGCTGGGCCCAGGGCATCGCCACCTGGAGGAACTCGAGCGAGCTGAGCGCGACCCGGTCGCCGTCGCGCCAGTCGATCGCGCGGGCCAGGGTGCTCAGGCCCTCGGTGGTGCTCTCGACGATCGCGATCTCGTCGGCCGAGGCGCCGAGCATGCGGGCCGCGAGCGGGCGCACCGCGGCGCGCGCGTCGTCCATCGCGATGTGGGCCTCGGTGGCGGAGCGGAAGGGGCAGGTCGCGGTGAGCTCTGCGAAGCGGGCCAGCGCGTCGGTGGCGCGGCGGGGCGCGACGCTGACGCAGGCCGCGTCCAGGAAGGTCTTGTCCGCGAGGGCGGCGAACTCGCCGCGCACGGCGCTCCAGTCGACGGTCACTCTTCCTCCTCGTCGCGGGCGCTCGACGGGCGAATGGTCGGCGGCCCGGGCAGCATCGGGGTCTCCCGCATCTCGTAGAGATCCTGGAGCGTGCTGGCGTGGCTTCCGTCGAGCGCCTGCCGCAGGATCTCGCGCCCGGCGTCGTCGAGGCTGGCGTGCGGCAGCTTGCGGAGCGCGCCCTTCACCACCGACTTGATGGTGTTCTCGGACGTGCCGAGCTGATCGCTCAGCTCCTTGCGCGAGGTGCCGGCGATCGCCGCCGCGAGCACGTCGGTCTCGCGGGGGGAGAGCTTGAAGCGGATCACCGTCTCCTCGAGCAGCCAGGAGATGCGGTGGTCGGGCACGCGCTCGAAGGCGACCGCGCGCCGCAGGAATCCGAGCAGGCTCCGCCGCCGGGTCGGCTTCGCGTGGAACTCCGCGCGGTAGCGGTGCGCGCGGTTGATGACGTCCGGGGACGTGTTGGCGGTGAGCACCAGCACCGGGAGCATCGGCCGCTTGCTCCGCAGGTCCTTGAGCAGCTTGGTGCCCCGCCCGTCCGGGAGGTCCTCCTCCATGATGAGGCCGGTCAGGCGCGCGTCGCCGGCGACGATCTCGAGCGCCTCCTCGCACCGCTCCACGGTGCGCGCCTTGCGGATCTTCCGGCACAGAGACGCCAAGATCTCGGCCGTCTCCGGGTCCGGATCCGCGATGAGGAAACTGCCGACGTGACTCACGGACACGATGCGTGCCTCACTTCGATGCTGTCCCCCGCGCCCACGAACGAGGATAGCAGACCCCGATCCCGCCAGGGACAAAAACACACACCCTCCTACAACCCCCAGGGGTGATTCACGGAGCAGGGATGATCTCCCAACCTGGTGAAGTGCCGATTGGAGTGGGAGGAGCGCGCATGAGTAGACGACACGACCGACCTCGCGTGGGGGTCGGACGGGCCGCGAGCCTCGTCTGCCTGATCGCGGCCATGGGCTGCGCACAGGAGACGGGGGACGTGGGGGCCCGGACCGAACCGCTGGTCACACCGCCGGAGATCGCCAACGGGGTCTCGGACATCGAGGGCCGATACACCTACGCGGATCCGGACGAGGGGGAGTTCGTGATCCCCCTGACCCTGAACTTCTGCCTGCCCGGCGAGTTCTGCATCCAGGACCAGTCGCAGATCGACGGCTCGGCCACGGTCCGCATCGTCTACTCGCGCGCCCGCAACACCGTCGACGTCTACGCCGACTTCGTCGGCCTGCCCTACCGGCCCACCTACGAGAAGCGCTTCGACGACAGCACCGACTTCAACCCGCAGTTCATGCGGGTCGAGGACGCGCGCTGGCAGATGTGGCTCATGGGCACGGTCTTCGGCCGCTACCACGAGACGCTCTACTACGACGCGACGACGCTGCAGTTCCTCGGGACGCGCTTCGACTTCGCCCCGCACGGCGACCGGCCGTTCCCGGCGGAGGGCACCTACTTCACCGCCCCCGCCCCGGCGATCCGCATGGTCTGCTCGCCGATCTTCGAGGGCAACCCCGACGGCACCGGCCACCTGCACTTCACGCTGCGCTTCGACCGCATCGAGGACGCGGCCGGCAGCCCGGGCGTGGTCAACACCATCCACCCGTTCGACATCTGCGAGCCGGACGCGCTCACCAACTACTGGACGCAGACCCGCCTGCCCGACGACATGTTCATGTCGTTCGACTACTTCCTCGAGTCGATCTGGAACGGCGAGGGCATCGGCATCGCGATGAGCGCCGAGCCTTACCCGAAGCCGCCCGAGCTCGCCTACCGCGACAACACGTTCATCACGTGGGGCAACATGTACCCGAGCGTCGTCCCGCAGGGCTACGGCCTCGACTTCCGGAACTTCGGGACGATCACGCCGATCTCGGGCGTGTCCGAGCAGCTGGACCCGTGGCCGCCGTCGCGCCGTCACCTCTGCGGGAGTGGGAGCTGACCATGACGACGTTCACCAACAAGCTTCTCCGCTTCGCCACCGTCCCCGCCGTCGCGCTCGGCGTCGCCGGCCTGGTCTCGCTCCAGGCGGCCGAGCCCGTCGAGGCCGACCGCGGCGGCCGCCACCGCGGCGATCGCCACGCCGCCGGTGACCCGCTCCCCGGCCTGAGCGAGGAGCTCCAGGAGCTCTTCGACGAGGGGCGCGACGCGTTCTTCCACGAGTACACCGCGGAGGAGGGCCTCGGCCCCGTCTACAACGAGCGCGCCTGCCAGACCTGCCACGGCGGCCTCACCGGCGCGGCCGGCGGCCCCGACCCGAACGGCGTGGGCTCGGAGTTCGACGTCACGCACTTCGGCTACGACAACCACGGCTACTACGACCCGATGCGCGAGCTCGGCGGGCCGATCATCCAGCACCGCGACATCTCGGACACGCACCCGAGCTGCACCATCACCGGCGAGACCCTGCCGGCCGACGCCGACGTCATCTCGCGGCGCCACACCCCCGCCGTCTGGGGCTTCGGCCTCATCGACGCGATCCCCGACCAGGAGATCCTGCGCAACCAGGCCCTCGGCCGCGACGGCGTCAACGGCGTCGCGAACTGGGGCCGCGAGATGCAGGCGCTCGCCGCCGGCCCGACCGCCGCGGACCCGCAGCTCCACATCCGGGGCACGGTCCGGGTGGGCCGCTTCGGCTGGAAGTCGCAGACGGCGACGCTGAGCCAGTTCTCGGCCGAGCCCTTCGGCATCGAGCTCGGCATCTCGACGGTGTTCTTCCCCCAGGAGTTCACGCCGCAGGGGCTGCGCTTCGGCCACGAGCTCCCGGCCGGGTGCGACGTCGCCGACTCCATCCCCAACGACGACGAGGAGGAGGACTCGCTCGCGCTCTACGCCTTCCAGGCGCTGGTCGCGCCGCCGCCGCGCCTGCCCATCCAGGGCCGGGCCCGCGCGGGTGAGGTGCTCTTCGACCGCATCGGCTGCGCGAGCTGCCACACGCCGACCCTCCGCACCGGCCCGGTCTACCGGCTCCGCACCGAGGACGGCTTCATCCGGGTGCCGCAGCTCGAGAACCGCGACGCGCACCTCTACTCCGATCTCCTGACCCACGACATGGGCGACACCCTCGCCGACAACGGGGGCACGACCATCGGCCGGGTGATGGCGCGGGCCGACGGCCGCCGCTGGAGGACCACGCCGCTCTGGGGCCTGCGCTTCAAGAACGCGCTCCTCCACGACGGCCGGACCGCCAGCGTTCGGGAGGCCATCCTGGCCCACGGCGGCGAGGCGCAGAACGCGCGGGACCGCTTCGCCAGCCTGCCGGCGTCGCGTCAGGATCACCTCATCGAGTTCCTGAACCGCCTGTAGAACGAACGCTTGAATCGCTGTCCCCCCGCGCCGTACGATGGATCGGCGGTGCGGGGGGATTCGCACGAAAGGGAACCGACAAAGTGGAACGAAGCCCGACGCTCTCGCTCGTCACCGACGAACAGGCCGACGAAGACCTCAAGCAGATCTACGCGATGTGCCAGCAGGCGATGGGCGGCGTCCCACACCTCGCGCGCGTGATCGCCAACTGCAAGGACCTGCTCGGTCCCTTCCTCGGGCTCGCCGGCGCGGTGGCGCAGGAGTACAAGGTGCCGATGCGCCTCAAGCAGCTCGCGGTGCTCCGGACCGCCGAGCTCAACGGGTGCGCCTACTGCCGCAGCATCCACGTCCCGAAGAGCGAGCAGATCGGGCTCGAGGCCGACAAGATGGAGGGCGTGTCCCAGAAGGACATCCCCGACGACGTCTTCTCCCCCGAGGAGAAGATCGTCATCCGCATGACCGACGAGATGACCGGGCGCGTGGGCGCCGAGAAGAACACCGTCGAGCAGGCGCGTGAGATGTTCGGCGAGGCCGGCGTGGTCGAGCTGATGATGACCATCTCGTTCTACAACCTGATGACTCGCCTCGCGGAGACCTCGCAGGTTCCGCTGGAGGGATGAGGTGGGGCAGGTCGTCGTCTATCGACGCCCGGGCTGCATGTTCTGCGAGCAGGTCGAGGAGATCCTCACCGAGAACGGGATCTCCTTCGACTCCGTCGAGGTGAAGGAGCGGCACGAGCAGGAGGCCATCAGCCGCCGACACGGCGCGCTGGCGTTCCCGCTCGTGCTCCTCGACGAGACCTACATCGGGGGGTTCACGCACATCGTGCAGCTCCACTCCGAGGGGCGGCTCCGCGCGGTGCTGCTGGGTGAGAAGCCCAAGGAGTCCAGCAAGGACTCGAACATGGGCCTCGGCTCGCTCAGCGGCTACGCCGCGCTCGGCCGGCTGCTCAACCAGCGCAAGACCGGCGACTGACCGGTCAGGTGTGACGCCGGACGAAGGCCACGATCTCGTCGGTGGCCCGCTTCGCGTCCGGCACGCCGGCGAAGAGCATGAAGGCGTGGATCATGTCGTCGTACACGGTGAGCGTGACGTCGACGCCCGCGGCCCGCGCGCGCTCGGCCAGCCGCACCGCGTCGTCGCGCAGGGTCTCGAGGTCGCCGGCCTGGATCAGCATCGGCGGCAGGCCCTCGAGGTCGGCGAAGAGCGGCGACACGAGCGGGTGATCGCGATCGGCCGCGCCGACGAAGCGCTCGGCGTAGACCTCGAGCACGCGGGGGTGGATGTAGTCGTAGCGCTCGTTCTCCGCGAGCGACGCCGCCTCGAGCGTCAGGTCCGCCCAGGGCGAGAGCACGCAGGCCGCCGCCGGGAGCGGCTCCCCCGCGTCGCGCAGCGCGACCAGGGTGCTCAGCGTGAGCCCGCCGCCCGCCGACTCGCCGGCGATCACCGCGCGCCGCGGATCGACGCCCGCGTCGAGCAGGTAGCGCCACGCGGCCCGCGCGTCGTCGAGCTGCGCCGGGTAGGGGTGCTCGGGCGCGAGCCGATAGTCGACCGCGAACGCCTGCATCTTCGTCCGCCGCGCCAGCTTCGCGATGTACTCGCGGTGGGTCTCGATCGAGCCGATCGAGTAGCCGCCGCCGTGCAGATACACGAGCACGCGATCCGGGTCGGCGCCCCGCGGCCGGAACCAGGCGCAGGGCACGCCGTTGGCCTCGGTGCGGATGATCGTCACCGACGCGTTCGCCGCCGGCGGCTTCACGAGCGCGTGCAGGGCGCGCCGCTGGAGCGCGAGCGGGATGAGCGTGGAGCGCTTGCCGTAGTGATGGAGGACGCGGGTCCACGCCTCGAGCTCGAGCGGCCAGGCGTCGCGCACGGGCCCCCGCATGCGCCGGCGGAGCGCGGCGGTCTGGAGGAAGGCGCGTCCGATCCATCGCTGCATGCCGTGGGTTTAACGGAAGCGGCCCTCGAGCGCGACCCAGAGCGAGGGGCGCACGAGCCACGGATCGACCACCGGGAGGTCCCCGTCCTCGCCGGCGACGACGTAGCGCGCGTCGACCAGGTCGACGTCGAGCAGGAGCCCCCCGCTCACCCCGAGCCACTCCCAGATCTGCTGATGCACCCCGCCGCGCAGGACGAGGAGCGGGCCGACCGCGTCGAACGCCTCGGAGAGCCGGATCGGGGCGTCGCCCGCGCCGGCGGGCTCGACCGAGGTGAGGTCGACGCCGAGACCCCCGGTCGCGCGCACGCTCGTGCTCTCGCTCAGCTCGAAGTCGACGCCGGCCTCGAAGCGCAGGATCCAGGAGCGCAGGCCGAGCTGCACCCCGGCGCCCTCGTGGCCGGTGGTGGGGAAGAAGTCGACCGCGAACGAGAGCGCGAGCCGCGGCGAGCGCCGGCCCACGAGCAGCGCCCCGCGCGCCCCGACCGCGTGTCGCAGGGTGGCCCCGTCGGCGAAGAGCTGCCCGAGGTAGCCGAACGCCACGTCGCCCGACAGCTCCGACGGCGGCGGCGGCTCGGGCGGCGGCTCGGGAGGCTCGGGAGGCGGAGGCGGCGGCTCGGGCGGAGGCGGCGGCGCGGGCACCCCGAGCTCCTGTCGCGCCTGGTCGCGGGTCAGCCCGATGCGCGCGCCGGCGATCAGGGCCTCGACCGCCGCGTAGACGATGTGCGCCACCTGCTCGCGCCCCACCTCGTCGAGCCCGTCCTCGAGCGGCACGTGCCGGACGAGGATGCGCTCCCAGTCTCCGTCCACGAGGTAGAGCGTCGTCCGCTCCTCGCCCGCCTCGATCCAGACCCGCGCCAGCGCCGGCGGCGCCTCCGGATCCGGCGTCAGCACCTCCCGCGCGTCGAGCGCGGTGCGGATCGGCCCCCGCCGCAGCTCCACCTCGAGCCGGTCGAGCAGCTCGGTGAGCACCAGCGTCAGCCCGCTCGCGTCGGTGGCGTCCCCGATGAACACCAGGTCGACCGCCCGAGGCTGCGCGCTCGCGGGCGCGCCGACGAGCGCGACGACGAGAAACGTCACGATCCCGGCGCACCGACTCACTCCACCCGACACCCCCCGATCATACGCGACCCCGCCCCGCTTCAGCAGCACGAGGCTCTCGCGAAGCCGCGAGCCTGGAGACGATTACGGACCCTCAAGGCCAACTAATTTCTCGCAGAGGCGCAGAGACGTTGGGGGGCCAATGGAACAGGGACGATCCTATTCAATCATCGAACTCCCGGCCTGGGGGCCGCGCCTTCGGGGCACCGGAGCTCGATGATGGAACGGGATTGTCCGTTGCGCGCTCGCTCGCCAGGCGTGTTCGAGCAGATGCTAGTGTGCTTCGATGCGCCCCGGCCAGCGGACTCGGCATCACCTGTTGATGGCCTGCTGCTGCTTTGTCGGGGCCGGCTGTACCGGGACAGCCCCTCGCGGGACGGCAACGAGCACCTCCGCCACCATCGACGAGGGCGTGGTCGCAGGCATGCTGGTGGATCCCCCCGGCGATGCTGCCCTGTTTGCATGTGCTCCCCACGCGCGTCCGTCCGTGTACTTCCCCGACCCTGAACCGCTCGCGCAGGTCTTCGCGCTTCGTGCGGAGGACGGCAGCATGGTCGGGCATCGCTGCCCGGCTGAGTTGGTGGAGCTGCAAGGGCAACTGGGTCTGCGGTGTGGAGGTGCGGTCCACGCCACCCGAATTCAGCACCTCGTCCCCGCGACGGAACTGTTGTCTAGCTGCGCTCCCGGCGAAGAAACGGGGGAAGCTGCCGTGGCGGTTTGCGAAGCGGCTGCGCCAGGAGTCCGGCAAGCGTTCGGCGATCTACTCAACCTGGTCCCGGATCTCGAGGACGGCGTCGAGTGCTGTTCCTCCGGCAACGGGGTTTTCGAGGGCGACATCGCTCGGGTCAGGATCTATCTCTGGATGGTTTGGGGCATTCCGCTCACCGTGGCGGACCTCACGGAGGCGCTCGCTTGGCACCACCGCGATCCGGCCGGTCAGGGGGAACACCTCCGCCATCGCTTGGTGACTCAGGCACAGTTGGGACAGAACCCCATGATTACTTCACCCGACTGTGCCGAGTCGCTGGTACAGGCCGCGATCGCGGACCGTACCCGCTGGACAGAGTCTCCCCGGCAGTGAGCGGGCAGGTAGCGGAGAGCCGGCGGACCAGGGACGCAGCCGATGCGCCAGGACGATCTCCCCGATGTCCGACACCGAACGCGCCGCCCGCTCCACCTCTGCGCCTCTGCGCCTCGGCGAGAAACCAATTGCCACCGAAGCGCATCGACGAGCGGTGAGCCGAGCGGCGGCGAGCGTCCATCCCGCTGCCACGCCCCCCCTTTGCGGCTTGGCGGCTTTGCGAGAGCCAACTTGCCTCCGAAGCGGCGCGGGGCAATCACGCTCGGGGACGATCTTCCCCATCCCCAAACCGCCCGCGGCGTCGCGCGAAGTTTGGGGACATGGGGAAGATCGTCCCCGTGCGCGCGGAGCTACTGGGCGCGGCTGTTGGCGCGCTCGGCGTGGAGGGTGTCGGGGTGGTGGGCGAGGAGCTCGCGCCAGGCGCGGCGCTCTTCTTCGCGGCGGCCGAGGCGCATGAGGGCGAGGGCGCGGCCGACGCGGGCCTCCTCGTCGAGCACGCGGTGGCGGCCCTGGGCGAGGTAGCGCTCGAACTCGCGGAGGGCGCCGCGGGGATCGTGGGTGCCGTCGAGGAGGAGGCGGCCGAGGGTGACGTGGGAGAGGGCGGCCTCGCGGGAGCGCGGGTGCGCGGTCTGGAGGCGACGGTAGAGGCGCACCGCCTGCGGGTAGCGGTGGTCACGGCGGGCGCGGTTGGCGGCCGCGAGGAGCTCCTCGGCCGAGGGGATCCGGGCGGGGCGCGCCTCCGGCTCGGGCTCGGGGGCCTCCTCGACGATCTCCTCTTCGACGATCTCCTCCTCGACCGGCGCCTCGACCACCCGGCGACGCGCGCGGCGGGCGGGGGGCGGCTCCTCCTCGGGGAGCGTCACGGTCGGCTCCGGCGCCGGCTCCTCCTCGGCCACCCGGGCCGGCCACATCGCGAACATCGCCGCGGCCGCGCCGCCGAACGCGCCGAGGAGCAGCGACGCCGCCACCGCGTAGAGGATGGTGCGACCGGCGCCGGCCGCCGTCTTGCGCGTGGGGCGGGCCTCGACCGGCGGGGCCTGACCGATGGCGCCCTCGACCAGGCGATCGATGAGCGCCTCGTCGCCGGGCTGATCGAGCACGTCGAAGTCGTCGATCAGCGCGACCTCGGCCGCGCAGGCGGCGCAGTGGGCGGTGTGCTGGGCGAGGCGCGCGCGCTGCGCGTCGTCGAGCTCGCCGCGGTGCGCCGCGTCGAGGAGATCTTCCGGATGCACGTCCACGCGGGTCACGTTCCCACCTCGAGCGTTTCGGCGAGCGCCGGGTCCTCTTCGATGCGCCGGCGCAGCGCCTCCTTCGACAGCCGCACCCGGCTGCGAACCGTGTTGATCGGCGCGTCGGTGGCTTCGGCCACCTCCGCGAGCGAGAAGCCCATGACGACCCGGAGCACCAGGGTCTCCGCCTGCTCCTCGGGCAGCGTCTCGAGCAGCGCCCGGAGCGCCTCGCGGCGGATGCGGGCCGGCGTGGTCGGCGCGGCCGGCGGGGGCGGCGGGATCGAGGCGAGCTCGCGGCGGCGCTCGTCCCGCGCCTTGGCCCGGCGGCGCACGGCGACGCACTTCCGGGCCGCGATGCGGCAGGCGAAGTGCTTCACGCTGCACTCCCCGCGGAAGCTCCCGATCGCGCCGGCGATGGCCACCAGTGACTCCTGGGCCGCGTCCTCGACCTCGGGGTGACTGGAGCCGAGCACCCCGCGGGCCACCCGCAGCACCTGCGGCCCGAGCGCGCGCAGCAGCCGGGAGAGCGCCACCCGGTCCCCGGACGCCGCCTCGGACAGCAGCCGCGCGAGCGGATCCGTCACCTCCACCGGCCCAGGATGCCTGGACTCGGGCGCCGAACCCAGCGCGAGCAACCGCAGCGTCATCACCCCACCCGTGCGCCGCCGGCACCGAAATCGATCATTCTCGGCGCCTCCCCGGTGAGCCGCCTCACGTCCCCATCGGGGAGCGTTCCCTCAACTCCTCGCGATCATTCGTCTTCTCCCCGCCGGGTGAAGCCGAAGAGGCGCTCGGCGTTCCGGTGATAGAGGTCCTCGAGGACCTCGCGGGGCAGGTCGAGGCCGTCGATCGTCCAGTCTCCCTGGATCGGGGTCGGGTGCGCGAAGCGGCGGTCGGCGGTCTCGAAGTAGCGCCAGTGGGCCTCGTAGAAGATCGGGATGCGCGACGGCGGGTCCGGCCGGGCTCCGGCGCTGCCCAGGATCCAGCTCTGGCTCCCCATCTGGATGTCGGTCCCGAAGAGGATCCGGTCGGAGTGACGGATCCACAGCTCCCGCATGCGCGCCGCGTCGTGGCGGCCGATCTCCGGGATGCGCGCCCCGGTCTCGATGTAGAGGTTCGGGTAGCGCTCGAGCATGCGGGCGACGCGCTGCGGCTCCTCGGGCGCGTTGCCGAAGTGGGCGCCGAGGAACTTCGTGCCCGGGTGCCGCGCGATCCGCGCCTCGTACTGGCCGAAGACCTCCTCCCAGCTGGGCCACTCGTCGCCGTGGAAGCTCCAGCCGGGGTGCGCCTGCAGCTCCTCGTAGCGCTCGTTGTCCCGGGTGGGCGGCCGGAAGAAGGCCTGCGGATCGCCCGCGTGGATCAGCACCGGCAGCTCGAGCTCGCCCGCCGTCTCGAAGACCACGTCCAGCCGCGGGTCGTCCACCCGGAGCAGGCTGCCGTCCGACAGCTCCGCGCCGAGGCCGAGCGACTTGAAGATCTTGAGCCCGATGGCGCCGTCCTCCTTGCACTGACGCAGGGTCCGGATGGCGTAGTCGTGGAAGCTCGCGTTCTCGACCCCGGCGAAGCTCAGGTTGCAGTAGCTGCGGATGCGCCCGCCGATCCCGAGGCCGGCGCGCACGGTGTCGTCGAGCCCGCGCCCCGGGTGGCCGCCCGACGCGTTCAGCGCGAGCACCACGCCGTGCTGGGCGAAGACCTCGGCCGCCTCCGCGTAGCGCTCGGCGGGCACGTGCACGTGCACGTCGATCTTGTCGATGTCGGCGTAGCGCGCGGCGGCCTCGGGGCGCGGCTGGGTCTCCGGGGCCGGCGTATCCTGCCGCCGCATCACCACCACGAGCAGCAGCGCCGCCACCGCCGCGCTCACCAGGATGAGCCCGATCCAGCGCGCGTCTCCGATCCGCTTCGCCACGCGGAGAGGCTCTCACCTCCCGCCGGCTCCTGTCACGCGCGGGTCAGGCGGAGCGAGGAGAGCACCACCGAGATCGAGCTGGCCGCCATCGCGAGCGCCGCCGCCGCCGGGTGCACGAGGCCCAGCACCGCCGCCGGGAGCGCGATCGCGTTGTAGGCGAGGGCCCAGCCGAGGTTCTGCCGCATCACCTGCACGGTGCGGCGCGCCAGCCCGAGCGCGCGGGGCAGGCGCTCGACGCCGCCGCTGCGCAGGGCGAGCTGGGCGGTGGCGAGGGCGACGTCGGTGGCGCCGGTGGCCGCGACCCCGAGGTGAGCCGCCGCCAGCGCGGGGCCGTCGTTGACTCCGTCGCCCACGAAGGCGGTCGGCGCCGGGCGGGACGCGATCCGCGCCGCCTTCTCCTCGGGGCGCAGGCCGGCGTGCACCGCGTCGATCCCGACCGCCGCCGCCACCCGCCGCGCCGGCGCCTCCGCGTCGCCGGTGAGGATCTCGAGGTCCATGCCCTCGGCGCGGAGCGCCCGGACCGCGGCCTCGCTCCCGGGGCGGAGCGGGTCGAGCAGCTCGATCGCGCCGAGCCACACGCCGGCCCGGGCCACGTGGGCCACCGTGCGGGCGGAGCTCGCGCCGACCTCGACGCCGGCCTCGCGCAGCAGCTCGGCGCGCCCGACGAGCACCTCCTCGCCGCGCTCGCTGCCCATCCAGCGCACGCCGAGCCCCGGCACCACCGTGGTCTCGCCCGAGGCCGTCGCGCCGCCCGCCGCCTCCACGATCGCGCGGCCGATCGGGTGGCGCGCGCCCGCCTCCGCCCGCGCCGCGACCCGGAGCACCTCCGCCGCGTCGCCGTCGGTCAGGACGCGCAGCACTCGCGGCGCGCCCGCCGTCAAGGTGCCGGTCTTGTCGAAGGAGACCGCGCGCACCGAGGCCGCCCGCTCGATCGCCTCTCCGTCCCGGAAGACGATGCCCTCGCGGGCGGCTCTCCCCGCCGCGACCACCAGCGCCATCGGGGTGGCGAGGCCGAGCGCGCACGGGCAGGCGATGACGATCACCGCGATCGCGTGGAGCAGGGCGGTCACCACCCCGGCCCCGAGCGCGAGGTGCAGCCCGACGGTGAGCGCCGAGAGCGCGAGCACCCCGAGGACGAGCACCGAGGCGACCCGGTCGGCGAGCGACTGGAGCGGGGCTCGCCTCGACAGGAGCTCCTGCACCGCGCGGGTCACCCCGTCGATCGCGCGCTCGCCCACCGGGCGCTCGACCTCGATCAGCAGCGCCCCGTCGAGATCGATCGCGCCCGCCTCCACCCGAGCGCCTGGGCGGACGGTGCGCGGCTCGCTCTCGCCGGTGAGCACCGCGCGGTCGATCGAGGCGCGCCCCTCGACGACCCGGCCGTCGATCGCGATCCGGTCGCCGGCGCGCACCCGCACCCGGTCGCCGATCGCGAGGCTCTTCACCTCGACCTCCTCTTCGCGCTCGCCGACCACGCGGGTCGCGAGATCGGGCGCGAGCGAGAGCAGGCTGCGCACCGCGTCGAGCGCCCGGGCCCGAGCGCTCCGCTCGATCACGCGGCCGACGAGCAGGAACAGCACGATCATCGCCGCGGTGTCGAAGTAGACGTCGCTGTCGCCGCGGAGCCAGAGCACGACCGAGGTCGTCCAGGCGGCGAGCGCGCCGATCGAGACGAGCAGATCCATGCCGAGCACCCGCGCGCGCAGGCCGAGCGCGGCCTTGCGGAAGAACGGCCAGCCGCCGACGAAGACCGCGGGGGTGGCCATCAGGCCGGCGAAGAGCGCGGTCCAGCGCGCCGCCTCGGGGCCCTCGTCCGCGAACGCGTCGAGGTACAGGAGCAGCGAGGCGAGCATCGCGTTCATCGCGAAGAACGCGGTCAGCGCGAGCCGAAGGGTGAGCGCCGCCTGCGCCTCGCGCTCCGCCTCGCGCTCCCCGTCGTCCTCGAGCGGGCGCACCTCGAAGCCGCCGCGCGCCGCCTCCTCGAACGCCGGCTCCAGCGTGGTCTCGTCCGGCTCCCACTCCAGCCGGACGGTGCCGGACGCGAAGTCCACCGCGACCCGCCGGACCCCCGGGTCGGCGCCGAGGGCGCGCTCGACGCCCCGCGCGCAGCCCGCGCAGCTCATCCCCCCGACGGCGAAGGTGGCGGCGCGCATCGATCACTCCCTCACGGCGGAGAGCTCGTCCCCGCCCTGCCAGGGGCCGTCGCGGTCGGACAGCTCCGCGCGCAGCTGCGTCACGAGCGCGGGCTCCACCTCGCCGGCGTCGTTGCCCCAGGAGGTGCGGATGTGGCTCACGAGCTTGGCGATGTCCTCGTCGCTCAGGTGCCCGAACGCGGGCATCTGCCCGTTGTAGATCTCGCCCTCGACCTCGATCGCGCCCTGGATGCCGAACAGCAGGATGCGCACCGGCGTCTCGGGGTCCTCGGTCACCCAGCTCGAGCCGCCGAGCGGCGGGAAGACGCCGGAGACGCCGAGCCCGGTCTGCTGGTGGCAGGCCACGCACTGCACCGCGTAGAGGGACGCGCCCGTCACCTCGGGGGGCGCCATCTGCACGGTGCGCGAGTCGCCCGCGAAGCCGGCGTCGTCCTTCGGCACCTCGAGGTAGAGGTAGACGCCGCCGGCGGCGACGAGGGCGAACGCGAAGGCGAGGAACCACTTCGGCATCGCGCCCGCGCCTTCGGTCGGGTCGGGGTTCTCGCGCCGGGTCGGCGCGTTGACGGCGTCACTGCTCATCGGCGGCCTCCTCGGTCTCCAGCCACGCCGACGGGTAGGTGTGGTCGAGCGAGATCAGGTAGGCGACGAGGTCGAGGGCCTCGGGCTTCGCCACCACCACGCCGATCGCGGGCGCGTAGGCCGGCGGCACCTGCACGACGACGTCGTCCTCGCCCGCCTCGTCCTTCACCTCGAAGAGGAAGGGGAAGGCCGGCATGATGCTGCCCGGCGAGACCGCGCGCGGCTGGTAGAGGTGGGTGAGGTGCCAGTCCTCGCTCGACTGCCGCGCGCCGATGTTGAAGAGGTCGGGCCCGGTGCGCATCGTGCCGAGCTGGTGGGGGTAGTCCCACTGGTAGTCGGCCGGCGTCGACACGCGCCCCCAGCCCCGCTCGTCGTCGGTGCCGAAGTCGCGGTCCCGCGGCTGCTGGGTGTGGCAGTAGACGCAGCCGAGCGAGACGTACTGGTCGCGGCCGCGGGCCTGCTCGACCGTGTAGGGCGCGGAGCCGGGATCGGGCTCGACGCGCGAGAGCTGGGAGTAGGGCTGGACGACGAGCATCAGCGCCGCGAAGGCGAGGATGAGCGTCACCGCGATCACGAGGGCGAACACGCGGGTCACGAGGCGATCTCCGGGTTGGAGAGGGAAGAGAGCTTCGGCCGCCACGGCGCCTCCTGGCGGACCGGGCCGCGCCCGAGGACGAGCACCGCGACGTGGTAGGCGAAGACGAGGTGGCCGGCGGTCATCATCGCGCCGCCGACGCTGCGGGCGTGCAGGTACGGCAGGGTCACCCGCACCGACTCGATGAAGGGCAGGTCGGGGTCCATCATCGCGAGGCCCTGCAGCACGCCGCCGATGGTCAGCGCGACCACGTAGAGCCCGACGCCGAGGAAGCTGAGCCAGAAGTGCCAGGAGATGAGCGCCGGGCGGGGCCACTCGCGCGCGGTGACCCGGGGCACGAGGAAGTAGATCGCGCCGAAGACGATCATCGACGCGAAGGCGTAGACGCCCATGTGCGCGTGCCCGACCGTGTAGTGCGTGAAGTGCACCAGCTGGTTGACCGAGCGCAGCGACTGCAGCGAGCCGGTCAACGAGACCGCCGTGTACATCATCGCGCCCGCGACCACGAAGCGCAGCGTCGGCGAGTGCCGGAGCGCCCGGAAGTGCCCGACCATGGTCACGTGGTGGTTGATCGCGACCGCGATGACCGGGATCACCATCATCACGCTCTGCACGATCGAGAGCGTCACGAGCCACGTCGGCACCGGGCCGCCGATCAGGTGGTGGATGCCGGCCTGGCTGTAGAACAGGGCGAGCGCCCAGAAGCCGACGAGCGACAGCGAGTAGGAGTAGATCGGCTTCCCGAGCACCTTCGGGATCAGGTAGTAGGCGGCGCCCAGCCCGATCGGCGTGAGCCACAGGCCGAGCACGTTGTGGGCGAACCACCAGTTCACCGCCGCGTGCTCGACGCCGAAGTGCAGGTTCGGCCAGTTGCCGATGACGAAGAGGATCGGGAACCAGACGAGCGCGGCCGCGAAGTACCAGACCGAGACGTAGAGGTGGCCGACCCGGCGGTGCTTCAGGGTCGCGAAGAGCGGGACCGCCATCAGACCGCCGGCGAGCACGAAGAGGATGTCGATCGCCCACGGGATCTCCATCCACTCCAGGCCGTCGGTCCAGCCGAAGGCGAGCGCGATCAGCCCCGCGGTGACGGCGACGTTCCAGATGACGCCGCCGGTGACCGCCCACCAGGTGCCGCGGAGCCGGGTCCGGAGCACGCGGGGGAGCAGCCAGAGCATCACCGCGATGCCGGCCATCGAGAGCCAGCCGTAGATGACGGCGTTGAGGTGGATGGGCCGGAGCCGCCCGAAGGTCAGGAGCGCCGAGCCGGTGAGCCAGTCGGGGAAGGTGAACTTGAGCGCGACCACGACGCCGACGATCGAGCCGACGACCAACCAGACGGTGGAGCTCAGCAGGAAGAGCAGCACCGGCGCGGCCGAGGAGCGATCGGCCTCGGCGCGGTCGAGCAGCTCCTCGCGCGCCGCCTCGGGCAGCGAGTCGAGGTCGGCCTCGGGGCGGATGCGCTTCTCCTCGCCCGCCGGGACCGCCGGCTCCTCGGGGATGCCCTCCTCGCGGGGGCCGAAGATGACGCGCGCCGCGGCCGGACCCCACCGCATGTGGTGACGCCAGACCGCCCAGCCCAAAACCACGAGGGAAAGGACGCTGACGGCGAAGGTGATGAGGAGGAGGGTGGCGAGGGTGGGGGTCACGGCTGGCTCCGTCGGGCGCACCGGTGCGCGGGCGCCGTTCAGCCGGCTCGAGCCTGGCCGCGGCGCGGGGATGGGGCGTCGGAATCGCGGGTCGCGATGGCGCCTCCGAAGAGCAGGGTGGGGTCGGCCTCCGGGGCCGACAAGCGAGCCGCATGCCCGGGCGGCGGAACCCCTCGCCCGTGAGATTGCTCACTTGGATCTGCGACACGTGCCTACGTGTGTGGAGGATATGACCCAAGTGCGCGCGTGCGCTCGCCGCGTACGCGGCTGACGTCTTTGGCTGACATCCTCCCCTTTCGGGGGAGTGGAAGGTGTGTGTGATGAAAAGATGGTTGGTCCGGCTCGCGCCGGTCGTCCTGGTGCTGTCGCCGGGTTGTGACGGGGGGGAGCCCTGGCCCGATGGGTCGGTCGCGAACTGCGACTTCGGGGACACCCAGTGCGGCATCGAGTGCGTGGACGTGATGAGCGACCGCGAGCACTGCGGCGCCTGCGACAACGCCTGCGACACCGGCTTCTCCTGCGTGGAGGGCGCCTGCGCGCTCGTCTGTCCCGAGGGCCAGACCGCCTGCGACGGGGCCTGCACCGACGTCGATCGCGACCCCTCGCACTGCGGCGCCTGCGGCGACGCCTGCGAGGCCGGCGAGGTCTGCTCGAGCGGGAGCTGCGAGATCAGCTGCCTGCCCGACCAGGAGGTCTGCGACGGTCAGTGCACCCTGACGATGAGCGACCCGTCGAACTGCGGCGCGTGCGGCGCCGCCTGCGACGAGGGCGAGGTCTGCATGATGGGCGAGTGCGCCGTCACCTGCGGCGCCGGCCTCACCGACTGCGGCGGCAGCTGCGTCGACCTCTCGGTCAACCCGGTCAACTGCGGCGCCTGCGGCACCGTCTGCGACGTCGCCTTCGCGGCCGACGGCATCTGCGTCGCCGGGGAGTGCCAGACCTTCTGTCAGGACCTCCAGGGCGACTGCAACTCGGACCTCGCCACCGCCGGCGGCGACGGCTGCGAGACGCGCCTCGAGATGGACATCGCGAACTGCGGCGCGTGCCGCCGCGAGTGCACGAACGCGAACGCCGAGGACGCCGCGACCTGCGCCGCCGGTCAGTGCACGCGGGGCGCCTGCCTCCCGGGCTTCACCGACTGCGACATGGACGCGGCCAACGGCTGTGAGGCCGACACCAACGCCGACCGGCTGAACTGCGGCGGCTGCGGCATGGCCTGCGCCGCCGGCGAGTTCTGCATCGGCGGAAGCTGCACGACCGACACCGGCGAGGACTGCGCCACGGCCTTCACCCTCTCGGCGGGCGTCAACACGCTGCCGTGGATGGCGACGACGAACGACTACCTCACCGGGAGCGGCCCGAGCTGCACGCCCACCTTCACCTCGCCGGACGGCCCGGACGTGGTGATGGAGTACACCGCCGCCGCGGCCGAGACCGTCACCTTCGCGCTGACCAACCGGCCGACCAACACCCGCTGGGCTGCGCTGATCTCGACGTCGGCGTGCGGCACGACCACCCCCGAGGCTGACTGCGCGTCGGAGTTCGGCAGCACGACGATGGAGCTGACCACCAGCCTCACCGCGGGGCAGACCGTCTACCTCTACGTCGTCGACACCGCGAGTGGTGCCAACCCCCTCGAGAACCCGCTCGAGGTCACCGTGACGGTGATGCCATGACCGCGCAGCGCTCAACCTGGAACGAAGAGAGAACGATGATGACCCGTAAGCTTTGGATGAGCCTGCTCGTCGCGTCCGTGGTGGCGCTGTCGGGCTGTGACGGCGGCGGCGGCGTGCCGGACGGCGGGCTGGTTCAGCCCGACGGAGCGCGCCTCTGCACCGGCGGCGAGACTCGCTGCGACGGCACCTGCGTCGACACCTCGCGCGACGAGGATCACTGCGGCGCGTGCGGCAACGTCTGCGGCACGGCCGAGGCCTGCGTGGAGGGCGCCTGCGCGCTCGTCTGCCCGAGCGGCCAGGAGGCCTGCGAGGACCGCTGCGCCGACCTCGACACCGACGAGCAGAACTGCGGCGCGTGCGGCGAGACCTGCGGACAGGGTGAGACCTGCGTCGCCGGCTCCTGCAGCGTGGTCTGCCCGGAGAGCCAGACCGAGTGTGGCGGCGCGTGCGTCGACACCGGCAGCGATCCGAGCAACTGCGGCGCCTGCGGCACCTCCTGTGAGGCGGGCGAGGTCTGCGACATGGGGACCTGCGCGCTCACCTGCTCCTTCGGCCTGACCGAGTGCGAGGGCGCCTGCGTCGACCTCGACAACAACCCCGCCAACTGCGGCGCGTGCGGCTTCACCTGCGACGCGCCCGACGGCGCCATCGGCCTCTGCGCCTCGCGTCGCTGCCGGACCGCCTGCGACGGCGCGTTCGCCGATTGCAACGCCGACCTCGGCGAGGCGAGCGGCGACGGCTGCGAGATCGACACCGCGACCGACCCCGACAACTGCGGCGCCTGCGGCATCGTCTGCGAAGCGGAGAACGCGATCGCGGGCTGCGCCGCGTCGAGCTGCACCATCGCCATGTGCGACGCCGGCTTCGGCGACTGCGACATGGACTTCAGCAACGGCTGCGAGCTGCCCCTGCTCGACGACGACATGAACTGCGGCGCGTGCGGCAACGTCTGCCCGGCCGGTGAGGGCTGCAACAGCGGCACGTGCACGACTCCGGTCGCCGAGGACTGCGCGACCGCCGTCGCCCTCAGCATGGGCCCGAACACCATCGACTGGTTCGCGAGCACCAACGACTACCTGACGTCGGCCCCGAGCTGCACGTCGACCTCGCGCGCCGGCCCGGACCTCGTGTTCAGCTACACGGCCACGATGGACGAGTCGATCGAGCTCGTCTTCGACAAGCCCACCAGCACCCGCTGGGTCTCGGTGGTGTCCACCGCCGCCTGCGGCACGGTGACCCCCGAGCTCGCCTGCATCAGCGACTTCTCCCCCGCCACCATGTCCGGGATCTTCCGGCTGTCCGCGGGCGAGACGGCCTACATCTACCTCGCCGACACCACGAGCGGCACCAACCCGCTCGACGACCCGCTGACGGTGACGGTGAACACCACCGCCTGCGCCAGCGCGCCGCCGCCCGCGATCACGTCGCTCAGCCCGACCGACGGCGCGACCGACGTCGGCTACTTCGCGCAGGAGCTCGAGGTCGTCTTCGACGCGCCGATCGTCGAGACCACCGGCGTGGTCACGCTCACCGACAGCGGCGGCGGGACCATCGACTTCGATCTCGCGACGTCGCCCGACGTGAGCTTCGACAGCTCGAGCACCACGCTCACCATCGACACGACCACCCAGCTCACCCCCGGCGAGACCTACACGGTCAGCTGGACCGGCGTGCAGGCGGTCATCTGCGACGTGCCCGTGCCGTCGCCGACCTGGTCGTTCACCACCGCAGCGTCGAGCTGCGGCGGGACCGGCCCGTGCGGCGACTCCTGCGGCAACGAGATCGTGCT
This sequence comes from Myxococcota bacterium, assembly GCA_036149055.1. Lineage (GTDB taxonomy): Bacteria > Myxococcota_A > Polyangia > Polyangiales > Sandaracinaceae > JAVJQK01. The sequence goes on along the minus strand of JAYZQJ010000029.1, from coordinate 16,226 downwards.
CACGACCGGCGCCAACACCGCGCGCTGGTTCGCGACCACGAACGACTACCTCACGACCCGCCCGAGCTGCGCCACCGCGAGCTCGGACGGCCCGGACGTCGTGTTCTCCTACACGGCGGCCGCGGACGAGGTCGTGGACATCAGCTTCGACAAGCCCACCAGCACCCGCTGGGCGGCGTCGGTCTCCGCCTCCTGCGGCATGCCGACGCCGGAGCTGGCCTGCGCCTCGGAGTTCAGCGCCAGCACGATGGACCTGTCGAGCTTCTCGCTGCGCACCGGCGAGACGGCCTACGTCTACCTCGTGGACACCACGAGCGGCAGCAACCCGCTCGACAACCCGGTCACCGTCAACGTGACCACGACGGCCTGCTCGTCGGTGCCGTCGCCGGTCGTGACGATGGTCTCGCCGCCCGACATGGGCTCGGCGCCGACCCTGTCGCCGTCCCTCGAGGTCACCTTCGACAGCGCCGTCTCCGAGTCCGTGGGCACCATCAGCCTCAGCGGCAGCGGCGGCACCTCGGTCACCTACGATCTGTCGATGGGGCCGCCCGAGGTGACCTTCAACACCGCGAGCACGGTCATGACCGTGGCTCCGACCCCCTTCATGCCGGGCGAGACGGTGACCGTCACCGTGAGCGGCATGGAGTCGCAGACCTGCTTCGCGCCGGTCGCCACCGAGACGTGGAGCTTCACCGTGCCCAACCCGAGCTGCGCGCCCGGGATGGGCGGCATGGTCGGTACCACCGAGACGCGCATCCCGACCGGGCTCGGCAGCTTCACCGAGTACTGGGTGGTGGCCGACGACATCCCGACCGGCTGGATCTACTTCGGCGGCACCGGCGACTTCTACCGCGTGCCCAAGGCCGGCGGCCCGGTGGAGGACGTCGAGGCTCTCGCCGGTCTCACCACCAGCCAGCTCGGGTACGAGGCGGTGATCGTCGGCGCCGAGATCTACGCCATCGAGTCCACCACCACCGGCACGATGGGCCACGTCTGGCGCATCAGCACCGACGGTGGGCTCACCTGGCTGGTCGAGGACTACGCCACCTTCCCGATGGCTCCGAACGACGACTTCCGCGGCGCGACCGCGATCCCGTCGCTCGGGCGCATCTTCCTGGTGACCGACGAGTCGTCGACCGCCACTGGCACCGAGATCTGGTCGGTGCCGATCGGCATGTCGGCGCCGCAGACGGCCACGCTGGAGCTCACGGTGCCCGGCGTCGCCAACTGCACCGGCATCGCGCGCGACAACACCTACTACTACCTCGCGTGCGGGACCGGTGAGCGGCTGGGCCGCGTGCCGGTCGGCGGAGGCGCCTTCGAGGACATCACGACGATGTTCGACATGTCCTCGACGACCAACGACGTGTACGGCGAGGACCTCGACATGGACGGCACCTTCGACGTGCTCTACGTGCAGAGCTGGTACGAGGAGATCTACTACGTCTGCGACCCGGCCACCGCGACCCCGTTCGCCGACCTGATGGTCGACGTCGGCGGCTCGAGCAGCAACTACGGCATGGGCTTCGACGGAGACAGCTCCCTCTACCTCGTCGATGACGACAACCGCGAGATCATCGTGGTGCAGTGATCGATCGGCTGGCCGAGCCAGCCCACACCGAGAGAGCCCGGCGGTCCTTCCGTCGGGCTCTTTCGTTTCCGTCCTCGAGAAATTGATCCGTCACCGTTGCATTGATCCAGAATATGCGTATTCTGGTGTCACCTGACACGAACTGGGAGCTGGTCGAAAAGGCAACCGCGCACGAAAGGCGCGGACGCAAAGCCACTGGCCTACAGGGCGCACGCCCCATGGCTTGAATGGCCGCCGAATCCGGCACGGTTGGCTCCCCCGAACCGCTCGCGAAGGCGAGCACTGGGAGGCCATCCATGAACCGCTCCGTCACCGCCCTGTCCGTCGTCGTTCTCCTCGCCACCGGCTGCGGCGCGCAGCTCGCGCAGAGCCCCTACGCCCACGGCGTGACCGACGACGACCGCTACGCCGCCGCGCTCGACGAGGCCTTCGACCGCTACGACGCCGAGGTCGCCGCCGCCGAGCGCATGGAGTTCGCCACCGAGGCCGAGGCCCAGGCGGTCGCGCGGACCCTGGCGCCCCGCCGCTTCGACGTGCTGCTCGCCGCGAGCCTGCAGGCGCGCGGGCTCTCGCGCCGCGGCCTCAACGTGCACGCCGCCCATCACCCGGGCTTCGCCTCGGCGCAGGAGGCGCGCTTCTCCGGCCGCCTCGCCGGGATCGAGCAGCGCGCGTCCGCCCTGGTCACCCACGTCGACGCGTCGCTCGCCCAGGTGCACCCCGACCTGATGGACGGCCCGGAGCAGGTCGCGCAGCGCTGACGGCTCGCTCGTCGCCCGTCTCGAGCCCGGCGTTCGCGTCGGGCTCGTTCGTTTCCGTCCGTACGCGCCTGTAAGCTCCCGCGCGATGGCCAAGGGAAGAGAGAAGCATCAGGCGCGGCTGGACGCGATCAATCTGCTGGGCAAGGACCTCGCGCGCCGCGCGGACAAGAAGTGCGAGCTCTGCGAGGGGAAAGGCGACCTGCGTCCCCACGACACCGCGCCGGGCGAGGGGCCCTCGCTCGACACCATCGCGCTCTTCTGCGCCGACTGCCGGGCCCGGCTCGAGGGGCGAGACGATCCGGCGGAGACGCTGCGCTTCCTCGAGGTCGCGATCTGGAACGAGCACCCGCCGGTGCAGCGGAGCGCTCGCGCCCTCATCCGCCGCGTCGACGCCGACTGGGCCCGCGCGGCGCTCGACATGCTGTAGATCCTATCGGCGCGCGAAGCGGCCGAGCAGCCAGCGCAGCAGCGCGAGCTGGGTGACGATGGCGACGAGGAGCGGCGCCCACCACAGCCCGTGGCCGGCGTGGGCCATCCAGTACGACTTGGCGACGAGGAACGGCGGGAAGAGCCCGAGCCCCCACTGCCACGGCTCCGGCGCGAACCAGCCGAAGAGGATCGTCAGGCCCGCGACGCCGCCGAACTTGGTGTAGGCGAGGCCTTGGACCTTGTCGTTGGCGAACGACGCCAGCAGAAGCATGGCGAGCGGCGCGGTGAGCGAGGCGCCGAGCGCGATCGGGATCAGCTGCCAGGCCGCGATCGGCGCGTGACCGATCAGCGGCGGGAGCGCGAGGCCGAACATGAGCGCGAGCAGCGCGGGCTGGGCGACGCGGTAGCCGACGTAGCGGGCCATCGGGACCGGCGTGACCCGCATCGCGATCAGCGTGCCGTCCTCCTGCTCGTCGAGGAGCATGAACCCGAAGGCGGTGCCGGGCAGGAGCGACGCCTGCCAGAGCCCGATGAAGACCGTCCAGACCGGGTAGGTGTCCGCGAAGCGGAGCTCGACGGTGTCGCTCGGGAGCACCCCGCCGGCCGCCAGCGACGCGTCGAGCGCGGGGAGGGCGAAGCGCGCGGCGAGGCCCATGAGCGCCGCCATGCCGAGCAGCATCACCAGCATGCGATCGCGCAGGATCAGCCGGACGTCGTTGCGCCCGAGCGTCAGCACGAGGCGGGCGAGCGTCATCGCCCCTCCAGCACGACGTGGCGGTGGAAGGCGCGCAGGGCCCAGACGGCGAGCGCGAGGCAGGGGAGGGCGGTGAAGAGCACCGCGTAGGTCGACTCCCAGGGCGTGAGCGGGGTGAAGGCGCCGCGCACGAGCATGGTGGGCCCGCCGCTCGGGATGAGCAGCCACGCGCGGTGGTCGAGCGCGCCGACGAACCAGAACGCCGGCAGCTGGAGCACGGTGGCGATGGCGCCCATCGGCAGGAGCGCCTGCATGATGCGCTGGTAGCGGACCACGAGGATCACGCCGACGAGCACGTGCATGACGCTCAGCGCCACGAGACCCGCCGCGAACGGGAGCGGGCGCGGCCAGATCACGTCGCCCTCGCGCGAGAGCAGCAGCAGCGCGCCGCCGGCGATGAGCACGCCCTCCAGGGTCGCGAGCGCGCCGAGGGTCAGGACCTTGGAGGCGAGGTACTCCGCCGGGCGCAGCGGGGAGACCACCGCGGCCGACAGCGTCCCGTGCGCGCGCTCGAGCAGGATCATCGCGACCACGTAGAGCAGGGTGGAGCCGCCGACGAAGAGCAGCAGGGTCATCGGCACGGTGCGGTGCACCATGTCCACCGGCGAGAGCCAGGCGAGCGCGCCTCCGGTCACCAGCGCCACGCCCACGGAGATCGCGTAGAGCTGGTTGCGTTGCTGCAGCAGCGCGTCGGTCCGCATCGCCGCGAGGAGGCGCCTCACGTCAGCGCCTCGCCGGTGACCTCGATGAAGACGTTCTCGAGGGTGGTCTCCTGGCTGTGGATCGTCTCGACGCGCGCCTCGCGGAGCACCCGCTGGAACACCTCGTCGTCGGCGAGCCCGTCGAGGGGCCGCTCGATCACCTCGCCGCCCTCGACCTCCACCCGGACCACGCGTCGCCCGTGCTTCTTCTTGAGCGCGTCGGGAGCGCCCAGGGCGCGGATGCGGCCGTCGGTGATGAAGGCGACGCGATCGCAGAGCTGGTCGGCCACCGCCATGTCGTGGGTGGTGACGAACACCGTCGTCCCCTGGTCGCGCACGCGGCGCACGAGGTCCTTCACGTTGCGCGCGTTGACCGGGTCGAGGCCGCTCGTCGGCTCGTCCAGGAAGAGCAGCTTCGGGCGGTGGAGGAGGCTGCGCGCGACGTTGAGCCGGATCTTCATGCCCTTGCTGAAGTCGCTCACCCGCCGATCGGCCGCGTCGTCCAGGCCCACCCACGAGAGCACCTCGTCGACCGGCACCGTCTCCCGCGCGTAGAGCGCGCCGAAGTGCGCGAGGTTCTCCCGCGCGGTCAGGCGCTCGTGGTGATTCGGAAGCTCGAAGCTCACCCCCACGTGCTCGTAGTAGGCGTGCCCCCAGTCGCGCACCTCCTTGCCCATCACCGTCGCCCGGCCCGCGTAGCCGTGCAGCAGGCCGATGAGGATCTTCTGGGTCGTCGACTTGCCGGCGCCCGAGGGTCCGAGGAAGCCGAAGATCTCTTGCTCCTCGATCTCGAAGGAGAGCCCGTGCAGCGTCTCGGCGCCCGCGCTCGGGTAGGTGAACGTCAAGCCGTCGACCTCGATCACGATCGTCGCTCCTCCATCAGGGCCTCGAAGGCGGCGCGGCCGCCCTCGAAGAGCTCGCGGATCACGCGCTTGCCCGCCTCCGAGTCGCCGCCGTCCTCCGGGGTGAGCGCCCGGTCCATGAAGTCGGCGATGCCCCGGACCAGCGCGTCGGTCTCGGGGATGTCGGCGGCCGGGACCACGTCGTCGAGGGACACGAGGCCGAAGGCGATCATGTTCATCAGGTGGGCGGCGACCTTCGGGTCGACGTCGCGCCGGATCGCGCCCGCCTCCTGGAGCAGCACGACCGCCTCGTGGCGCGTGGGCTGCCCGGCGGCGTAGCGCTGGAACACGTTGCCCGGGCGCTGCAGGTAGCGCCCGAGCACGGCCCGATCGCGCCGGAAGATGATCGACACGAAGGGGCTCGCGTCGAGCGCCCGCAGCATCACCTCGTACATCGCGCCCACCGTGCCGCCGCGGGGGTGCGCCTCGACGCCTCGCGCCCACGCGCTCGAGAAGCGCATCATCTCGCGCAGGAGGAGCGCCTCGAAGAGCGCGTCCTTCGACTCGAAGGCGAGGTAGACGGCGCCCTTGGAGACGCCCGCCTCCCTGGCGATGTCGCTCACCGACGTCTTGTCGTACCCGAGCCGCACGAAGAGCGCCGCCGCCGCGTCCAGCAGCCGCTCCTCCCGCTCCCGCCCGCTCATTCGAGCCATGGTGACTCTATGACCGATTCGGTGATTCTGGTCAAACCGGGGCGCGCGAGCGGCCCCCGGGTCCGGGGCCAGCGCGCGCTACTCGACCAGGACGAGCCCGGGCGGGAGGCTCTCGCCGAAGATGCGGCGCTCGTCGGCCGCCTCGAGCTCGGCGATCTCGCGCACCATCGTGACCCAGCTCGCCGGCGCCTGGTGGGCCTCGAGCCGCGCGATCACGTCGGCGCGCACGTCGTCGGGCACGTCGCGCTGGCGGTCGCCGGTCTTGCGGCAGAGGAGGGTGGCGGCGAAGGCCGCGTTCTCGCTCGACCCCCAGTCGACGTCGAGGAGCTCCTCGACCCACTCGGTCGCGACGTCCACCGGCACGACGTTGTGGGCGCTGCCGTGGAAGGGCACGCGCGAGCCGAGCCGGCCCACCGCCCACCAGCTGTAGTCGCCTTCGTCGTGCTCGGTGAGCCGGGTCACGAGCCAGCGGCCGACCTCCACCTTGCGCTCGGCGCTCACCAACTCGAGCGAGCCCGCGAGCCGGACCATGTCGTCGTAGCCCTGCATCTTGGGCCCCTTGGGGCGCTTGCGCGGCCGGCGCGTCGGCGGGTGCAGGTAGTAGCTGAGGTCGTCCAGGATCCGGGTCTGGGCCTCGGCGCCGAGCCCGCCCGCGACCCGCCGCCACATCGTCCAGAACTCGCTCCAGTTCTGGGCCTCGGGCGCGAACTGCACGCCCTGCGCGTAGAGCTCCCAGAGCTGCTTCACCCGCCAGTCGTCGAGCGGATAGCCGAAGCCCGGCCGGAGCGTGTAGCCGACGAGGTTGAACCAGACGCGCTCGTGATCGTTGCTCCGCCGGCGCCGCTTCGTCCCGGCGAAGAGCGCGCCCCAGAGCTCGCGAAGGAGCGGCGTCTTCCAGGTCTCGCGCGCCCCGAGGGTCTTCTCGAGATCGCTCCGCAGCGTCTTCTGGGGCTTGCCGCCCTCGGCCTTCGCGCTGCTCTTCCCGTACACCGCCTTGACGAGCCCGGTGGCCTCCTCGAAGCGCGGGTGGAGCTGCGTGACCTTGGTGGCGGCGACGTCCTTCGACCCCTCGCCCCGGAGCTGGAGCTCGAGCTTCCAGCGCCGCTCGGCGCCCTCGGCCGCGATGCAGCTCAGCTCGACCGTGCCCACCTCGGTCAGCGCGCTCGTGACCCGCACCGGGATGGTCGCGCCCGCCTCTCCGCGCTCGTCCTCGAGCACGGCCGCGAGCGGCGGCAATTCCTGGAAGTGCCCGCCGTCGATCTCCACGAGGTCGCCGGGGCGGTGCAGGACCGCCTCGCCGGTGCTCGAGGCGAGGGGGAAGCGCACCGGCTTGCCGAGCTTGAGGTTGAAGGTCCGGCTGCCGAGCACGACCTCCTCGCCCTCCTCGGCGCCGCGCGGGAGGATGCACACGCCGCGACGCGGGGTCTCGCCGGCGTCGCCGAGCAGCAGGTAGTAGCTGCGGGCCGAGCCGCCGCCGATGCGCACGCCGATGCCGCGCCGGGCGAGCCCGTAGGCCACCGCGCCGCGCGCCACCGCCAGCTCCGGCGCCGGGTTCTCGAGCCGCATCGGGCGAGCGCCGCCGCGCCAGCCGCCGAGCACGTCGAGCATGCGCTCGGTCAGCGCGTGCCCCTTGAACACGCCGCCGTTGAGCAGGACCGCGTCGGGCACCGGGAGCGCGCCTTCGGCGAGCACGCCGTCGGGGAAGGCCTCGCTCGCGACGTCGGAGTGCCGCTCGAGGAACGCGGCGACGTGCCGGGTGATGCCCGCGTCGGCCACGTACGGCAGGCCGAACTCGACGATGGCGCCGCGCTTCTTGGCCGGTCGCGCGTCGGGATCCACCGCGGGGAAGAAGCCGTCGAGGATGCGCGCGTCGACCTCGGCCTTGGTCAGCTCGGTGGCGAGCGAGCCGCCGATGAGCTTGCGACCGCCGCCGAGCACGGTGACCTTCGCCTTCTCCGGCGCGTCCTCGGCCAGCAGCTTCTCCTTGGCGGTGCGGCACTGCTGGATGAGCTGGGTGAACTGCCCGGCGGAGAGCTTGTCCTTGGACTTCAGGCGCTGCTCGGCGTCGTGCGCGAGCGCGAGATCCATGTTGTCGCCGCCGAGCATCAGGTGATCGCCGACCGCGACCCGCGTCAGCCGGGGCCCGCTCTCGCGCAGCTCGACCTGGATGAGCGTGAGGTCGGTGGTGCCGCCGCCGACGTCGACCACGAGCGCGAGGTGCATCTGCTGCACCAGGTCGTCGATGCGATCCTCGTGGCGCCCGAGCCAGTCGTAGAACGCGGCCTGCGGCTCCTCGAGCAGCCGCACCTTGCCGAGCCCGGCCTTGCGGGCCGCCTGCAGCGTCAGCGCGCGCGCGCCCTCGTCGAACGACGCGGGCACCGTGAGCACGACGGTCTGCGAGGCCATCGGCTCGTCCGGGAAGTGATGGTCCCAGGCGCGCCGTACGTGCGCGAGGTAGCTGGCGCTCGCGTCGACCGGCGAGATCTTCGGCACCTCGTCGGGCGCGCCCCACGGCAGGATGGCCGCGGTGCGATCGACCTGCGGGTGCGACAGCCAGCTCTTGGCGCTCGCCACCAGGCGTCCCGGCACCTTGGCGCCGAGGCGCCGCGCGAGCTCGCCGACCACGCCGTCGGGCGCCCCGTCGATCGTCTCGGTCGGCCACGGGAGCACGCGATCGTCCGCGCTCAGCTCTCCGTCGGACGGGTGGTAGCGGAGCGAGTGCAGCAGCGGGCGCGCCTCGATCTCGCCCGGCGCCACCAGCTGGTCGATCGCGAGCTCTTCGATCGGCGCGTCCGGGCCCTGTCGGGTGTCGACGTAGGCGACGACGGTGTGCGTCGTCCCGAGGTCGACGCCGACGATGTAGCGAGAATCCTTGGCAGCCATATCGGGGGGCGGAGTATCGCGAACGAAGGCGCCGCCCGCCAGCCCAGGGGCTATCCTCGGCGCCATGAAGCGACGGATCGCGCTCGCGCTGCTGCTCCTCGGGTGCGAGGCGGCTTCGATCCCCGACGCGGGCGGAGACGCGTCGTCCGACAGCGACGGCGACGGCATCCCCGACGTGCGCGAGGGCGAGACGCGGGACACCGACGGCGACGGGACCCCCGACCGCCTCGACCTCGACAGCGACGACGACGGCATCCCGGACGCGATCGAGGGCGCCGGCCCCGAGCCGCCCGACAGCGACGGGGACGGCGACGCCGACTACGTCGACCTCGACAGCGACGACAACGGCGTCCCGGACGCCGACGAGCACGACGGCGACACCGACGGAGACGGCGCGCCCGACCGGATCGATCCCGACGACGACGGCGACTTCATGCCCGACGCGGCCGAGCTCGCCTTCCCGGGCGCGCTCGAGGACGGCGACGGAGACGGCCTCGTGGGCTTGCGCGACCCCGACAGCGACGGCGACACGGTCCGCGACGGCCACGAGCCCCTCGACGTCCTCGGCGACGGCGTGCCCGACCTCCATCAGCTCGACTCGGACGCCGACGGCTGGCTCGACGCCGAGGAGGCGGGCGACGCGGACCTCGGCACCGCGCCGGTCGACACCGACGGAGACGCGGTCGCCGACATGTGGGACCTCGACAGCGACAACGACGGCCTCGAAGACGCAGAGGAGCGCGCCCTCGGCAGCTCCCGCAGCTCTGGCGACACCGACGGCGACGGCGTGCCCGACCTGGTCGAGGTCGCCGCGTGCCCCTCCTTCGACCCGAGCTGCGCCGGCGACGTCACCGACGCGTCGCGCAGCCCGAGCGGCCGCGTCGACCACTCGATCGTCGTCGCCCGCGGCGCCGCGCCCGACCCCGACCGGGTCACCTTCGTCTTCACCCTCGACGCGCCCGCCCGCGAGCTGCGCCCCGCGTACGCCGACGGATCCCGCGACTCCGTCGACACCGAGGCGCTCTTCGTCGACCAGGTCGCGCTCCGCACCGACCCCGGCCCCTTCGGCTGCGAAGCCTTCGGCGCGTCCGACGCCTTCCGCGACGTCCCCGCTGGCGCCACCGTCTGCGTCGAGCTCGTCGCCCGCGGCAGCGCCAGCGTCGAGCCCGAGCCCGACGTGAGCCAGATCTTCCTCGGCTTCGTCCGCCTCGTGGGCCCCGCCGGAGAGAACGTCGCCTACCGTGGGGTGGTCTTTCGGGTGCCGCCTGCGGGGTTCTGACGGGGGATCTCTGCCGAATCGAGATGCAGTCGGCGTCGCCGCATCTTTGCTCGTGATTGGCGTCAGTCCCGCGGAGCTCTTTGCGTCCGTGCGGGCATGCGCAGGAAGAAGGCGGAGCAAGGCACGCTCCTGTTGTTCAGACACGGCGGCGCGCGGAAGGGCGCCGGTCGCAAACCCAACGGGGAGAAGGCGGGCGTCCCTCACACCACGCGGGAGCGCTTCGCGGCGCGGCACCCCGTGCTGGTCACGCTGAAGGTCATGGGCGGCATCTGGAGCCTGCGCGGCCGGCGCCTCTCGACGCGGCTCTGGGACATCATCGCGAAGGCGAACGCTCGCGGTGGGGTGCGCATCGTGCACTTCTCCATTCAGCGGAATCACCTTCACCTCCTGGTCGAGGCGGAGGACGCGGAGCTCCTCGCGCGCGGCATGCAGGGGCTGAGCGTGCGCATCGCGCGCATGGTCAACCGCGTCATGCGCCGCAAGGGCACCGTCTTCGCCGACCGCTACCACAGCCGCGCGCTCACCACGCCCCGGGCCGCACGCAACGCGATCGCCTACGTGCTCGGCAACGCCCGCCGCCACGGCGTCGCCCCCGCCGACCCCGCCTGGGTCGACCCGCTCAGCTCCGGCTACTTCTTCGACGGCTGGACCCGCGCGGTACGGACGACGCCAACGATGTTGCCCTCCCGCGCCTCGCCGGCGGAGCGCCCCGAGTCCTGGCTCCTGTCCGTCGGCTGGCGCCGCGCCGGAGGTCGGCTCGATCCCGGCCGACGCCCGGGCCCCGCCGTCCGTCGCGCGGCCTGACACCTCGCCGCGCCGCCCGCAGTGCCGCGGCGCTCCGGGGCCGACCCGGTCGCAGCTGCCGTGGCGATTCGCGCTCGCCGTCGGTCGGCCCTCGCATTCTGCGCGCGACGGCTCGCTGATCCGGGTCGCGCGGATCTCTGCCGAATCGAGTGCCCCCGCGCGGCACTCGATTCGGCAGAGAAGGACGCCGACAGGAGCCGGGCGGCAGTCGGCCCGACTCGATTCGGCAGAGACGCGCGCGGCTCCCTTCGCGAGGTGCCCAGCGCTGCCATCTCTGCCGAATCGAGCGCGCCAGGCGGCACTCGCCTCGGCGGAGAGCTGAGGTCCGCAGATGCCACGCGAGCGCAGCGCGACTCGATTCGGCAGAGACGCCCCAGAGGAGAAGTCACACGCCGCGGGGACTCGCCGCATCTCTGCCGATTCGAGTGCGCCGCGAGTTTCTCGACACTCGATTCGGCAGAGACGCGGGGCTCCCTTTCGCGCGGGACGTCAACTCGATCCCCAGCAGAGAGCCGAGGGCGGCCGGCGCCCGGGCGGCAGCAGCCTGACTCGACGCGGAGAGGGCAGAAATGCGGGGCCTCGTTCCCGAGGGGGCGTTCGTCGACTCGAACCCAGCGGGGAGCTCCGGCGGCCCGCGCCGTTCTCTGCCGATTCGAGCGCGCCACGAGTCACTCGATTCGGCAGAGATTCGACGATGCCGGACACTCGATTCGGCAAAGACACGGGCTCCCTTTCGCGCGCGGGCGGACGTCGACTCGATCCCCAGCAGAGGGCGGCCGGCGCCCGGGCGGCAGCAGCTTGACTCGATGCGGAGAGGGCGAGCCGGTCGCCGAGCGGGGCTCGATTCGGCAGAGATGCGGGGGCTCGTTCCCGAGGGGGGCGTTCGTCGACTCGATCCCAGCCGGGAGCTCCGGCGGCCGATCTCTGCCGATTCGAGCGCGCCACGAGGCACTCGATTCGGCAGAGATTCGTGGAGGCACTCGATTCGGCAGAGATCCCGGGGCGCCGCGAAGATCGGCGTCAGCGGCAGGGGCTGCGGCGGGCCTTCTTGGTGGCCTTCACGTCGCGCGCGAGCTCGGCGTCGCCTTCTCGGGCTTCGCGCAGGCCGGTCAAGGCGTGGGCGGCGGCCGGGGCGAGGGACTCGGCGATGCGGTAGTAGACCCACTGGCCGTCGCGGCGGTCTTCGACGAGGCCGGCTTGCCGGAGCTGGGTCATGTGTCGCGAGGCACGCGACTGCGTGATGTCCAGGCCGGTCTCGACGTCGCAGACGCAGAGCTCTCCGAGCTCCATCAGCAGGCTGAGGATGCGGATGCGCGTCTCGTCGGCGAGCGCCTTGTGGATGTCGACCAGCTCTCTCACACGCGGCTCATGAGATAGAACATCTCGGCCGCGATCTGAAGGCTCCGTTCGTCGTAGCGGCGCGCCTCTTCGGGCGTGTCGTCCGCTTCCTTGGGGTCGACGTACGGGAGCGAGACGCGGAGGGCGGCGCCATGGACGATGGGGCAGGCCTCGTCGGCGGCGGTGCAGGTCATGACGGCGGCGAAGCCTTCGAGGGGGTTCGGCGGGTCCGAGTAGACCTTCGAGAAGCAGAGCATCTCCGGCGCGGTCGGGCCGAAGCGGACCGCGTAGCGAGGGTTCTCGCCGCCCGGGCGCTCGACCGCGAAGCCGGCGCGCTCGAGGGCGGCGACCGCGCGCGGGTCGAACGCGGTCGCCTCCGTGCCGCCGGAGTAGGTCTCGACCCCCTCCACGCCGTACCAGGCGGCCGCCGTCTGCGACCACACCTGGGCCAGGTGACTGCGCCTCGAGTTGTGGGTGCAGATGAAGGTGAGCTGCGCCCGCTCCCCCGCGTCGGTCCGGCTCCGGACGAAGGCGGCCAGCCGCATCAGCTCCTCGCGCCGCTCGGCCGGGACGCGCTCGAGCTCCGGGAGCACCCGCGCCCTCACGGTCTCTTCCAGCGCCTCCAGGTATCCGTCTGCCAACGTCGCCTCCAGAACGAGCATCACCCCCCACGCGTACCGCATGGGGGGTGATATTCGGTTTAGCGCATATGCGCGTGGGGCGTCACTCGCAGATGGCGACGCCCTCGTCGAGCCACGGCTCGCGGCTGAAGTCGGTCCAGGCCTCGTCGAGCTTCCAGATGGACTTGTCGTCCTCGAAGAGGGTCACGTCGGTGTTGTCGCCGCTCGCGTAGGCGCCCCAGTGCCACTGGCAGATGTCGGTGCTCGGCCGCGAGAAGGTGGCGTGCAGCACGCTCGCGCCGTCCTGCCAGACGTGGAGGTCACCCGAGTGGTAGTTCACGTAGACGGTGACCCGCACCCACTGACGCAGCGGGACGGAGGGGGCGCCCGCCTCCCACATGACGCGGCCGCCGGTGTTCTCGATGTGGGCGGGGGTGAGGCGGCGCTCGGCGTTCTCGAGCCCGAGCGTGATGACCCGCTCCGACCAGTCGCAGGAGCCGTTGGCGGTCCAGAGGCTGAGCCAGCGGCCGCTGCCGAAGTCGTAGCTGGCGTCGAGCCAGATCCAGAAGGTGTTGACCACCCCGTTCGGGGCCTGGATGCCTTCGCCGGTGTTCGTGTAGTTGGGGAGCGGGCTGTCACCGGAGAACTGCACGCCGCCGTAGCCGCGGTGCACGTCGGTGTGGCTGCGGCACTGGATGACGGAGCGGTTCGCGAAGCGGCCGGAGCGCGCCTGCTCGGTGGTGACGCCCGTCTGCTGACAGTCGGTGCCCCAGCCGGTGCCGTAGTCGCGGCCGGTCCACATCGCGTAGTCCCCGGACTCGAAGCCGTCGGACCAGAGCTGGCGCGCCTGCACGCACTCGCCGGTGGGCGGCGGGTCGGAGGGCGGCGGATCGGTGGGCGGCGGATCGGTGGGCGGCGGGTCGGTGGGCGGCGGGTCGGTGGGCTCGACCACGTCGCCGGCGTCGCCGCTGGGCATCGTTCCCGCGTCGGCGATCGGTTGCTCACCTCCGGTCGAGGGCTGCGTGACCACGACGCGGCCCTGGCAGGCGGTGAGGGAGAGACAGAGGAGGACGAGGAGCTGTACGCGCATTGCGCACCGGTCTAACGGCTCCTCGCGAGGAAAGAAAGAGGGGGATTGCCCCCACGAGGCGAAGCGCTACGCGGCCACGCGCCCCTGCCACTCCGGGGCACGCGATCTCATCCCCGCCGGGCGTCACTCGTCGGCGTCCACCCCACGGGGGACGACTTTGATGCGCTTGAATTTCTTGATGTGGACCTGGCCGCGCGGCGCGCCTCGCTCCTTCGAGACGTGGGCCGCCTGGCAGTGGTGCACCTCGGCGCGAGGGGCGCCACGTGCTTTGCTGTACCAGGCCGCGAGCTCGGCCGCGCGCTCGAGCACGGCCTGCGGGACCGGCGCGCCGTCCGGGTTCTGCACGACGACGTGGCTGCCCGCGATCCCGCCCGCGGCGTGCAGCCAGAGATCGCGCGGCTTCGCCACCTTGAAGGTGAGGTAGTCGTTGTCGCTCGCGCTGCGTCCCACGAGGATCGTCCAGCCTTCGTGCTCGACCGTGCGGTAGGGGCGTCCCTTGCTCGCCATGACGCGCCTCTTGTACACGAATTCGATGGGAGGACACGTGCGCTGGATCATCCTGGCTTGTTCGCTCGCGCTCTGGGGCTGTGACGGAGGGGGCGCCGAGCCCGACGCAGGGGACGGGGGACCGAGCCCGATGGACGGCGGCGCGCCGGACGGGGGACCCAGCCGCGACGCTGGCGTCGACGAGGACGCGAGCGCGCCCGACGGCGGTCCCACGACGCCGACGCCGCGCATGGAGGTCTTCCTCGATCGCCCGATCGTCGAGCGCGCCAACGAGCAGCTCACCGAGCTCACGGTGACGTGCGTCCCGCGCGACGCGGATGGCGCGCGCCTGCCCGATCCCGGCGATCTCGTGGTCTCGGTGGACGCCCCCGACGCGAGCGAGGTCGCGCCGTCTCGTTTCACCTTCCCGAGCCGCGGCGCGTACGTCGTGACCTGTCGGTCGGAGAGCCTCGGGCTCACCGCGACCGAGCGGGTCGAGGTCGCCTTCGAGGGGATCGACCGCGACGTGGTGCGGCTCGCCGCTCACGCGTCGGTGATCCAGCGCAGCATCGACGACGGAGTCGAGGCGGCGCGGGCCGGAGACGAGGCGGCGGTGCGCGCGGCGGGCGTGGAGCTGCGCGCGGCGAGCGAGCTGGAGCTGGCTCGCTTCGCCGGGCTGCAGGCCCTGGTGCCGACGTTCCCGTGGCCCACCGCGGACGAGGTCGCCGCGGCCGGGCTGGGGGACGGCCCGGACGACGCGGCGTGGGCCAGCGCGCTCACCGAGGTGGCGGACGCGAGCGCGGCCCACCGCGCGGCGCTCGCCGAGCTCCCGACGAGCGGCGAGCTGGGCCCGACCGACGAGGCGGACCTCACCGCCGCCGCCACGCGGCTGCGCGACGCGATCACCGCGATGGAGGGGCTGAGCCCGTCGCCGGCGGCCACCCTCGCGTCGATGCCCGCGCTCGACGCCCTCCTCGGCGAGGAGGTGCCCACCGGCCTGCGCGACGGAAGCGCGTACCTCGCCACCGTCTTCGAGACGGCCGACGTCGCGCCCTCGGGCAGCGGGCTCACCCTCGTCGGCGCGCTGATCAGCATCGCGGTGCAGGAATTCCTGAGCACCTACAGCTACCGAGCGGTCCTGAAGAAGGCGGCCACCGTCATCCGCGACAACGTCATCCAGATGATCCTGGCGGATCTGATCGACGAGCTGCTGCCGCCGGAGCTCGGCGCACCCGAGATCGACCTCGCCTGCGGCGCGAGCTGCTCGTTCCTCGCGCCCGGCAACCCGTGGACCATCTCCGGCAATCACTGGGACGATCCGGACGAGACCCGCTACCGGGTGATCTTCATCCACCCGAACCTGCCCGGTCTCCTCGCCGACGTCGCCGGGCTCTTCAGCTCGGCGCGCAGCGTCCTCGACGGCGACCACTGGATCCAGATCGCGAAGAACGTCCACGACATCATCCGGTCGGTCCAGGACATCGCGAGCGCGACCTACTCGGTGACCGATCCGAGCACCGTGGTGCTCCAGCCGCGCGCCGTCTCGCCGGGCGATCCCGACCTCGTGGACATGGGCGCGATGCCGACCGGCGTGAACTGCTCGTCGTTCCCCCGCTCGGGCACCTTCATCCCCGTCCGGACCGACGTGGGCCGCGGTCCCTCGTTCATGGCCAATTTCACCGGCGAGGGATGCTGAGTTTTTTCGGAGGGTTTGGTGCAAACCCTCCCCCCATTGGGCAAAGCGCCAATGGGGCCCCCCTCCCGACTCCGCCGGCGCTTCGCGCTTCGCGCTCGCGCCGCGACCCCAGCGACGGGGCGCTGGGGGCCCTGCGGCTCGCGCTCGCGCTGCGCGCTCGCTGGCCGCCCGCTGCCGCGGGATCGAACGACTCGAGTGGCGCGTGCGGCGACCTCGCCGCGCTCGTCTCAGGTCAGTCGTGG
>JAYZQJ010000028.1:0-39315 GCA_036149055.1 Myxococcota bacterium | reverse complement strand
CGATCCATCGAGGCGGCGACGAGATCACTCGGGAATTCGGCCCCGGGAGGTGGCGGTCCGCCGGCGGGCGGGTGGCGGCCGCCGGTCGGGCGGCCTCGATCGCGAAAGATCCGTGCCGAAATCGAGGCGGTGGTCGTCGCGGCGCGGACCTCGAGATCCCGGATGCCCCCCGGGCGAGACCACCTGGTCGTGGAGCGATGAGATCACCTGGTCACCAGCGCGTCGCGCGACGAGACCACCTGGTCGTGAAGCGCTCGAGAGCGGAGCGACGAGACCACCTGGTCATGAGCGCGTCGCGCGACGAGACCACCTGGTCATGAGCGAGTCGCGCGACGAGACCACCTGGTCGTGAAGCGCTCGAGAACGTGGAGCGCTCGAGAAGAGACCACCTGGTCATGCAGCCCTCGAGAACGAGCGCCCGCAGGCGACCACGAGATCTTTCGGAAGTTCGACCCCGGGTGGACGGACGGCGAAACCCGCCTCGCGCCCGCTCGCCCCGAGCGTCGGCCTGTGCGACACCGCCCTCATGAGCGACTACCCGCCCTTCCTCGTCGTCGGCACCCCTCCGCCCGAGGTGCTCGATCCCATCATCCGCGGCCTGCAGCTGCACGGGGAGGTGACCCACTGGGAGACCGGCGCGGGCGCGCAGAAGGAGCTTCACTACGCAGGCGCGCTCTCGGTGGTCGTGGACGCTCGGCTCGAGGACATGAGCGGCTGGGATCTCTGCGGCTGGATCCGCGCGCGCTGGCGCGATCTTCCCCTCATGGTGATCGGTCACGAGGAGATCGATCTGGCCGCCGTCTACCTGGAGCCGCACGGCGCCCTCTGGACCATCCCCGACGCGCTGCGAGAGCGCATGATCGACCTGTCGGTCCTCCACTACGACCCGTCCGCCGAGCCGGTTCCGCCCACCGAGGCGGTCGCGAACGCGCTGGGGGTCAGCGTCGCCGAGGTCGAGGCGGATCTGCGCGCCTCGCTCCGCGAGCTGAAGTACGACGACGTCGGCGAGATGCGCTTCCACATGCGCAACGCCCCTCACAACCTCGACGAGCTCGTGGCGCCGGTGCGCGTGCGCTTCGAGCCGGGGCCCATCGTGCAGGCCTGACGCGCTGGCGTCGTGTCGCTCTCCTGCTCATCACGCCGCGCGTTCCTGCGAGCTACCCGTGGCCCGACCAGGTGCTCGCCACCGGCACGGTCGTCTCCGACGCGGGCGTGATCTAGGTGCGGGGCTCGTGCCGTTCGCGTTCACGGAGCGCGGCGGCGTCGACCTGCGCGCGCTCAGGCTCCGACGCGGCGCCAGACGAGCAGCGCGCCGAGGAGGAAGAGCCCGGAGAGCGGCGCCGTCCGGCCCGCGACCCAGCATCCGCAACCCGACGCCCGCGCGGCGGGGGGAGCGGGCGCCGTCCCTTCGCTGTCGCCCTCGGCGGCGGGCTCGGGCTGCGCGTCGGGCGCCACGCATCGGCGCGCCCGGTCGCAGCGGCTGTCGACGTTGAGGCAGGTGCCGTCGGGCTCGCAGCCGCGCCTGCGAATGTTCGGGTGCGCTCGGCCCTCCACCGCTTCGAGGCACATGCCGATCTCCGCGCGAGAGCACACGCGGCCGTCCTCGCAGTCCGCGTCGGAGGCGCAGTTGGTCGGGACGCAGATCGGCCACGGGCGCGCCGGCCGCCCGAGCGGGTCGGTCTCCCCTTCCGCCGGCTGGTCCATCACCGCGACCGCGCCGACCGGGCACTCGACCTCGTCGAGCGGCGGTGGGGCCACGTCGGCGACGGCCGGGGCGGGGAGGGCGAGCAGGGCGAGGGCGGCGAGCAGGCGCGTGCGCATGCAGGCAAGGTCTCACACCTCGCGGAGGAAGCGCTTCTCGATCTCGCGGACCGCCTCGCCGAACGTGGCGTCGCGGTGCGGCGCGGCCATCGCCCAAGGGCTCAGGTGCATCGGGAAGGTGCTCTCGAGCTGCATCCAGCGCTCGCCCACGCCCAGCCGCTTCGGCGCGTCTTCGCCCCGCGCGAGCTCGCGCGCCACCGCGCCGTCGGGCACGCCGTGTGGGGTGTGGGGCGGGGTCAGGAAGAGCCCGCCGCGCGCGAAGACCTGGTCGCGGTCCGGCCCGGTCACGATGCCGTTGAGCTCGGTGGCCGCGTTCTTGTGGAAGTAGGGCGGGCGGAAGGTGTCCTCGGTGACGTCCCAGCGCTCGGGGAAGACGACGAGGTCGGCGGTGTTCTCGCCCGGCTGATCGAGGGGCGCGCTCAGCACGGTGAACAGGCTCGGGTCCGGGTGGTCGCGATCGATGGCGCCGACCGGGACGAACATGGCGAGGTCGTAGCGGTAGGGCGCCAGGTCCCCGTGCCAGGCGACGACGTCGAAGGGCGTGCCCTCCCGCTCCGCGTGGTGCAGCGCGCCGCCCTGCTTGGCGACGATCTCCCAGGCCTCGTCGTCCTCCTCGAAGGCGGCGTCCGGCGCCTCGAAGTGACGCGCGTCGGTCACCGCGTTCGCGCCGATGACGCCGCGCTCGGGCAGCTCGAACGACCGCGCGTAGGCCTCGAAGAGGTAGCCGCGAGAGGGGCCGTCGACGTCGACCGAGAAGGTGATCGCGCGGGGCAGGAGCGCGAGCTCGCCCGGCTTCACCGTCAACGCGCCGAGCTCGGTGCGGATCCGGAGCGCGCCGGTGTCGGGCAGGAGCAGCAGGTCCCCGTCGTGGTTCACGAACGCGCGGCGGTCCATCGAGCGCGTGGCCACGTACTGGTGGGCGGCGAAGCCCCGCCGGTTCGCCGGGTCCCCCGCGCCGCCGTAGGTCGCGAGCCCGTCGAGGAAGTCGCGATCCCCCTCGAGCGCCGGCGGGCGCCAGCCGCGCAGCGCGATCTCGGGGCGCGCCTCCAGGTAGGCGAGGTTGAAGGTCGCGTGCGCGTACCCGCGCCACGGCCCGACGCAGGTCGAGGGGCGGATGCGGTAGGTCCAGACGCGGCGGTTGCGGTGCCGCGGCACGGTGAACGAGGTGCCGTTGATCTGCTCGGCGTAGAGCCCGTGCTTCGGCGCGCGCGGGTTGTTCCGGTCGCGCGGCAGGGCGCCCTCGAGCGCCTCCGACTCGTGCGCGCCCCCGAAGCCGCGGATCACTCCTCGTCCTCCGGCGTGAACGGCAGCGGCGCGCTCAGCGCCTCGCGGCCGCGCACGAAGTCGAAGCGGTCCCGCGTCAGGCAGTAGCTCGGCCCGCCGAGCCGGCCGACCGTGCGCAGCCGGTCCTGGTCGACGTGCCAGCGCTCGTTGGCGAGCCCGTCGGCGAGCCACACGTGCACGACCTCGGCGATCACGAGGTTGCCCGACATCGGCTGGCCAGGGTTGGTGCGCACGATCTGCAGGGTACGACACTCGAACGCGACCGGCGCGTCGACGAGCCGCGGCGGCTTCACGACCTTGCTCGGCGCCGACGCGAGCCCGACCATGTCCAGCTCGCTCTCGCCGGGCGGGAGGTCCTCCGCGCAGGCGGCCATCTCGCGGAAGTACGACTCGACGGCGACGTGCACCACCATCTCCCCGGTGCCCCCCTCGTCCGGCGGCGCCACGTTGCGCAGGGTGTCCTTGTCGCCGTCCTTCATGGTCAGCGGCGAGAAGACGAGCACCATCGGGTCCGCGCCGACGCCGTTGAAGAACGAGAACGGCGCGAGGTTCACGACGCCGTCGGGCGAGACGCTGGAGACGAACGCGATCGGGCGCGGGGTGACGCAGCCGGCGAGGATCTTGTAGCGCTCGACGGCGCTGAGGCTCCGGGGATCGAGGTCCATGGCGACAACCCTGGGGCCCCGCCGTGGGTTTGTCACTTGCCGCGCGACACGCGCTTGGCGCCCTCCGCCTCGAGCCAGTCGGCGGCCCGGTCGACCACGTCGCCGAGCAAGATGACGTCGTCCTCTTCGTGCGCCGCGCCGCAGCCCAGCGCCTTCTTCATCCGGGCGGCGAGGGCCTCGCGGTGCGCCTCCGGCAGCCCGCTCACCCGGGTGACGGTCTTGCCTCCGCGCCCCTTCTTCTCGCGCCGCACGACCAGCTTGCCCGGCAGCCGGATCGGCCCCGCCTCGGGCTCCGGCGTCTCGACCGGCGCCGCCTCCTCGGGCCCGGCCGGGAGGTCGAGGCCGCCGCCGAGCGCCGCGAACGGGTTGTGCTTCAGCGCGTCCGCGCCGCCCGTGTCGACGCCGCGATCCTTCTTGCTTTTCTTCCCCATGGGCCCCGCGAGCATGCCATCGTGGCCGGCGATGGCGAAGCGCTGGCAGCCCTGGGTCGCGCTCGCCGCGGCGCTGGTCCTGGAGCGGGTCGCCGCGCCGATCCTGGGCATCGCCGCGACGCTCCGGCGCTTCGAGCCGGCCCCCGGAGTCTCGGCCTGGGAGCTCGTGGGCGCGCTGGAGCCGCTGGGGTGGGGCATGGCGGCGCTCCTCTGCGCCCGCGCCCGTCCTCGCACGGCGTTCGCCTTCGGGGCGGGCGCCACGGTCGCGGGAGGCGCCGCGCTCGCGCTCGGCGCGCCGCTGTTCGCCACCGCGCTCGGGACGTACGCGCACGGGGTCTGCGCGCTGGCCACCTGGGTGTGGATCGCGGACCGCCTGCGCGCCGAGCGCCTGCTCCGCTGCGCGGCCGCGTTCTTCGGCGCCAGCGTCGCGATCGCGCTCGGCCACCTCGCCGGGGCGGTGGGCGCCGAGGCGGTGATGAAGGCGGCGGAGTCCCCGCTCGCGGGCGGGGCCGTGGCGGCGCTCGCGCTCGCGGCGGCGGGCTGTGCGCTCCTCGATCGCGGGCCAGCGCGAGAGCTCGCCCCGGCCGGCCGGGCGCAGGTGGTGGGCCGCGGCGCGGTGGCGGCGCTGGCGCTCCTCGCGAGCGCCGCGGTCACCGTCCTCGCGGGCCTGAGCCTGCTCCATACGCCGGGGATCGCCGCCGAGGGCGCGATGGTCTGGGCGGTGACCTCCACGCTGACCACGCTGCTCGGCGCGCCGGTGTTGCTCGCCCTGGAGCGAGCGCGGCCGGGGAGCTCCGCGCTGCGCCTCGGCGCGGCGCTCGTGCTCGCCTCGATCCTCGGCGTCGTCCCGCTGGCGCTCGCGGCGCCCTCCGCGGTGCAGCTCGTCCTCGGCGCGGCGGAGGGGGTGGGGCGCACCGCGGCGGGCCTCGTGCTCTACGCGTGGGTCGTGCACGACGCGACGCCCCGGCGCGCGGCGCTCGGGCTGCTCGTCGTGATGCTGGCGCGCCGCGGGCTCGTCGCGCTCGGGCGAGACGGCGCGCCCCTCGCGGATCACGGCGCGGTGGTCGTGGCCTTCGCGGCCACCGTGGCGCTCACCCTCGCGCTCGCCGCGCGCGGGATCGAGCGGCGCCTCGATCCCGCGCCGCCCGAGGCGCCGCGCGTGTTCTGACGTCAGGGCGCGCAGGCTCGGCGCATGGCGGCGATCGCGCCGTCGAGCGAGAGCGCGTCTGGGCCGTGGTCTCGCAGCGAGACGCGGCGGTCGCGCTGCTCGCGCTCGCCGACGACCGCGACGTGGGGAAAGAAGAGCGCGTGGGCTTCGCGGACGCGCTTCGCGAGACTCTCCGGGCGGTCGTCGAGGCGAGCGCGCAGCCCGGCGTCGACGAGTCGCTGGCGGACCTCGCGGGCCCAGGGGAGGGCGGCGTCCGAGACCGGCAGCACGACGACCTGCTCGGGCGCGAGCCAGCCGGGGAGGCGCCCGGCGTGGTGCTCGAGCAAGATGCCGAAGAAGCGCTCGAGGCTGCCGAGCATGGCCCGGTGCAGCATCGCCGGCGCGCCCCGCTCGCCGCGCCCGTCCGCGTACCGGACGCCGAAGCGCTCGGGGAGCACGAGGTCGAGCTGGATCGTGCCGCACTGCCATCGCCTCCCGAGCCGGTCGCGCAGCACGAGCTCGATCTTCGGGCCGTAGAAGGCGCCCTCACCGGGCTGCAGGGCGTGCTCGCGATCTCCGAGCGCGGCGCGCAGCGCGGCCTCGGCGCGATCCCACTGCGCGTCGCTCCCGGCCCGGGCCGCGGGGCGCGTCGAGAACGCGTAGCCGATCTCGTCGAAGCCGACGCGGCGGTAGAACCCCGCCAGCGAGTCGAGGAAACGCTCGACCTCGGCCGGGACGCTCTGTTCCGGCAGGAGGATGTGCCCGTCGTCCTGCGTGAACTGGCGCAGCCGGAAGAGGCCGTGCAGGGCGCCGCTCGGCTCGTCGCGATGCACCAGGCCGAGCTCGGCGTAGCGGAGCGGGAGGTCGCGCCACGAGAGGCTGCGCCGCGCGGCGAGCGCGAGGTGCCCGGGGCAGTTGACCGGCTTGAGCGCCGCGTCCCCGAGCGTGAAGAGGCCCTCGGGGAACTGGTCCCAGTGTCCGCTCCGCTCCCAGACCTCGCGGCGCATCAGCTGCGGCGTGCGGACCTCCTCGAAGCCCTCGCGGCGCAGCCGCCGCCGCACCTCCTCCTCGAGGGCGCGGTAGGCGGCCCAGCCGCGCGGGTGCCAGTACACCATGCCCGGCGCCTCGGGCGCGAAGTGGAAGAGGTCGAGGCGCTCGCCGAGCGCGCGGTGGTCGTGTGAATCGAGTTGCATGTCGGTCTCCGTGGTGCCGGACACCTCGGCGGAGACCGCGATCGCGCGAGCCCCGCTCGGGGCTCCGGCGGGGCTCGTGGTCGTGGGTAGTGGATGAGAGCGCTAGCGCGCGCGCACGACCGGGCCTCCGCAGGAGCGGATGGCGGTCGTGGTGGTGCTGCGAGACGCGCTCACGATCGGAGCGTGTGGCGCGTCGCGCGAGTCGTCAAGGCGCGGCGCGCTCGTAGGCCCCGAGCGACGGGGGATCGGCGTAGCAGCGTCCGTCCCGATCGCCGGCCAGGGTCTCCGCTCGGCCCGCGCCCTCCGCCGGGCTGCCGGCCGCGAGGCGGAAGTCCCCGCCTGCGCGATCGACCAGCATCGGGTCTCGCTGGATGATCGGGTCGGTCTCCGCCGGGACGCCGCCCGAGAGCGTCGGCCCCGACCACGAGGCGTCCTCGTCGAGCGCGTACCAGAGGTTGTGGGAGAACGTGAAGGTCTCGGGCGCGGTGCCACCGCCGACGTTGATCCACGTGCGGATGTCCGCGGTGTTCACCACGATGACGTTGTTTGCGAAGACCCCGTCGCGCGACGGCACGAAGCGGGCGTCGGTGCTCTCTTGCAGGATGCGCGCGATCCAGGTCCGGGGCTCCACCACCGTGTTGTTCACGAACCCGCAGGCGTCGCAGCCGACGTAGGCGATCGGCGCGCCGCTCTCGGCGCCCACCCGGACGAAGACGTTGGACTGCACCCGGATGCGCGCCGCCTCGTGGGGCGCGTCGCTCGGCCGGAAGAAGGCGAGCCCGGTCGAGCCGCCCGCGTTCACCGCGCGGCCCGGGATGTCCTCGAAGAGGTTGCCGTGGATCAGCGTGTCGGCGCTGCCGCCCTTCGCCTGCACGCCGTTCTGCACCACGTCGTGGATGTGGTTGCCGGTGATGACGCCGCGGTGGCAGCCGACCATGTCGACCGCCTCACCGCGATCGCAGCCGCTGATCTCGTTGTCGATGAGCCAGAAGTCGTCGACGCCGCTCATCTTGATGCAGTCGTTGTTGCCGCCGCTCCCCGCGTCGCGGACGGTCAGCCCGCGCAGCACGAGGTGGTGGGCCGGCGTGCTGTAGTCGCCGCCGTCGTCGAGGTTCATGCCGTGCACCATCGCGTCGACGATGGTGAAGCCCTCGACCACGACCCAGGCCGCGTCCTGCATCGCCCAGCCGATCCCGCTCGAGGCGTCGATGATCACCTCGCCGTCGGCGACGAACGCGATCGGCGCGCCCTCCGCGCCCTGGACCGTGCCGAGCTGCTGGGCGGGGTAGGTGCCGGCGGCCACGAGCACCCGGGTGCCGGGCGTGGCGAGGCGCGCCGCGGCGGCGATGGTGCGGAGCGGGGCGGCGCTCGAGCCGTCGTTCGCGTCGTCGCCGCCGGTGGAGACGTGCAGGGTGCGGGCGTAGCTCACGCCGAGATCGAACGGCGCGGGCGGCGCGCAGCCGGTCGGCCCGCCGCCGTCCGGGGTCGAGGCGTCGGGCGCGGTCGCGTCCGGGAGGTCGCCGCCGTCCCGCGGGTCTTCGCCGCCGTCGCGCCGCCCGGCGTCGCTCGTCGCGCCCGCGTCGTCCGTCACCGACGCGTCTGCGTCTTCGCCCCCGTCGCAGGCCGCGAGCGCGAGCGCCGCGACCACCCACCAAGCCGTTCTCCGCATCTCACGATGCTACCCCCTCCCGGACGGGTTATGACAACGCCAGATGGAGGCGAAGGACGAGCGCGAGCCCTGGCGGTGGGCGGTGATCGGCTGCGCGGTCGTGTTCCTCGCGGGGCTCTGTCTGGTGCCGGCCGCGGTGGTCGCGTTCCTGGTGGACGGGGGCGACGAGCGCCCGCCGGAGGTGGTGAGCCCGCCGCCCCAGCTCCCCACTCCGCCGCCCACGCCGCCGCCCACGCCGCCGCCGACGCCGCCGACCCCGACTCCGGTCCCGCCGACTCCTCCGCCGACGTCACCGCCCACGCCCACCGCGCCGCCGCCGCCGGCCACCGATCCGCCCCGGCGCGTGGAGGCGCGGGTCACCGAGTCGACCGGCCTCGGGTCGGTGTCGGTCGGCGACACCTGCAGCTTCGACGTGGTGCGCCACCCGCTGCCCGACGGGACCTTCTGGTGCAACGCGCAGATCCGCTGCGCCGGGCAGCTGCTCTACGGCGGCGCCAACGCCGGCTACTTCGACTGCACCCTCTACGAGGGCGTGCAGCGGCACGTGGTCGGCGAGGACGCGAACACCACGGGCGTGGACTCGGACAGCGCGATGTCGCTGAACACGTTGACCCACGAGCTGGTGGTGCGGGACGACGCGGCGGGCAGCCTCGGCGCGTTCACCGTGCGCGCCGAGATCACGACGGTGCGCTGAACGTGCTCGTCGGACACTACGCGCCGGCGCTCGCCGCGCGCCCCCACTCCGGCCGCCGGCCGCTCTGGGCCCTCGTGCTCGGCGTGCAGGCGGTCGACGTGCTCTTCTTCGGCCTCGTGCTCGCCGGGGTGGAGAGCGCGAGCGTCGAGCCGGGGCGTCACCCGCGGCTGATCGTCACCGACGGGGTCTGGTCGCACTCGCTGCTGATGACCGCGGTGTACTTCGCGGTGTGCGCCGCGGTGGGCTGGGCGATCCGGCGGCCCCGCGAGGGGGTCGCGCTCGGCGTCGCCGTCGCGTCGCACTGGCTGACCGATCTCCTGGTCCACGTCCCCGACCTCCCGGTCGGGCTCGCGCAGGAGCCGTCGGTCGGGCTCGGCCTCTGGCGGTGGCCGCTGCTCGCGACCGGGATCGAGCTCGGGCTCGTCGTCGCCGCCTCCGCCTACCTCGCGCGGGGGTGGGCGCACGCCCGTCGGCTCTGGGTCTTCACCGTCGGGCTGGTGGGCGTGCAGCTGCTCGGCGACTTCGTCGTGCCGGCCCCCGAGAGCGACGCGGCCCTCGCGCCGAGCGCCTTCGCCGTCTACGCGCTCGCCACCGCCGGCGCCTGGTGGGTGGAGCGGGGGCGCGCGAAGATCAGACCGGCTCCAGCCGCCGGTGTGGCGCCGCCGGGAGCGTGATCTCGACCGGGTCGCCCGGGCGCACGGCGCCGCCGCGGGTCACCACCCCCATCACCCCCGCGAGCCGCACGAGCGCGCCGTCCTCGTCGCGGTCGAGCACCGCCTTCATCAGGCCCGGCTGGAGCGCGTCGAGCTGGACGCACGGGTTGCGGAGACCGGTGAGGGTCACGATCGCGCTCGCGCCGAGGCGCAGCGCGGCGCCGGTCGGCAGCGCGAGGAGATCGACGCCGCGAGTCAGCACGTTCTCGCCCAGGGTGCCCGGGCCGACGTCGAAGCCCTCGGCGCGCAGCCGGGTGTGGAGCGCCTCGTGCATCAGGTGCACCTGACGCAGGTTCGGCTGCGACGCGTCCTTGCGGACGCGCGAGAGGTGCTGGACGGTGGCGCTCGCGTGGGCGTCGCCGACGACGCCGTGATCGGCCCGCAGCGTGATCTCGGGGAGCACGTCCTTGCCGACGCCGTGACCCGCGCGGGCGCAGACGGCGACGATGGAGCCGCTCACGAGCCCCACTTCTCGACGAGCGCGATCACCCGCTCGCGGAACGCCGCCTCGTGCTGGCGGCCGAACTCCTTCCACGTGCAGAGCGTCGTCGGATCCTCGACGCGGTCGAGGAAGAGCTTGCCGTCGAGGTGGTCGCACTCGTGCTGGAAGGTGCCCGCGGTGACGCCGCGCATCACCGCGTCGATCGGGTCGCCGAAGCGGTCCCACGCCTCGACCTTCAGCTCCGCGTGTCGCCGCACCACGCCGCGCAGGTCGGGCACGCTCAGGCAGCCCTCGTAGTTCTCGAACGTCTCGTCCGAGAGCGGCGTGAGCTTCGGGTTCACGAGCACGGTGAGCGGGATGTTCGGCTTGTAGGGGTAGCGCGGGTTGTCCTTCACCTCGATGGCGCAGATGCGCAAGGGCACGTGCACCTGGTTGGCCGCGAGGCCGGCGCCCTGCGCGTCGCGCATCGTCTCGACGAGGTCGTCGATGAAGGTCTGCACCTCCTGCGACTGGAGCTGCTGGGCCGTCACCTCCGCCGCGGGCTGGCGGAGCACGGGGTGTCCGATCTGCGCGATCTTGAGCAGGGTCACGGGGTCTTCTCCGAGGCGAGGCGGGCGACGACGCTGCGCTGGCCGGCGTGCAGGTGCACCCCGGGGCGCGCGCGCTTCATGAGGGCGACGGCTTCGTCGACGTCGCGGGCGAGGCCGCGGCGGATGATCAGCGCGGCGGCGAAGGTGGCGCTGCGGCCGTGGCCCATCGCGCAGTGCACGAAGATCGGGCCGGCCTCCTCGGCGAGCTCGTCGACGAGGGCGCGGAGCTCGCGCTCGGTGGGCGCCGCGGTGTCGAGGGTGGGCACGCAGACGTAGCGCTCCACGCTCGACGTCCACGAGGAGCGCGGGAACTCGCTGGTGAGATCGACCACCAGCCGCGCGCCCTCGGGCAGCTCGCGGGCCGAGATCGGGCGCCGGCCGACCAGGATGCCGGGGGCGACCTCGTCGTGGGCGCGCTCGCCGAAGAGCCGGCTCTTGAGCTGCCAGAGCGTCCAGGCGACCGCGAGGTAGGGGCCGACGAGCGCGAGCCGCCAGGGCGTGAGCCGCCCGAGCCGCGCGTCCTTGCCGAACACCGCGGGCCCGAGGCCGAGGTAGCCGCAGCCGACGTAGAACACGCTGACGCCCGGCCACGCGAGCAGCCAGAGCGGGCCGCCGAAGAGCGGGCCCGCGGACATCAGCGCGACGCCGAGCGCCATCTGGAGGAGGCCGAAGCGCATCTCGCCCGGAGAATAGCGCCCGCTCAGCCGACCGCCGCCTCGACGTCGACGGCGCGCTTGGGGATGCCCTCGGTGAGCACCTCGCTGCCGGTCTCGGTCACCAGCACGTCGTCTTCGATCCGGACGCCGCGCACGTCGGCGAAGCGGGCGAGCGCGTCCCGGTCGAGCCGGTCGCCGGCGACGGCGGTGAGGCGCGCGTCCTCGAGGATGGCGGGCACCTGGTAGAAGCCGGGCTCGATGGTCACGGCCATGCCGACCTCGAGGTCGCGGTCGAGCCGCAGGTAGGAGAGGCCGAACTGCTCGCTCCGGCGCCGGCCGGGCGCGTAGCCCGCGCGATCGCCGAGGTCCTCCATGTCGTGCACGTCGAGGCCGATGAGGTGCCCGACGCCGTGGGGGAAGAAGAGCGCGTGCACGCCGTCCGCGACGAGCTCGTCGGGGTCGCCGCGCAGCACGCCGAGCTCCACCAGCCCGAGCGCGAGGGTGCGGCACGCCGCGAGGTGCACGTCGCGGTAGCGCACGCCGGGCGCGACCTTCGCGATCGCGGCCTCCTGGGCGGCGAGCACGAGGTCGTAGATGGTGCGCTGGGTGCCGCTGAGCGCGCCGCTGACCGGCCAGGTCCGGGTCACGTCGCCGGCCCAGCCGCCGGTCGACTCGGCGCCGACGTCGGCGAGCAGGAGATCGCCATCCGCCAGCTCGTGGTGGTAGACGTCGTTGTGCAGCACCTCGCCGTGCACGGTGACGATCGGGCCGTAGGCCTCGGTCATGTCCCGGCGGGCGAATTCGTGCACCATCGCGGCGCGGACCTCGGCCTCGCGGATCCCGGGGCGGGTGGCCTTCATCCCGGCGAGGTGAGCGGCCTTCGTCGCCTCGGCCGCCTCGCGCAGGCCCTCGATCGCCGCCGCGTCGTGCACGAGACGGAGCGCGATCATCGCGTCGATCACGCGCTCGTCCGCCTCGGTCGGGGTCGAGAGCGGACGGCCGAGCGCGCGCTCCTGGGCGGCGCGGCCCCGGGCGTCGACGCACGGCACGGCGCCGGCGCCTTCGAGCGCGGGGAGCTCCGTCAGCGGCCTCACCGGGCAGCCGACCGCGGCCGCGAGCTCGGCGTAGGAGGGCAGCGCGCCGTGCCAGAGGGCGTCGGCGGGATCGTGCGGCGGCACGTAGACGGTGCTCTCGCCGCCCTCCACCACCAGCATGGCCCGCGCGATCGGCAGGCCGACCAGGTAGAGGAAGTGGCTCGACGCGCGGAAGGGGTAGGTCGCGGCGGGGTAGTTGCGCGGGCTCGGCTCACCGGCGGCGATCAGCGCGCGGGTTCCGTCGAGCCGGGCGGCCAGGCGTGCGCGTCGCGCCTTCACCGCCTCGGTGGGGGCCATCGAGAGCTGCATGCCCGGGACTGTAAGGTGCGGCGCGCCGGGCGCCCACCGATCGACATCGTCGTTCCCTGAAACGGGCTCAGGCGGGGTACCCTTCGGCGCGATGAGCGAGGCGGCCCCCACGGACCCGCTGATCGGTACGACGATCGCGGAGCGGTACCGCATCGAGGCCCCCCTCGGTGAAGGCGGGATCGGCCGCGTCTACCGGGCGCGGCACGAGACCCTGGGCCGCGCGGTCGCGCTCAAGGTGCTGCTCGCGCAGTACGAGAGCATCCCCGTGCTCAAGCAGCGCTTCGAGCGTGAGGCCAAGGCGCTGGCCGCGCTCTCGCACCCGAACATCGTCACCGTCACCGACTTCGGCGTCGAGGGCGACATGCCCTACCTGGTCATGGAGCTGCTCGAGGGCACCGACCTCGCCGGGCTCGTGCACCAGGCGCCGCTCGATCCCGGCCGGGTCCTCGACATCGTGCGGCAGACCCTGCGCGCGCTCGACTACGCCCACGCCCAGGGCCTCGTGCACCGCGACCTCAAGCCGCACAACGTCTTCGTGCGCGCGATGGGCGACGGCACCGATCACGTGGAGGTGCTCGACTTCGGCCTCGCGCGCTTCGTGGGCGACGCGGCCAAGAGCTCTCCCAAGCTCACCCAGCAGGGCGCGCTGCTCGGCACGCCGGCCTACATGGCCCCGGAGCAGGCGTCGGGCATGGAGGCGGACGCGCGCGCCGACGTGTACGCGATGGGATGCGTGCTCTTCGAGGCGCTGACCGGCCGGCGGGTGTTCGAGAGCAACGATCCCGGTCAGGTGCTCAAGGCGCACCTGCTCAGCCCGCCGCCGCGCATGGGCGACGTGGACACCGGGCTGGCGATCGACGAGCGCATGGAGCGGCTGGTGCAGCGCGCGCTCGCCAAGAGCGCCCCGGAGCGCTTCCAGAGCGCCAAGGAGATGCTCGACGCGCTCGACGCGCTGCCGCCGGACGCGGTGCGACGGGTCGGACCGCGGCCCGCGCCGACCGGGCCGGTGAGCGGCGTGGCCCCGACCCAGGCCCCCGCGGTCTCGGCGCCGACCGCCGCCGGCACGCCCCGCGCGCTCGCGGAGCAGAACGAGGTCGTCGCGCCGTCGGCCGGCGGCAGCGTGCACCTGCCGCAGTCGCGGCTCCCCCTGATGACCGGGCTCGGCTGCGGCGCGCTGCTGCTCGCGGGCCTGGTGGGCGCGGTGATCTGGTGGGCGAGCGACGCGCTGTCCTCCGACGAGGTCGAGCCGCCGCCGCCGGCGCCGGACGTGACGCCCGAGCCGCTCCCGCCCCCGGCGCCCGCCGCGCCGACCCGGCCGCTCGCCCGCGATCCCTTCGCCGCGGACGTGCCCGAGGCGCTCGGGGACTTGAAGCGTCGGGCCGAGGCGGTGCGGCGCGGCAACCGCCCCTCGCGCCAGCTGCTCAGCGACATCAGCCGCTACCAGAGCGAGCACCCGGACGACCCGCGGCCGCACCTGGTGCTCGCGCACCTCTACACCCGGGCTCGCTGGCTCAGCCGCGCGCTGCCCGAGTACCAGACCGCGCTCGAGCTCGACGAGAGCGTGCGCGGCTACCCGCAGCTCTTGCCCGACCTGCTCGAGATGGTCCGGAGCAACAGCCTCGAGACCGAAGCCGGCGACGTCGTGCGCGACGCGTTCGGGGCCGAGGCGCGCGCCGCGGTGCAGGCGGCCCTGAACGAGCGCATGCGCGCCGAGGAGCGCGAGCACCTCGAGGCCCTCCTCGCCCGCCTCCCCGAATGAAGACACCGTGATCGGCTACGCGAGAAAGCGCAGCGTGGCCGCCCGCGCCTCGGGGTGATCCATCACGAAGGTGTGGATCGCGTCGACCACGAGGTGCTCGCGCATGCCCTCGAGGCGGGCCTCCTCGACGGTCACGATGCCGTCGTCGTCGCCCTCGAGCAGGGGGTTGTGACCTTCGCCGCCGTTGCCTCCCGCGACCACCAGGAAGGGCACCTCCGGGCGCGGCACCGGGGGGCCCTTCGCCAGCTGCGCCCCCGCCGGGCCCATGACCGCGCCGAAGAGCAGGCCGAGCTGCGCGTGCAGGATCCTCGCGAGCGAGGCGCCGGTGCTCGGGGGCGCCAGCATCACCACGCGCTCCGCCTCCACGCCCTCGGGCAGCCGCGCGAGCACCCCGCGGGCCACGATGCCGCCGAGCGAGTGGGTGACGAACCGGAGGCGGCGCACTCCGTCGAGGTGCGCGATCAGCTCGCTCACCTGCGCGACGTGGTCCTCGATCGGGCGCCGGGTGCTGGGGTAGTCCAGCAGCGCGACCGGGTGGCCGGCCTCCTCGAGCGCGTCCGCCATGCCCCGGAGCGAGCGGCGGGTGCGCCCGAGGCCGTGCAGCAGGATCGTCAGCCGCTCGGGCCCGCTCGGCAGCCCCGCGAGCCCCTCGGCGCACCGCTCGAGGCTCCCGAAGGCGTGCCGTCGGTCGCCGGGATCGAGGAGCCGGTGGTGGCCGGTGAGTACGTTCTGCTGCACTCGCCAGCCCGCGCGCCAGCGCCGATCGGCCCAGAGCTGAGCGCCGCCGAGGGTGGGGACCGCCATGGGCCCGAGTCTGCCACGGAGGGAAGATCGAGCGAGCGCGCACGAACATCGGGGCACGAGACCGGAGCCGCCGATGACCCAGCCCGCCAGCCCGCCCTACCGCCAGATCCCCTTCAACGCGCTCGACCCGCGCACCCGTCAGCGGGTGATCGACGCCATCGTCGGCAAGACGAGCCCTCGGCCAATCCTCGCGCAGAAGGCCTCCGCCGGGGGCGCGGTCGTCGGCTGGGCGCTGCTCGCCTGCCTCGGCGTCGCGGCCGCGCTCGGCCTCGCCATCGTCGAGTTCGGCAGCCCCGGCGACCACCCGCAGCACTGGGGGTTCATCGCCGGCTACGCGGTCGCCTTCTTCCTCGTCGTCTGGAGCCTCCTGCGGGCGACGCGGACCGCCGCGCTCTCCCGCGCGCTGCCCTTCGAGCGCGGTCGCTACGTCTTCCCGACCGACCTGGTCATCGCCGACTCGGAGACCCTCACCGTCGTGCCGATGGGCCGCCTGCGGAAGCTCGACGGCGTGCACCGGCACGTCAACGGCGTCTACCAGGCGACCGACCTCACCTTCGTCTTCGAGGGCTGGGGCAAGGAATTCTTCTCGGTGCGCGGCAAGGAGCTCGCCGAGCAGATCATGGACGAGCTGCACTTCTCGCAGCAGCGCATCTCGGAGGCGGTGCAGCACCAGGACCTCGAGATGCTCGCCGCGATGGACCTCTTCTTCGACGCGCGCGTGGCCCCGCTCTGGAACGATCCCGCCGCCGCGAAGCAGGCCGCGGCCCACGCCGACGGCCCGGTCCTCGCCCGCCCGATCCACCCGCTCATGCAGCGCGCGGCGCTCCTCGGCGCGGCCGCCATGGTCTTCGCGGCGCCGACCTGGTTCGTGCGCAACCTGGCCTCCGACGAGGCCGCCTTCGCCCGCGCCCGCGACCTGAACACGACCTGGGCCCTGAACGCCTACCTCCGCGCCGGCGGCCGGCACGCCCGGGAGGTCGAGGACCAGCACCTCCCCGAGGCGGCCTTCGCCGAGGCCCAGCGCGAGGGCACCGTCTCGGCCCTGCGCGACTTCGTGCGCGAGCACCCCGGCAGCGCCCGGGTGGACGAGGCGCGCGCCGCGATCCACGAGCGCTTCGCCCAGGTGCGGCGAGACTTCCTCGCCCAGGCGGCCACCGGCGATCCCCGCATGCCGACCTTCATGGGGCGCCTCCTGGACTGGCTCGAGGCGCACGACTCGCCGCCGGTGCGGGTGCGCTTCTTCGCCCCGAGCGCCGAGTCGCTCGCGATCATCGACCAGAACAACGATCTGCTCGGCGAGGTGCAGGGCGTCACCGGCGGGATCGCGCCCGTCGCGCCGCACTTCACGCCCGAGCGGAGCGAGCGCCGGGAGAACGGCATCACCACGACCCTGCAGCGCGGC
Source organism: Myxococcota bacterium (assembly GCA_036149055.1). GTDB lineage: Bacteria > Myxococcota_A > Polyangia > Polyangiales > Sandaracinaceae > JAVJQK01. The sequence goes on along the minus strand of JAYZQJ010000028.1, from coordinate 22,642 downwards.
TTCGCGCCGATCTTCCCGGAGGACGTGATGCAGCTGAGTCACGCCGGCCGCATCGGGCCCGCGCAGCAGGCGGAGGCGATCGCCGAGCCGACCTTCGACGTCAGCTACACGATCCGCCCGAGCGGCGCGGTCTACACGAGCGACTCGTCGAGCCGGGGCTTCGTCGGGGTGCACGTCGACTTCCACATCCAGATGCGCATCCCCGACTCGGGCGAGACCTGGGGCATCGACACCAGCGTGGAGCCGCCCGAGCACTTCACCGTCACCAGCTACGATCGGCTCGGATTCGACCCCAACGGCGACAGCGCCTACCAGGACGGCCTCGTCTACTCGGTGATGGGCAACCGCGCGTTCGACGGCCTCGGCAACCAGCTCTCCCTCGCCTTCTTCCGGCCCGACTCGAACGCCTTCCGCCAGGCCCAGGCGGCCTCGGAGCGGGACATGCGTGGCGACGCCCCCCGCCCCGGCCTCGGGAACCTCCCGCCCGACCTGGCCGAGGCGCTCGGTAACTTGCCCTCCAATTATTGAGACAGGCGCTTGTGGCCGCCGGGCGGGGGCTAGCTGCCCCTCGGCGCTTTGTCCGCCTACGACCCACCGCCCGATGGCCCTGGCCGCGGCCCTGGACGCCCTGCACGAGGGGGTGGTCTGGGCCGACGGGGAGGGGTGCGTGCGCGGCGCGAACCCGGCCGCGCGGGCGCTGCTCGGAGACGTCGCCGAGGGCGCTCCCCTGGCCGACCTGCTGCGCGGCGCGTGGGCGCCCGGTGAGGGCGGGGAGGTGCAGCTGTGGCGAGGTGACCGGGTGCTCGAGGTGCGCTTCGTCCGGCTCGAGGACGTCACCTGCGCGCTCCTCCGCGACGTCACCGACGCGCACCTCGTGAAGGAGGCGGTCCGGCGCGAGCGCTTCCTCGGCCGGGTGTCGGAGGTCTTCGCCGAGACCGCGGCCCTCGAGGTGGTCCTGCCCCAGATCGCCGGGCTGGCGGTGCCGGAGGTGGCCGACTGGTGCGCCATCGATCGGGTGCAGGGCGAGCAGCTCTCCCGCGTCGTCATCGTGCACGCGGATCCCAGCCAGGAGGCGCACGCCTGGGACATGTGGCGGCGCTGGCCCCCGACCCTCGATCGCAGCCCCAACGCCCGCCGGGTGGTGGAGACCGGGGAGGCGTTCTTCGCGGCGGAGATCCCGGACGCGTGGCTCGCGCACGCGGCGCGGGACGAGGACCACCTGGCCGCGCTCCGCGCGCTCGACCTCGGCTCGGTCATCATCACGCCGCTGGTGCAGGGGAGCCGGGTGGTCGCCCTGTGCACGTTCGCGAGCGAGGGCCCGCGGCGCTTCACCGAGGCCGACGTGGACATGGCGCGCGAGCTGACCCGCCGCGCCTCGTTCGCGCTCGACAACGCGCTCCTGACCACCGAGGCGCGCGACGCCGAGCAGCGCTTCCGTGGCCTCTTCGAGACCCAGATGGCGCCGCTCATCCTCGCCACCCACCAGGGCCAGATCGTCGACGCCAACGAGGCCTTCCTCCAGCTCGTCGGCTACAGCCGCGCCGAGCTGGAGGCCGGGGCGCTCCGATGGCGAGCTCTGACGCCCCCCGAGTACGAGGCGCTCGACGACGCCGCGCTCGAGGCGCTGAACGCGACGGGCAAGTTCACCCCGTACGAGAAGGAGTACGTCGCGAAGGACGGCACCCGGGTGCCGATCCTCCTCGGCGGCGCGCACCTGGGCGACGGGAACCAGAACATCATCTGCTACGTGCTCGACCTGCGCGCGCAGCGGCGCCTCGAGGAGCAGCGCTCTCGCAGCCAGCGGGCGCTCGCGGAGGCGGCGGTCGCCATGACCTCGGCGCGCACCCTGGACGAGGCCCTGCAGATCATCACCGACGCCGCGCGCCACGCGATCGGGGCCCACCAGGCGGTCACCTCCATGACCCGCGACCAGAACTGGGCCCAGGCGATCACCGCGGTCTCGCTCTCGGATCGCTACGCCGCCTGGCGCGACTACGACACGCCGCCCGACGGCTCGGGCATCTACGCGCTGGTCTGCGAGGAGAACCGCACCGTGCGCATGACCCAGGCGGAGCTCGAGGCGCACCCGCGCTGGCGGGGCTTCGGCGCGCACGCCGAGGCGCACCCGCCGATGCGGGGCTGGCTGGCCGCGCCGCTGGTCGATCGCGAGGGCCAGAACCTCGGGCTGATCCAGCTCTCGGACAAGCTCGACGGCGAGGCGTTCGACCCGTCGGACGAGGACCTCCTCGTCTCGCTGGCCCACATGGCGTCGGTCTCGGTCGAGACGCACATGCTGCTCGACGCGCTGCGGGCGGAGCGGGACCGGGCGACCGCGGCGAGCCGGGTCAAGGACGACTTCCTCGCGATGCTCGGGCACGAGCTCCGAAACCCGCTCGCGCCGATGCGCACCGCGCTCGATCTGATGGACCTGAGGCCCGCCGGCTTCGAGGACGAGCGCCGCATCCTCCGCCGCCAGGTCGACCACATGAGCCGGCTGGTCGACGACCTGCTCGACATCTCGCGCATCACCCGGGGCACCCTGACGATGGAGCTCCGGTCGGTGCGGCTCGACGCGGTGGTGGACCGCGCGATCGAGCTCTCGAGCCCGCTGCTCGAGGCGCGCGCCCACCACCTCGTGCGCGACCTCGAGGCGGACGTCTGGGTGCGCGGCGACGAGCATCGGCTCGCGCAGATCGCGACCAACCTCCTGACCAACGCCGCGAAGTACACGCCGAAGGGCGGCCGCATTCGCGTCGAGGCGTACACGCCGAAGGGCGGCCGCATTCGCGTCGAGGCGCGGGCCGAGGGCGACCGCGCGGTGCTCCGGGTGATCGACGACGGCGAGGGCATCGCCCCCGAGCTGCTCCCCGAGCTCTTCGAGGCGTTCGTGCAGCGCAGCCGGTCGTTCGACCGGGCCGACGGCGGCCTCGGGCTCGGCCTGACCATCGTGCGCCACCTGGTCGAGGCGATGGAGGGCGAGGTCGAGCTCTCGAGCGACGGGCTCGGGCGCGGGACCACCGCGGTGGTGACCTTCCCGCGGGTCGAGGCCCCCGCCCACGCGGCGACCGAGGAGACCCGCCGGACCCACCCGCCGCGCGCGCTGCGCGTCCTGGTCGTCGACGACAACGAGGACGCCGCGTTCCTGCTCCAGCGCGCTCTGCGCCGCCGCGGCCACGAGGCCACCGTGGCCTACGACGGGCCGAGCGCGCTCGAGCTGGCGAGGCGGGAGTCACCGGACGTCGCGCTGCTGGATCTCGGGCTCCCGGTCATGGACGGGCTCGAGCTCGCGACCCGGATCCGCGAGCGACACCCGGCCGCGCTCCTGGTCGCGGTGACCGGCTACGGGCAGCAGCAGGACCGCGATCGGAGCGCCGCGGCCGGCTTCGACCATCACCTGGTGAAGCCGGTCGACCTCGACGCGCTGCTCCAGCTCCTCGCCGATCACGCGGCGGGCACGACCGCGTAGGCGAGCACGAGCGGCAGGGCGTGGCGGCCGATGGTGCGCTCGCCGACGACCCAGCCGTACGCCCGCGCCACCGCGCCCTCGTCCGGCGGCGGGACCACGCTCAGCACGTAGATCGGGTCGACCCAGCGCTCGCCGTCCCGCCGCAGCATCAGCGCCACGATCCAGAGGTGCTCGCCGGCGGGGCGCGCCAGGCCCACCCGCCCCTCGAGGGCGACCCGGGCCTCGGCGTGCGCGGCGGGATCGCGGCGGAGCGCGCCGTAGCCCGGCTGGGCGGCCGGGATCCGGCCCTCGAGGGCGCGCGCCTGGAGCGCCGGCGTCAGGTGCGAGAGCCCGCTCGCCTCCTCCCGGGCCCGGGCGAGCAGCGCGGGCGGCACGCCGAGCCGCTGACCCTCCGGCTCCGCAGGTGTCGGCTCGGGGGCGGGCTCGGGGGCGGGCTCGTCGGCGCAGGCCGAGAGCAGCAGCCCGAAGGCGATGAGCGCGGGTCGCACGGCCCGGGAGGGTGGCACGCCCGCCGCAGGTCGTCAGCGCCGGAGACCGAGCCGGGCCCGGAGCGCCTCGGTCTCCATCTCGAGCAGCGCCTCGTAGGAGGTGTCGTCGCGATAGAGCGAGCGGCACCGCAGCCCCCGCGCGAAGGCCCGGGCCGTCCGCAGCGGGCAGAGCACGCCGAGCGCGAGCGCGCCGAGGTCGTTGACCCAGACGAACCAGTGGCCGGGGCCCGCGCCGAGCTCCCAGGCGCCCATCTCGGCCTCGCCGCGCAGATCGGTGCCGTAGCCCGTCAACACGTGGTGCAGATCGTGGCGGGCGAGCAGCGGCCGCTGGAAGGCGGGGCTCGGGAAGTCCAGGGTCTGGCCGAGCACGCGCACCTGGACCGTCTCGCCGGTCATCGCGTCGCCGGTGAAGCCGTTCTCGGCGTGGTAGCGGGCGAGCGCGTCGCGGACCGTCTCGGGCACGCCCTCAACATGACAGGCGCGGCGACGTTTCCCAGGGGCATGCGAGACGTGCGAGCGGTGCTAGGTTTTCGGGCCCCCATGGCCAAGGACAAAGAGCGAATCCCCGGCCGCCTCGCCCGCACGTTGAAGATGGGCCTGCTGAGCGGCCGGGTCGGATCGAGCTACCTGGGGGGCAAGATCGCGGGGGCGTTCCGCAAGGAGAGCGACGAGACGAGCGGCCAGCGCCACGTCGAGAACGCCAGGCGCATCGCCAGCACCATGGCCCAGCTGCGCGGCCCGCTGATGAAGATCGGGCAGCTGCTGTCGACCCACGGCGAGGCGCTCCCCGACGAGTACGGCGGCATCCTCAAGACGCTCCAGTCGTCGGCGCCGCCGATGTCCTACGCGACCATTCGCGACGTGCTGATGGACGACCTCGGGGAGCCGCCCGAGTCGATCTTCGCCGACTTCACCGAGGAGGCGGTCGCGGCCGCGTCGCTCGGCCAGGTGCACAAGGGCGTGCTGCCGGACGGCACCGAGGTGGCCGTCAAGGTGCAGTACCCCGGCGCCGAGGAGAGCGTCGAGGGCGACCTCGCGAACATCCAGCTCGGCAGCAAGATGGTGAAGAAGCTGGTGGCCGACCTGCTCGGCCAGACCCGCTTCGACATCACGCCCATCTCGGACGAGCTCGCCGAGCACCTGGTGCAGGAGACCGACTACTGCCGGGAGGCCTTCAACGCGAAGCTCCTCGGCCGGCTCTTCGCCGGCGACCCGGAGATCGTGGTGCCGCGCGTGCACGACTCGCACTCGGGGCTGCGGGTCGTCACCTACGACTGGCTCGAGGGCGAGGACCTCGACTGGGGGCTCGCGCACGAGGACGAGGCGGTCCGCGCCCGGGTGGTCTCGCAGCTGAGCCACGCCTTCTGGCACCAGTTCTTCCGCGGCGGCCTGCTGCACGCCGACCCGCACCCCGGCAACTTCAAGATCCTCGCCGACGGCCGCCTCGGCATCCTCGACTACGGCTGCGTGAAGATCTTCGAGGAGCCCTTCATGCGCGCCTTCGCCGAGATGATGCACGCGAGCATCGACGGCGACGAGGCGCGGCTGCGGGAGAGCTTCGTGGCCCTCGAGCTGATGGAGGACCGGGACAGCGACGACGAGTACGAGGACATGCTGAAGATCGCCGAGTACTTCTCGGCCGGCGTGCGCGTGGACGAGGTCTTCGACTTCCGCGACTTCGACTACGTCTCGGCCGGCCGCGAGCTGGTGATGCACTTCCTCACCCGCCGCCGCCCGCCGCCCGCCCAGCGTCACTTCATCTTCCTGAGCCGCGTGGTGCTCGGCTACTACGAGTACTTCTCGCGCGCCGGCGCGAAGACCAACTTCCACCGCGTGGTCTGGCCCTACGTGAAGGACGGCTTCACGGCACGCTCACTCGAGATCCCCCCGTACGGCTGATCGGCGGGGGCGGCGACGAGACCCGCGCGGTACGGCCCACCGGCAGGAACCAGCCGGGGAGATCCCGGACCAGCGCCCGGAGCAGCAGCCGGCCCAGCGACGGCAGATCCCGGAAGCCCCGGCCGCGCGCCCGCATCGCGAGCACCAGGCTGAGGAAGAAGCTGACCACCAGGTTCGTCGCGCCGATCGCCGCGATGCCGGCGAGGCTCCAGCCGAGGGCCACGCCGCTGGGCCCGAGCGCGTGGAGGGCGAGGCCGAGGTTGGCGCTCGCGAACGAGACGTGTCGGATCTCGAGCGGCAGCCCGAGCGCGATGCCCACCATGCCGGTGCTGCCGAGCAGCACGCCGAGGACGACGCTGCCGGTCGTCGCCCCGGCCCGCGATCCGGTCAGCTCGGCCAGCCGCGCGCGACGACGCTCCCCCAGCCAGCGCCCGAGCGGGCGGCTGCGCGCGATCCGGGCCGGGACGTGCCGCGCGATCACCGAGTTGGACACGTAGCCGGCGACGATCCCGGAGAGCGAGAGCCACACCCCGGTGAGCGCGGCGTGCGGGATGGCGCCGCTCTCGAGGGGGTGGAGGTCGTGCACCAGGGCGGCCGCCTTGGTGGGGTCGGCGACCGGGTGCCCGAAGAGGAACGACAGCAGCCAGGACAGCAGGAACGCGGTCGGGAAGGCGACGAGCACGTTGCCGAGGATGGCGGCGAGCTGGCTGCGCGAGAGGCAGACGATGGTCTCGACCAGGCGGGACTGATCCTCGTCGACGTTCTCGGAGAGCGCGGCCGCGGTCATCGACGGCTGCTTGGTGGCGATGGTGAAGCCGAGCATCTGCACGGCCACGAAGGCGGCGGCGTAGTTGAGGCTGAAGAGGAACGCCTCGATCACCAGCGGCGCGTGGAGCGCGCCGAGGCCGACCTTGAACACCGCGGCGAGCGCCACCAGCGAGCCGGCGCCGGCGGCCGCCCTCCACATGCGGGCGTACTCGCCGCGGGTCCGCGTGATGTACGAGCCGCCCGCGCGCCCGGCGTGGGAGACGATCTCGGCCGCGACCAGGTGCAGACCGCGCCGCACCGCCGGCATCACCCGCTGCGACTCCACGCGCGCCTTCAGGAGCTGCCGCGTCAGCGTCGCGCGGGCCGGCCAGGCGACCTCGGGGTCGGGGGAGAGGGTCGTCAGCAGCAGCCGCAGCCGCCCGAGCAGGTCGTGCATCCGGCCGAGCTCGTAGGTGAGCCGGATCGTCGCGCCGCTCTGGGGGATGCGCCGCTCGATGCGGGCCGCCTGATCCTCGCACTGCCGGAGCAGCACGAACGCGTGGGCGGGATCGGCGGGGGCGCTCGCGCGGCGGGCGGTGGTGAAGCGCACCACCTCCTCGGCCTGGGCGAGGAAGGGCGACTCGTGATCGCCCGCGTCCTCGGCGAAGAGCGCGAGGTGCGGCTCCTCCCCCACCGCCGCCAGGCGATGCGACGTCAGCTCGATGGCGCGCAAGGCCCCGTGCACGAGCGCGGCGCGCGCCCCCTCGTCCTCGGGCATCAGCGCCCGGCAGAGGCGGATGAAGGCGTCGTCCGAGACCCGCTCGGCCCACGACGCGGCCCCCCGTCCGTCGCTGACCTCGTCGAGGACCTCCACCAGATCGTGCGGCGGCCGGTGCGAGGGCAGGATCTTCGCGGTCAGCCGGTCTTGCATCTCGGCGACCAGGCCGTGGGCCGGCAGCAGCCCGAGATCGGCGAGCGCGGCCCAGGTGCGCACCGAGCGACAGAGCCGAGCCACGTAACCCCGGGCCCCCTCCCGGAGCGCCGCGTCGGCGTCGAGCCGGTCGGCGATCGCGGTGGCGGCGGCGTCGGGATCGGGCGAGGCGCCGAGGGCCGAGAACAGCGCCTCGAGCGGCCCGAGCGGGGGCAGCCGCGCGGGCTCGTCGCCGGCCGAGGCCATCGCCTCGAGGGCCGCGTGGAGGGGGGCGAGCAGGTCTCCCGTGGGGGCGCGAGTCACGAGGACGAAGCAGCCCACGTGCCATGCCGCGGCGGCCGGTTTCCTCGGAGGGGGCGTCCGCCGGTCGGGGCACTTCGCCCCCGCTGCGCCGACCCGGCGCGGGTCAGTTCAAGTGGGCGCGCAGCACCAGCGGCGCGTTGGGCACGTCGCGGGGCTCGCCGGCCGGGGTGATGGCCGCGCCCTCGAGCGCGTCGGTCACCAGCAGGAGCTCGAGCGCCGCGCCCTCGTCGGCGGTGCTCCCGAGCATCGCCACGTCGTCGTGGGCGCCGTCGCGATCCAGGTCCACCACCCGATGCCGCCGGGGGCCGAACGGCCCGCCTTCGAGGGTGAGCGCGTCGCGCGGCACGAAGTCGACCTCGCCGGTGTGCTCGAGCACCACGAGCCGCGGGTGATCCCAGCCGACCAGGTCGACCTTGCCGTCGCCGCTCACGTCCAGCACCTGCAGCCCGCGCAGGGTGGCCGGCACGCCGTCGACGCCGCGGGGCTCCATGCCCTCGAGCGAGCCGGCCCGGATCCAGCGGAGGCCGTCGCCGAGCACCACCAGGTCCCCGCCGCCGTCGCCGTCCACGTCGCCGAGCGCGATCTCGCGCGCGCCCGCCAGGTCGAAGCGGTGGCTCCGGGGGAAGCCGGTCCCGTCGCCGAAGTGCAGGTCGACCCGGCCGCGCGAGAGCGCCACGACGTCGGACTGGCCGTCCCGGTCGAGGTCGCCGATGCGCACGCTCGCGCCGCCGAGCCCGAGCACCAGCGCCGCCGTGCGAGCGGGGGCCGCGCCGCCGCCGAACACCCAGGCCTCGCTCGGCAGCTGGGCGAGCGCGTTGGTCCGGTTCATCGCCACGATCTCGGCGCCGGCCGACGCGTCGAGGGGCGCGATGGCGACCTCGACCGCGGCGATGGGGGCGAGCCCCGCCGGCTCGCGGATGCCGCCGAAGCCGTCGCGGGGCACCCACCAGAGGCCACCCCCGCGGGTCGCGCCGGCCGCGCTCTCGTGGGCCAGCGGCAGGACCAGATCGAGGTGCGAGTCCCCGTCGACGTCGCCGAAGGCGGCCTGGCCGACCCGCGCGCGCTGCTCGGCCGGCGCCGGGCCCACCGAGAACACCGCGATCCGCTGCGGCCCGCGCGAGGTCAGCCCCAGCACGTGCCAGCCGTTCGGGCAGCCCACCACCACCTCGGGGCGGGCGTCGCCGAAGACGTCCTCGATCGCCAGGGACGGCTCGGCGTCGGAGGCGGCGCACACCGCCCAGCGGGTCGCCTCGGTGGCCTCGTCCGCCTCTGCCTCGGGCTCCTCGCCGGCCTCCTGCACGACCACCGGCGCCTCGGCCACGCCGGCGTCCACCGGCGCCGCGGCGAGCTCCTCCGCCCCCGCGTCGCCTTCGGTCTCGGCGACCTCGAGCCCCGCGTCCGCCGGGGCCGCCGGCTCCTCGGGCTCGTCCCCGAGCGACACCTGCGGCCGCAGCCCTTCGATCGGCACCGCGCCGGTGAGGATGCCGACCACCGCGAGGATCACCCACAGCCCGACCAGGACGCCGAACGTCCGCAGCGTCGCCCAGACCTTCTTCACGGGCCCGGTTATAGCACCCTGGCGCGGAGCGCGATCAGAGCGTGACGTACACGAAGTTCAGGCACATCTCGTCCTGCGTGCCGTCGCCCCATTCGGTCAGCGTATCCCGCTCCATCGTGTCGTAGGTGCAGGTGATGGTCGCCGAGTCTTCGCGAGTGATCGTGATCGGCTCGTCGAGCCAGTAGGCGAGCTGCCAGTTGAAGTCCCAGCGCGGCACGTCGATGAGGCACTGCTCACCGCCGCCGCCGCGGTGGATCTCCACCGAGAGGGAGCGACCGAGCGTGTGCATGTGCGGGAACGCGCCCCACACCCGCACCGCGGCCGGCAGGATGGAGCGGAGTGAGATGGTGTTCGACGCTTCGACCTCTTCCATGCGCGGGGGCAGATAGAGGTCGGCGGCCCAGATGGGCGCGATGAAGGCCGGGTTGGCGCTGGACCGGAGCGAGAGATCGATGGTGGTGCGATCCTCGTTGGGGGACTCGGGCACCAGGTTGTTGTAGTGGACCTGGATGATCTGCTTCGTGCCCGCGCTGACCCGCACGCCGGTGCCGCGCGGGAAGGCGGTCGCGCCCGCCCCCGGGGCCCAGAGCACCATCGGGGGGGCGTTCTCGACGCGCGGCCCGCCGAAGCAGGGGTAGCCGTCGCCCGCGACGCCGTCGGCCATGTCCAGCTCCTCGGCCGCCGTCACCGCGCTCGGGTCGACCGGGTTGTAGACGATGACGTGGTGCACGCGCTGGGCGTTGCCCGGGTGCACGTCGTAGCCGGTGACGTACTGGTCCTCGGTCAGCCCGGTCTCCACCACGAAGCAGCGGTAGTCGTCGTCGCCGGCCTCGTCGATCGCGTAGCTCGGGGTCTCGAGGGTGAGGTCCACCGAGGGCAGCGTCGGGAGCTCGGCGCGCGGCGGCTCGGGCGTGCTCGGATCGCCCTCGAGCTTGCCGTCGACCACCCACTGGTCGAAGACCGCGATCTCCTCGTCGGTCAGCCCGCGGTGGTTCGACCAGGTGTTGCACTCGCCGGAGTTGTCGGCGAGGAACGGCGGCATGATGCGGTCGCGGGTGACCTCCCGCATGCGCTCGCCCACCTCGGACACCTGCGCGTAGGTCTCGAGCGGGAAGGGCGCGACCCCGCCCTCGGTGTGGCAGGTGACGCAGTTCTCCGCGAGGATCGGGCGCAGGTCGCCGTGGTAGGTCGTGTCGCCCCCGCCGGGCCCCGCGTCCGGGAGGCTCATGCCGGTGTCGGGCCGGAGCGGACCGTCGATCTCGCCTCCGTCGCAGCCGGCGAGGCAGAGGGTGAGGGCGAGCAATGAGAGTCGAGTGCGCACGTGGGGCCTCCTGGACCCGGAGAAGATTCCGGAAGCCGGGACGCCGCGCAAGTCCGGGACACCCTTACGCGCCGCTTGCCGATCCCCGCGCGGCGACGTCATGCTCGACCCCATGACGCGCCGGGACAGCTGGGTGCCGCCCGTGCTCACGTTCGTGACGTGCGGCCTCTACTACTTCTACTGGCAGTTCGCGACGACCGACGAGCTGAAGCGGGTGACGGGCCGGGAGGACCTCAACCCGATGCTCGACCTGATCGTCACGCTGCTCTGCTGCGGGCTCTGGGGCATCTACGTCCAGTACCGGAACGCGCAGGTGGTGCATCAGTTCTTCGAGGCGCGCGGCCAGCGCCACGAGGACCGCTCCGGCTTCGTGCTCATCCTGCACGCCCTGGCGCTGGTCAACGGCTTCACCGGGCTGTTCGCGATGATGATCGTGCAGGACGAGCTCAACAAGCTCGCCTCCGGCCCCTCCAGCTTCTGACCGCGCCTTTGACCCCCACTTTTGACCCGGGCCGTCCTGGACCCATGTGAGGGGCATGGAACGAATCGAGCCAGGGCCCGGTCAGGAGTCGGTCTGGGACTACCCGCGTCCGCCGCGCGTCGAGCCGGTGGAGCAGACCGTGAAGGTGGTGCACGGCGGCGAGGTGCTCGCGGAGAGCGCGCGGGCGCACCGGGTGCTCGAGACGAGCCACCCGCCCACCTACTACATCCCGGCCAGCGACGTCGCGATGCAGCGGCTGGTGTGCGTCTCGGGCAAGACCAGCTTCTGCGAGTTCAAGGGCACCGCGCAGTACTGGGCGCTGGCCGACGACCCGGAGCAGATCGTCGCCTGGTCCTACGCCCAGCCCTCCGCCGGCTTCGAGGACATCGAGGACCACCTCTCGTTCTACGCGAGCCGGGTCGACGAGGCGTGGGTCGGCGAGGAGCGGGCCAAGGCGCAGTCGAGCGACTTCTACGGCGGCTGGATCACGAGCCAGGTGGTCGGCCCGTTCAAGGGTCCGCCCGGCACGGGTGGCTGGTAGCGCGGGTTCGCGCGAGACTCCGGGGGTGCGCCGGCTGCTGACCCCGTTCTACAACCGCGAGGAGCGGCGCCTCCGCGCCCTCTGGCGCATCGCGCTCGTCGCGATCCTCTCGGTCCTCTTCGTCCTGCCGGGCGGCATCGCGCACTACTTCTTGCGCCCGGTGCTCGGCCCCGCGCTCGGCCCGGTGGCGTTCGCGCTCTTCGAGGTCTGGCAGGCGGGCGCCATCCTCGGCGCGGTCGCGCTCGGCTCCCGCTTCTTCGACCGGCGCCCGCTCGCGGCCCTCGGCCTGCGGCTGCGTCGGCGCTCCTACGTGAACGACCTCGCCTTCGGCTTCGCGCTCGGCGGCGCGCTCATCACCGCCATCCTCGGGGTGGAGCTCGCCTTCGGCCTCTCGAGCGTGCGCCTCGCGGAGCCGACCTGGGAGGGCTGGCCGCGGGCCGCGCTCACCCCGCTCGCGCTCCTCATCTTCGCCGGCGTCTCCTTCAACGAGGAGCTCCTCTTCCGCGGCGCGCTGCTGACCAACGCGGCCGAGGGCTTCGAGGCGCGGTGGTGGTCGCGGCCGACCGCGTGGGTCCTCGCGACGGTGGTCTCCAGCCTGATCTTCGGGCTCGCCCACGCCGGCAACCCGGAGGCGACCCCGATCAGCACCAGCAACATCGCGCTCGCCGGCCTCTTCCTCGCGAGCGGCTACCTGGTCACCGGCGAGCTCGCCCTGCCGTTCGGGCTGCACCTGTCGTGGAACTGGTACCAGGCGGTCTTCGGCATGCCGGTGAGCGGCAACGACTTCGCCTGGTGCGCGTCGCTCGTGCGCGAGGTGCACGGCCCGGTGTGGCTGACCGGCGGCGCGTTCGGGCCGGAGGCGGGCGTGACCGGCCTGGTCGCCATCGCCGTCGGCACCCTCGCCGTCTTCGGCTGGGCGCGCTGGACCCGCGGGCCGCTCCGAGTGCGCGCCGGGCGCTGACGCTTTCGGCGTGCGCGAGCCGCCGCGGTCTCTCATGCTCCGCCCGGCTTCGAGGGGAGACCGATGACCGTCCGTGCCTTCCTGTCGCTCGCTCCGAGCCGCGCGCTCGCGCTCGCGGCGCTGCTCGCGGTCGTCTGGCCGGGGTCGGCGCGCGCCTACCGCACCTCGCAGGACTCGCTGTTCAACCAGCGGAACGGCATCACCGGCCCCGTCGCCTTCGAGCCGCTGCCGGTGCGCTACACCCTCTTCCGCGGCCCGAGCGCGCTGGCCCTCGCCGACGTCGAGCGCGCGACCCGCGAGGCGTTCCTGACCTGGACGCGGCCCTCCTGCAGCGCCCTCGAGATCGAGGGCGGCGGCTTCGCGGGCACGGCCGCGATCTACGGCGACGACCGCAACGTGGTGGAGTGGGTCGAGGACGGCACGTGGCGCGCGCGCGGCTTCTCCGGCTTCACCATCGGCGTGACCACCAACCAGCTCCTGCGCGTCGGCGACCGCTGGACCTTCGACGAGTCCGACATGGAGCTCAACGCCGACGACTTCCGCTGGGTGATCGACGGCGGCACGGGCGAGGCGGATCCGGTCGACGTGCAGGGCCTCGTCGTCCACGAGGCGGGCCACTTCGTCGGCCTGCTCCACACCTGCGAGCCGAGCGCCCAGGACGGCGCGCCCGCCTGCGCCTCTGGCGGCGAGCCCGAGACGATGTGGCCCCGCTACACCGGCGAGAACCAGCGCACCCTCGAGCCCGACGACGTCGCCGGCATCTGCTTCCTCTACCCGGCCCCCGGCTGCGCCACCGAGGGCTGCCCGCCGGGGCAACGCTGCGTGATGGACGCGTGCGTCCCGGAGGACGCCGGGCTCCCGTCGCTCGACGCGGGGACGCCCACCGACGCCGGAGCGCGCGTCGTCGACGGCGGCGTCCAGCGCGACGCGGGCCCCGCCCCGGAGGAGCGTGGAGGCTGCGGCTGCCGCGTCGGACGCCGCGCGGTGCACCCCGGGTGGCTCGCCCTCCTCGCCCTGCTCCTCCTCCGGCGCCGACGCCTCTGAAGATTCGAGCCCAGGGCCGATCTTCACGACGCTCGCGTCATCGGCAGTCGCCGTCGCGCTCGCGTCGTACGCGGCGCCAGTCGCGGCTGCGCCCCTGGCGACGCCCGGCGGGAATGGAATCGGCTGACCAGGACGTAGGGCTGACTGGATGCGACGGCGCGACACTGGACCGGCGAGAGCGATGAGCCACACCACCGAAGGACGCCCCCTCGCTCTCAGAACGAAGCGCGCCCTCGCGGTCTCGCTGGTCTTCGCGCTCGGCGGCTTTCTCCTCTTGCTCGCGTCCAGTTACTTTCAGCAGGCGGCTCACGCGCTGCGGCGGGCTCAGCCATACCTCGAGTTCCATGGCGCCCTGGAGACTTCGTCCTACGCGCACCTTCTTCGGCGCGGCGCGCCTGCCTTCATCGGGCTGAACTGGGGCATTCTTCTGCTGGCCTACGGCGCAGCACTCCGAGGCGCGCTCAGTGGCCGAGATCGACCGGGACGCATTCGCGCCTCGGCCTCCATCGTCGCGAGCATCCTCGCTCTCGCGCTGTTCGAATGGTTCATCGTCGTTGCCCAGATCGTAACCGGGGTCTAGCCGTGACGACGGCGCCGCGGCCCCCGGCAGCGGAGCGCTTCCTCCGGTGCCTACCCCCCGGGATCGAAGACCGCGGGAGAGTCGCTCGGAACCTGGAGACGGAGAGCAACCCCTGCAGGTTCGCCTTCAGGGGCGGGCCAGTGTGAAACGGCGCTCGTGCTACATCGGGTGCGCGGCCCGAAGGTGACACCCGGATGGGGGGCGGACGATGGAAAGTAAAAGTGTGGCGTGGTGGCCTCGCTGACCCGGAGGCGCCATCGCGGTCGGCGAGCCTGGGTGTACGCATGGATGTCTTGCGCGTGCGCAGCGGGATGCATGCCCTCACCGATGGATGGGACGCCATCCTCGGGCGTCGTCGAGAGCTCCTGCCCGGAGATGAGTCACGCCATCTGGCATCCGGGTGAGTGGGGCCGTGAGCGAGGCGGCGGGCTGCTCGTCTGGGGGCCCACCTTGGGAATCGTGAGCGGCGAAGTACCGTCTGCTTCACCCGAGTCGGTGGTGGGATCCTTGGCGGCAGCCGAGCTCGCCATCTGCCGCTTCATCGAGGACTCGCATCGGGACTCCGGCTGGCAGGTGGTCTCGAGAAACTACCGCAGATACTATCGCCCATACCGCTTCGTGGAGGGACGGCTGGAGGTCGCGTTCTACTGCCGGAGTGACGAGGCCTGGACATCCGGATCGCTCGTGATGGATGGGGGCCAGTGTTACGCGCAGTTCACCGTTCGGGATGGTGCGGCTTCGGGAGTCTACAACGGCAACGCCCCGCCCTACGGCGTCGTGGAGGGCCGATTCGGAGGCGTTCCGGTCGGAAACTAGTGCTCGCTGTGCTGAGTCATCATTCGCGACATTCGGTCCGGACACGACCCGCACTTTCCGGAACTGAGCTTGACTAGATGCACACAATAGTTCAGGCGATGCTGAGGCTGGTTCCCTCGCTAGAGGGGGCCTACACCGCGCTGGTGCATGAGTGGCAGCCCGATTCGCCCCCGCTCCTATCTGCTCTAAGCGACCTGGGTCAGGAGCTTGCTCGTGATCAGTCGGTTTCTGTCGAGGTGCTTCGCGACATCATGGACCAAGCGGAGGGCCTACTTGTTTACGGAGATGAATATGAGAAGACAGCCGTCTCTACTGGCTTTCTGGAGGCACTCATCTCATCTGCTGAGGCAGAGTCTCCGACCCGGGCAGGGCGAAGATACCTGGATTTGATGGGACCGGAGTCTCGTCGCTACGTTACGGAATGGAGTCGTCGGCTCGGGATTCGCACGTATGACGACTACTGCACGTATGACCCCTAATTGCCGCCCGCGTGCGCTTCCCGTCCCCGCGCTTGCGCTTTCCGTCTCCTTCCCGCGCCTTCCGTCCCGGGTACTCCCTCGCACTGCCCCCCGCACTCCGTCGCCTTGCCCCCCCGCGCCGCCCCCGCGGCGACGAAGCGAGAACGAGACCCGAACCAGGGTCTCTGACAAGCATGTTGGCGGTAGATGCAGGGGGCGCCGTGCTCGGACGCTAGCTGAGCAAGGGGACGATCTTCCCCATCCCCAAATCCCAGGCCGCGGCATCGATGCACGTTCACGATCTTCCTTCGAGCCCCGGCTCCGCCACGGGGCCCCAACGCACTCGGCAGGTGAGCTCGTGATGGCTCCTGCTCCCGTCGTCGGTCGGGGGCTCGTCTTCTTTCTGAGGCCTGCACCCTCGCGATGCCTCTCAGGGTGGATGTAGGGCTCACCGGATGCGACGGTGCGACGGCGCGGCACTGTGCAGGCGAGAGCGATGAGTCTCACCACCGAAGGACCCTCAGAAGACCCCGAAGACAGCGCCCCTCGACGGAATCGAGCGCGATCACGGAGTCTCGTCAGCCTGCATGGAGTCGCGCCTCCCTGCATCATCGCCCTCGTCTCGCTGCTCGGGTCCGCGTGCGGCGGGCAACCGCCGCGCGAGCCGGCCGCGCGCGAGCCCTGTGAACGAGGCCTGTTCATCGAGGTCGTCGAGCGTCCCTCCTCCGTACCGACACCGCTCTTCAGGCGGGTCTGCTTGGGGCGGGACCGCATCTACTTCGAGGGGGTGGCTTCGCGCGACCCGATGCCCGGGGATCGGGGAGCCGCGTACGCTTTCGACTACGTGTGGTGCGGCGAGTCGTATGCCATGCATCCCGCGACTGGTGTCGCGGTCCTGCCTGCCTGGAGCGGCTGGGATGAGGCGCCGTCGATACGGCTGCACAGGCCCAGCAGCGGAGCGCTCCCTCGTGCGCCCGATGAGGAACGTCTGACCGTGGAGTTCGATGGTGTAGGCGACGAACTCCGCCGGTGCCTACCCCGAGATCGCAGAGCGCGGGAGTGTCGAGTCGCTCGGAACCTGGAGACGGAGAGCAACCCCTGCAGGTTCGCCTTCAGGGACGGGCCAGTCTGAGCACCGGGAACGGAGCCGCGATGCGATTCTCTGCTGCGGTGTGCACGACACCCCATAGCCGCTCGCTCCTGCAACATGCGCTGCTGGTCGCGGCGCTGACGCTCGCCGGTGCGGGCTGCGAGTGCTCGAGAGACGACGGCGGAGGCCCGAGGGACGCCGGGACGGCGCCGGACGCGAGCTTGCCGGCGGTCGAGCCCACGGGACCGGCTTGCGACGACGTGTCGCTGCCGGCCTCCCGAGCGTGCCTCGAGCGGGGCTGGTTCTCGATGCCGCAGTGGAGCACGGCGCCTCCGGAGCACATCCATCGGACCGGGGCCGGCGCGCCCCTGCCGCGGCGCCCCGTCTACCTCGACGCCTTCGGCCTCGACCGGCACGAGGTCACCAACGACGAATACGCGGCCTTCGTCTCGTCGGGGGGAGCGCTCGCGCCGACCTGTGACGGGAGCTCGGAGCTGATCATCTGCGGTCCGTGTGAAGGAGGCGGGTCCTTCCCGATGCGGACCGCGTGGGAGGGCGGCGCTCTGAGCCCGGGCTATGGAGACCACCCGGTCCTCTGCGTGTCCATCGAGGACGCGGCGGCGTTCTGCGCCGCGCGCGGGGGCCGGCTGCCGACGTACGTGGAGTGGCTCCGCGCGCTGGTCGGACCGCTCCCGGGCGAGCGTCGGTTTCCCTGGGGCACGGAAGACGAGCTGCCCGACTGGCGGCGAAGGCTCTTCGGCCCCGAAGTCTTCATCGAGCCCCGCGACTCGGCGGGCACGCGCCGCGTCGGCGCCGAGCCGCGGGGCGTCACTCCGGAGGGCGTCGACGACCTGCTCGGGAACGCGTCCGAGCTGGTGGCCGGATGCCCCGAGGCGCTGGCCGTCGACACCGCTCCCTGGATACGCCCCGACATCTCGTCCTGCGCGCCGCGGCACCTGGTCGCCGGCGTGAGCTGGTTCAGCCCGAACGACGTGGAGGCCGGTCCGCTCGGCTACGCCTCGGGCGTGTACGAGGTCGACGCCGAGGGGGCGGCCGTCTACCCCGAAGAGGCCGCGGGCCTCCTCTCGTACGCGAACGTGATGGGACACGACCCGGTCGACGTCTCCGAGGGCCGATCGTGGCGCCGCGGCTTCCGCTGCGCCTACGACCTCGACTGACGGCGGCAGGCCGGCGCTCCTCGGCGGAGCCTCCTCGCCGTCGAGCCAGCGATAGCGCAGCCCGTTCGACGGGTCGACGCGGAGGTCTGCGCGATCGTAGCTGTCCATCCCATGGACATGGGTCATGGCTGGAGCTCCAGCGTGAGCGGGTACTCGACCAGCTCTCGCACCGTGGAGCCGTCCGACCGGCTCCGTTCTCGGAGGACGAACAGCGCGTCGTCCCTCGCCTCCGCCCCAAGCACCACCGCGCCAACAGCGATGGAGAGCTGGCTCGCGCGCGATCTCCAGAAGGTGAGCGTCGCGCCGGACGAGTCGACCACGACGAGCGTCCCGTCGCCCCAGACGTCGAGGAACCGACCGCGCTCGGTCGGGAGCCGCTCCAGCTCTCGCCCCGACCCATCGAACCGTCGGTGCTCGCCCTCCGCGCTCGCCAGGAGGAACCCGTCCGCGTCCACCGCGCGGATGGCGGGGAAGAGCCCATCCACGCAGAGCAGCGTGTCGGTACGCCCCGCCGCGTGCCGCTCGAGGCACGTGCGCTCGCTATTCCCGTGGAGGTAGAGCAGCGCCCCCATCGCCCACCTCGCGTCGAGCGCCGTCTCGCTCAGCGCTGGGTCCGCCCAGAGCCGCCGCTCCACGGCGTCGTCGCCCAGGAGCGAGACCAGCCAGAGGGACCCGCTGGTCGGCCCCTGCGGCAGCAACGCGACCGTGTCCGCGTCGCGCGCCACGACCCGCGGGAACTGCAATGGCGAGCCGTCCAGCTCGAGCGAGAAGGCGTCGAGCGAGTCGTCGGCGCGGCGCCAGCGAACCAGCGTCGCGTCGACCTCCTCCGGCTCCGACGGTCTCGGGCCTCGAACGGTGAACGCCGCGTCCCGCTGCGCCGAGGCTTCGACGAGTAGATCGAGCCGCGACGCGTCCGGCGCTCGCGCTCCGCGGTTCGGGGTCTCGACCGCCAGCCCCCCGCGATACCGCACGTCCTCCTCGAAGCTCGCTCCGTAGCACCCCAACCACCGGCTGCTCGATGGCATCGCGCGCCCCCAGCGAGGCTCTCCCCTCGTGGCGCAAGACGGAGTGTCTGGAGCTCGGCTCGCCGGGTAGGGGACGCCCTCCCGGCGCGCACGGATCAGGCCGCGCTCCAGCCCGACGACGATCAGGTCGTCCCTCCACACCCCGAGGGCGCGGTCCACCTCGACCGTCTCCCAGAGCACCGCGACGCCGTCCGCGACGCCGACCAGGCTCAGCCCGGAGCCGGCGGTGTCGAAGACCGTGCGGGGCCGCGCCGTGGTGGGCGTCGCCCGCCCTCGTGAGTCCAGCGTAGGGCCATCTGGCGCGCCACACGCCGCCAGCGCGAACGCGAGCAGGAGCCGTCGTGTCGGACTCGAGACGGTCATACGTGGCGCCCACGACACGCAACGAGACTACCATGTCGCGAGTACGCGAGCCGCGGAGCGATCCAGCGCCCGCGCCCCAACTTTCTCGCCGGCGCCGGTCGATCCCACTCCCGCGCCGAACCCGCAGCGCGGGCGGGGGCCGTTCCAGCTGCGCGATCGAATTTCAGAACGCGATGGCCGTCGTTTCGGGACGAGAAACCGAAAAAAATCAGCGCCGCGCGTCGACTCGAGAAGCTTCGAAGCCGCTGGAACGCAGAGTCGCACCGATTTTCTGGGATTCTGCGCCCGGGTTTCGGCCTGCGGCGCGAATCTGCGGAGATTCTCGAGCGAGGTCGCCTCGCCTCGCTGATTTTTCAGAGATTCCCGCGCTGAAACGCGCGTCTCCGCGAATTTTTCAGCGACTTTGCCGAAAAAACGCAGGGCGGGCGCGATTTTTTGAAGATCGCCAGGAAACCGGCCGGCGGAGGCCTCGATGGAGGGGGCATCGCGTCGCTTGGGGGGCTGACATGGGGTCGGGTCCGGGGGCGACGCCCCGATGGAAGAGGCCACGCCATGTCGATCTCCGACTTCTCTCTCTACGTCGCGCCCACTCGCTTCAGCGCCGCCGACGGCATCGTGCTGGGCATGCAGCTCATCACCGCCGCCGAGGGCATCGACGCGCCCCGGCCCCGCAAGTCGCTCGGGGTCGTGCGCGACGAGGTCGTGAAGCTCCAGGCCGTCACCCGGGGCCGGCTCAGACCGTCCGGCTCGGCCTTGCGGGGCATCGCCTCGCGCCTCGGCGGCGGCTACGTCGGGGGGCGCATGCGCCTCGACGGCCTGATCCGCATCAGCAGCGGCGAGACGCAGGCCCGCGCCGCGTCGCTCCGCGTCCGCCTGCTCCCGCAGGGCACCAAGTTCGTCACCGGTGAGTTCACCGAGCTCTACACCACCAGCGACAACCTCCTCCACCGCATCGCGGAGCAGGGGCTCGAGGCCGAGATCGACGAGCTCGTCGGCCCGACCTTCCTCCCCTTCATCCGCGCGCAGCACGCGGCGTTCGGCGAGGCGCTGGGCGTGGGCGGCACCGTCATCGACGCGCCCGACAGCCGCGCGGTCGCCACGCAGATCAGCGCCCTCGCGGAGGCCATCGCCGCCTACGGCCGCGCGATGGTCGGCTGGGTCGAGACCGACGACGAGGAGAGCGTCGCCGCGTTCCAGCGCGCGATGGGTCCCCTCGACCGGCACCGCCGCGGCCTCACCAACGGCGGCCGCGACGACGAGCCGGAGGCGCCGGGGGTCGAGGACGACCCCGACGCCCCCAACCCGGAGGACCCCGTCCCGCCGATGCCGGGCGACGACGACCCGGACGTCACCGACGACCCGGCGCCGCTCGAGGCATGAAAGAGATGACATCGATCGCGACACGGCCCGCCCCTCGCTCGAGGGGCGGGCCGTGTCACTCGGCCGGCCGCCGCACCACCGCTCGCCGAGCGCGGTGGTCGCGATCGAGGGAATGTTCGCCCCCGGCTCGCGCCGCCATGATCTCCCAGCTCGCGTCTCGAAATTTGCTCCTCGCCGCGCTGGTGACGACGACCGCGTGCGGTCCCGAGCTGGATCAGGCCATCCAAGCGCGTCGGGAGCGGGTCCTGGCGCTCGACGCCCGCCTGCAGCCGCCGCTGGTGGCGCGCTTCCGGCCCAACCGGAAGCGACGCGGCGTGCTCACCCTCCGCGAGCTGGACGTCCCACATGAGGCGCGGACCGCGCTCCAGCGCGCGTTGCGGGAGGGCGCGCCGCCGCCCGGCGCGGCGCTCGCGCTATTGGGTCAGTGCCCGTAGCGTCGTCGCTCTCATGAGTACGCCCTGAGGGTGCGAGGCGCACAGGATGTGTTGCGTTCGTGCGCCCCTCATCGAGGAGCTACACGAGGACATGTGTGTGCGCTTCGTATGCGTCTTCCATGTCTAGTACGCTAGGATCCACTAGGCGTCTGTCGAGGAGACTCCGTGACTGATGGCACGAACTACGCCGGGAACGAATGGTTCGAAGTGGTGGGCGCTTCGTACGACGACTTGGCAGCGATCGAGCGTGAGCTTGGTATCGAATTCTCCGTCGAGCTCCGGGGCTTGCTCCATAGATGTGCAGGTGGCTATCCCACTCGGTCCTACTTCTACTCAGAGATATTCGGGAACGAGTTCATGTTAGGAGCGCTCTTGCGCGTAGACGACAGTGTCGTGCTGTATGAGAGCGTGCGTTCGGCATATCGTGCCATCCAGGAGACCGCTGCATTCTGTGGTTATCCTACTCGGGATGCGGCCTTGGTGCCGT
The DNA here is from genome assembly GCA_036149055.1 of Myxococcota bacterium. Lineage (GTDB taxonomy): Bacteria > Myxococcota_A > Polyangia > Polyangiales > Sandaracinaceae > JAVJQK01. The sequence goes on along the minus strand of JAYZQJ010000028.1, from coordinate 1,091 downwards.
TCGCCGTCGACGACGGCAACTCCGCCTTGCTCTGTCTCGATGAGGCGGGACGGGTCATACATAGGCTGTTTGATGACGAAGAAGGACCCCCAGACGCTGGCCGTTGGCTTCTTGCCAACGATCTCCCCGAGTTTCTCGCCGGACTGTCCGAGTGTCCCTACTGAGCTCCGCCGCGCTTCGCGCATTCCGTCCCCCACCGCGTCGCGGAGCGAGACCCGAACCAGCGCGGAGCGAGACCCGAACCAGGGTCGCCGGCAAGAAGGTTTTGATCTCCCAGCTCGCGTCTCGAAGCCCGCTCCTCGCCGCGCTGGTGACGACGACGCGTGCGGTCCCGAGCTGGAGCAGGCCATCCAAGCGCGTCGGGAGCTGGCGTCTACATGCCTTCTGGGCGAATCCGCGTGGCGAGCACCTCCTCCGAGGAGCCATCTGGGAGTTCTATGAGCGCGCATGCTCGCTGGGGACCGGGCGCCCGCTCCGTTGTCCGAGACCAGGGTCTCCTGGTGACCCGGACTTCGCCGTCCGAGGGCAGCCGTTCATTCGCGCCGGTGATGTCGCGGCCGCAGGGCTCGCCGAAGGCGGCGGCCGGCATCGAGCTCCGCCGACGGAGTAGCCGTTCGTGCCGTCTCGGGTACGACCGACTGGCGAACGTGCTCGGGGCTCCAGGCCAGGCAGACGCCGAGGGCTGCCGAGGCTCGCGAAACCAGGAGCTGCCGTAGTGGGAGACCCCGCCACGATGATGCCAACAGTCGTGACGGGGTGGGCGCGGTTGTTGACCTCATCGTTCATCGTCCTCGCGAGCGCGTGTGGCTCGACGCAGAGAGCGCAGTGTCCACCATCGGCCCTCGACGCGCTTCGGGAAGTCAGGAGCCTGGGGCGCTGCGTGACTCGGTGTCCAAGTGCACGACTCGAGTTGCTCGACCCGACCCAGGATGCCCGCGTAGCGGTCGAGATCCGCGGCTGCGATGTGTTGCCGCGCACGGCGTTCGATGGAGGTGCGCGCGGGTCACGTGATGGGCATCGGCGAGGTGGCGAGGGTCGGCCACGCATGATGTCCATCGTGTCCGAGCGGGGACGGACGGAGACGAGGGCCA